>NZ_JBWJYL010000011.1:0-164685 GCF_056430985.1 Methylobacterium sp. Gmos3
TTGCGAGCGAAGCGAAGCAATCCAGGGATCCGCCACATCCGTTCAGGTCCCGCTGCCCTGGATTGCTTCGCTGTCGCTCGCAAAGACGGTGAAGCAGGTGATCCGGATCAAACCGAAACCGCTTTAACTGTTTGATCCCGGCATTTGAGGGAGCGGGTAGGCCTTGAAGCGCGACCGCCTCGGCTTGTCCCCGCCCGTGTCGGGCAAGCGGCCCATGCCGTGGCGTTGCAGGCAGCGGTGCAATGACGAGCGCATCAGGTGAGGGATCGTCGACCGAAGCGCTTGGCCAGCGTCCTCAGGCTCGCTCGACTATTGTGGATCGCGCAATGGACTGGCTCCGTCGTGGTGGCCCTCCCGTGAAGTACCTGACCCACAGCGCGTCCCTCCACGCAGCCGTGAAGACTGCACCATTGAACCCGGGGATCAAACAGACCGCGCATTCGTCATCGCGGCGCGCGTTCGGCGAAGTCGTCCTTGAATTCCCTCAGTTCGACGGCGTTGAGGTCCGAAACGACCCAGTAGCTCAGTCCGGCCTGTCGCCAGCCCAGGATGTTGTAGCCGTCCTGCGCGAGGCTGCGTGGCGGATGCGTGTCGGCAGGCCAGACGAACAGGTTGATGAAATGCTTGTTCCGCCGATAGATCAGGGCCGCCACGACCTTTCCGTCGATGTAGTCGAGCCGGCCGCCGACGAGCGGAAATCCGCGATCCGAGAGATCGATCACCGGCGGCGAGAAGTCGACCTTGCCGGAGAACCACGGCTTCACCGTATGCTGGTCGGATGTCTGCACGTCCGTGAGGTGGTCCGCCAGCAGCGAGCGGACATGCCCGGCGACGAGTTGGCCCGTAAGGTCGGTGGCCGGCTCGGGGCGGGTCAGGACCACGGCGAAGGCGAGGCTCGCCGCCAGGGCGAGGCCCGCCGGCAGGCTTCCCCGGCGCGTCGCCAGGGGGCGCAGCCACGCCATCGTCGCCGGCGAGCGGGGCGCGGCCCGGTGCTCCTCCCGCGCCAGCGCGTCGAGGATGCGGGTGCGAAGCGCCTCGGGCGCCCGCCATGCGACGTCTCCCTCCGCGAGGCGATCCCGCATCGCGCGCAACCGCGTGAGTTCGGCGGCGCAGACGGGGCATCCGGCGACATGCGCCTCGCAGCGCAGGGTGTGGGCCGCATCGAGCTCGCGGTCCAGGAAGGCGTGGAGCAGCATGGCCTCGCCGCAGGAAGTTTCAGGCTCCTCAATCATCGGTTGTCCTCGCCGCCCAGGCGCCGCCACGCGGCCGAGAGCATGGTCCGGGCCCTCGCGAGGCGCGACATCACGGTCCCGATCGGTGCCGCGGTGATCTCCGCGATTTCGCGGTAGGAAAGGTCTTCGAACTCGCGCAGGACCAGCACCTCGCGAAAGTCCCTGGGCAGGGTCTCGATCGCCCGGCGGAGGAAGGCCGCCTCGCCATCGCGCAGGATGGCGGCCTCGGGCGTGACCGCTTCCGGGTCCCAGAACTCCCGGGTCTCCGCCTCCTCGGCTTGCCCCTCCGCGTGGACGGGGGCGTCGAGCGGCTCGCAGCGTGCCCGGTCGCGGAGGCGGTCGTTCGCCCAGGTGCGGGCGCAGTTCCGCACGATCGCCAGGAGCCACGCGCGGGCGTCGCCGCCGCGATAACCGTCGAAGGACCGGAACGCGCGCAGGAAGGCGTCCTGCACGATGTCGTCGGCGGCGTCGGCGTCCCGGGTGAGGAAGCGGGCGAGGTTGTAGGCGGCATCGAGATGCGGAAGCACGACCTCGCGGAACGCGGCGGCGGGCGGCCCCCCCACCGGGGTCCGGTCCGCCGTCGCGGAGGATGTCCGGCGGGCGGCACGGTCCGCATCGGTGGCGGACCACGCGGACGCGATGGCGGCATGGAGCGCGAGGGCCGCCTCGGCGGCGGCCAGCAGCAGCGCGCCGGGAGGGGGAACCCGCCGTGCCGCCTCGAAGCTCGCCAGCGCACCCGCTTTCACGAGACCGCTCCCGTCCATCCGGCGCTCCGGGACCGGATCATTGCGGCTTGTCCCGGACGACGACCGTCCCGGTCATGTGCGGGTGGAGCGAGCAGAAGTAAGGATACTCTCCCTGCGCCTGAAAGGTGAAGGCGAAACGATCCTCGGTGTCGAGGGTCTTGGAACGGAATTGCCCGGACGACGAGACGACCGTGTGCGGGATGTCGTCGCCGTTGATCCAGGTGACCGTCGTGCCCGGCGCGATGGTGAGGACCGCCGGACTGAAGGTGAAGTTATCGATGCGGACCACGGGATCCGAGGCCGGCTCGGTCGGTCCTGCCAGGGCCGCGCCGCCGAGCAGGATCGCGGCGAGCAAGGCCGCGCCGGCGGTGGACCGAACCCGGCGGCGAAGGGAGGGACGTATCGCGGTCATGGCGTGCTCGCCCCCGCGAGGGGCGTATCGATGATCGCCAGGGGGCCCGCGCCGGGCACCACGTTGACGCTCGCGATGCCGAGGAGACCGCGCAATGCGCCGGCCGGCACCTTCATCGGGCCCGGCGAGGGAGCGGTGCCGGGCGCCGGCTGGGGAAAGGCCGTCGAGCGGGCCGTGTGGAAGGCAACGTTGCCCTCGACCTTCTGGATGATCTGGTGGATGTGCCCGTTGAGGACCGTCACCGAGCCGAAGCGCCTCAGGAGCGCGAGGGCCCGGCCTCCGTCCTGCGTGCCCCAGCCCCATTCGGGATAGATCGTCCAGAGCGGGATATGCGCGAAGACGACGATGGGCGTGCTGGAAGAAAGCCCGGCCACGTCGTGCTCCAGCCAGTCGAGCTGTTCGGCACCAAGGTTGCCGAGGCCGCCCGCCTTCAAGTCGACGACGTTGACGAGGCCGACGAAGTGGACCCCATCGCGATCGAAGCTGAACCAGCCAGCCCCGCGCGATCCACGGCCGTAGCGGTCGAGGTAGGCCCGGCCCTGCCCGTCGTCGAGGAGGTCGTGCTCCCCCGGCACGGAGAACAGCGGCAACCCGGTCTCGCGCAGGATCTGGTCGGCGTCGTCGAATTCCCGCTCCTTCGACAGGTGGCTGATATCGCCGGTATGGATGATGAAAGCCGGCTTCTCGGGAAGCCTCGCGATCTTGGCGACCGCTTCGCGCAGGGTGCCGGCGGCATCGGGATTGGCCGGCTTGTCGAAGCCGACATGGCTGTCGCTGATCTGGAGGAAGGTGAACGGCGCCGGCACGGCCTCGGCCGCCACGGCTTTCTCCAGCCCGACCGCGCGCGGCAGGCCGCCCCCGAGGGACCAGAGCAGGCCGGTGCCGGCCCACAGCATGCATTCGAGCGTGCCGCGCCGGGTCGACCCAGGCGGTTGGTCTTCGAGGGTGGTGCGATCCTGCATGGTCCCGTTCCGTGGAGATCCGGGACTTCGGCGTCCCTGACCATCAGGACCCCGGCGCGGCCGGTTTTATTCCCGCGCGCCGAGACGACGCGCGCGAAGTTCGATCACCACCGTTCGACCAGTATTCGCATGAAAGCGGGCTACTTACGTGGCCGGGAATAAAATGGATCCGCCCCGGATCTGGATGCAATGAGAGGCCCGGAGCCTCTCGATCCGGGTCGGCATCGGGCAGCCCCGAGGCCGACCGATCGCGGGAGTGAACCATGAACAATCTTCGCTCATCTCAGAACCGCCGGGCGCGCCTGCTCGGGGCGATCGCCGTCCTCGGCCTCCTGCCCCTCACGAGTGCCCATGCCGGTCCCCGCACGTGGCCAGGCGCCCTTCCGCCGGCGCGCTACACCGCCGGTCCGCTCGATCCGGTCCAGACCGGAAGCATCGTTCCGGCTCCCTCGCCGACCTTTCGGAGCAGCGTGCTCGGCAATGCCGAAGCTCCTGAGCGCGAGCCGATCGCGCAGCGTCTCGGCAACACGTCGGGCGGGGGCTTGCGCTGATCCGCACCGATTTCGGATCGTGGCTCGATGAGGCCGCTGCCGGCTCGACAGAGCGTCCGCTTCGATGAGTTTTCATCCCGAAGCGGACGTTTTACGTCCCACCCTGAGCACTTCGATGAACGTTGATCCCTCGCAAAACCCATCGTCCGCTGTCCGCTTCGCAGAACTGCCGCTTCTTCGCAGGTTGCGGACCCGGGTGCTGCCCCGGCCTCTGCGGCGGCAGCACGATCAGGGCGACGCTTGAGGCGACGATCACGGCTGAGGCGATCGGTCGGCTCAGTCCACCATCGACGAGCGGTTTGTCCAGGGAGTCGCCCACCGTTGCCCCGAGGGGGCGCGGCAGGATGAAGGCCGCCCGCGTAGGCCCTCGTCGCCGCCACAGCCCGCCGGATGTGCACGACCCTGGAGCAGCATGCCCCAGTCGATCACGTCGCGTACTGGGCCTCGCCATTGCCGAAGGACCAGTTTTCCTTGGCGACCTCGACGAGGCTGATGAACACGTCATCGCGGCGCAGACCCAGGCGGTCATGCAGGCCATCCGCCACCGCCTTGTAGAAGTTCCGCTTTTGCTCGACCCCGCGCCCCGCATTGAGGGTCAGCTGGATGACGACACAATCTCCCGTCCGGTGGATGCCGAGGTAGCTCGGATCGATGACGAAGTTCTCCGGCTCGTGCTCGTTGATGACCTGGAAGCGGTCATCCTTGGGTACGTTCAGCGCGTCGAGCATCGCGTCGTAGACGACCTCGCCGATCGTTCGGCGGTACTCGGCGGGTTTTCCCTTAGCGAGATCGATTCGAGCGAATGGCATGTCGTGCTCCTCTTGCGACGCGGCTTCCGGCTTCTAGGACGTGCGCTCAGACCCGGATTGCCGATTGTCGTCTGGTCCGCCCGGCTCGGGCGGTCGCGGCCGTCCAAGCAACAGCATCTGCGTGTGCGCGGGATCGACGTGGTGCGGATCACCGTTCGTCCGGCGACCACTCTGGGCTGTAGCCCCCGAGGGTCGGGTGATACATCTCGTCGCCGGAATGCTGTGTGAACTCCACGTTGAGGCGATCCTCGCTCAGCCCGAGGATCTCGACGCAGTGGGCGCACAGCGCCTTGGCGACCTCCATCCGCAACTCGGCCGAGCGTCCCTTGCGGATGTCCAGCATCATCACGGAGACCGGCACCGGCTCGCCGCCGGCTTCCGGTATCCGCCACACGCCGCCCTCGCCGAGTTCGCGGATGGCGACGCTGATCCGCCTGATGTCGACCGCCATCATCTCCGCATAGGTCCGGCTCATCTGCGCCGCGAGGCGCTTCTTGGAGGCCACGGAATGCGGGCCGATGACGTCGAGCTGAAGGTACGGCATGGAGGGTCCCCAGGCTCAGGCCGCGCTCGCCGTCGCGAGTCCGTAGCGCGCCGACGGCGTGGCGTTGCCGAACTTGGCGGCTAGGGCCCGGCGATCCTCCTCCCATCTCGTCCAGTCGGACACGTCCTGCAGGCCCGGGATCGTGACAAGCTCGCCCTGATCGAGACCGGCCAAGGCCGCGTCGACCAGATCGGCCGCCGACATGGTGATCGCAGACGTCTTCTGCGCCGCATAGCCGGCGACATCCCAGAACTCGGTCGCCGTCGCGCCGGGCAGCACGGTCTGGACGCGAACGCCCTTGTCAGCGAGGTCCTTCTGCAGCGCGTGGCCGAAGCTGAGGACGTAGGACTTCGAGGCGCTGTAGACGCCGTTCAGCATCTCGACCGCGATGCCGACGACGGACGAGATGTTGACGATGGTTCCCGATCCGCGCGCCACGAAAGCCGGCGCGACCGCGAAAGTCAGGCGGGTCAGCGCGGTGATGTTGAGCTGGATCATCGCGTCCATCGTCTCCACGTCGGCCTGCAGGGTCATGGCGACGGAGCCGATGCCGGCGTTGTTGACGAGCATCGTGATGCTCGCGTCCTCGCGCAGGCGAGCCTCCAGGCGCGCGAGATCGTCTTTGCGCCCCAGATCGGCCTTGAACGGCTCCACCTTGCGCCCTGTCTCGCGGGCCAAGCGGTCGGCCAGCGCCTGAAGGCGCTCCTCGTTGCGGGCGACCAGGAGGAGGTCATACCCCCGCTTGGCGAGACGGTCGGCGTAGACCGCGCCGATGCCGGCGGATGCGCCGGTCACGACGGCGAGGCCCTTGCTGGTCTGAGTCGTCATCATCGTACTCCTCATTCTTCGCCCCACAGGGTGGCGGCGTTCGATAGGAGGACGCTACCGTTTCCCAAGCGCGGCGCAAATGTCATAGTTGCGTCGATTTAGGCCAGAGGAGATGGACATGCAGCGCGTCGGCTTCGTCGTCTTTCCCGGCTACTCGATGATGGCGCTGGCGGCCGTGCCGGCCTTCGAGGTCGCCAACCTCGCGGCGGATGAAGCGACCTACGACATCCATTTCATCTCCGAGCATGGGGGGCCGGTCGGCACCTCGGCCGGCATGAACGTGGAAACGGAGGCATTCGGCGAGACGCCCTTCGACACGCTCGTCATCGGCGGCGGCACCTTCGTGCAACCGTCGACGCCCGGCCTCGTCGCGCTCGTTCGGCGAGCGGCCGCCCGGGCCCGGCGCGTCGCCGCCATCTGCACGGGGGCCTTCGTCCTCGGGGAGGCCGGACTGCTCGACGGGCGGCGGGTCACGACGCATTGGATGCATGCGCGGGAGCTACAGATCCAATTCCCGCAATGCTCGGCCGACACGGACCGCATCTTCATCAACGACGGCCCGATCTGGACGTCGGCGGGCATGAGCGCCGGCATCGACCTCGCGCTCGCCCTGATCGAGGCGGATCTCGGCCACGAGGTGACGAAGGAGATCGCCAGGAAGCTCGTGCTGTATCATCGCCGGGGTGGTGGCCAGTCGCAGTTCTCGACCCTGCTCGACCTCGACGCGAAGTCGGACCGCATCCAGGCGGCCCTGACCTACGCCAAGCAGAACCTTCACCGCCCGCTGTCGGTGGAGGAATTGGCGGAGGCCGCCCACCTCAGCCCGCGCCAGTTCAGCCGCGTCTTCCATGCCGAGACGGGTCAGTCGCCGGCCAAGGCGGTCGAGAACCTGCGCGTCGAGGCCGCGCGGGTGTTGATGGAGCGCAGCCGGCATCCCATCGACGCCGTCGCCGATCAGACCGGCTTCGCAGACCGTAATAGAATGCGCCGGGCCTTTCTCAGAGCGTTCGGGCAGCCACCGCAGGTCATCCGGCGCAACGCGCGCGGATACTCGGATCCCGCAACTGCGTAGCGGAGCCCGTCACCGATAAGCACACCCAGGCGATCAAGCCGCCCTGCACGTCGGCTTTGGGTGAGTTGCGACGGTTCCGGTTTCGGGAGCAGGTTCGACGAAAGAGGCCGCTCGGCGATTGGCTGAACGGGCCGAAAGCGGAATGACTCCTCGGGACGGGGATGCAACTGGCGCTGACTGCCACCTCGGAATCCCACGGAAGGACATAGTTCTCGACGCCTATCGGATCGAGATCTACCCCTGCCGAACCGCGCTGGACGTCCGGCGGCTGCAGGGCGTGAGGCCAGTCACCGCCACAGGTTGGTCTTGGCGAGATCGAGGATCTCGGTCCCGCGTCCGTCGATCACCGCACGCGCCAGCCACATCCCGAAGCCCTTTGCCTGCTCGATGCCGATCTTGGGCGGCATCGCGAGTTCCTGGCGGGCCGAGACCACGTCAAGCAGGGCCGGTCCATCATGGGCGAGCATCTCACGCATCGCGCCGGGCAGATCGGCCGGATCCTCCACCCGTCGAGCGTAGAGGCCGGCCCCCCGCGACATGGCGGCGAAATCGGGATTCACCAGCGCCACGCCGGTCTCAAGGAAGCCGGCTGCCTTCATCTCCATCTCCACGAAGCCGAGGGTGCCGTTGTTCAGCACCACGATCTTCACCGGCAGATTGTGCTGGTTGAGGGTCAGCAGGTCGCCCATCAGCATGGCGAAACCGCCGTCACCCGAGAAGGAGACCACCTGCCGCCCCGGATAGGCCGCCTGCGCGCCGATCGCCTGCGGCAGTGCGTTGGCCATGGAGCCGTGGTTGAGAGAGCCGATCAGTCGCCGCCTGCCGTTCATCGTGAGGTAGCGTGCCGCCCAGATTGTCGGTGTGCCGACGTCGAAGGTGAAGACGGCGTCCTCCGCAGCGGCCTCGTTGAGTGTCCGAGCGACGTATTGCGGATGGATCTTGCCTCCGGGCTTGCCGACCGCCAGAGCGTCGAGCCCTGTGCGGGCCTTGCGGTAATGGGCGAGGCTGTCGTCGAGATGAGCCCGGTCGGTCTTCGGCCGCAGCTTCGGCAGCAGCGCCGTGATCGTGGCGCCGACATCGCCGATGAGGCCGAGATCGATCCGGCAATGGCGCCCGAGGCTTCCGGCGCGCAGGTCGACCTGCGCGATCTTGGCCTTCTCCGGGTAGAATTGGCGGTAGGGGAAGCCGGTGCCGAGGAGCAGGAGGGTGTCGCAGTCGAGCATCGCCCGGTAGCCAGACGAGAACCCGATCAGCCCGGTCATGCCCACGTCGTAGGGGTTGTCCCACTCGACATGCTCCTTGCCGCCGAGCGCGTGCACCACGGGTGCCTTCAGCGCCTCGGCGAGTTGCAGCAGCTCGGCGTGGGCCCCGGCGCATCCGCGCCCGCAGAGCAGCGTCACCCGGCCGGCCGCGTCGAGCATCCCGGCCAGCGCGTCAAGGTCGGCGTCCCGGGGCCGCACCACGGCCGGGGATGGCACCAGGGCACCCGACAGAGCCGGCGCGTCGTCGGGCATGGTCATGAGGCCGACATCGCCGGGGATGACGACCACTGCCACGCCGCGCTCGGCCACGGCCACGCGGATCGCGGTCTCGATCACACCCGGCAATTGCGCCGGGGAGGAGACCAGCTCGCAATAGTGGCTGCACTCTTGGAACAGGTTCTGCGGGTGTGTCTCCTGGAAGTAGCCGCGTCCGATCTCGGCGGAGGGGATCTGGGCGGCGATAGCCAGGACGGGCACGCGGGAGCGGTGCGCATCGAACAGACCGTTGATGAGGTGCAAGTTGCCCGGCCCGCAGGAGCCGGCGCAGACCGCGAGTTCGCCGGTCAGATGGGCCTCGGCCCCGGTCGCGAAGGCAGCACTCTCCTCGTGGCGGGTGTGGATCCAAGCGATCGAACCGTCCTGGCGCAGCGCCTCTGTCAGCCCGTTTAGGCTGTCGCCGACCACGCCGTAGATCCGCTTCACGCCAGCCTGCGCCAGCGCCTGGACGAACAGATCGGCGACCTTCGTGCTCATGGGTGACCTCTTCACTGCCGTGAGGGGTTCGGACCGGCGCCTCTGGCACAAGGGGTCCCGCCGGCCCGAGTTCGGATCGCAGTGGGCTTCTGAGCGCGACCTCGGATTGACTGACGTATCTCGCAAACGGGGGACAAGTTCCGGTGCGCCGCCACGCGGGACGTGCAGCGGGGCTGCGAACGGTCTCTGCCGTTCCGTCTGCTTCGATGCATCCACCGCCGGACGCGGACGGGCAGACAACCGACCCGAGCGGTTCCTCTACTTCCGAACGAACCCGGTCGCGTAGACGAGGTGTCTCCGCTTCCTGAAACCGGCCATGCCCTGGATACGCATCAGCCCTGGCGTGGGGTGGCAAGCAAATCCGTCAAACGTTACCGAGATTGCAGCTGGCGGCCATTTCGCCTCATACCCAACGAAACCCACGCCATGACATCGCCGAGCGATAGCAGACCTACGGTCACCGTTCTGATCTCCGGAGGCTTCGAGCTAGCCTATCGAAAGGCGATCCCGGACTTCGGGCAGGAGACAGGCATCAAGATCGAGACCCGGTCGGGGGCTTCGCAAGGAAGTGGCCCGAAGACGATCCGCTACCAGCTTGACCATGGTGCTGAGGTCGATGTCGTCATCCTGTCGAACGAAGGGCTCCATGAACTCATCGCTGCGAGCCTGATTGTCGAAGGCTCGATTGCCGAGCTTGCGACGGCTCCCCTCGCGGCCGCCGTGCGCACGGGCGCGCCGAAATCCGATATCAGTTCAGTTGTGGCGCTAACCCAGACCTTGCTGGATGCCCGCCTCGTCGTGATGCCGGGCAGCACCAGTGGCCTCTTCATCCAGAGGGAAATCCTTCCAGCGCTCGGCATCGCCGACAAAGTTCGTTTGAAGGTCTACCCAAGAGGAACGGACTCTGCCGCCGCGGTCGCAGCAGGCGAGGCTGATCTTGCGTTGGGGCCCATCAGCGAACTCGTCAACATTCCTGGCATCGAGCCCGTCGGAGTTCTTCCCGACGATGTCCAACTCGTCCAAACGTTCAGCGCGGCGACGGTGGCGACGGCCAAAAACCCGGATCTGGCGAAACGGCTGATCACGTTTCTACAGTCCGACAAGGCCGAAGCCGCAATGAGACAGGTCGGGATGGAGCCGATTCGATCACGTTGCGGATCACCTGCCCAGGATGCTTAGGCGTCCGCTTCGCTGCATATCTCACTAAGAGCGGACGGGCAGGAAAGTACCCTAAGCGAACATACAACTTCCAACCGAATGCAGTCGTTCACGCGGCTGACCAGCACATAAGAGCGGACGCAAGTTCCGCAGCTGTATACCAGTGGTGCGCGACCCTGGTCGTTCATAAACCTCCGGTCGCGTCCCGCGCAGGAACGCTGGTTCCAAGACGCCGCTTCGACCCCCTCATCGAGTCTGGTGGCCCAGTGATCACGGGTTCAAGCGCGACAGCTCAGCAGTTCAACGCAACCCGTCGGGCGCTAAGTTCACCACGTCCGGGCCGGTGGCGTCGGTCCAGCCCCGTCCTGACCAGAGCCGCACGCTCACCGTCGCGCGGCCCTCCACAATACGGATCCGATTGTAGGCATTGGCATCCCCGCCCCGGAGCCGGGTCGATGTCGCCGAGCCCGCTTGGACGACCAGTAGATCGCCGGCGCCGGTGCTCATGGCGGCGGGGTGATCGAGCGTCTCGCGTCGATCCGCCGTTGCGAAGCGGACGTAATGCCGGTGCAGATGGCCTGCGAGTGCGAGGCCGACGCCGCAGCGGGAAAAGGCTTCGAGGGCGAGGTCGGCTCGTCCGACGATCCGCGCCTCCTCGTCCCACGGCGGCGCTGCGAAAGGATGATGGCCGACCACGATCTTGAATAGGTGCGGCGGCATCGCCTTGAAGCGTGCCTCGGCGGACGCGATCCGCTGCGGCTGGATTCGCCCATGCGACCAGTTCCGCTCTGGCGCCCAGGTGCGAACCGTGTTGAGGCAGACGATCCCGACTTCCGCGTCACACCACACCGGCTCGGTCTCCGCGGCGATGAAATGCTGGAAGCGCGCGAATGGGCGCGTGAAGCGCTGCCAGAGGTGATAGGGCGAGATGTCATGGTTGCCCGGCACCGCGATCCAAGGGGAGGTCAGGCGTTCGAGAAAAGCCCGTGCCCGCGCATATTCCGAGCGACGCGCCCCCATCGTGAGGTCGCCCGAGACGACGATCAGGTCCGGCCTGTCTTCGTTGAGTTCGGCCACCAACCCGGCGACGACGTCCGGATCGGTCGCACCGAAGTGCAGGTCTGAGATCTGGCTGATCCGCCTCATACGGGCACCGCGGCGGCGGCTCCGTCCTGGATCAGGCGCGCCTCGATCGTCGGCGGAACGATGACGATCAGGGCGCGAGGGCGAATGCGGTAGCGCAGGGGTGGTGCGATCATCAGCACCTCGCCATCGTTCATCACTCGCAGGGTCTGCGATTGTGCCTCGACGGACAGCTCCGTCGCGGCGATCCGTTCCAGCCCGGGCTGTCGCCGCCAGTCGCCGAGCACGACACCCACGGCAAGGCGCAGGGCGCGAAAGGGAGACATCCGCGTCGCGGCGTATAGGGTGAGGCGCCCGCCATCGAGCTGGTCGCGCACCAGCATCCGTCCGAGCCCCTCGCCATAGTCGTTGTTGACGACAGCCAGCATCCGGATCCGCAGGTGTCGCACCGAGCCGTCGACCTCGGTGGTGATCGAGAGCTTCGGATACCGGCCGAGGTGCCGCAGCAACCCGAAGCACCAGCGCAGGGCGCCGCGCAGGGTCGGCCTTCCGCGCTGCGCCTCGCGATGGCGCTGCAGGCGCGCGGGCATGCCGAGGATCGAGTTGATGACGAAGGCGTGTCCGTTCACCTCGCCGATGTCGATGCTTCGCCTGACGCCCGTCGCCAGCGTGGCCAGCGCGGCGTCGAGGTCGAGGGGGAGCCCGAGATCCCTGGCGAGAAGGTTCATCGTCCCCGAGGGCAGGATCCCGAGAGGCAATTCGCGTCCTGCCAGGGTCGCCGCCGCGCAGGACAAGGTACCGTCCCCTCCCGCGACGACCACCGCCTCGATCCCCGGCCGGTTCGCGGCTTCTTCCAAGCGCCGAGGCAGGGGGGCCATTTCGTTGGGTTCAACAACGATCTCGAAGCCAGCATCGGCGAGGCGCTGCCTGAGCTGCGCGGGATCGACGCCATTCCCGAGGCTGCCGGAGGCGGCGTTGATGACGAGGGCGATCCGCATCGGCATGTCCCACCAGGAGCGGACCTCCTGCCAGATGCCGGCGTCGGTCTGATGTCAGTCGGATGCAGCGGGGCTCAGAACGGGTAGTAGCGCAGGGAAGTCAGGCCGGTGACGAGGTGCGTCGAGGGTTGGATGCCCTGCGCTCCGCGGAAGGCGTCGCGTTCGGTGTAGGAAACCTGCGCGCCGGCGACGAGGCGGCCGTAGGACCCCTTGTACAGGTCGTGCCAGAAGCCACCGGTGATCTGGCGAATGTCGCGGGTCTCAGCCTGGCAGCTTCCGCTCGCGGCACCTTCGATATTGCAGCCCGTGACGACCAGGGTCGGTGAGCCGTAGCCCGTGGTGTTGAGCGCGCCCGTCCGGGTGGCATGCTCCCAGCCGGCATAGACGTAGACGTCGGTCCCGGGCTGAACGTGATAGACGCCACCCGCCAGAACCTGGAACACCGGAACAGGCGCGATGGAGCCGTCGGCGCGCAGGGCCAAATCTGGAAGCTGCGCCGAGCCATAGCGGCCGATGCCCTCGCCGACGAGGCCGCTGACTTGGACATCGAGCCGCTTGTCGATAATCGGCAGAGTCGCCGCCCCGCCGACGCCGTAGCCGACCGAAGTCTCCGATCGACCGGAGGTGCGCAGCCCGCCGGTCAAGGTGGTGGGCGCGATCCGATCGTCGAAAAAGCGCACCAGCCCCTTCACCTCGTAATGGCCGAAGCCCGGCTCGAAGGCGAGCTTTCCGGCGATGTCGGGGATGCTGTTGTTCGAGTAGGTCGTGGAGTTGTTCAGCAGCCCAGCCGCGTCGCCGGTGTTGTTGACGTTGACCGTGGAGGGCGCCGCGAAGGGGTTCGGCGGCAGGACGCTCTGGGGCGACTCGACCGACAGGCCCGCCCACAGGCCCGGCGCGATGTCCTTGACCACCCGGACCTGCGGATTGCGGGTCCAGTTGAAGCCCGGCACGTACTGGGCGTCGATGGTGAGCGGGATCTGCTCCTTGAGCGGGGTGATCCCCGATAGATCGGTCGTGATCAGGCTCCAGGCCTGCCCCGCCAGGACATGCCAGCCGGTATCGAGGGAATCGACGGTTGCGAAGATCTGGCGGATGCGGGGAACGTAGCTGTTGCTCTCGCGGGAATTCGAGGTGACGCCTGCGGCCAGGAAGTCGATCTCATAGTAGCCGGAGATCTGGAGCGTCGGCTCGACGCGCGCGGTGAACAGACCGGAGAGCCGGCTTTGGCGGGCGGAGAAGCGGAACTCGCTCTCCCGCGATTGCGGGCTGTTGTGGAACGGAATGCCGTTGAAGTCCGTCGCCACGTCCGAGACCGTGTTGGCGCTGCGGTAGAACCCGGCCAATTCGACGAAGCCGCCGGGGGTGAAGCAGATCGCCGATCCCAGGGCGTAGCTGCCGGAATTGCAGACGAGGTCGTTGGCGAGGATCACCGGCGTGTGCTCGCTCGGCGCCGGTCGCGCCCCGCCGGGCCCGCCGGCCTGCGCCACCTGTTGCTGCCGGGCTTGGCGTTCGGCCAAGCGAGCCTGCTCGCGTGACAGGGTTCTTCGCTCGCGCACCTCGCCGACAAGGGCCTGTTTCTGTGTCCCTGCCTGCCGGCGAAGCGCCGCGAGTTCCTGCTGCATCGCCTGCATCTGGCGCTGCATCGCATCCATGCGGGCGGCCATCTCGGCGACGGTCTGCGCCGAGGCCGGATGGGGGGCCGCTGCCGCGACGAGGCCCGCGAGCAACGAGATCCGTGATCCGTGACGGCACAGTGAGGGCATGGCGGGCGGTCTCCGACGCAGAGCACGGGGCCCGTTCGGCAAATCGGGCGGTATCGCGGCCAGATGAGCAATCCTCCGTGACACCACGTTGAATTCAAGAGCTATTAGCAGAATAAAAGATCGATATTATATCAATAATGTGGAATCTCTGGGCAGCGTGATATTTTTGAAACGCTTGGCATCTATCAACAACTTCTTGTTGAGGAGCCGATCTGGGCAATTTCTGTCAAACGGACGTCACATTTCGTTTCCGGCGGCTACATGATAGCTTTCCTTTGGGGCGGCAGGCATCGGCTAACGATCGGGTCGCGCATGAGATCGAATCCGCCCGGCGGCGCGACAGGTTCCGGAATCACCTGCCCGGTATTCGGCGGCTTCCTGCCACGGGAGGTCTCACCTGCCTTAAGCGGCGTGGACGCGTCGGAGAAAGGTCCCGATCGCGGCTTGCATGCACTCCGCGCTCGCCGCGACCTGGTTCGCCCCGTCCCACACTGTCCCGGCCTGCGCCTCGTTCGAGGCCGCTGCCGCGCGAACGCTGCCGATGCTCCCCGAGATCGTGCGGGCCTCAACCGCCGCATTCGCGATGGCCTGAGCGATTTCCTGGCTGGCCTGGCCCTGCTGCTCGGCGGCGGCAGCCACCGTGGAGGCGGCCTCGCTCATCTTCGCGATGGTTTGGCCGATGGCGCCGATCCCATCGACCGTGCCGTCGGCTGCCGCCTGGATCGCTGCCACCTGCGCGGTGATACGATCGGTCGCTGACGCCGTTTGGCCCGCAAGTGCCTTGACCTCGGCGGCGACGACGGCAAACCCTCTGCCGGCCGATCCGGCTCGAGCCGCCTCAATGGTCGCGTTCAGCGCGAGCAGGTTGGTCTGCCCCGCGACGCTGCGGATCAGGGAGACTACGGCGTCGATCTCGGTAGCCGCCTTGGCGAGCCCCGCGACGGTGGCTTCGAGGCCTCGCGCATCCGATAGGGCAGCGCCCGCGATGTCGCTCGTATAGCGGACCTGCTCCTCGATTGCTTTCGCCGAGCTGGAGAGTTCCTCGGCAGCGCCGGCGATGCTGTTGACGACATCGACGGACTGCCCCGAGGCGAAGCTGGCCCGGCCGGCCTCCTCGGTGGTCCTTCGCGCGGTGGCGGACAGGGTATCGGCCGCGCGCTGCATCGCTTGGGCCGAGCCCGCGAGATCCGCAAGGGTGCGCCCCGTTTCGATCTCGAATACCTCCGTCGCCTGCGCCAGGGCGTCCGCCCTCAACGCATCCTGGCCCGAGCGAGCGGTGGCCACCGCATCGAGCATCCGCTTCTCGATCAGGGACGAGCGGAACCCCTCGATGGCACACGCCATCTCCCCAATCTCATCGCGGCGTTCGGTGAAGGGGACCGTCTCATCGAGCTTGTCGGCCCCAAGCGCCATCATCGTCGCCCGCAGGCGATGCAGGGGGCGCCGAACCTGCGCGAAGATGATCCAGAAAGCGGCGAGGAGGCCGAGGACCAGGGCGGCGGCCGGCACCGCCAGAAGCATCAGCGTCGTCCAGCGCCGTGCCTCTTCCGCAGCGGCACGCTCGACATCGAGGCGTGCGAGGGTCTCACGCCCGAGCGCCCCGATCTCGGCCACCATGCGTTCGCGATTCTTGACCGTGGCTTCGTCCGTGGCCTGGATCAGGGCAGCCTTGGGGGAAAGGGTCAGGCCCATCTCGGCGGTGTCGGTCTGGTAGGCGATGAACTCCTTCACCGCGAGATCGAGTTTGCGTTTGTGTTCTGGAGCGACCTGCGCGTCCATCGCGGCGAGGAACGGGACACGGGCCTGTTCGACCTCCGTCAGGGCGCCCTGGAGCGCTGAGAGTCGGGTTTTGGCTTCTTCGGTGTCGGAAGCGATGTAGATCGCGGTAGCCTGGACCACGGCGTGTTCGATCGCCTGGGCCAGGGTCTTGGCCTGAAGGCTGGCGTTCCAGGTGGCCTCGGTCGCCATGATGCGCTGCCGCTCGCCTTCGGCTTGGCGGAGAGCGAAGCCCGAGATGCCGATCGCGACGAGGCCGAGCAGGCCCACAACGCCGGTGAGCTTGTGACCAAGGGTGATGCGCATGTGAAGACCGTCGGCAATCAGCAGGTGTCGTCGCCCAAATACAAAATGCGACGTTGCTGTCTAGTTAAGATTAGCCGAGTAAATTCTCTTTAAGCTATGGATTATACTTCGGATGATGGATAATTACATCCGATCTTGCTTTGATGCGGTCTTGGTGCATCATGTTTCGCATCCTCGACCGCGTCACGCCGCCGTCGGTACCAAGCCCCGATCGGTTCGGGACAGGAGGTCCAGAACCTGAGAGGCGTCGACCGGCCTGCTGAAGAGGAATCCCTGAACCTCGTTGCACCCCTCGGCTCGCAGATGCGCGAGCTGAGCCGCCGTCTCGACGCCTTCGGCGGTCGTGACGATGCCGAGGCTGGCGGCCAGGCCGGTCACGGCCTTCACGATGGCGGTGCAGTGCAGGCTTTCCCCGATCTGGCTGACGAAGGACCGGTCGATCTTGATCTTGTCGAAGGGGAACGCACGCAGGTAGCTCAGGGATGAATAACCGGTGCCGAAATCATCCATGGCGATCCGCACGCCCAGGGCGCGTAGTTCGTGGAGCGTCGCGAGGTTGGCCTCGTTGTCGGCGAGCAGGACCCCCTCGGTGATCTCCAGTTCGAGCCGCTCCGGCGGAAGGCCGGAGGCGCGCAACGCGCTCTGGACGCTGCCGACGAGATCGCGATTGCGGAATTGGATCGGTGAGAGGTTCACGGCGATGCGCAGCGCGCCGGGCCATCCCGCGGCCTCCACGCAGGCTTGCCGAAGCACCCAGGCACCGATCGGATTGATGAGGCCCGTCTCCTCGGCCAGGGGGATGAAGTCGGTCGGGGACACCAGCCCGTCGAGCGGGTGGTTCCAGCGCAGCAACGCCTCGAACCCGCAGATCCGGTTCGTCGCCGAGTCAATCTGCGGCTGATAGGCCAGCGTGAACTCGCCCCGCGCGAGGGCCTCGCGCAGGTCGTTCTCCCGCTTCCGGCGCGCCTGCACCCAAGCGTCCATCTCCGGCTTGAAGCATGAGAAGGTGTTGCCGCCCATCGACTTGGCCCGGTAGAGGGCGAGATCGGCATTGCGGAGGAGCGTGTCCGGATCCTCGCCGTCCTGGCCCATACAGGCGACGCCGATGCTCGTTCCGATGTGGCAGTCGTGGCCGCTGATGGAGAAACAGCGTCCCATCTCCCCGATGATCCGATCGGCCAGGGCGCGGATCAATTCCGGTCGCGCGGGCCGGGCCACGAGCACCGCGAACTCATCACCGCCGAGGCGCGCGACGCAATCCTCCTCCCGGAAACATCCGCCGAGGCGTGTGGCAGCTTCGCAGAGCAGCGCGTCGCCCACGGGATGGCCGAGGGTGTCGTTGATAATCTTGAACTTGTCGAGGTCGAGGCACAGGAGGAAGAACGAGCCGTGGCCGCGCCTGTGGCGGTCGAGGGCTTCGGTGAGGCGCTCGGAGAAGCGGACGCGATTGGGAAGGCCCGTCAGCGCATCGTGATGGGCCATGTGAGCGATGCGAGCGGCGTTACGCCTGCTCTCGGTGACGTCGACTGCGGCGCCGAGCTGAACGGCGCGTCCTTCAAAGACCATCGCCCGTTCGAACAGGGTCACTTCGATCAGGCTGCCATCGGCCCGGCGCTGTCGGCGCAGCGCTACGTCCCCATGGACCGATCCCAGCTCCGCCACGGACACGTCCGCGAGGCGGAGCGAGAGCAGGGTCGGCCGGTCATGGCCGAAATGATCCAGGGCGGCCTCGTTGACCGCCGCGAACGTCCCGCTCTCCGGATCGGTGAGCCACATGGGCATCGGGTTATGGTCGAAGAGCAGGCGAAACGAGGCCTCGCGCTGCTTGATCTCGCCGACATCGGTCACCGTCAGGGCGACCAAGTCGCCCATGGACCCGGCCTCGACCTTGAGATGCAGGACCGTGCCGTCGGAGCGCGGATAGCTCATTTCGTACGTGGCCCGGTCGGAGCCCGACATGGCCTCCGCCAAGCGCCAGACCGGATCGAGTCCTGGCCGACGGGGGATCACCTCCCCGAGCCGCCGCCACTGCAGGGCGGCGGCGGGCTGGCCGAACATGCGGGCGGCACCGTCGTTCAAGGCGACGATCTTGAAATCCACCACGGCACCGACTGAATCCCGCAGGCCGGTGAGCGCCAGCATGCCGAGCTCGGTGGCACCGAACAGAGCGCGGGCCAATTCGGTGCGCTCCGCCTCCAGATCGAGATGCAGAAGGACGACGCGCTCCTCCGTCCGCTCCCGCGCGAGGGGGACGCCCGTCAGGCGGTGGGTCATCACGATACCATCGGCGATTCGATGGCTCCGCGCGGAGGCGGGCTCCCCTGTCGCGAGGGAGGCCTTGACTAGGTTCTCGATGGGCTCGCGCGTCTCGTCCGAGAGATCGGAGAGATGGATGTCGGGCCGCCCGTCGTGAATCCACTCGGCGAAATCGGGGCCCGCCCAGATGACCGATTGAGCCTTTCCCTCGATTGTCGAGATGAGGGCGCAACAATCCGCGAGGCGTCCGAGCCGCCCGAGCACCACCCTCTCGTAAGTCGGCAGATCGCCCCCGGGGCGGCGACTATCGAGCCAGAGCCGGGCGAGCGTGGCAGACCGCGTCACCGATGAAACGTGGGAGGACATACAAGCGTTGCTCCAGATCAAGTACACGGAAGCATTTCCAACGTTTAAAGAAAGTTCATGTGCCGACTAAGTGCCAAGTAAGGCGCCCCAACGGAGGCTTTTTACAAATCCAAGTATTCGCGGTATTCAAGTATATTCGAAGCCCGTACAAACAAGAGAGGGCGCGCCATACAGATGGCGCGCCCCAAGTGCGTTCTTGTCTCGGGAAGAACGTGCTGCTTCGGTACGACCTCACGTTTGCGTGAACAAGATGCCCTAAAGAAGAAGCCGGAGGTGTGGCCGTGTCATCGAACTGTCATCTCCGCGATGCCGCCCCCTCGTCGAACGTGGTTCGAACCGAAGGGTTAGCGATGGCGTCCACTCGGGACATCGCATCGGCCTTAAGCAGCATCGCAACGCTGGGAATGAAACCGAAGGAACTGCGCACCGCCATCAAGGCGCGGTATCCCGATGCCAATGAGCTCCATAATTTCGCGCCGACCGAACGCATCGCCGGCGATAAGGCGGACGAGATGACAAAGGTCAGCAAAAGCAAAACGAGAAAGCGCAACCGTGACGCGCACGGTCGGTCTTCGACGAATTGAGGCTTTGGTCTCCGCCGACCACGCCCACCCGCGATCATTCTGTTGAGACAGAAAGGCGGTCGTGGCGGTCGGGGTTAAAAACCTGACGTATCGACGAAGGCACAATTAGATGGCGGATCGACGAACCGCAGCGGATGCGCCAAGTCGCTGAACCATATCCGCTTACTGGAAGCAGATTTGGCCATTCTGACGCTGGCATGGGTCGGAAGGCGGTAAGGCGACGATGTCCGCTTCCCTGAAACGCTGCTACCAGAGCGGGCTAACTGCAATCCACCCATCTGAGGCTTTTAAGCTGGCGCCGATTGATTGCCGTACGCGGATGGTCCGTTTCGGAGCAGACCTTTTGAACGAGCAGACAATCGCCAATTGACCCGAGCCGTCATGCTGTGACGGCTCGAAGTTCAGCGTATCCCGGCGAATAGATCGTCGACTAACCTCCCATAAGAGCCCGCCCTCAGCCAACGTCGAGTTTGCTCGCACATGAGTAGCAGGTCGGTAGATCGTGGGATATGGCCTCCTAAGCTACGCTGAATCGCACCGCGTCGCGCATCCCATTGAGCAATTACTGATATATATACCAGCACTGCGCGGCGAGGTTCAAAACGATTTCCAGATATACGACGGATAGCGCCCACCTCAATTTGACTAAGAATCACCACGGGCGCCAATTGTTTTATAAAATTCGTATAGATCATTAATAGGTTGATAATATACGGAATATTACGCGCATCAATAAGCATAAGATAAATTTAACCTCTGGTACAGCAAATTATGACAATGAATATTTGCTACATGTAAAATAAGTTCGCGCGATAAATCCGAAATCTGCTCCACATTGCCCATCTTTTAGTTGTGCCAATCATAATTTCAGTAATTATGGGTGCGTACCGCGCTTGAAGGCGGCGTATTCATTATACGCCTTGCCTGCCGAAACATCGCGAGCCTAAAATCGACTCCGGACGCGTAACGGGCCGCGATTCCATACGAAAGCCCTTTCGACGCAACGCATGAGCAGTCCTCTCGGATAGCTCTTGCGGTGCAGTCTCGGTGTCCAGATGTCGCCGTTCGCAGGAGCGCGGTAGCATGTCGATGAATACCCCAGCGAGAAGCGACAGGACCGCAGTCGAAATCCCCGCAGCGCGCCGCCTTCATCCGGGCGTGGTCAGGGTCATGCACTGGCTCAATGCGTTCGCCATGATCATCCTGATTGGTTCGGGATGGGGCATCTATAACGACTCGGTCATCGTCCACGGCGTGTACTTTCCCAAGGCGATCCGACTTGGGTCCTGGGCGGCGGAAAGCCTGCTCTGGCACTTCGCAGCGATGTGGCTGCTCATGGCCAACGGCGCCGCCTACCTTGTCTATGGCGTGGCGACCGGACGCCTGAGGGAGCGCCTGCTTCCAATCCGTCCGCGCGACATCTTGCAGACGGTGCGCGATACGCTCCGCTTCAAGCTCGCGCACGAAGATCTGACGACCTACAACGCTATTCAGAAGATCCTCTACATCGTCGCAATTCTGGCCGGGATCAGCCAAGTCGTCAGCGGCTTGGCGATTTGGAAGCCGGTCCAATTCTCGGGACTCGTCGCGCTTCTCGGCGGCTTCCAGGGCGCGCGCGTCGTCCACTTCGCCGGCATGGCGATCCTCGTCGGCTTCCTCGCCATCCACGTCGTGCTCTCCCTGCTCGTGCCGCGGACGCTCTGGGCGATGGTGGCCGGCGGCCCGCAGGTCAAAGCGCGGCGCTCGGTTCATACGACGGAGGCCGCGCGATGAGGTCCCCGTTCCGTCCCCTCAAGGTGCCGGATCCCGGCATCCTCGACGATCACCGCTCCTTGGTCCGGCGGATCGAGCGGCGCGGTTTCCTGCGCGGCGGCCTGTCGCTCGGCGCGCTCACCATGCTGACCGGTTGCGACGTGACCGACACGACCGCAGTCGGCCGCGCGCTCCGCGCTGTGTCGAACTTCAACGACGGCGTCCAGGCCGCCCTGTTCGATCCCCGCAAGCTTGCGCCCGAATATCCCGCCTCACAGGTCCTGAAGCCGCCGCGCTTCAACGCCTATTACGACGTCGAGGATGTGAAGCCGGTCGATGGCGACGCGTGGCGGCTCGAACTCGCCGGGCTGATATCCGACAAGCGGCCCTGGACGCGCCGCCAGATCGCCGAATTGCCGGAGCGCGAGATCATCATCCGCCACGTCTGCGTGGAGGGCTGGGACTATATCGGCCAATGGTCGGGCGTGCCGCTCCGCGCGTTCCTGGAGCGCGTCGGCGCCGACCTCACCGCCAAGTACGTCGCCTTCAAGACGGCGGACGACTACCCGAGCAGCATCGACATGGCCAGCGCGCTGCACCCGCAGACGCTGCTCGCGACTCGCTACGCCGGCGCAGAGCTGCCCGACCCCTACGGCTATCCGCTGCGCCTGCGGACAGCGGTCAAGCTCGGCTTCAAGAATCCGAAGTGGATCACGGCCATCGAGGTCACCAACACCTATCCCGGCGGCTACTGGGAAAGCCGCGGCTTCAACTGGTTCGCCGGCCTATGAGCGCCCGCGCGATCCTCCGCGCCTCCGGCGCTGTCCTGCTCACGCTGGCCCTCACCGGGCTGGGGCGAGCCCAGTCGGCGGGTCCCTCGCCCGCTCCCGACCACATGCCGGTGCCGGGAATGGACGCGCCCGCGATGGCCGGGCGTGCGGCCAAGCGGTTTCCGCAGCCGGTGCGCGTCGGCGACCTCGCCGGCCGCTTCCTGCTCCAGCCGGCGGAATCGCAGCCCGTCCTCGGCTGGGTGACGGGGCTCGTCCGCCGTGGTGACGGGGGCACCGACGTGATCGTGCGCCTCGACGGAATCGCCGGGCTGACCTGGCTGGGTCTCCAACCGATCGCCTGGAGCGGGGTCGGACCCCGGCTCGTGGCCGTGCCGGTCGAGGCGGTGGCGCTGCTGGGTGAGCACGTCGCGCTCATGGGCCTGACGCCGGAGCGCCTGCGCGCACTGCCGACCTTCGCGCCCGGCTCGGTCGCCGCGATCCCACCTGACGAGACGCTCCGCATCGGGATCGTCCGGCCCTTCCATTGATGACGGGGGAGTCTCCGAGATGACACCAGGACCCACGTCCGGATCGTCCGCCACCTGCGCCATCGGGGTGATGGCCAAGGCGCCGCGCAGCGGCCGCTCGAAGACACGGCTGTGCCCGCCGCTGACTCCCGACCAGGCGGCCCTCCTGAGTGCTGCCTTCCTGCGCGACACGACCGCCAACATCCTGGGGGCGGCCCGCGCCGCGCCCATCGCCGCCTACGCTGCCTATGCGCCGCACGGCGCCGAGGCTTTGGTCTGCCCCCATCTGACCGCCGGAACGGAACTCGTCCTGGCGGATGGCAGCCTCCCGACCCCGGCGTCGGTCGAAGGCTTCGGCCGCTGCCTGCTCCAGGCCATCGAAGCCATGCTCGCGCGCGGCCATGCGGCAGCTTGCGTGCTCAGCTCCGACATCCCGACCCTGCCGACGCGCCTCCTCGTCCAGGCGACCCGAATTCTCCTCGAGCCGGGCGACCGGGCGGTGCTCGGGGCCTGCGACGACGGCGGCTACTACATCCTCGGCCTGAAGCGGCCCCATGCCCGCCTTTTCGCCGACATCGCCTGGAGCACCGACACCGTCGCGGAGGCGACCCGTGTCCGGGCGCGCGAGATCGGCCTCGATCTCGTCGAGCTGGAGCCCTGGTACGACGTCGACGACGCGGCGGCCCTCGCCCGGCTCTCCACCGACAGGACCGGCTACGCGGCCCCGGCGACGCGCGCGGTCCTGGCGCGCCTCATGGAGACGTCTGAGTCCGTGCCGGCATGACCCGGCTCCTCGCCAGCCCCGCGCATCGCCTCGCGGTTCTCGGTCTCGGATTGCTGGCCGTCAATGTCGGCGCGCTCGCGATCCATGTGCCCGGCGCCGACACCGTCGGCTCGGCGGCCCGCGCCAACGTCTTCGTCGGCGTGGTCGCGATGGGTCTCGTCGTCTACCTCCTCGCCGTGCGCGTGGTGCTGCGGGAGCGGCTGCCGCGTGCGGCCCTGTGGCTGATCCTGGGCGTCGCCGTCCTGATGCGGGCCGCGCTGCTGCCGGCGCCGCCGTTCCTGTCGAGCGACATCTACCGCTACGTCTGGGACGGGCAGGTCCAGGGTGCCGGGATCAACCCCTACCGCTACATCCCGGCCGACTCCGCCCTGGAGGCCCTGCGCGACCCGGAGGTGTATCCGCTCGTCAACCGGAAGGACTACGCCCGCACGATCTATCCGCCCGCAGCGCAGCTGGTCTTCGCCGCCGTCGGACAGGTCTCGCACGGCGTCACCGGGATGAAGCTCGCGATGCTGGGCTTCGAGGCCCTGGGCGTGCTGGCGATGCTCGCCATCCTGCGCGGCGCCGGCCTGCCGTCGACCCGCATCCTCATCTACGCCTGGAACCCGCTCGCCCTGTGGTCCTTCGCCTGCGACGGACATGTCGATGCCGTGGCGATCGGCCTCCTCGGCTTGGCGCTGCTCGCCCGCACCCGCCGTCACGACGGTCTCGCGGGCGCGCTCTTGGCCGCCGCGACGCTGGTGAAGGTTCTCCCCGTCGCGGTGGCGCCCGCTTTCGTCCGCGGCGGCCGGCTGTGGCGGCCGATGCTCGCCGGGCTGGCCGTGATCGGTGTCCTCTACCTGCCCTACCTCGGCGCCGGCGCGAACGTGCTCGGCTTCGCCGGGGGCTACGGGGCCGAGGAGGGTTACGACGTCGGCGTGGGCTATTGGCTGCTGGCCGGGCTCGGCCATCTCGGGCTCAGCCCCCCGGGCCTGCTGCGAACCTATCTGGTCTGCGCTGGACTGGCGCTCGCCGCCCTCTCGCTGCGCATTGCCTTCGGCCGCGGCCGGGGAGTCCAGGCCGATGCCGTCGCGCTGTGCCGCGATGCCGGCATCCTGGCGGCCCTCACGACCTGCGCGGCAAGCCCGCACTACGCTTGGTACTATCCCTGGCTGACACTGCCTGCGGTGGTGGCCCCGGCCCCGGCCCTGATCTGGCTCGGCTCGGCGCCGATTGTGTTCCTCATCGACCCGTTCAACGACCGCTTCCTGTGGCCGTCGCTGGTCTTCGTCCCGGCCCTCGTCCTGGCCGCCCGTTCGGTGTGGCAGGCCCGCACCGCGCCCCTGGCCGCCCTCCCGCAAGGAACCGCCCGATGACGGCTACAGCCGCCCTGAAGGACCCGCGCCGCTATTTCGAGGAGGTCGGTCCCGACCGCGCATCCGAGGCCGAGACGCCGCCGGTCTGCCTCTACCTGGAGGTGACGAACCGCTGCAACCTGCTCTGCGAGACCTGCCCGCGCACCTTCGAGACCCTTGAGCCCCCGGCCGACATGAGCTGGGCTCTGTTCACGCGGATCGTCGACCAGGTGCCGAACGTCGCCCGGGTCGTGCTCCACGGGGTCGGCGAGCCGATGCTGGTGAAGGACCTGCCGCGGATGGTCCGCTACCTGAAGGACCGTGGCACCTACGTCCTGTTCAACACGAACGGCACCCTGATGCAGCCCAAGCGCTTCCGGGAACTGATCGACACCGGTCTCGACGAGCTGCGCGTCTCCCTCGACGCCGCCGACCGGGCCTCCTACCGGAGGGTGCGCGGCAAGGACTTCTTCGACCGCATCGTGCGCGATGTCGGCAAGTTCATCGCTTTCCAGAAGGCGACCGGCGCCACGACGCCCCGGGTCTCGCTCTGGCTCACGGGTCTCAAGGAAACCGTGGATCAGCTCCCGGCCTTCGTCCGGCTGGCGGCCGAGATGGGCGTGACCGAGGTTCACCTTCAGCGCCTCGTCTTCGACGAGGACGGGTACGGCATGGCCCGCGCCGACCTGTCGCTGTTCGAAAGCACCCAGGCGGTGGAGGCCGCCGCGATCGCAGAGGCCGAGGCGTTGGGCCGGTCGCTGGGGGTGACACTCGACGCCTCGGGCGCGACCGAGCCGGGGATCAGCCTGAAGCGGCAGGACGACCGGGCCTGGGCCACCTGCCGGCGGCCCTGGTCCCTGATGTACTTCACGGCCCATGGGCGGGCGCTGCCCTGCTGCATCGCGCCCTTCTCGGTGCGCGGCTATTCCCACTACACGCTGGGCGACGCGACGCAGGCGACGCTCCGCGAGATCTGGAACGGCGCGGCCTACCGCGACTTCCGCTCATCGCTCCTTTCCGATGCGCCGCCGGCCCCGTGCCGGAACTGCGGCCTGCGGTGGAGCCTCTGAGCGATGCACCCGGTCAGCATCGTGATACCGACCCTCAACGAGGCCGAAGCGATCGGCGCGGTGATCCGCGAGATCCCGCCGGCCTACGCGGCTGATGTCATCGTCGCCGACAGCGGCTCGACCGACGGGACGCAGGACATCGCCCGGTCCGCGGGCGCCCGGGTGATCGAGGCCGGCCGCGGCTACGGCCGGGCCTGCGCGCGCGGGGCGGCGGCGGCCGATCCGGCCTCGCGCGTCATCGTCTATCTCGACGGCGACGGGGCGGACCGCGGCGACCTGATCGACCGGATCGCCGACCCGGTGCTGGCGGGCCGCTACGACCTCGTCCTCGCCTCGCGCACCCTGGGCCGCCGCGAGCCGGGAGCGATGCTGTGGCACCAAGTGCTGGCGGGCCGCCTCGCCGGCCTCGGCATCGGCCTGCGCTACGGCGTCCGCTACACCGACATGTGCGCCTTCCGTGCCATCGACCGCGCCGCGCTGCAGGCCCTCGACCTCCGCGAGCCGACCTACGGCTGGAACATCGAGATGCAGATGCAGGCCGCACGCGCCGGTTTGCGGATCCACGAGGTGCCGATGCCCTATCGATGCCGCGTCGGCGGCGTCTCCAAGGTTGCGGGCTCGCTGCGGGGGACGTTACGGGCCGCCACCCGCATCATCTCGACCTACCTCCGCGTCGCGGCGAACCCGGCGCCCCGCCCGTGAGCGTGTCCCCCGCCGCCGCCCTCGACCCGGATATGGCCTGCCGAGCGGGGTCCGAGGCACCGCCGCACGACAATCGCGAGTCCGGCGGCGACAAGGCCTTCGCGCTCGCGGACTTCCTCGCGCGCTGGACGGACTGCGCGCATCACGCCCTGGCCGCCTCCGACTCGCAGACCCTGCCGCTCGCCTCGCTGCTCCGTTTGGCCGAAGCCGACGATCTCCGCCGCTGGTCCGGTCTGGAGCTTGGCTACAGCGATCCGCGGGGGGCTCACTGGCTTCGCGGGGCGATCGCCGCACGCCATGCGGGGCTCGCGGCCGATGACGTCCTCGTCTGCGCGGGTGCGCAGGAGGCCGTCACCTGCGTGCTGCGTGCGCTGCTCGGGCCGGACGATCACGCCGTCGTGGTGGTGCCGATCTATCGGCCATCCGAACTCGCGGTGACGAGCCTGTGCGCGGCGAGCGGCGTCGCCCTCGACGCCGATCGGGGCTGGACCCTCGACCTCGATCGGCTCGCCGCGGTGCTTCGCCCGAACACGAATCTCGTCCTGATCAACTTCCCGAACAGCCCGACCGGTGCGGCCATCGACGCGGCGACGCTGGACGGCTTGATCGCCTTATGCCGGCAGCGTGGGCTCTGGCTCGTCAACGATGAGGTCTATCGCCAGACCGACATCGCAGGCTCGGCGTACCCGGTCGTCGAAGGCTACGAGCGCGGGATATCGATCAACGGTCTCTCGAAGGGCTTCGGACTGCCCGGGCTGCGCGTCGGCTGGGCGTGCTGTCGAGACCGCGACGTGCTCGCGCGGGTCCTCGCGGCCAAAAGCCTGCTGTCGAGCTGTGTCTCTTCCCCGAGCGAGGTTCTCGCCCACGTTGCGCTACGGTCGGAGAGGCGTATCACTGCCTGGACCCGGGCGATCGGCCGACGCAACCACCGTCGACTCCACGCGCTGATCGACCGCCACTCGGAGTTCTTCGAGATGGAATCGCCCCGCAATCTCGCCTTCGCCTTCCCGCGCTTCCGAGGCCCGGAGGGCGCCGAACGCTTCGCGTTGCGGATCGCGGCGGAGGCCGGCCTCCTCGTCCTGCCCTCGGGGCTGTGGCGGTCGCCCCTTGCCCCCATCCCGGGCGATCGCCTGCGCTTCGGCCTCGGGCACCTTGCGAGCGGAACCGCCCTCCGCCATCTCTCGGCCCATCTGCGCGCATCTGCGGGCCGATGAGCGATCTTGGCAGACAGCCGAGTACGGCCGACGATGGCGCGAGAAGACCGAAGCCGTTTCGGTCCCTGCTTTCAACGATCTCGCAGATTGTCCGGAGAGCCGTCCGTGGGATCACGGTCTTCGCGACGACCCTCGTCGTCCTGTCGCTGTGTATCTTGTTCCTGAACTACGGCGTCCTCTCGACGCCCCGCGCGCGGGCCTACCGCGACCTCGATCCAGCCGTGCCGGAATGCCGGGAGGGCTTGGCCTCGGGCTGGACCGTCCTCAGCGAGCCCGGTCGAGCGAGGGCGGGTCCCGACGCCGATGGCTCGCTCGATCCCACAAACGACGAGAACGCAATCGCCGCCGATCCGCGCTGGCGAACCCGCCTGCGGTGCGCCCTGCAGCGCCACGTCATCCCTTCGGCGCGCGGCGGTGAGCCGCTCGCCTACACCCTCGGCTTCCTGGAATTCAAGGAGGACGGCGAGCCCTACGCCCTCGTGTCACGCTCGGGCGACACCGATGTGGCCATCGACAGCGCCATGCTCCGCCACGCCATGGAGGGCGAGATGCGCGCCCGGAGCCAACCCGCAACCGGGCTGCGCCCCGTCATCACCCAGCTCGATGCCCTGACGCAGCACCTCTCGACCGGTACGCATTACGTCATCGCCTTCGTCCACGGCTGGCGGCACGATGCGCGTATCGGTGACGCCAACGTCGCGGACCTCCGGTACTACGCGGCCCACGCCGCACGCTTCCTGCGCCAGCGTTGCCCGGCCGACCCCCACGCCTGCGATGCCGACGTGACGGCGATCTACGTGGGTTGGCGGGGTGCGAGGGTCGACGAGCGCGGCCTCCGCGCCGCGTTCGGCGACCGTCTCGGCGGCTTCTTCGGCACCCTCTCCGCGGCGGCGACCCTTTTCGACCGAAAGCCCGTGAGCGAGGCGATCGCACCCGCCGCCATCTCGGCCCTGCGCACCCTCGAAGCGGTCTTGGCGCGACCCTCACCGGATGGCACCGACCGGCACAACAAGCTGGTCGTCGCTGGGCACAGCCTGGGCGGCAACATGCTCGCCACCGGTCTGAAGGACGATCTGCTCAAGGCTGTCCGGCGCCACCGGTCCGGCGAGACCCTGTCGCCGGTCCTCGGCAACCTGGTGATCCTGATCAACCCAGCCTCGGAGGCCAACAAGTGGACCGCCGTCCAGCGGGCGGTCTGGGAGCGTATGCCCGCCCGGCCGGGCGGGGACGGACGCGGCGAAGACCTGTTTCCGGTGACGCAGCGCCCCATCGTCATGGCGGTGACCGCCGCCCTGGCCTTTCCCGCCGGCGGCCTGCGACCCGGCGACTGCGCCTGGATCGGCCTCGATGTCGAGGACGGGTTCCAGGGGGCCCGCCGCCACATCCGGGAGCGCCTCGCCGGCACGGACGCGATGTTCGGGGACGGCGTCGAGTATGACTGGGCGACCCACGACCTGTTCCCGACCTTCAAGTTCGACTTCCGCCCCGCCGCGGACTTTCTGGACCGCACGGCCGCACGCATCGAACGCGTGCAGCCGCGCGGCATGAGCTGCGCATCCCCACGCGCGCCCGACCTCCTCGACAGCGTGCTAACGTTGCCCCTGCGCGCGCTCTCGCTCCTGGCGGCGACGTTCCCGTTCCAGGTGAGCCTGCCGGAGGAATCCCACACGATCGGCAATCTCGACCCGCCGCGGCCAGCCGCCGGGGTGCTCGCCGACGCGCAGCCGTCGGCGGCCCCGTTCGGAACGACGCACGAGATGCTGGGACTCGCGGCCATGTCGACCGAAGTGCAGCACGCTTACGGCACACTGGCGGACGCGGATATCGACTGTCCGCGCGCCGACCGCTGGCTGAGCCGTGCGCGGCGGCGACGGGCGTCGCAGGGCGGTCAGGGGTGGGACAGCGCGGATCTTACCCCGCCCGAGCCGGGGCTCGACGGCCAGGGAGCGCCCGCCGTGCGGTTCCAACACGGGCTCCCGCTGACCGGCATCGCGCCGATCACGTCCGGCAACGATCCCTTCTGGAACGTGCGCGCCTTCGACAACGCCCTCTCGCGCCACGACGGCTACCGGCGTTCCTCCTTCATCTGCGCGCTGAACCAGTTGGTGATGGACGAGATCGGCGACGCAGCGCGGGCGCCGGGAGACCCGATGCCGGCAGGGGAGGCGGCAGCGGCCCCGGCCCTTCGCATGCGGCCGTCGGGGCTGGAGGGGGCGGATCGTCGGCACGGTGAGGAGGCGGCCGGCCCTGAGCACCAGCGGCACTAGGCCCGTCCCATCGGTCTGACCATTTGCGTAACGGGATGCCGTCGCGCAGGTGCGGTTCGTCTGCGAGTGCGCAGTAGAGCGCAAGTACCGGGCGGTGGCCGTCCAGGGTCTTGGTCGCGCCTCATGCGGGCGGTTCGTGCCGCGCACAAGACGCGTTCGTCCGTGGTAGGCCGGCAGTGCCCGCTGAGGGGATCCTATCACTGCCGGTTTCATGGCCGGTCTGGGCGCAAAGCAGCAGGCCCGCTTGTCGATATCCGATTTGGTCGCGGGCCAAGCCCCCTTGCAACCCACATTTTCGAACGGTTTGTAGCGGACATTGCGGCCTCGTGCGCGCGAGCGCCGAACGGCGTGTCAGCAACCCCACAGGACCCTCCATGGCCGGTCTCAAGGACAAGCGCGGCTTCATCGATAAGGACCGGCTCGATCTGTCGGAACGCAAGGCTGTCGAGTTCTGGATGAAGCGGTGGGGCGTCACCCAGGACCAGCTTACGGCGGCCCATCGGAAGGTCGGCCGCATGACCAAGGACATCGCCGCCGAGTTGGGCAAGAAGCGTTAGCGGTCCGACGAGCCGGCTCAGGGACCGGAAGGGGCTGCGCGGATGCCGAGGCGATGGTCTCGCTGTTGACCGTGGGGCTGGTCGCGGCGCGCGCCGTGAACATTCTCGCGTCGGGGCGACCACGCTGCACGCCTCGCTCGCCGCAGTGAGCTGTGCGTTTTTGACCCAAGCCGAAGGCAATCCGCGAACGGGCTTCAGGACCTAGTTCTGTTGGTGAGGACTTCCGTTCGCAGGCTCGAAATCCCGCCCGCCGGGAGCAGGCGCAGGGGCTTCATCATCCGAGGCTATGGCAATGCGCTTTCTATCCATCACTGTCGTGAGTTTGCTCGTTCTCGGAACACCCGCTTTCGCGTTGAGCGAAGGCGACACGATGCAGGCTTGGAGTGGCGCTTCGTCCACGGAGAAAGACGCGCTCCTGCGGACGCTGGACGCGGCGAGCGGTGGCGATGCGTCCCGAAATCGTGTGCGCGCCTGCCTCGACGAAACATCGAGCGCAGCCGGCCACTCGAATTTGCCGATCTCGGACGTGGCGAAGGCATGCGCCGAGCAAGCCGCCCGAGAGAATATCTAGGCCGTCCCGAGCAGGGGAACCTGAGCGAGCGCGGTCAGCCCCTGGAGAGGCGACGGTGGTTGGCCTGGACCTTCCGCCGGTAAGCGCGGACGACCTTGCGGGGGTTTCCACCCGTGGCGAGGGTCATCGCCGACTCGCCGGCCGCCTTGACCTTCTCGGTCACCATCAGCCGCGCTTCCTTGCGCGCCTTGGGGCCGCCGAGCATGAACATCGCCATGCGCTGGCCGATCACCAACTGCGCCTCAAGGCCGAGCATGGCGAGTTCGGTGCCCATCGCCAGCATCGTCGCCGACGTCTTCGATGATCTGCGACGGGACCGCATGACAGGACCTCCGACCTTCAGGTTCGGATGGTCAACGCGCGTCAGGCCGTTTCCTTCCGCGTGACGATCAGCGCCCAGATCGTCGCCGGAATCCAGCCGATCAGCGTGATGTGCAGGATGATGCACAGGATCCCCTGCAGCACCTTTCCGCGCAGGAACATCGCGAGCCAAGGCGCGAGGATGCAAATGAGGATCATGACCATGGGTGCGACGTCTCCGGTGTTCGATGCCGAACAGAGAGGGAGACGGTTCGTTCCCCGATCGGACCGGCGGCCCGCTCACGGCGCGTGGATCAGGTCCCGAATGCGGGCGGCGAGGGCCTCCATGGGGAACGGCTTGGTCAGCACCTGCATGCCCGGCGCGAGGTGCCCGTTGCCGACCGCTGCATTCTCGGCGTAGCCGGTGATGAACAGGACCTTGAGGTTCGGGCGCTGGACGCGCCCCGCGTCGGCCATCTGCCGCCCATTCATCCCGCCCGGCAGGCCGACATCGGTCACCAGCAAGTCGATGCGGACGTCCGACCGCAGCACCTTCAGCCCGGCCACGCTGTCGCTGGCCTCGATGGCGGTGTAGCCGAGATCTTCCAGCACCTCCGTGACCAGCATCCGCACGGACGGCTCGTCGTCGACGATCAGCACCGTCTCACCACGGTCGGCGCGGGCCGCCTCGGTGAGCCGGTCCACGGCCTCGTCCTCCTCGGTCTCCCCGTAATGGCGCGGCAGGTACAGGCACACGGTCGTACCCTGGCCCACCTCCGAGTAGATCCGGACCTGACCCCCCGATTGTTGGGCGAAACCGTAGATCATCGACAGGCCGAGGCCTGTGCCTTGGCCCATCGGCTTGGTCGTGAAGAACGGCTCGAACACCCGGGCGATCACGTCCGGCGGCATGCCGGTTCCGGTGTCGGATACGCAGAGCGAGAGATATTGCCCTTCCGGGATCTCGTGCTTGATGGCCGAGGGCCGATCCAGCCACTTGTTGGCGGTCTCGATGACGATGCGTCCGCCGTCCGGCATCGCGTCGCGGGCGTTGATGCACAGGTTGAGCAGGGCGTTCTCGAGCTGGCCGGGATCGACCAGCGTCGGCCACAGGCTTGCCGCGCCGACCACCTCCAGCGCGATCTCCGGCCCGATGGTGCGCCGGATCAGTTCCTCCATGTCCGCCATCAGGCGGTTCACGTTGGTCGGCTTGGGATCGAGGGTCTGGCGCCGGGAGAAGGCGAGCAGGCGATGGGTGAGCGCCGCCGCGCGCTTGGTCGCCCCCTGGGCCACGGTCATGTACCAGTCGATATCCGTCAACCGACCCTGCGCCATCCGGGTCTGCATCAGTTCGAGCGACCCGGAGATGCCGGCGAGCAGATTGTTGAAGTCGTGGGCGAGGCCGCCGGTGAGTTGCCCGACCGCCTCCATCTTCTGCGACTGACGCAGGAGTTCCTCGGCCTGCATCAACTCCGCCGTCCGCTCGGTGACGCGCTGCTCCAGCGTTTCGTTGAGGGCACGCAATTCGGACGCCGCCCTGTCGCGCTCGGCTTCGACGGCGCGCCGGGCCTCCCCGTCGATGAGCACGCCCGGGAAGCTCAGGGGCGTGCCGTCGGGGGCGTGATCGACCCGGCCATTCGCCTCCAGCCAATAGTACTTCCCGTCCGCGCGCCGTGTTCGGTACTGGTGCGCGTAGGCGCCGCCCCGGGCGATGGCCTCCGAGATCGCCTGGGACAACCCCTCCCGATCCTCGGGGTGGACGGTCGCAACGATTTGGGCGAGCGGGATCCCGTCCCGGCCCAGCGCCGGGTCGAGGCCGAAGGCGTTGACGAACGCCTCATCGACCGTGAAGCGGTCGCTCGGCAGGTCCCAGAACCATGTGCCGATGATCGCACCGGCCGCCAGCGCCAGCTGCACGCGTTGCACGTTCTCCCGGGCCACCGCCTCGCTGGCCCGCAGCGCGGCCTCGGCGGCTTTGCGCGCCGTGATGTCCGTGAACAGCACCGCGACCTCGCCGCGGCTCGCCGGCTCGACGCGATGGGCCGACACTTCCAGGTGCCGGCCGGTGGGCGCGAACAGGCGGTCGAAGCGGGCGGGACGCCCGGTGCGCAGCACCTCGCCGTAGCGCTCGAGCCAGCCGCCGGTCTCGCTGTCGGGGGCGATGTCGCGCAGGGTCTGGCCGGCGACATGCGCGATCCCGAGGTGATGCGCGAAGGCCGGGTTGGCCTCGACATGCACGTAGTCGCTCAGGGGTCCGTGTGGACCGTCGAAGAACCGGATGACGCAGAAGCCCTGGTCGATCGTGTCGAACAGCGTGCGGTACCGGTCCTCGCTGATCGTCAGCGCCCGCTGGATCGCGACCTCGCGCGCCTCGGTGAGGCCGGCCGAGGCCGCCATGGCGAACCGCTGCACCAGATCCAGATCGCGCGTCGAAAACACGTCCGTCCTGGCCGCCTGCAGCTTGAGCACGCCGAGGACCTGGCCGGCACGGGCGATCGGCGCATGCACGGCCGAACGCATGTCGATCAACCGCATCAATTCCTGGTTGACGCGCGGATCACCGCAGGCATCGGCCAGAAGAACCGGCGCGTTCAGGCGGGCGCAGACCCCGGACGTGCTGCCCTCCAGGGACACGCGCAGGCCCCTGTGCGCGCCGAGGCTGCCGCGGACGGCGCGGTACTGCAATTCGTCGCCTTCGATCAGCCCGATGACCCCGCCCTCGGCGGCCGGCAGGGCGTCCATGGCTCCGGCCAGGACGGCATCGAGGATGACATCCAGATCGCCCTTGCTCGACGACACGGCCGCCAGAGCGCGCGCATAGGCCTCGCGCTCGCGCAGAAGGGCCTGCTGCTCGACGATCAGACCGTCACGCTGCCGGAGCCCACGACGCAGTTCCATCAGGTCGCCGACTTGGCGTGCGAGCGCCTTCAGGTCGTCCGCCTGCTCCGTTGTAAGGCCGTTCGGGCGAGGAACGAGGTCGATCACGCAGAGGGAGCCGAGCACCTCGCCCTCCGGGGAGCGCAGCGGTGCCCCGGCGTAGAAGCGAATGCCGGGATGCCCGGCGACCAGCGGGTTGGCGGCGGTGCGGGGATCGACGGCGAGATCCGGGATCACCAGCAGGTCCGGCTCGGTGAGGACGAACTGGCAGACCGAGGAATTCAGGTCGGTCTCGCAATCGGGAAAGCCGACGCGGGCCTTGAACCACTGCCGGTCCACCGCCACGAAGCTGACGAGGGCGACCGGGGTCGCACACAAGCGGGCCGCCAAGCGCGCGATGTCGTCGAAACCCTGTTCAGGGACCGTGTCGAGGATCTCGTGGGCGTCGAGGGCCGCGAGCCGGTCCGGGTCCCGAAGAGCGTCTGTCGTCGTCGGCATGGCCGCTCAGACCGGACCCGGCGCGGTCATCGGCCGTAGGGGCACGACGGTGGACGCGGTGCAGCGGATCGGGATGCCGAACATCACTGGCCGTCGCACGAAAGCGGGCCGGTCGCAATTGTCGGCCGAGTCATGGACAGACGCCGCCCCCCGAGAAGCTGTCACTTTCCCGGCAGTACAGTAGGTCGAACCTCGCGAAAGACGAGGCCTGCGGCGCGACAGGCGCTGCCATCGGGCGCATCGAGCGCGGATTTGCACCACGCCCCCACGCCGGACCTTTCCGGCCGACCCGGCGACGACACCGCGCTCGATGCCGCCGGCCATGACGGGGCCAGGCGTCCCATCAGCCACGCGTCCACGCAGCCTGCACGGCACCCGTCGCGGTGTCCGGCTTCGCCTCTCCGATGAAGATCACCACCGGGCCGTGGATGTCGCGCCGGGGATCGTAGAAATCGAGGAGGCCGGGATGGAGGCGCTGGATGAAATCCGGTTGCCGACCGCACTGGCGCAGCAATCGATCGATGACGACCTGATCGCCGTGCACCGCGTTCGGCACGGGGCCGCAGGACCCCGGTGTCATCCATCGGTCGGGGTCGGCGGCGAACGTCGTGTAGAGCGACGAGAGTTCGTCCCCGGACCAGCGCATCAGGGCGCTGGAAAGCCGGCCCTTGTGGAAATAGTCTTCCATCGCGGCGAAGCCGGGCGTGGCCAAGGCGTCGGCCGGGCCGGTCAGCACCGTATCGAGGTCGCACAGCAGGGTCGGGCCGGTGCTGAGACCGGGGCGGAACGCCTCCATCTTTGCCCACCAGGCAGGCCACGCGTGCAAGAGCGGGATCGTCTCCACCCCCGGAAGGGCCACGGGCAGGTCGGTGAGGCAGAGGATCCGCTCGAAGGCCGGGGCATGGCGGCGGATGCCCCCCGCGAGGCGGGCGACCCAGGTGGCGTCGTAGCGCCCGCCGCCCTTCAGGACGGTGATCAGCGTGGACATGACGTTACCGCTCCGTCGGGGATGGCCGATGCACACGGATGCGTCCGGCCGCCTCGGCCTCGGCGAACCATGCGCGCTCGGCCGCCCAGGGATGGCCGGGCCAGCCGGCGAAACCGAAGCCGTAGGCCTGCGCCGACCGCGCACCCTCGGGGCGGCCGAGCAGCAGCGCGAGGGTCACGAGAAAGCCGGTGCTCGGGTTCGGACGTCCCGCCGTGCCACCGCCGAGCAGGGCATGGGCCTGCCTGTGCACCGCCTCGGGCAGGAGGAGGACCGGACGGCCCAGCGGTTGCAGCAGCGCCAGCATCTCGCGGGTCCAGCAGATCGGCTCGGGGACATTGTGCTCCGCCGGCAGCATCGGGAAGGGGAGGATGAAGGTCCGCGCGGCGCGGATCACCGGGCGGTCGAGGAAATGCCGGTCCGCCAGCCATTCTCGCGGCTGGCCGCCGCGATTGACCAGAGCGAGATGCGTGACGCGGCCCCCGGTGGCCCCGCCGAAGCCGGATGCGTTGTTGAAGCGGACCACATTGTCCGCAGCGTCGATCACGGGTCCGCACACGCCCGTCCCGGGCGCATTGCCGACGATGGCGAGGGACCCGTCTGCGGGCAGGCCGGCGCGGCCGGTGGAGAGGGGGTCGACGTCCGGGAACACGTGCGGCAGGGGTGTCGGGAAACGCCAAGGTAAGGCGCTGGCCCGAGGCATCCAGGCCTCGGCCGGATCGCGGGTGCGGGAGACGGGATCATGCGCCGATGCTTCGTGTGTGCGGCGGCCATGATCGGGCCGAGCGACCGCGCCCTGTCCTATCCATGCGGCGAGCGCCGTGCCTTTCCGCTGGCCTGCAACGCCTGCGGGGTCCTGCTCACGGAGGGAGGGGAGGCCGAGGCTTGCCACGCGCATCTGGCCCGAAGCCTCGCCGGTCCCGTCTTCGCGCCCGACCGCGAGGCGCCCTACGGGCTCGACCTCTACACCCTGCGCAGCGCCGCGAACCGGTGGCGGCTCGGCGTTCGTCCCCGCGACGAAGCCGGCCGCTTTGAACTCCGGCACCCCCACGGCACCCGGGCCGCCGAAGCCGAACTCTTCGCCCTCGAAACCGCCGAGCGGCGTCCGGTCTCTCTCGGCCTCATCTGCCGTCCGGCCGACCGGGATGCGGTCTTGGCCTCGCTGCCGATGCAGGCCGGCTGGACGGACGATGTCGTCATCCTGATCGACGGGCCGGCGCGGGCGGCGGAGCCGGTCACGGTCGCGGGTTTGGCCGCCGGGGCGGTGCGCGTCGCCGCCCGGCCCCTGGACGGGGATTTCGCCGCGCAGCGCAATGCCCTCCAGGCGCTCGCCCGCCATGGCTGGATGCTGCAGCTCGATGCCGACGAGGCGCTCGGCCCCGCGACCGCCGGTTTGCTGCCCGCGCTGGCGGCCCTCGCCGAGGCGGAGGATGTCGTTTCCGTCGGCCTCGCCCGTGCGAACCGGGTCGATGATGTCCTCTCGGACGTCTTCCCGGACGTCCAGTACCGGTTGAACCGCGCTCACCTGCGCTATGCCGGTCGCGTCCATGAGCGCCCGGTACTCGCCGCCGGATGGCCCGGAAGCATGATCGCCCTGCACGGGTGCATCGAGCACCGGCTGAACGCGGCCCATGTGCGGGCCCGGTCGCGGCGCTACGAGGCGCTCGATCCCGGACGCGGACGCCCGGAGGAAGAGGCCGCGCTGCTGCGCCCCTACGCCGACTGACAGGCCGGGCTCCGACGCGACCGCGCCGTCAGCCGCCCCGTGCCGCCGCAATGGCCCGCTCATAGAGCGCCAGTGTCTCGCGCCCGAGGCTCGCCCGGCTGAAGCGCCCGGCCGCCGCCAGGGCGCGGGCGCGGTAGGCGCGGCGCAAATCCGGATCGGCGAGGAGGGGACGCAGGGCCTCGGCGAGGGCCGGTCCGGTCGCCGCCGAGGCCAGGGGGCCGGCATCGGGCGCGCCGACGAAGGCGCGGGCACTCGCATCCTCGGCGCAGGCCAGGACCGGGCGGCCATAGGCCAGGGCCTCCTGGTAGACGAGGCCGAAGCTTTCATAGCGGGAGGGCGCGAGCACCGCGTGGGCCTCGGTATAGGCCGCGGACAGGGCCTGGGCGTCGATCCGGCCCAGGGCGCGGAGATGCCGCCGCGCCACAGCGGGCAGATCGGCCGGGAGATCGCCCGGCGGAACGCCGACGAGGTCGAGGTGGAAAGCCGGCAGCGTGCCTCCCTCCCGCTCGGCACCGAGGATCGCGACCGCGCCCAGAAGGGCGTCGAACCCCTTCCGCGCCTCCGCCCGCCCGACGAAGAGCAGGCGCACCGGTTCCGCCGCCTCCGGGTAGGCGGCGCTGTGCGCGGCGGCGGTGGCCTCGGGGGGAAGGCTGAGGCCGATCACGGCGTCCGGCTGCCGCCCGGTCAGCGCGTAGGCTCGGGCGATCACCGCCCCGTGCACCGCCGTGTTGGCGATGAGGGCGGCGCTCCCTCGGGCCTGCCGCCTTTCGAGCCCGTCGGCGGCCCAGCCGTCCAGGCGGTTCCGCAGGCTGTCGGCGGCGTCACGGGTGAAGGCGGCCGGCGTCGAGCTGCGGGTCACGAGCGGGAGATCCCGGCGGCCCACGAGCAGCGCGGCCGGCGCGTACCAGTTCGTCGCCTCGATGACGTCGAAGGGGGACGCATCGTGTGCCGCGAGCACGGCGCGCCGGAACGCGAGCGGGGCGGCGAGATGACCGGCGGAACCCCACCGACGCAGCCGCGCCAGGGAACTCCCAGGTGCCAGGGCGAGGCCCACCACCGTGACGCCGCCGATCCGCTCGCGTCCGGTGCGGTCGAGGGTGAAGACCGTGACCTCCGCGCCGGCCTCGACGAGGCTCTCGGCGATCTCGCGGGCGGCGGTGGAGAGCCCGCTCGGGGATGGCGGGTAGTCCCAAGCCAGGAGGGCCGTGCGCATCAGCGGTCGAGCAGGCGGTGGTAGAGCGCGATGTAGTCTCCGGCCATGCGCTCGGCGGTGAACCGCGCCTCGAACCGGCGGCGGATCCCGACGCGGTCGAGCTGCCCGATCCGGGCGAGGGCGGCGACCGCCTCGGCCTCGGTGGAGACGATGAAGCCCGTCACCCCGTCCTCGACGATCTCGGGGACCGACCCGCGATTCCAGGCGACCACCGGGGTTCCGCAGGCCATCGCCTCGATCATCACGAGACCGAAGGGTTCGGGCCAGTCGATCGGGAACAGGAGCGCCCGCGCGCTCCCCAGGAGTTCGCCCTTCCGGGCATCGTCGACGGGTCCGAGATAGGTCGCCTCGGTGCCGAGGAGGGGACGCACCCGCCGGTCGAAATAATCGGGGTTGCCGACATCGACCGTGCCGCCGAGCCGGATCGGCAGGCCGGCGGCGCGCGCGACGCGGATGGCCACATCGGGCCGCTTCTGGTCGGTCATGCGGCCCACGAAGGCGACGTGATCGTCCGGCGCGGTGCGGAGGCCGTAGCGGGTCCGGTCTATGCCGTGATGCACGATGCCGGCCCGATTTCCGGCCGGGATGCCGGCGGCCTGCGCGGCCGAGATCGCCGCCACCGGCAGGTCCGGGAAGCCCTGGAAGAACAGAGCCCGGTCGAGTTCGTCCACCCGCCAATGGATGGTGGTCAGACTGTGCCGACGCCGCTCACCCAGGAGCGCGGCATGGGCGAATTCGCCGTGGCAATGGACGATGTCGAACGTGTCGAGCCGCCCGCGCAGGGCCTCGAGTTGCAGGGCGTCCAGGGCCGCCGGCACCCCGGGTGCGACGCGCCCGAATTGCCGTTCCAGCGCTGCGAGACTCGGGTAATTGCCGACGCGCGGTAAGTCTGTCGCACTGTCCGAGGAAGCAAACAATGTTACTTCGACACCCAAGCTTCGCAGCGCCGTGCTGAGATCGTGCACAACCCGCTCGGTGCCGCCATGATGATTTGGGGGAACGGGAAAAATGTTAGGCGCGATCTGGGCAACGCGGAGCACGGCAACCTCTTTACATATGTTAGCCCGAATCGCAGCAGGCTCTTTACATAGGTTAAATGGCAGGGCCCGTCCGAGAGCCGCAGCCTGCGCCTGATGTTCGTTCTGCATATCGCCCTGCAGGGCTGCCTGCGCGGCGACGGCGTCGTCTACGGGCTCACCGCCGATACCGGCGGCCATATCCGCTACCTGCTCGATCTCGTTTCGGCCTCGAAGCAGGACCGCGACCTCACGCGGATCGTGGTGGCGACCCGCCTGTTTCACGGCCCCCTCGGCGCCGCCTACGCCGTGCCTGAAGAGCCGATCGCCGACAAGGTGACGCTCGTGCGGCTCGCGAGCGCGTCCCCGGACTACCGCGACAAGGAGGCGATGCACACCGAGGTCGCCTCGTTCGCGGAGAATCTCGTTGCCTGGATCGCCGCGCAGGACCGGGCGCCGGATCTCATCCACGCGCATTACGCGGACGCGGCGACGGTCGCGGCCCTGGTGCAGGATCGCCTCGGCATCCCCTTCGTGTTCACCGCCCATTCCCTCGGGCGGGTCAAGGCATCGATGCTGGGCGCGGTCCCCGTCCGGCCCGACCTCGTTCGACGGATCGCCGCCGAGGAGGAGGCCCTGGCGCGCGCCGAACTCGTCATCGCGTCCTCGCGGGACGAGGCCGAGGTCCAGTATGCCGGCTACGCGGCCTACGATCCCGGCCGCATCCGCGTTCTCCCTCCCGGCAGCGACCTCGCCCGCTTCGCCGCAGCCCAGACCCACCCCCGCGTCGACGCGGCGATCGACCGCTTCCTCGACGATCCCGGCAAGCCGGCGATCCTGGCGCTCGCCCGGCCGGTCGCGCGCAAGAACCTCGCGGCGCTGGTGCGCGCCTACGGCGAGAACCGGGCTCTCCAGGCCCGCGCCAATCTCGTGATCGTCGCCGGCATCCGCGACGATATCGACACCCTCGACGGCGACATGGCCGCGACGATGCGCGACCTGCTGGTGCTGATCGACCGTTACGACCTCTACGGGCGCGTCGCCTACCCGAAGACGCATCGCCCGGAGGACGTTCCGGCCATCTACGCCCATGCCCGGACCCGTGGCGGCCTGTTCGTCAACCCGGCCCTCAACGAGCCCTTCGGCCTGACGCTGCTGGAAGCCTCGGCGGCCGGCCTCCCGCTGGTCGCCACCGACAGCGGTGGGCCCAACGACATCGTGGAAACCTGCGGCAACGGCCTTCTGGTCGATCCCCGAGCCCCCGGCGCCATCGCCGAGGCCTGCCTGCGGATCCTGGGTGATCCGGCGCTCTACGCACGCTGCGTGGCCGGCGGCGGCCGGGCGGCGGCCGCCTACGATTGGGACCGGCATGCCGCCCGCTATCACGTCCTGCTGCGCGCGCTGCTCAACCCGGAACCGCCCGCTCCGGCGCCCCGGCAACTCCTCGTCTGCGATATCGACAACACGCTGGTCGGCTGCGACGCGGGGCTCGGCATCTTCCGCCGCTGGCGCAGCCGGCAGGAGGGCCTGGCCTTCGGCGTCGCCACCGGCCGGTCCTTCCACAGCGCCATGGCGGTGCTGGAGCAGCAGGCGAGCCCCCGGCCCCAGGTGATGATCACCTCGGTGGGGTCCGAGATCTACCACCTCGACGCCAACGGCGTGACCTACACGGCGGATGCCGCGTGGCGGCGGACCATCGAAGCCGGCTGGGACCGGGCCGCCGTGCGGGCGGCGCTCGACGGGCTCGATGGGCTCACCCCCCAGGGGCCTCTGGAGCAGCGGGCCCTGAAGCTGAGCTATTTCGGCGACAAGGCGGCCGAGCGGCGCGTCCGCGCGCGTCTGGCCCAGGCCGGACTCGCCGCGAACGTGATCCACAGCCACGGGCGGTATCTCGACGTCCTGCCGGAGGCGGCCTCGAAAGGCACCGCGGTCGATCACGTCCGGGCCCTTTACGACCTGCCGGAGCACGCCGTGTACGTGGCCGGCGATTCCGGGAACGACGTCGAGATGCTGGGCGCCCGGGTGCAGGCGATCATCGTGGCGAACTATTCGGACGACCTCGCCAGCCATGCCGCCCTGAAACACTCCTACGTGGCCCGCCGGACCCATGCCCGGGGCATCATCGAGGGCGTCTCGCATTTCCGCCGGATGCTGGCCGATGTCGGCTGAGCCGGGGGCGGAGGGGCCTCCGAGCGTCCTGACCCTGGTTCGCGGCCGGGCCGACCGGCTGCGCAACCTGATGCGGGGGCTCGCCCGCCAGACCCTGCCTCCGCGGGAGTTGGTGATCGCCTGGATGCAGCCCGAGCGTGCGCCGGATCTGCCCGATCCCGGCTGCCCGGTCCGGCATGTCCACGTGCCGGGCGAGCCGATGCCGCTCGCCGCCGCGCGCAATCGCGCCGCCGAGGCGGCCCGCGCGGACCTCCTCGTCTTCCTGGACGCGGATTGCATTCCCTCACCGACGCTGACGGCCGCCTATGCGCGGGCTGCTGAGACGGCGCGGGGGCTCTTCCTCGGCGAGGTTCTCTATCTGCCGCCCGGGGCCGTCCTCGGCGAACTTGATTCCGATGTGCTCGACCGCCTGGGCCGAGCCCATCCGGCCCGGCCCAGCCTGCCCGCCACCGGCTTGCGGCCGGAACCCGATGCGGGCCAGCTCTGGGGCCTGTCCTTCGCGCTGCCCGCCGCCTCCTGGCGGGCGGTCGGCGGGATGGACGAGGCCTTCGCCGGCTACGGCGGCGAGGAGACGGACCTCGCCGCCCGGCTCGCGGCGTCGGGGTTGGCGACCTTCTGGGTCGCGGGCGCCCGTGCCTACCACCAGCATCACCCGGTCCATGTGCCGCCCCTGCAGCATTTCGGGCCGATCCTCGACAACGCGACGCGCTTCCGGGCGCGGCACGGGCGCTGGTGCATGACCTACTGGCTCGACCAGTTCCGCGCGGCCGGGCTGATCGACTGGGACGCCGAGGCCCCCGCGATCCGCCTCATCCGCCCTCCGACCGGATCCGAGATCGCCGCCGCCCTGCGGCCTGACGCCCTGTTCTCCTGACATCGAGCCAGAACCCACCGCCATGAAGAAGCCGATCGCGTTCTTCGTCCATCACCAGGGCCGGGGCCACGCCAACCGCACCATGGCGGTGGCCGCCGAATTCGCCCGCGACCGGCCGGTCTCGGTCCTGACCGCCGATCCGAGCCTGTTCGACGGCTTCCCACGCGAGCTCGAGATCGTCGCGCTGCCCAACATGATCGGCGCCGCCGTCCCGACCGCGCGGCTCTACGCCGAGCCGACGCCGCAGGTGATGCACTGCGTCCCCCTCGGCCTCGACGCGATGCGCCGGACCATGCGGGCCATCCTCGACCATCTCGACGCGCGCGAAATCGGCCTGTTCGTGGTCGACGTCTCGGCGGAGATCGCGCTCCTGTCGCGGATCGCCAGCGTGCCCGCCGTGCAGATCCGGATGCATGGCGACCGGTCCGACATCGGCCATGTCGGCGCCTATGAGGCCTGCGTCGGGATGCTCGCCCCCTTCGACGAACGCCTGGAGCAGGACGATTATCCGGCGCATCTGCGCGCCAAGACCTTCTACAGCGGCGGCCTGTGCACCAGCATCGACCGGGTGCCCGACCGCGCCGAGGCCCGCGCGCGGCTCGGCCTCGATCCGGCGCGGGAGATCGTCGTGGCGGTGACGGGCGGCGGCGGCAGCGGCACGCCCTATGCGCCGCTGACGGTCGCGGCCCGCGCCGCCCCGGATGCCCTGTGGCTCACCCTCGGGCCGACCCACCGCGAGGGCCACGAGACCGATTTCTCCAACCTGCGCGAACTCGGCTGGGTCTCGTCGGTCACCGATTACCTCGCCGCCGCCGACATCGTGATCGCCTCGGCCGGCGACAACACGGTCCATGAGGTCGCGCGGGTCGGCGGGCGCCTGATCGTGATGCCGGAATGGCGCTACTTCGCCGAGCAGACCCGCAAGGCCGAGGCGCTGGTCCGCCTCGGCGCCGCCGTGCAGGCCCCCGTCTGGCCCGGCGACCTCCAGGGCTGGCGCGACCTCCTCGCCCAAGCCCGCGCCCTCGACGGGACCGCCCTGTCCGGCCTCTACGCCCCCGACGCCGCCGCTCGCGCCGCCGGCTGGCTCGAAGATCTGACCGACGCCCTCTGGGACGTCGGACCCGCCCCGCTCCGGGGCGTCGCGACCGCGTGAGCGCCGCCCTTTCCCCGTCTCAGCCGGAGCCCGATCACCGCATGTCCACCGTCTCCGTCGTGACCCTCGCGAAGGGCCGGCCAGCCCACCTGCGCAACGTCCTCCGGGGCCTGGAGCGCCAGACGCAAACCCCCGCCGCCTTCATCGTCGCGGTGATGCAGGACACGCCCTACGACCTGCCCGAGGTCGGCTTCCCGGTCCGACAGATCCTCGTGCCGGGCCGCGACCTGCCCCTGGCGGCGGCGCGCAACCGTGGCGTGGCGGCGACGGACGGCGACGCCGTGGTCTTCCTCGACGTCGACTGCATCCCGGCGCCCGACCTCGTCGCCGATTACGCGCGGGGCCTCTCCGAACTCGACGGGCTGCTGATGGGCGAGGTGCTGCACCTGCCCGAGCACGCCACGGCGGGCGCCTGGGACTACGACGGCCTCGACGCCGTGGCGGAGAAGCATTCCGACCGGCGCGGCCCGCCGGCCTCCGGCATAGAGATCTGCCACGATTACCGGTGCTTCTGGTCGCTCAACTTCGCGATCCGGCGAAAGACCTTCCTGGCGACCGGCGGCTTCGACGAGCGCTACACCGGCTATGGCGGCGAGGACACCGACTTCGGCAAGCTCCTCGACCGGAGCGGCATCCCGATCGCCTGGATGAAGGGCGCGCGCGCCTATCACCAGTACCACCCGCATCACATGCCCCCGGTCCATCACCTCGAGAGCGTGGTGCGCAACGCCGAATTGTTCGAGGCCAAGTGGGGCTACCGCACCATGGGCCACTGGCTCTACGCCTTCAAGGTGATGGGCCTGATCGACGACACGCCCGACCGGCCGATCCGCATCCTGCGCCGGCCCGACGCCGCCGACCTCGCGCTGACCGGCCAGCAGAGCCACCAGCCCTACACGAACGCGGCGTCGGTGATCCGCGCCCTCGAGGCCCGGCAGGCCGACGAAACCCACGCCGACGGTGCGGCCTCGGTGACGGCGTGAGGATCGCGCTCCTCGCCCATTGCCGACACCCGATCGCCCCGCCCTTCGCGGGCGGCCTCGAAGCCTACACCTGGCACCTCGCGGACGGCCTCGCCGCCCGGGGCCATGCAGTCACGCTGTTCGCCTCCGGCGACAGCGATCCGCGCTTCGCCCTGGATCCCGTGATCCCGGTCCATCACGAGCGAAGCCATGCCGGCCTGGAGCATCGGGGCGATGCGGGCCTGAAGGATCATCTCGATGCCGGCTACGCCGCCGCCTGCGACCGGATCGCCGCCGGGGGGTTCGACGTGCTGCACAACAACGGCTTGAGCCGCCTTCCCCTGGAGAGGCGCCGCACCGCCGTCATGCCCACCGTCACCTCGCTGCACGTGCCCCCCTACGACGCCCTGCGCTGGTTCGTGCAGGCGAGCCCCGCTCCGGGGCACCGGATCACCACGACGTCCCGGGCACAGCGCGAGGCGTGGTGGCCGGACGGGGCGCCCCCGGAGGCGTTGGTGCTTCACAACGGCGTCGATCCCGCTGCGTGGCCCTTCCAACCGCGCGGCGACGGCAGCGCCGTCTGGTGCGCGCGGATCGCACCGGACAAGGGCGCGCCTCACGCGATCGCGGCGGCGCGCCGGGTCGGGCTGCCCCTGACCCTGTTCGGCCCCATCGAGGAGCCGGATTACTGGGCGGCGCAGGTCGCACCGCTGCTCGGCGGCGCTGTGCGCTATGGCGGCCGGCTCTCCGGTGCGGCCCTGGCCGCCGAGGTCGGCCGCGCGTCCGTGTTCCTGACCACCCCGTGCTGGGACGAGCCGTTCGGGCTGGCGGCGGTCGAGGCGATGGCCTGCGGTCTGCCGGTCGCCGGCTTCGCGCGGGGCGCCGTGCCGGAAGTGGTGGGGGAGGCCGGCTCCCTGGCCCCGCCGGGGGACGAGGCGGCCCTCGCCGACGCCATCACCACGGCGCTCGCGATCCCGCGGATGGTCCCGCACGCGCGGGTCCTGCGCCTGTTCACCCACGCGCGCTGGCTCGACCGCTGCGAGGCGCTCTACGCGCAGGCCAGGACCGAGGGATGACCCTGCCGGGGGATGACCCCTGCGGCGTCCTCCGCTGCCCGCCGATCCCGCGCCTTTCCCCCTTCCTCCCATTCGGACCCCAAGCATGACCCGACAGGATCTGATCGCCGCCCTGTGGCACGGTCGCGACCCCTTCGCGGAGCCCCCGGCGGACTTGCGCCCCGCCGACCTTCAGGGCTGGCGCAGCATCCATCCCTACCTCGAAGAGGCGGTGATCGATTACGCGCCGCGCGTGGTCATCGAGATCGGCACCTGGAAAGGGGCCAGCGCCCTCTTCCTCGCGCAGACCATGGCGGGGCGAAACGTCTCCGGCACCGTGATCGCGGTCGATACATGGCTCGGAGCCGTGGATCATTGGGCCGACGAGGGGCTCTTCGCCGAACTCGCCACCGAGCACGGCTATCCGAGCCTTTACCGGACCTTCCTGGCCAACGTGGTGCGGGCCGGCATGACCGACCGGATCGTACCGCTGCCGCTCGACTCGGTGAACGCCGCCGAACTCCTGCGGCTGCGCGGCGTCACGGCCGATGTCATTCACCTCGATGCCGGCCACGAGGAGGCGTCGGTCGCGGCGGACCTGCGCGCGTGGTGGCCGATCCTGCGACCCGGAGGCCTTCTGATCGCGGACGATTACGACCGCCTGGGGGGCCGCTTCCCGGGGGTGACCCGGGCGGTCGACGCGTTCTGCCGCGAGGCCGGTGTTCAGGGGCCGTGGTCGCTTCGGGGCAAGTGCAAGTTCGTCAAGCCGGGTTAGGGCCGTCGAAGGCGTCGAGCGACGGCCACCGGACCGACTTCGGTCCGATGCGGTCCGGCCGCCCGGCCGGAACCCGCTTGGTGATCGCGACACAAGAAAAGGGTCGGCCCTTCAGCCAACCCTTCATCACGTCACCGACGATGCGACCTACTCGGCGGCGGTCATCTCGGCGGTGTAGTGGCCACACCAATCGCTCTCGGACACCACCGGCCACAATCCTTTGGTGTCGGCCTTCGGCTGGCTGACCGGCGGGTTGAACCGGCACAGACCGGAATCGCTTTGCGATACGGCGCCGTTGCCCTTGTGCTCGTCGAAGAAGCGGCAGGTCTCACACTTGGCGTTGGCCATCGGGGACTCCTGTGGCGGATGACGGCTTCGCGCCGCCAGTTGCGAATTGGAATGGTTTCAATCTATCGAACCAACTACCGGCCGACGATGCGGTTCCCCGCGTGTCGACAGCGCGGGTGATCCTGCCGGTCCGTCTTTCGCATCCCAAAGGGGCCGCCGGTTCGCGGGCCTCACCGATGCCGACGTCGCCGGGCAGCGGATCGCAGCCGACGCTGCGGCGATCATCGCCCGCAACGCCAACTTCGGGCGGACATCCACCCCGCCCGCGCTCAGGACTCGGCGCGCGACAGGCGCGGAAGCGGCCGCGAATCCATGGCGTGAGTCGGCAACAAACTCTCCGTGCGTCCCCGCAAAGCTTGGATGCTGCGGTAGCCGACCGAAGCCGCGACGCGGCGCGGCGACCATCCGTCGGCGGAGAGGGCCAAGGCCCGGACGACCCTCGCCCTGGCCCGCCATTGTCCGAAGGTCAGGCCCGTCTCGCTGCGGAACCGGCGCGTCAGGGTGCGGCGGCTGAGGCCGCAATGGTCGGCCCATTCGTCGAGATCGAGATCCGTCGCGGGCGCCTCGATGAGGCCGAGGCAGATCCGGCGCAGGCGGATATCCCTCGGCAGGGGCAAGGTCAGCTTGGTCTCCGGCGCCCGCCGGATCTCGTCGAGCACCAGGGCGGCGAGATGCCCGCCACGACCCGCCTCGTCATAGAGCACCGGTTCCGCCCCGAGGGAGGCGAGCGCGGCGGCGAGCAGGGACGAGACCTCGATGACCCGGGCGCGGAGGGGAAAGTCCCGCACCGCCTCGACGGCGAGATAGGCCGAGCACATCGCCACCGCCCCGTGCAGCGCCACCGCATGCATCAGGCGCGGCGGGATCCAGAGGGCATGGCCCTCGGGCACGACCCAGGTCCCGTCCTCGGCGGTGGCCATCATCAGGCCTGCGGTGGCGTAGAGCAGCTGCGCCCGCGTGTGGCAGTGGGGGTCGATGCGGCTGCCGGCGGCGTAGGTCTTGGGCATCACCGCGACGGCGCGGGGCACGTCCTGATAATCCTCCGCCCGGATCGACCGCATGGTGCCAGCCCCATCCACTTTGGCCCGATTGCGTACAACTTCGGCCCGACCGCTTGCAACGGGTCAGGTATGGGAGGGGAGGCTCACAGAGATGCTCGACCCATGGATGCCGCAATCCTGTCCCGCCGGACCCTGCGCTTCGTCAACGTCGCGCACGCCCTCGACCATTTCGTCCTGCTCATCTACCCGACCGCCGTCATCGCCATCGCGGCGCAGACGGGGTTGGGCTACGGCGAACTGATCGGGCTCGCGACCGGCGCCTTCGTCGCCTTCGGGCTCTGCTCGCTGCCCATGGGCTGGCTCGCCGACCGGTTCGGCCGGCGCACCATGCTGGCGATCTTCTTCTTCGGCTACGGCCTGTCCTGCCTCGGGGTGGCGAGCGCGGCGAGCCCGACCGCCTTCGCGGTCTGGCTCTGCGTGCTGGGGCTCGCCTCGGCGATCTATCATCCGGTCGGTTCGGCGATGCTGGTCACCCATGCGAGCCGCCTCGGCCGCGATCTCGGCCTGAACGGAGTCTGGGGGAATGCCGGAGCCGCCACTGCCTCCGGCGTGACGGCCCTGCTCGCCTCCGGCCTCGGCTGGCAGGCGGCCTTCATCGTGCCGGGCCTGCTGTGCCTCGGCTGCGGCGCGGCGTTCCTGGCCCTGGTCCCCGGAGACGGCGAGGGGAGCCAGGGCAAGGCGGGGGGCGCTCCCGTCATCCCCGTGGCGCGGCCGATTCCCCTTCTCGTCGTCTTTGCCTGCGCCATCATCGCGGGCGGGATGACCTTCAACATCACGACCATCGCCCTGCCGAAGGTCGTGGACGAGCGCGTCGGCGCGGATCTTCCGCTCGCCCTGATCGGCTCGGTCGCGACCCTCGTCTTCGCGTTCGGCGCCCTGACCCAGCTGGCGATGGGGCGGCTGATCGACCGCTTCAGCCTGCCGGCCCTCTTCCTCGGCCTGTCCGTCCTGCAGCCGCTCGGGCTCGGGATCGCCGCCGTGAGCACCGGCCTGCCGCTGCTGACCGGCTTGGTGCTGACGATGGCGGCGCTCTACGGGCAAGTGGTGATCAACGACGCGATGGTGGCGCGCTACGTGCCGGCGGCCTACCGGACGCGGGCCTACAGCGTGCGCTACTTCCTGGGCTTCACCGTGAGCGGCTTCGTCGTGCCGATGATCGCCATCCTGCACGATCGCGGCGGCTTCGGCCTCGTGCTCGCCATTGCCGCAGGCTTCGGCGCGGTCATCGTCGCCTCGGCCTTCGGCTTCTTCGCGCTGACCCGCCCTGCGCAGGGTCCGGCCGGGCCAACAGACGTCAGGCCGTCGCCCGTGGTTTCGCCCTAAGGTTCCGCCGTGCGGATCCCTGCCGGGCCGTTCTTCATCGTGATCGCGCCCATCGGCGTGAGGGACGCGCCGTCGAAGGCGAAGGATCGGATCTCGTGCTCGATCATGCACTGGGTCACGAGGGTGCGGCCGTCGCGGCTCCAGGCGATGCCCTGGCACCAATGTCCGGTCGGCGCCTCGGCGACCTGGGTCAAGGCGTGATCCGTGATGCGGTAGACCTTCAGCAGGCCGTGATCGCTGTAGAACGGCGAGGTCGTGGCCTTGTTCGAGCCGTTAATGACGCCGACCGCGAGGAAGGCGCCGTCCGGCGACATCTTCAGGCCCTCCGGCGTCTGGCCGACCGTCACCGTGTTCACCACCCGCGAGGGGTCGGCCCGCAGATCGACGAGGCTGACCGTGTCGGCGTCACCCATGCCCATCCCGATATTGGCGATGGCCGCGAACCGGCCGTCGCCCGCGATATCGATTCCGTAGGGCCGGATGCCCGCGAACAGGTCGCGCTTCGTGTAGGTGACCGTGTCGCCCTCGACCGACAGCACGGAGATCCGCCAGTCGCCGTCGCGCGTGACGTAGGCGGTGCGGCCGTCGCGGGTGAACGCGATGGCGCTGGGGCCGGATTTCTCGTCGCCGAGCCGGACCTTGCCGCGTTCCGTCAGCGTGCCGTCACGGATCGAGAAGACCGAGACCGTGCCTTCGCCCCGGTTGGCCACCAGCGCGAGCGTCCCGGCCCGATTGAGGGTGACGCCCGCAGCGCCGGCGCCCACGATGTGCGTGGCCACCACCTTCGGCGGGCTCGCCTTCAGGTCCACGACGCTGAGCCGATTGTCCGGGGCGTATTTGCGCGGGTCGGCGGGATCGACCTTCTGCGCGGCGGTCACGAGGGCGAAGCTCTCATCGGGGGCCACGGCCACCGAGAGGGGCGGGCCGACGACGCTCGCCGGCGCCTCGACCTCGCCGATCACCCGCGGTGGCGAGACGGAGAGGTCGATGATGGAGACCGTGTCCGGCACGATCTCGGCCGGCACGACCTGGACGCCCGCCTCCAGCGTCGCCTTCCCGTCGTTGCCCGATACGGCGATTTCGGCGCCGGACGGCGCGACGAGTGCAACCCAGCATAAAACGCTGGCCCAGGCACCTTTGCCCGCGCGCCCCATCGTGCGTCTCTCCCGATCCGGCGCGACTCGCGGTCGTGCTTCATTATCGAGGGGTAACGTTGCGCGAGAACGTTGCGCAAATCAATCGTACCGCATTGAAAACTGACGGGATGCACGGAAGTGTCACGACAAGGACGGATGTCCCGGTGTGAAGACGACACTTTCATTTGAGCTGGTGTCGGGACGTCCGGCGATTCCTAGCGGATTGTCTGCGCGTCCCGAGACCGGACAGCGCGCACATCGCGGGCGTGACCCGCAGGCGCCGAGGTTGCCCCAACTGGAGCTGAACGGCGCGGTTCAGGGTCGGGCGCGCGGTGTGTCCTAGAAGGCTGTCACACCCGAGAGGGTTTGGGACAGCCAGAGAACAAGACCATGACGAAGACCGCCGCCCTGCTCGGCGCCACCGCGCTGCTGTTCGCCACCGCCGCCGTGGCGCAGCCGGCTCCGCCCCCGCCCGACGCACCGCGCGGCGGGAGCATGGCGCCGCCGCCCCCGCCCCCCGGCGGCCCTCGCCGTGGGCCGGACGCCCCGCCACCCCCTCCGCCGCCTCCGCCGTCGAAGGGCGCGCATTTCATCGTCGAGCGTGGCGAGGCCCGCATCGACGTGAAGTGTGCCGACGACGAGCCGATGAAGGGCTGCGCCGACATCACCCTGCAACTCCTCGACAAGCTGTCGACCCTGAAGCCGTCCGACGCGCGCTGACGCCGGACCGGCCGGGACCGCGCGGTCAGGCACGGTCCCTTCCCCGCTTTTTGGAGAACCACCTCACATGAACGACATGCAGGAAGTCTCGGGCACGGTCTGGGCCGTCTTCGGCCATCGCCTGGCCATCGAGGGAACCAGGGGGCGCGTCCTCGCCGACCTCGGCCCGAAGGACGCGAAAGGCATCGCGGTCGCCGTCGGCGACGAGGTTTCGCTCAAGGGAGAGCGCAAGCCGACGGAGATCAAGGTAACCGCCATCGCAGTGAACGGGGGTGCCGCCCGCGAGATCACGTGGCCGACGAAGCCGGACCACGGCGAGGCCGACCCCTCCCTCGCCATCGCCGCAGCACGGGCGGAAGGCTATGTCGTCGCCGGGGAGCCGAAGCGGAAGCCCAAGCATTTCGAGATCGTCGGCGCGAAGGACGGGGCTCACCACGAGCTGCACATCGAGCTCGACGGCACGATCCGCAAGGTGAAGCCGGTCGCGGCCTGAGGAGGCGGACCCGTCCCCCGGGCTCCCGCCCCGGGGGACGGCGAAATCGTCGGCCGTCCGATTCACGAAAACGTCTTCGCCCGCGTTGTCGCCGCGATGTGGGCGAGAGGGAGCGAACCGCCTTGGAAGTCATCCACGACGACCCGCCGATGCCGGAGGAGATCGCGAACGGATTCTACCCGGCCTTCGAGACACGCTGGCGGAAGGCCGAGCTGGCGGGCCGGTTCGCCATGCTCGCCTTCGTGCTGGTCTGCGCCGCCGGCCTGCTCGGACGTGGGCCGTTCAGTGAGCGTGAGCTTTCCAACGGCGACGGGTCGATCCGCATCCGCTACGAACCGGTGGTGCGCTTCGGCGCCCCCACCATCATCCGCTTCGACACCAGGGTCCCGCCCGGCGGCGACAAGGTCGCGGTGACCATCGCCAAGGACCTCGTGGACCGGTTCGGGCTGGAGACCATCACGCCGCGACCGGCGACCTGGGAAGTCGCGGGTGGGGGCGTCCGGCTCGTCTTCCCCGTCCAGGCCGGCGAGAGCCATGCCCTGATCCGCTTCACGGGCTCGCCCGCCTTCCGCGGCGGCGTGAATCTCACCGCCCGGCTCGACGGCGGCGAGACCCTGTCCTGGTCGCAATACGCGGTGCCATAGCCATGAACACCGTCCTCAAGGCCGCGACCGCCTACCTCGTCGTCCTGTTCGTGATCCGGTTGATCGGGCGGCGCACCGCCAGCCAGCAGGCGCCCATCGACATGGTGGTGCTGTTCCTGTTCGGCGGCCTGAGCGTCAGCGCCATCCTGGGCGACGACCATTCCTTCACGGGTGCCATGAGCGCGCTGTTCACCGTCGGGCTGATGCACGTCTCGGTGTCGTGGCTGAAGCTGCGCTTCGTCTGGTTCGAGCGCATCGTCGACGGCACGCCCATCGTGGTCTACCGCGACGGCGACTGGGACGAGACCAACATGCGGCGCCTGCGGATGCAGCAGGCCGATGTGCGCACGGCGGCGCGCCAGCAGGGGCTGGACGATCTCGACAAGGTCGCCGTCGCCATCGTCGAGCGGGACGGCAAGGTCTCGGTCATCGAGAAGGACTGAAGGCCGGCGGGTGCCGCCCCCCGCCCGTCACAGATGCGGATCGTCCGCCGCCGCGAGCCGGCCCGACGCGATGGCCTCCCGGAAGGTCTCGAAGTCTTCCGCGTTCCGGTCGCCGTAGGCGGCGGCCCAGTCGGCGAGGGCCGTCCGCAGGTCGGCACGGCCTTCGTGCCCGCAATAGCCCGCGATCGCCGCCGCATCGCCCGTCCGCGCGTGGGCCTTGGCCAGAAGGGCTCCGTAGGCGTGGGAGAAGTACAGGAGCGATTGCCCCGTCATGCGGGAGATGGGGATCTCGCCCTTCATGTTCTTCATCTGGCGCACGTAGAACGGTCGCCCGTCGATCGTGGTCCAGCCGAGCAACGGGTCTCCCACCGCCTGGAGCAGGCGCTGCCCGTAGATGACCCGTTCCCCCTCGTGGCTCGCATAGGGCTCGGGCATGCCGCGCAGGTAGGGCGCGTGGGCCGGGCGCACCGCCTCCTTCACCTGCAGGAAGAGCGCGTCCTGATCCGAGTTGCCGCAGAGCAACGCGACGTAGGCCCGGGTGCCGACGCTCCCCACGCCGACGACGCGATGCGCGACGTCGACCACCTGATAGCGGCTGAGCATGAATCGCCGTTCGCGCGGCAGGGTCTCGGCGTAGCGCTCCAGGCCGGTCGTGACCGCCTCGCGGGTGTCCCCGTCGACGCGGACGAGGATCGGCGGCTCCTCGCGGAAGCGCCAGCCGCCGTCGATGCGGCGCTCGCCCACCCGGTCGAGCAGGCTGCGGTTGTTCTTGCGCCGCGCCTTCTCCACGGCCTTGGCGACGACCGCCCGCGAGCGCGCGTCGATCTCGACACCGGCGAAGGCGAGGGCGTCGGCCCGCGACGCGCGCTGCCAGACGTCGAGCGATCCCCGGGGGGCGAGATCATCCATCGTGATTTGGTAGCCGGCCGCCGCGCTCAGCACCGCGTCCCTGCGCTCCGCGGAGGGGACATCGGCATCCCGTGCGGCGACCTCGATGCTGGCGCAGAGGCGCTTGAGATCCCATTCCCACGGGCCGACCGTGACCTCGTCGAAATCGTTGAGATCGAGCACGACGTCGCCCTGCGGCGAGCCGAACAATCCGACATTCGAGATATGGGCATCCCCGTTCATCACCACGTCGATCGCGGTTCGGGGTCCATGGGCGAGGTCCCAGGCCATGACCTGCGCGGCCCCCCGCAGGAAGGCGAAGGGCGAGGAGGCCATGCGGGCCACCCGCAACGGGATCAGGTGGGGTTGCCGCCCCTCGTGGGCGGCCTCGATGAGGGCCACCGGGTCCGGCCGATCGGAACTCCCGACGAGGGTCGCATGGGCCGCATGGGGGATTTCCGTGCGAAGGACCTTCCCGGCGGCGCGGCGCTTGTCCCACGGCTCCACGCCGGAACGCAGGTCGATGCGCGGAAAGTCGGCCAGGGGCGTGAGGACGGCCTCCTCGGCCGCCTGGATGACCCCCTCTTGCCGCTCGTCGGTCGGTGTCGGTGTGTCCGTCGGGGGTGCTGACCGTTCCATAAACCTCGTCCGCCTGTCCCCTGCAAGCTAGGGTCCGGCCCCGGGATTGAAAGCATCGGTTCCGCGCGGGCCATCGGTCGATGACTGCGGCGAACCGGCTTCCATCCCTCGCCGCCGGACGCATCTGATGGTGGGGAAATCCCCGGCAGGATCGCGGCTACCGGTTCTTTTGACCCATATCGGGACGCGGCCCCGGCTGGTAATCCGACATGTCCGGTCCGATGGCGGCCGGAACGGCAATGAGACCCCGGTTTGAACCAGCGCATCGATGCGGCCCACCAGAACGTAGACCTGTCGGCCTGCGACCGCGAGCCCATCCACATCGTGGGCAGCGTCCAGCCGCACGGCTTCCTGCTCGTGCTCGAACCTCCGTCCCTGACGATCGTGCAGGCCAGCGCGAACGCCCCGGCCGAGGCGCCCGTCGGTGCGTCCCTCGACACGGTGTTCCCGCACCTCGCCGCCATCGTCCGGCGCCATCTCGGCGAGGCCGGCGCACAGGCCGGCGCATCCTATCTCCGCACCGTGACGCTCACATCCGATGCCGCGCGCCTGACCTACGAGGTCGCGGCCCACCGCGTCGACGATCTCGTCGTGCTGGAACTGGAGGAGGTTGACGCCGCCGCGGCGGATCTCGGCCTCGACGTGCTCACGCCCCGGCTGCGCTCCTTCGTCGAGCGGCTGCACGCGGCCCGCAGCATCGAGGAGCTCTGCCATCTCGTCGCGCAGGACATCCGCGCCGTCACCGGCCTCGACCGGGCCCTGGTCTACCGGTTCGACCGGGACTGGCACGGCACCGTGCTGGCCGAGGACGGCAACGGCACGCTGCCCTCCTACCTCGACCTGCGCTTCCCGGCTTCGGATATCCCGGCCCAGGCGCGGGAACTCTACCGCCGCAACCGCCTGCGCATCATCCCGGATGCGGGCTACGTGCCCGTGCCGATCCTGCCGGCGACGACGCCTGCGGGACAGCCCCTCGATCTCAGCCAGTCCGTGCTGCGCTCCGTCTCGCCGGTCCATGTCGAGTACATGCGCAACATGGGCACGATGGCGTCCATGTCGGTGTCGATCCTGATCGACGGCGCCCTTTGGGGCCTGATCTCCTGCCACAACGCCGCGCCGAAGCGCGTGCCCCTGCACGCCCGCAATGCCTGCGACGTGCTCGCCCAGATCTTCGCCCTGCAATTGTCGGCGCGCGAGCGCGGCGCCCAGGCCGAGCAGCGGTTGGCGCTCGGGCAGGTGCAGGCCCGCCTCCTCGGGTTCATGGCCGAGGAGGACAGCTTCGTCGACGGCCTCCTGAACCATCCCGACGACGTCCTCGCGCTGGTGAACGCCGACGGCGCGGCCGTCGTCACGGCGGACCGCTGCCGCCTTCTGGGCGCGACGCCGGACGAGCCGGACGTCCGCACCCTGTACGAGTGGCTGGCGGCGCGCGGCGACACCGACGACGTTTTCGTGTCGGAGGCCCTGTCCGAGGCCATCCCCGGGGCGGCGGCCTTCGCCGACCGGGCGAGCGGGCTCCTCGCGATCTCGGTCTCGAAGAAATACGCGAGCTACATCCTCTGGTTCAGGCCCGAGGTGGTCCGCACGGTCAAGTGGGGCGGCAACCCGGTCAAGCCGGCCGTGCCCGATCCCGCAGGCGGGCCGGACCGCCTGCACCCGCGCAAGTCCTTCGAGATCTGGAAGGAGACGGTTCAGGGCCGGTCCCTGCCGTGGTCCGTCCCGGAGGTCGAGGCGGCGAAGGATCTGCGCGCCTCGGTGCTCGGCATCGTGCTGCGCCGGGCCGAGGAACTCGCCGCGATGAGCGAGGAGCTTCAGCGGTCGAACAAGGAGCTGGAGGCGTTCTCGTACTCGGTCAGCCACGACCTGCGGGCGCCGTTCCGGCACATCGTGGGCTATTCGAACCTGCTCAAGAACCGGGAGGGCCAGAACCTCTCCGAGCGGGGCCGGCACTATGTCGAGACGATCATCGAGGCGGCGTTCTCGGCCGGCACCCTCGTCGACAACCTGCTGACCTTCTCGCAGATGGGCCGGCACGCCCTGAACAAGAACACGGGCGACATGAACGCCCTGGTCGACGAGGTGCGCCGCAAGGTCGAGCGCGACATCGGCCCCGAACGGACCGTGCGCTGGGAGATCGGCCCCCTCGGGCGCGTCTACGCCGATCCGTTCATGCTGCGGCTGGTGATCGAGAACCTGTTGTCGAACGCGGTGAAATACACCCGCGGCAAGCCGGAGGCGGTCATCGAGGTCGGGAGGCTGCCGCCCCAGGACGGCGAGGCGGTGTTCTTCGTGCGCGACAACGGCGTCGGTTTCGACATGGCCTATGTCGACAAGCTGTTCGGCGTGTTCCAGCGCCTGCACCGCGTCGAGGATTTCGAGGGCACCGGCATCGGCCTCGCGAATGTGCGCCGCATCGTGGAGCGCCATGGCGGCCGGGCCTGGGCCGAGGGCAAGCTCGGAGAGGGCGCGATCTTCACCTTCACTTTACCGCTTCGAGAGGAGGCGCGCTGACATGGCTGGTCTGAAGCCGATCCTGCTCGTCGAGGACAACCCCAACGACATCGAGCTGACCCTGGCCGCCCTTGAATCGAGCCAACTGGCAAACCAGATCGTCATCTGCCGTGACGGCGCCGAGGCGCTCGACTGGATCCTGCGCCGTGGTCAACACGAGGCGCGGCAAGTGCAGGACCCGGCCGTGGTCCTGCTCGACCTGAAGCTCCCCAAGATCGACGGTCTGGAAGTGCTGGCGAAGGTGAAGGGCGATCCGGCGACCCGCGGCATCCCGGTGGTGATGCTGACCTCCTCCCGCGAGGAGACCGACGTCGTGCGCTCCTACGACCTGGGGGTGAACGCCTTCGTGGTGAAGCCGGTGGCCTTCGACGAGTTCTTTGCCGCCATCAAGGAACTCGGCGTGTTCTGGGCGCTCCTCAACGAGGCGCCGCCGCACAGGGGAGGCTGGCCATCGAACGGGTGATCGGACCCTCCGCCGGTCCGCTGCGCATCCTGCACCTGGAAGACAGCGATCTCGACGCGGAGCTCATCGAGGCGGAACTGGACAATCTCGGCCATCCCGTCGTGATCGAGCGGGTGATGACGCGCGAGGCCTTCGCGGCGGCGGCCGTGTCCGGCCGTCACGACATCATCCTGGCCGATTACGTCCTGCCGACCTTCGACGGCGTCAGCGCGCTCGGCATCGCGCGCGAGCAATGCCCCGAGATTCCCTTCATCTTCTGCTCGGGCACCCTCGGGGAGGATGTGGCGGTCGAAGCGCTGAAGAACGGCGCCACCGACTTCGTCGGCAAGCAGCGGCTCGACCGGTTGACCCGGACGATCGTCCGGGCGCTGACCGAGGCCCGCGTCAGGCGAGACCGGGCGGCCGCCGAGGCGGCCTTGCAGGCGTTGAACGAAACGCTGGAGGCGCGCATCGCCGAACGGACCCGCGAACTCGCCGAGGCCAATGCCGACCTGAAGCGCGAGATCGGCGAACGCGAGCGCGCCGAGGACGCCCTGCGGCTCAACCAACGGCTGGAGGCCGTCGGGCAGCTGACCTCCGGCGTCGCGCACGACTTCAACAACCTGCTCACCGTCATCTCCGGCAACATCGAGTTCCTGGAGCGCGCGGTCTCCGACGACCGCGCGAAGCGCCGGCTCTCGATGATGAAGGGGGCGGCCGACCGTGGCGCCCGGCTGACGGCGCAACTCCTCGCCTTCTCGCGTCGCCAGCGGCTGGAGCCGACCCCGGTCGGCCTGAACGACACGGTCGCCTCGATGCGCGACCTTCTTCAGAGTTCCATCGGCGGCGCGGTCCAGATCGAGACCACGCTCCAGGCCGACCTCTGGCCGGCCCTGGTCGACGCGACGCAGATCGAGCTAGTCATCCTGAACCTCGCCATCAACGCCCGCGACGCGATGGCGGTCGGCGGCCGCCTCACCATCGAGACCGCCAACATCATCGTCACGGGCGCCCCGAGCCGGCCGGAGCAGCCCCAGCCGGGCGAGTACGTCATGGTGGCCGTGAGCGACACCGGAACCGGCATGCGGCCGGAGGTGCTCGCCCGGGTCTTCGAGCCGTTCTTCACGACCAAGGAGGTCGGCAAGGGATCGGGCCTCGGGCTGGCGCAGGTGTTCGGGTTCGTGAAGCAGTCGGGCGGCGGCATCCGCATCGACACGGTGCTCGGCGAGGGCACCTCGATCAAGGTCTACCTGCCCCGGGTGGACGGTGCGGGATCGGCCTCGACCGAGAAGGCCAAGCCCATCGACTGTACCCTGACCCACCCGCCGGGGGGCCGCCCGACGCTCCTCGTCGTGGACGACGACGCGGAGGTCCGGGAGGTCACGGTGACGAGGCTCACGGAGGCGGGGCACGAGGTGCGCGAGGCGGCCTCGGGTCTCCAGGCCCTGGTCGCCCTGGAGGCCGACCCCTGCGTCGACCTCGTGGTCCTCGACTTCGCCATGCCGGGCATGAACGGGGCGGAGGTCGCCATCGAGATCCGCAAGCGCTGGCCGGGGATGCCGGTGCTGTTCGTCACCGGGTTCGCGGACACCACCGCCCTGACGCTGGCCGGCGCAAGCGGCTCCGACGCGGTGGTTCTGAAGCCGTTCCGGGAGGGCGAGCTCGAACGCAAGGTCGCGACGGCGCTGGCCGCCCGAACTCAGCCGGGGCTGAGGCTGGTATCCGACCGCACGCGGGAAGGCTGAGCGGCGGCGACGTCACCTCCCGCTTCCTGCATCGCGGCGAGGGGCGCCTCGATGCGGCAGGTCAGGCCGGTCGGGGCATAGGTCAGCCTGACCTCGCCCCCGACCTCGGAGGTGAAGCTGCGCTCGATCAGGCGTGAGCCGAAGCCGCGCCGCGTCGGCTGCGCCAGGATCGGCGGGCCGCCCTGCTCGGACCATGTCAGGGAGAACCGGGGAACCTCGCCTTCGTGCACCACGTGCCAGCGCAGGTCGACGCTGCCGGCCTCCACGGACAGGGCGCCGTACTTGGCCGCGTTCGTGGCCAGTTCGTGCAGGGACAGCGCCAGCGCGAGGGCCGCCTTGGCGCAGAGGGGCACGTCGGGGCCGCTCGCGCGGATGCGGGACACCGCCCCGCCGCGATGGACGGACAGGGATCCCTCGACGACCTCGGCGATCGGCGCCTCCGTCCAGCTCGCCTGGGTGAGGATGTCGTGCGCCCGCCCGAGCGAGATCAGGCGCGCGATGAACGCCTCGCGCGCCGCGTTGGTGTCGGTGACGTTGCGGAAGGTCTGGGCGGCGATCGCCTGGACCATCGCCAGCGTGTTCTTCACGCGATGCTGCAACTCGCCCGTGAGCAGGCGCTGGTGCTCCTCGGCCCGCTTGCGCTCGCTGATGTCGAACATGGCGCCGATCATCCGGACGGCCTTGCCCGCCGCGTCCCGGATGATGTTGCCGCGGTCGAGGATGTCGGCGTAGGTGCCGTCCGCGCGGCGGAACCGGTATTCGTCCGTCCAGGCCGTCCCGCTGCCGTCGATGACCGCGTGGATCGAACGGTCGACGCGCTCCCGGTCATCGGGATGGATCTGCGCGATCCACCAATCGCCCGTCGGCTCGACCGCCTCGGGCGCATGCCCGTGGGCGGTCTGGAGCGCCCCGTTCCAGAGGACGTGGTTCGTGGTGAGGTCCCAATCCCAGATCGCGTCGTTGGTGGCGCGCGCCGCCAGCCTGTAGCGTTCCTCCGCATCGCGCAGGGCCTGCTCGGCGCGCCGGCTTTCGGTGACGTCGCGCGTCGTGCCGATGAAGCGGACGGTGCGGCCCTCCTCGACGAAGGCCTGCCCCTTGGCCGCCACCCAGCGCTCGACGCCGTCCGACAGCCCCACGACGCGGAAGGCGATATCGTAGGTTCCGGGTCCGGCCGGATCGATGGCGGCCCGGACAGCCGCGTCCACCCCGTCGTGGTCGTCCGGGTGGAGGCCCGCCAGGAACGTGTCGTAGGTCACGGTCGCATCGGGCGGCAGTCCGAACAGCGCGCAGGTGCGCGCGTCCCACACCAGCCTGTCCGTCACGAGGTCGTAGTCGAAGATGCCGGTCCCGGTCGATTCGACCGCCAGCCGCAATTGCTCCCGCGCCTGGCGCAGGTCGTCTTCGGCTTGGCGGCGGTCGTGGATGTCGAGGGAGGTGCCGATCCAGCTCGCGTTGACCCCGGTTCCGTCCGGCACCGGCTGCGCCCGCGACAGGAACCAGCGGTACTGGCCGTCGAACCGCCTGAGCAGGAACTCGACTTCGTAGGGGCGCCCGGATCCGGCGGCCGCGAGCCACGCCGCGCGGGTGGCCTCGCGGTGGTCGGGATGGATCACCCCCATCCAGCTCGCCTCGCCGGTCTCCCCCGCCGGCAGGCCGGTGTAGTCGTACCAATAGGCGTTGCAGTACGTGACGTTGCCCGCCGCATCACCGAACCAGACCACCTGCGGGCTGACTTCGACCAGCGACCGGTAGCGCAACTCGCTGGCCTGCAGGGCGGCGCTCGCCTCGCGCTGGCCGGTGCGGTCGCGCAGGATCTTGAGGAAGCCGATGGTCTGGCCAGCCTCGGTCCGAAGCGGCATCATCTCGCCGGATGCCCAGAACCGCGTCCCGTCCTTGCGCAGGTGCCACCGCTCGTCGTCGCCGGCGCCGAACTCGCAGGCGAGGCGCATCTCGGTTTCGGGCCGGTCGGCGGCGCGATCCTCGGGCGTGAACAGGGTGTCGACGGGGCGGCCCAACATCTCCGTCTCGGTCCAGCCCAGGATGCGCTCGGCGCCGACGTTCCAGCGGGTGACCCGCCCGTCGGGATCGGTGGCGATGATGGCGTAGTCGATGGCGCTGTCGAGGATGCGCTCGTGCAGCAGCCGCTGTTCGGCCTGCTCCCGGAGCGAACGGCGCAACTCCATCTGCGCCATGGTCTGGCGCGCCAGGCGCATCAGGCCCTTGCGCTGCCGCTCGGTGAGCGCGTGCGGCTTGGTATCGAGCACGCAGACCGTGCCGATGGGGTGGCCTTCCGGCGTCTTGAGCAGGGCGCCGGCATAGAAGCGCAGGCCGGGCTCGCCCTGGACCAGGGGGTTGCCCTTGAAGCGCGCGTCGCTGGTCGCGTCGGGCACGTACAGGAAGTCCTCCTGGAGGAGCGCGTGCCGGCAGAACGAGCTTTCCAGGGGGGTTTCACGGATTCCGAGGCCGACCTCTGCCTTGAAGAACTGCCGCCGGTCGCCGACGAGGTTGACCACGGCGATGGGCGTTTCGCACAGCTCGGCGGCGGCCTCCGCGATCTCGTCGAAATCCTGCTCCCGCGGGGTATCGACCAAGCGATAGCGGTCCAGCGCCCGGAGGCGTGCGTTGTCGTCCACGCTTCTGGGGCTACGGTCCATCACAGGGGCAAGCTACAGGATTCGCCGAGACGCCGCGCGTCGGGGGGGACCCCTCGGAGCGCGTCTCCACCCAGCCATCCACCCGGTCAGGAATGGGGCATCCCGACGGAGTATTGGAGCGGTTCCGAAGTCACAAGGGAGTTCCGACGCCGGCCGGCGGCCTCGTCGCGCCTACCGCCTGCCCAACGGCAGCCGGACGTCTATCCGCAGGCCGTCATCGTCGAACTCGGTCTCGACCTCGGCCGCGACCTGGGCGGTCAGGATCCTGTTCAGGAGGCGGTTCCCGAAACCCTCCCGCGTGGGATGCGTCGGCGGCGGCCCGTCCTGCTCGTTCCAGGTCCAGGCGAGCCATCGACCGGCCTCGCCGTCCTCGACCGACCACGTCACCGTGACCCGCCCGGCCGGATGGGCCAGCGCGCCGTGGCGCAGGGCGTTGGTGGTCAGTTCGTGCAAGGCCATGCCGACCGGCACCGCGAGTTCCGAGGGGAGCATGAGGCGCGGCCCTTCGAGCTTGATTCGGCCGTTCTCGAAGTAGGGGTCGAGTTCCGCCCGCATCAGATCCTCGAACGAGACGACCTGTCCCTCGTCCTCGGTGATCAGCGCGTGCGTCCGGGCCAACGAGAGGATGCGGCCGCCGAAGGCCTGCGAGAACTCGTCCATCGAGGCCGACGACCGCATCGTGGCGTTCAGGACGGCCTGCACGGTGGCGAGGGTGTTCTTCACGCGGTGGTGGAGTTCCCGCACCATCAGCGCCTGCCGATCCTCGAAGGCCCGGCGCCCGGTGATATCGCGCTGGGCCGAGACCCAGTGGGTGATCTGTCCGTCGGCGTTCCGAACCGGGGTGATCAGCCACTCGACCCGGTAGGTCGAGCCGTCCTTGTGGTAGTTGAAGGCTTCCCCCTGGAAGGCCTCGCCGGCGATGAGGGAGCCGCGCGCGGCGTCCAGGGAGGCTCGTTCGGTCTCCGGTCCCTGGAGGAAGCGCGGGTTGCGCCCGATGGCTTCGTCCCTGCTGTAGCCCGTGAGCCGGGTGAAGGCCGGATTGGCGTAGACGATGACGGGGCCGGGTTCGTCGATGATGGCCGTGGTGATGAGGATGGCCTCGCCGGCCGCCTCGACCGCGGCCTGGAGCAGCCTCAGGTCGATCTCGCCCGAACCGTCATGTGGTGCCGACACCCCGATATGCCCCCAAGCCTTGTCGTCACCGAAGCTCCGCGTCCAGGACCATGTGTCCGTCGGTTCGCCAACGCAGAGGTCAACTCGTCGGGGGTATGCAGGTTGCCGTCCCGGCCGCGGGCATTCAATGTGTCGCGGCGCTTGTGAATCGAAAAGCAGTATCGCGACCGGGCCATGACGATTGCAGATGATCTCGACGACGTCGGTGCGCACCTCGTCGAGGTCTTCGCACCCGAGAAACGGGATGCCGCCGCACGGCTGTTCGTGGCGCTCGTCCCCCGAACGGCCGCGATTGGAGCGGTGCGCCAGTGCATTCCCTCCGACCATCACGCGGTGCTGTCGCACCGCGTCCTGAACAGCGACCAGGTCTCCGCACTCGCGCTCCAGCCCGGCCAGGTGCGCGAGATACGGGTCTGACGCGGCCATTCCGGCGGATCCTGGCCGAAGGCGGTCAGTCCCCGGCGAGGATGGATGCCGGCAGCCTGACCGTGTAGGTCGTGCCGGCCTTGCCCGAGGCGGTGGCGAGCGTGCCGCCGACCTGGCGGACGAAGGCCTCGACGAAGCGCGAGCCCTTGCCCGAGGCGGGATTGCTGCCGGTGGTCGCCGCGAGGCCGATTCCGTCGTCGGCGACGGTCAGGACCACGGCGTCGTCGCGCCGGGCGAAGCCGAGCACGATGCGGCCGCGGCCGTCCGGGAAGGCGTGCTTCACCGCGTTCGTGGCCAGTTCGTTGACGATCAGCCCGATCGTCACCGCATGGTCGGACACGATCGACAACGGCTCCGCCGCGACCCCGACCACGACGCCGGCCTCCGCGCCGAGCAGGCTGGCGCGCAAGCTGTCGGCGATGCCCTCCAGGTACGGGCCCACCGGCACCGGCCCGAGCGAGGCCGAGCGCGAGATCACGTCGTAGAGCCCCGCCACCGCGCCGATCCTGGCCTGCATCGCCTGATAGCCCGCGATGCACGGATCCGCCGCCCGGCGGATTTCGTAGGACACGAACGAGGTGATGATCTGCAGGCTGTTCTTGATGCGGTGGGCGAGTTCGGCGGCGAGCAGATCGCGATGCCGCTCGAGCAGGCGCGCCTCGGTCACGTCCTCGAACGCCAGCAGCAGCCGGGTGACGTGATTACCCGGGCGATAAACCTTGCGCGCGTTCAGCTTGAAGATGCGCCGACCGAGACCCGGAAACTCGTCCTCGACCTCGAATCCGTCGAGGGCCGTGTCGTCGGGAACGACCCGGGCCAGCAGGTCCTGCAGCCGCCCGACCTTCCACTTGCCGTGCGCGAGGTCGTAGAGCGAGCGCCCGACGAGGTCGCCCCCCTCGTCGCCGAACAGGCGCACGAAGGCCCGGCTCGCCGCCGCGACGGTCATGTCGCCCTCCAGCACGACCATCGGGTCGCGCACGGTGTCGACGATGCTGCGGGCGAGCCGCCCCTGACGCTCGGCGTCGTCGCGGGCCTCGTGCTCGGCGGTGATGTCGTCGATGGCGAGCAGCAGGAACGGGACGTGGTTGCCGGGGCGAAAGACCTTGCGGGCGTTCAGGCGCATGCACTTCACCCCGATGCCGGGGAAGTCGTGCCCGACCTCGTAGCCCTCGACCGTTCCGTCCCGCGGCACGATCTCGACGAGCAGGCGGCGCAGGTCGGGGATGTCCCACTGGCCGTTCCCGAGCGCGAACAGGGGCCGCCCGATGGTCGCGTCCGGCTCGACCGCGAAGGTCCGGTAGAAGGCGCGGTTGGCCGAGTGGACGCGCAGGTCCATGTCGAGCACGAGCAGGCTCGACGCGACGGTGTCGATGATGTCCTGCGCGCTGACGCTGTCCATGAACCCGCTCCGCCGGCTCCCAGGCGCCCGAGGCCGGGCATCCGGGCGCGGGGTCCCCGCACCTCAGGTTGCCGCTCTTCCAAGAGCCTACGACTTCTCCGCGACTATCACGGCTGACGGCCCTTGTCATTCACGCATGAACCTTTCAGACATGATCCGTCATGAGGCTTTAGTCTACGAATGGTGTTTCCGAAGCGAACCGGCCTGAGGCTCGACGATCAGATCTGCTTCGCCCTCTACGCGGCCACCCACGCGGTCACGCGGGCCTACAAGCCGTTGCTCGGTGAGCTGGGCCTGACCTATCCGCAATACCTCGTCATGCTCGCCCTCTGGCAGGACGGGGCGATGGCCGGGTCCGACCTGGCCGCACGGTTGCAACTCGGGCCGAGCGCCGTGACCCCCCTCGTCGACCGGCTTGAGGCGGCGGGCCTCGTCTCCCGCACCCGGGCCAGGGACCGGCGCGTGGTCGTGGTCTCGCTGACCGAGGCGGGCCGAAGGCTGGAGCACAGGGCCGCGAAGGCACAGGAAGCGGTCGTCTGCCGTACGGGCCTCGCCGAGGAGGCCCTCGCCGACCTGCGAAGGGACTTACAGGGGCTGGCCGAGCGGGTGGAGAGCACGGCGCCCGGCCCCACCGGACGGGCGCTCGCGCACTGAGGGCGCCCGGAATGGCCGGCGCGCGCGCGACGAATCCCCGGTCGGGACGCTCGGTACGCCGCTCCGCTACGCCAGCGGCTTGAGGTCGCCCAGCACGGTCGGGATCAGCTCGGACACGGTGGGATGGATCGGAACGGCCCATTGCAGGGCCGTCGCGGTGGCGCCCACGTTCATCATGTCGAGGATGCCGTGGATGGCCTCGTCACCGCCGGTGCCGAGGATCGCCGCACCCAGGATGGCGCGGGTCTCGGCATCCACCAGCACCTTCATGAACCCCTTGGTCTCGCCCTTCTCGACCGCCCGGCCCACGCGGGTCATCGGGCGGGTCCCCACGAGCGCCGGGCGGCCGCTGTCACGCACCTCCGCCTCGCTCATCCCCACGCGTCCCAGCGGCGGATCGATGTAGAGGGCATAGCCGGGAATCCGGTCGCCGACCCGACGGCTCGCCCCATCGAGGAGGTTGGCGGCCACGATTTCGAAGTCGTTATAGGCGGTGTGGGTGAAGGCGCCTCGTCCGTTGCAATCGCCGAGCGCGTAGACGCCCGGCACGGTGGTCTGCAGGCTGTCGTCAACGGTGATGAACCCGCGCGCATCCGTGGCGATACCGGCGGCCTCCAGGCCGAGATCGTCGGTGTTGGGGCGTCGGCCCACGGCCAGCAGCACGTGGGAACCGACGACCTCCGGCCGGCCCTCGGTGCAGTCCACGCCGACCGCGATGCCATCGGCGTGAGGGGCAAACCGGATGCACGCGGCGTTCAGCCTGAGGGCGATGCCCTCGTCGCGCAGGATCCCGGCGACGGCCTCGGAGACGTCGGTGTCCTCGCGGCCGATCAGGCGCGGCCCCTTTTCGACGACCGTCACCCGGCTGCCCAAGCGGCGGTAGGCTTGGGCGAATTCCAGCCCGATATAGCTGCCGCCCACCACCACGAGGTGCTCGGGGATCGTATCGAGTTGCAGCAACGAGGTGTTGGTCAGGAACGGGACCGCGTCGATGCCGGGCATCTCCGGCACGTGAGCGCGCCCGCCCACGTTGATGAAGAGGCGCTCCGCCTCAAGGATCTCGTCCCCCACCGCTACAGAGTGCGCCGACACGAAGCGGGCATGCCCCGTGACGACGGTACAGCCGGGCATCCCGCGCAGCCACGCCTCGACGTTAGCCCGCGCCTGCGCGGAAACGCCCTGCTGCCGCGCGGCGACCGCCTTGGCGTCGATGCCGACACCTCCCTGAAGCACGACACCGTATTCGGCGGCCCGGCGGGCGAGGTGGGCGGCGTAGGCGCTGGCGACGAGGGTCTTCGTCGGCATGCAGCCCGTGTTCACGCAGGTGCCGCCGAACAGCTTCCGCTCGATCACCGCCACGCGCTGGCCGGCGCCCGTCAGGCGCCCGGCCAAGGCCGGACCCGCCTGACCCGCGCCGATCACGATCGCATCGTATCGCTGGACCATCATCGTGCTCCTGGCAGGCTGCTGCGAAAATCCGGTGAGGGAGATGATCGTTCTCAGGATGCTGGGCGAGCACGCCTCCGCTCGCAAGGACGGAGAGGATGCCGCCAACGGTGGAGAATCGTCTTCTCCTCCGCAAGGCTTTTTCGGCAGCCCTTTAGGGCAGTGACCTTTCGGCTCCTCGCTGGTTGAACCTTCGTAGCGACCGAGCCGCATGCCGACCTATGCAAGATGTGGGCGTCGCAGGTGCGAGGCGTAGATGCCACTGTTCTTCTTCGATACGGACGATGGCCGGAGCTTCATGCGGGATGAAGACGGATGCGAAGCATCCGACCCGCAGGTGGCGCGCCACCTCGCGCTGGAAGCCATCGTGGGAATCGCCAACGACCAGCCTCCGCTTCACAACCATTGCGTCTACACGGTCGACGTGCGCGACGAGGCGGGCAGGCGTGTCTTCCGTGCCAAGGTCGAGGTGGCTGGCGAGTGGACCTCCTGACAGCGGAGCGCGGCAGCGCGGCTGGCGGCGCGGCCCGCCCCTGTTCAGTGCAGATGCCCCCCATGCCGAGCGGCCCCGCTCCGTGCCGGCTTGCGGCCCAGGTCGAACGGAAGCCCGCGCGTCAGCGCCTGAGGCGAGCCGATCCCCGCTCTTCCACGTCCCGCCAGCGACCGCCTGAAACGTGATGACCAAGTTACTGGTATAGATCTCTCATTGATCTTCGGAGTTAGGGCCGCATCTGACAGTCGGTTCGGATGTTCTCGAAGACGACGGAGTGTTTATGCCCGAAAACAGGAAATCCGCTTCCGCCGAGCAGCTCAAGGGCTCGGTCAAGGAAGCCCTCGGCAAGCTCACCGGCGATTCCGGGATCGAGGCCGAGGGGCGGCGGCAGAAGCGGGCGGCGGGCGCGGCCAAGAGCGAGGGCACGAAATCCAACGGCTCGCGCCAGGGTTGATGGCGGGTGCCTCACTCCTCGATCATGGCTTTGATCACGCCATGCGGATCGAGGGTGAATTCGCGCATGATGCGGAAATGCTCGGTATCCTGGAGCGCGACCGGCTCCAGCCCGTACCGGTTCATCCGCAGCAATTGCGCCCCCGGATGACCCATGATGATCGGCGAATGCGTGACGATCAGGACCTGGCTTTGCCGACCCTCCTCCATGCGGTTGAGGAGCTTCAGGAACTCGAACTGACGCTTGGGCGAGAGCGCCGATTCCGGTTCGTCGAACAGGAAGAGACCCGGCCGCGTGCAGCGTTCCTCGAAGAAGCGGATGAAGCCTTCTCCGTGCGAGTGGGAGAGGAAGTCGGCCGACGTGCTCCCGGCCTCGTCGAGGTAGCGGGCCACGGCGAAGAAGCTCTCTGCCCTGAAGAACCAGCCGCGTCCGATCCGGGGTAGCCAGCTGGCCCTCAGTGCGCGGGCCAATCCCCCGCCGCCGGCTTCCCGCGCCTGGGAATTGTCGACCGCCCGATAGCCCGGACCGCCGCCGCTCTCATCGAAGCCCGCGAGAACGGCGATCCCCTCCAAGAGCGTCGATTTCCCGACGCCGTTTTCCCCGGCGATGATGGTGATCGGCCGGTCGAACGCCAGTTCGAACGCGCCGCCCCTGAACAGCGGAAGGCAGTAGGGGTAGGCCGTGCGATCGACATCCGCCCCCTCGTCGAGCCAGACCTTCCTCAGGTAGGGCGGCGGCAGCGACGTTTGACGGGACCTCGCCACGGGACCTCCTCATCGCGTGTCGGCGCCGGATGACCGTAGCGAGTCCCTCGTTCAAAAACGACGACGGTCAACTGATGCGGCCATCCTCATCCCTGGCAGCCGCGCCCAGGGTTTCCTCCGCCTCGCGGTCGACCCGCTCGTAGCCGCGCCGCCAGATCCGATGCTCCGCCGAGCCGTCCGGGTAGGGATTGGCCGTGATGGGGTCACCCCGTTCCAGGGCGTGCCGCCCTTCCGCGCTGACATCGGTGGGTGAGCGGGACGAAGCGGGCATGGCGGCCTCCATCAACCTCAGGTCAACCCATGCGCCGGCCACCGGTTCCCCGTCGGTGCGCGTCGGCGTCGCCCTTAGGTGCAGTGGCGCACCCTGAGATCGGCCAACCCTTTACGTGGGCAAATTTCCCACTCATAACGATGTCGGCAAGCGCGAGGGCTTGCCGAGGCGTGATCGCGTCCAGAGAGAGTGGGATTTAATCCCACAAGATATCCCGTGATCGTGGGAGATGAACTGATGCGTCGGGCGATCGTCCATATCGGCATGCCGCGAACGGGCGCGACCTCCCTCGGAGAAGTGCTGGGATGGACCCGTCCCGACCTCGGCGGCGTGGGGGTCTGCTGCCCGCACCTCGCCCCGGCCGGTTCGTCGGCTTGCGCGGATCGGCACCCGCACGGGCTTGATCGAACTCCCGGCGGCCGCCAACCGGAGGCGATGCAGCGGGCGGCCCTGAAGCGCCTCGCGCGGATCCTGGCCGAGACGGATGCCGAGACCGTCATCGTCTCCGCGGAGGATGTCGCCGTGCAGCGGCCGGATGTGGGGGTTCCCGCCCTCCTGGCCGACCTCTTCCGGCGGTTCGGCTTCGCCATGGAGATCGTCATCGTCGTGATGCCGCAGGCCGAGCGGCTGGCCTCGGCCTACGTCCGGCGCGCGCAGGTTCTCGCCGAGGGACGGACGTTCCGGGGGTTCGTCCGGCGGGAGGGCTTCTCGGATCGCTACGATCACGCCGCGCTGCTCGACCCCTGGCGCCGCGCCGCCGGGGAGAGGATTCGCGCCGTGCCTGTCCGCGACCGGCGCTCGCCCGCGCCGCTGCCGACACGCCTCGTCGCGGAACTGGGGCTGGCCGGACGGCTCGATCCCCTGCGCGCCCCGGCCGACCCGCTCCACCGCATGACATGCGGTACCGGTCCGTTCGCCGTCGAGGCATCGCGGCGGCTGCATGCGCTCGGTCTGCACCGGCGCGTCGCCAGCCACCGGCGGCGGCTCGGCCATCTCCTCGACGATCTCGCCCGGGCGCGGGGCCTCGACACCGAGACGTTCCAGGGCGAGGCGCGCGAAGCCCTCGCCGCCATCGAGGCCTATCACGGCGAGGCGAACGAGAGGCTCGCCGCCCTCTGCTGGGGCCGGAGCTGGGATGCGGTGGTGGCGCGCGAACCCGGCGGCGCCCCGAACGAGCTGGCGAGCCGGCCCCTGCCGGCCGAGACCGAGACGGCGGTCGAGGCGCTGGTCGCGGATGTGGTGGCCCATGCGGGCTACCACCCGCCGCCCACCTGGCTGCGGCGGGTCGATGCCATCGTCGAGGACGGGATCGAGCGTCTGGCCGACCTGATCGGCCGGCCGTCCCTCCGGGTGCGCTGAACCCGCTTTATCGCCGGGCCGCGACGGGGCCGGCGGGCGTGGCGGCGATCTCCTGCGGGCCGCCGACCAGGGCATCCGGGCGGCTGACCGTGCCGAGATCGCGCTGTCCGTATTCCTTGGCGCTGTAGGGGAGGGCGGATTCCTCGGCCGGGGGCGCGAAGTTCCCGTTGAAGACCGGGTTCTGCCCGCCATCCTTGTAGACGAGGCGCTTGGCCGCGATGCCGGCGGCGAGTTCCGCCACGCGGTGCTCGTCGGCCGCCTGCTTGGCGGCGACGGCCGGATCGACCACGGGTGCGCAGGGGTCGGTCGCGATTTCGGGGCCGCCGAACGTGTAGCGCAGGTTGCAGACGCCGACCTGCGGCTCCTGGCCGGTCACCTCGAAGATGTCCGAGCCCTCCTTCAGGTTCTTCCAAAACGGCATGTTCGGATCGTTGCGGAACGCGGCGAGGTTCTGCGCGGTCATGCGGAACGGGAAGGCCTCGAACTGGAAGCTCCGCTGGCCGCCCGCGAAGGCTTCCCGCGCCAGCGCGTAGATCTCGGAGATGGTCTGGTCGGTCATGGCGAAGCAGCCCATGGACGAGCAGGTGCCGTGGACCATCAGGTAGCTGCCGGTGCGCCCGTTGGCGCGGTCGAACTCGTTTGGAAAGCCGGTGTCGAAGGACAGGTAGTAGGACGAGTTCGGGTTCATCTGCCCCGGCGTGATCGTGTAGAAGCCCTCGACCGTCTGGCGATCCCCCTCCTTCACCTTTGGGCCGAGCTGGCCGGACCAGCGGCAGACCGGATAGGTCTTCAGAAGCACGTAGCGCCCGCCGGGGCCGCGCTTCCACACCTCCATCTCCGATTCCTTCTTGTAGGCGCGGATCAGGATCGGGTCGGACGGGCTCAGGCCGGCCTTGGCCATCAGGGACAGCGTCCGGGGCGGGATCGGATCGAGATGCCTCGTCGAGGCCTCGTGGCAACCGGCGAGCCCGGTCAGGCCGATCAGGAGAGCGGCCAAGGCGCGAATGCGGATCATGGTCTCGGGATGTGTCCCAAGAGATTGGCCAGACCGGGGCAAACGGCGACGGCCGCCGCCCCGGTGTGGCGTCACGTCATTCCTTCACGGCGCCGGTCAGCGCGGACACGTAGTATTCCACGAAGAACGAGTAGAGGATCACCAGGGGCAGCGAGCCGAGCAGCGCGCCGGCCATCAGCGAGCCCCACTTGTAGACGTCGCCATCCACGAACTCGCTGACCACGGCGATGGGCACGGTCTTGTTCTGCGTCGAGGACAGGAAGGTCAGCGCGTAGATGAACTCGTTCCAGCACAGCGTCAGGGAGAAGATGCCCGCCGAGATCAGCCCCGGGAAGGCGAGCGGCAGGATGATCTTGGTGAGGATCTGCCAGCGGCTGGCGCCGTCCATCAGCGCGCATTCCTCCAGTTCGTAGGGGATGGTCTTGAAGTAACCCATCAGCAGCCACGTGGAGAAGGGAATCAGGATCGTCGGATAGGCGAGGATCAGCGCGATGGGCGAATCGAACAGGCCGTAGGCCTGCACGATCGTGGCGAGCGGGATGAACAGGATCGAGGGCGGGACGAGGTAGGCGAGGAAGATCGCCGCGCCGACCCAACTCGCGCCCCGGTAGCGGATGCGGACGCAGGCATAGGCCGCGAGCACGCTGGCAAAGAGCGACAGCACGGTGGCCGCCACCGACACGTACATCGTGTTCCAGAGCCAGCGGGGATATTGCGTCTCGAACAGCAGCTTGTGGATGTGCTTGAAGGTCGGATCCACGACCCAGAACGGGTTGAACCGCTCCATGTCGATCAACTGCTCGTCCGGTTTGATGGCGGTGAGCGCCATCCAGTAGAACGGGAACAGCAGCACCGCGAGGATCACGAGGAGCGGCAGGTAGGTGGTCACGAGCCGCCGGGGCAGGCGGTCGAGATAGGCCATGCCCTCCGAGTTGTCGGTGATCCCCGCCGGCCTCGCCTCCATCACGGGGTTGAGGTGCGGGTCGACATGGGCGGGGGGTGCGGGCGCGCTCATCGGTCGTTCCCCCCGGATTGCCAGGCCCTGCGCTGGAGGCCGAACCACGAAATGCCGATGGCGGCCAGCAGGAACGGCACCATGGCGGTGGCGATGGCCGCGCCCTCGCCGAGCGTGCCCGACAGGATGCCGCGCTGGTACGAGAGGGTCGCCATCAGGTGCGTGGCGTTCACGGGGCCGCCGCGGGTCATCGCCCAGATCAACTGGAAATCGGTGAAGGTGAACAGCACCGAGAAGGTCATCACCACGGCGATGATCGGCGTGAGCAGCGGCAGGGTGATGCGCGAGAAGATCTGCCAGTTCGAGGCGCCGTCGAGGGTCGCGGCCTCGTAGAGGGACGGCGAGACGGTCTGCAGGCCGGCGAGGAGTGTGATCGCGATGAACGGCACGCCGCGCCAGATATTGGCGAAGATCACGCAGGCGCGGGCCATCGCCGGATCGCCGAGGAAATCGATGTTGCCGTTGATGATCCCGAGATGGCGCAGCGACCACGAGATGATCGAGAACTGGCTGTCGAAGATCCACCAGAAGGCGATGGCCGAGAGCACGGTCGGCACCACGAAGGGGATCAGCACGATCGAGCGGATGATCGACTTGAACGGCATGTTCTTGTTGAGCAACAGGGCGAGGTAGAGCCCGATGCCGAACTTCGCGACCGACGCGACCGCCGTGTAGAGGCAGGTGTTGAACACCGATAGCCAGAACACGTCGTCGTCCCACAGCCACTCGTAGTTCTCGAGGCCGATGAACACGCCCTCGCGGCCGATCCGCGTGTTGGTGAAGGACAGCCAGATGCCCTTCAGCAGCGGATAGGCCAGGAACAGGCCGAGGATCAGCGCGGTCGGCAGCATGAACCAGAAGCCCGCCCAGCCCCGGCTCGCCCGCAGGCGAGCCCAGGCCGAACGGGTCGGAACCGCGACCGGGGCGGGCCGTGTCAGGGCGGTGTGCGCCATGGTCTCGCCTCCGGCCCCCGGGCTCAGGTGTTGCGGAAGATGCGCTGGGCCGCGCGCTCGGCGTTCTTGATGGCGGTCTTCACGTCCTCGCGGCCGGTGCAGTGGCTCGCGAACATGTCGACCACCACGAAATCCGCCAGCACCGCCGCGATCCGCTCGCTCACCGGCGCGAGCCCGCCCGCCGCCAGGGAGCGCCGCCCCGCCTCGGCGAAGACCGCGTTCTTCGGGTCGCTCGTCCAGATCGGGTTCTTGGGATAGTTCGACAGCGGCTCGCAGAGGTAGCCTTGCGCCGATTCGAGCCACTTGTTGTAGTTGGCCGCTTCCATCATGAAGGCGATGAAGGCCTTGCAGGCGTTCGGCGCCTTCGAATACTTGAAGGCCAGGATCGGGAAGGCGAGCTGGAACTCGGTCGGCTTGCCGACGGGGCCGATCGGCCAGACCGCGTGGTCCATGTCCTCGGCGAGCTTCGGGTTGTCCTTCTTGGCGGCGGCGTAGATCGAGATGCCGTTGTTGGTGAGGTAGAGGTCGCCCGCCAGGAACGCCTTGTTGTTCGAGGAATCGTTCCACGACACCGTGCCCGGCACGAAGGTCTCGTACAGGTTCTTGACGTATTCGAGCGCCTTGGCCGTCTCCGGCGAGTTGATGACGATCTTCTCGTTGGCGTCCACGAGGTTGGCGCCGTGCGACCACAGCGCCCAATGGCACCACGTGTTGCCGTCGCCCGTGGCGTGGCCCAGCGCGAAGCCGGCGGGGGTGTTGTTCTTCTTCAGGCCCCGGCACAAGTCGAGGAAGCCCCCCGTGTCGGTGGGGAACTTGTCGAAGCCGGCCTTCTTCATCGCCGAGATGCGATAGTTCGGGTAGCCGCCGTTGAACGCCACGGGAATGGCGATCCACTTGCCCTTCACCTTGCCGTAGGCTTCCGCCGAGGGGAAGAACGGGCCGTATTTCTTGGCGAGCGAGGCCGCGACATCCTCGAGCGGCAGGCACTTGTCCGGGAACAGGGCGGGGAAGGAGAACAGGCCCCACACCAGATCCGGCCCCTGGCCGGTATTGGCGGCCACCGACGCCTTGGGCTGAATGTCGTCGAACGATTCGTTGGTGACGTTCACCTTCACGCCCGTCGCCTGGGTGAAGGCCTCGACCATCTTCATGAAGGCCTCGTCCTCGGCGGGGACGAAGCGCTTCCAGCGCAGGAGCGAGAGGCTCGCCCCCGGCTCGGGCTTCCATTCGGCGGTCTGCGCCCAGGCCTTGGCGAAGCCGAACAGGTCGCTGCCGGCGGCGAGGCCGGTCGCGGCGGCGCCGGCGAGGAGGGAACGGCGGTCGAGAACACTCATCGTGGGGCTTCTCCCTCGGGGCTGTTCAGCTCGGCAGGCGACGGCCGGTCCCGGCGTCGAAGAAGTGGACGCGGTTCGGGCGCAGGGACACGGTCTCGCCCGGCCGCTCGCTCACGCGCTCGCGCAGCACGCAGGTCAGGTCCTGGCCCCCGGCCCGCACGGCCAGCATGGTCTCGGAGCCGGTCGGCTCCACCACCACCACCTCGGCGGCGAGGCCATCGGGGGCGAGGTCGAAATGCTCCGGCCGGATGCCGAGGATCAGCGGCCGCCCGTCGGTGCCGGACGGCGCGGATGTCAGCGGGATGGTCAGGCCGCCCTCGGCGACGAAGGTGAGATGGCCGTTCGCCCGGACCTTGCCGGGGATGAAGTTCATGGCCGGCGAGCCGATGAAGCCCGCGACGAACAGGTTGTCGGGCCGGTCGTAGAGTTCCAGCGGCGGGCCGATCTGCTCCACGACGCCGTCATGCATCACCACGATCCGGTCGGCCATGGTCATGGCCTCGATCTGGTCGTGGGTGACGTAGATCGTCGTGGTCTTCAGCCGCTGGTGAAGCTCCTTGATCTCGGTGCGCATGGCGACGCGCAGCTTCGCGTCGAGGTTCGAGAGCGGTTCGTCGAACAGGAAGACCTGCGGGTCGCGCACGATGGCCCGGCCCATGGCGACGCGCTGGCGCTGGCCGCCGGAAAGCTGGCGCGGGTAGCGGTCGAGGAGGGCGCCGAGCCCGAGGATCTGCGCGGCCTTGGCGACGCGCTGGTCGATCTCGGAGGCCGCCGCCTTCCGGATCCGCATCGAGAAGGCCATGTTCTCGCGCACCGTGAGGTGCGGATAGAGCGCGTAGTTCTGGAACACCATGGCGATGTCCCGCTCCTTGGGGGGGACATCGTTGACGACCCGCTCGCCGATGCGAATCTCGCCGCCGGAAATGTTTTCCAGCCCGGCGATCATGCGGAGCAGAGTCGACTTTCCGCAGCCGGACGGGCCGACCAGGATGACGAATTCGCCGTCCCGAATGTCGACGGACACGCCGTGCAAGACATTGGTCGAACCGAAAGCCTTGCGAACCTCGCGGATTCCCACCGAGGCCATGCTTCCTCCCGATCACGGCCGCTCTGACGGCGGCACTATGGTGGCAGTACACTGGAGGCGATGGGGGAAAGCAAGCGCTTGTCTGCGTTATTATGCAGAATACCGTGGGTCTGTCAGGCGGCGCCTTCGGTCACGCGCGCGGCTTGACAGGTCCGGCCGGGGGATCCCTCCCTTGGCGCCATCACAGAGGCGGAAGCCGGTCGGCGCCGCCGAACAGGGAAAGCGACGCGCATGACGTTCCAGGCGACAGAGGCCTTGCCGGCGGATTGGCGGGAGGGGCTTTTCCTCGGCCGCGCGCGACTGGCCGAGGGGCCGTCCCCGATCCTGATCGAGGGCGGACGCGCCTACGACATGGCCGCCATCGCGCCCACCGTCTCGGCGCTGGTCGAGGCCCGGCACTTCACCAGCGACGGCGGGCGACCCATCGACGGACCGGACGGCCTCACGCTGCTCAGCCCCATCGACCTGCAATGCGTGAAGGCCTCCGGCGTGACCTTCGCCGTCTCCGCGCTGGAGCGCGTCATCGAGGAGCGCGCGGATGGCGACCCGGCCGCCGCCGCCGCCGTCCGCGCCAGCCTCGAATCGCGGATCGGCGGAAGCCTGCGCGCGGTCGTGCCCGGCACCGAGGAGGCCGCCGCCCTCAAGCGCGCGCTGATGGAGGACGGGCTGTGGTCGCAATATCTCGAAGTCGCGATCGGGCCGGACGCGGAGATCTTCACCAAGGGGCCGGTGCTCTCGACCCTGGGATGGGGCGCCGAGATCGGGATCCGCTCGGATTCCACCTGGAACAACCCCGAGCCGGAGATCGTGCTGCTGGTGGCCTCCGACGGCACCTCGGTCGGCGCGAGCCTCGGCAACGACGTCAACCTGCGCGACTTCGAGGGCCGCTCGGCCCTGCTCCTCGGCAAGGCCAAGGACAACAACGCCTCCTGCTCGCTGGGTCCGCTGGTGCGGCTGTTCGATGACCGCTTCACCATGGACGACGTGCGCGCCGCCGAGCTCGAACTCGTGGTGGAGGGCGAGGACGGCTATCGCCTCGCGGGCGCCAGTTCGATGAACCAGATCAGCCGCGATCCGCTCGATCTGGTCCGGCAATCGATGAGCGAGCACCAATACCCGGACGGGTTCGTGCTGTTCCTCGGGACGCTGTTCGCGCCGATCCAGGACCGGGACGAGCCGGGCCGGGGCTTCACGCACAAGGTGGGCGACCGCGTGACCATCGCGAGCCCGAAGCTCGGGCGGCTGGTGAACCGGGTCACGACCTCGAAGGCGGCCCCGGCCTGGACCGAAGGCATCGGCGCGCTGATGCGCAACCTCGCCGAACGCGGGCTGCTGGCTCGGGCGATCTAGGGCGGCGACCGATCATAGTGAGGCTGCCCCAACCCTCTCCCCTCATCCTGAGGTGCCCGCTTGAGCGGGCCTCGAAGGAGGGCTCCAGCCTGCCGCGCGATCCCTGGAGCCCTCCTTCGAGGCGGCTTCGCCGCACCTCAGGATGAGGCCTTCGAGGCGGCTTCGCCCCATCTCAGGATGAGAGGACGATCCGGAGAAGGCTGGCTGAACCAACTCGTCCGGGTGCGGTGATGGCGACGCCGTTTCCCCTGGATCGCTTCGCCGGACCGGCCGGTTGACGAGGCGCGACACCGCGGCATCGTGGGGTTGGGAGGCGGCGTATCAGCGAGGCCCGGATGGACCCCGACATGTCGATCGTTGCCCTGGCCGAGCGCAACGCCGAACTCGAGGCCGACAATGCGCGGCTGCGCCTCCTCCTCGACCGGAGGGATACGCCCGCCGAACTGCGCCACCGCCTGCGCACGACGTTGGGCCTGCTGCGCGCGGTGATCCAGCGCTCGGCCGAGGCGCGGGAGGAGGCCGCCGACTACGCGGCGCATCTGCGTGATCGGCTCGATGCCATCGTGCGGATGCAGGTCGCCATCGACCATACCGGCGACGTGGACCTGCACGCCGCCATCGCCGAGGAATTGCTGACCTACACGATGCAGGAGGGCGACCGCCTGCACCTGACCGGGCCCGCGATCCGCCTGCGGGCGCGGGCGGCCCAGGTGCTGGGGCTGGCGATCCACGAACTCGCGGTCAACGCGGTCGAGCACGGCGCGGCGACGCAGGCGGGCCGGATCGCCGTGTCCTGGCACGTGGAGCCGGGCGACCCCGATCCGCTCTTCACCCTCGCCTGGAAGGAGAGGGGGCCGGGGGGCCTCGCCATGCCGGCGAGGCGCGGCTTCGGCGCGGAGGTGCTGAGCCAGATGGTCGGCCACGACCTCGCCGGACGGACGACCCTCGCCTTCGCGCCGGACGGGCTGCACTGGACCCTCCGCTGCCCGTTCCCGCCCCGCATGGGCTATCTCGCCGGGGGCGACTGAGCCCTTGTCCGGCCTCGCCTTCACCCGCGAGCCGTGACGGGCGGTTGCCAAGAGCGGGCCGCGCTGCCACTTGCGGGGTAAGCCGGCTGCGCGGGAACGGGAATGGTCACGATGCTTGCCGACCTCGTCGCCCGCGCCGCCACCACGGCCCGCCGCCACGCCCAGCGCTTCCCCGGCGTCATCGCCAAGGACAGGCTCCCCTGGGTCGTGATCGAGGCCTACGATGCCGACGTGCGCGGCTATCTCGAGCGCGACCCCCGCATCGAGGACGAGCGCGACCGGGTGCTCATCGCCGCCGTCAAGCTCGCGGAGACGCCGCCCGACGAGGAAGACGAGATCGACACCGCCCGCGCCGGCCTCGTGGATGCCATCGACTATCTCGAACAGGCGGTGCTGCGCCTCGGCCTCGCCAACCGGCAGGCGGTGAAGCTCGGCCTCGGCGAGGCGGGCCGCCGGGTCGGGGATCTCTCCCCGAGGCCCGGCGCCCCGCGTTAGCGGTCAGCGCGCAGCGGCCTTCACGGCGGCGGGCAGGATCACCTGGCCGCTGGCGATCTTCGAGGGCCAGATGGCGACCTGCTTGCCGCCCTGCCACTGCGCCAGGAGCCCGGTGACGTAGCCCTCGCCGTACTTGATCGAGTGAGTGAAGGCATCGTCCTTGCCCTGGAACTGGATGCGGCCGGCGACGCCGGTCCAGTCGGTCTTCTCCAGGGCGTCCACGAGCTTGTCGGCCTCGCTCGATCCGGCCCGCTTGATCGCGTCGGCGATGTAATAGACCTGATCGTAGGCCATGTAGCCCGCGTAGGACGGGGCGCCGTTGAAGCGCTTCTTGAACGCCTCGCCGAAGGGCACGGTCTTGTCGGTCATGGCCGCGCCGGGCACCGCGAGGCTCTGGAAGATCACCCCGTCCGTGCCGCCGTTGGTGTCGTTCCAGAAGGTCGAGGCGGTGGCCTGCGAGTTCATGCCGGTCATGGCGAGCGGCACCTGCTGGTTCTTCCACTGCACCGTCGGCTGCACCCCGACATGCGAGATGCCGGTGACGATGAGATCGGGCTTGGCCGCCTCGATCTTGTTGTAGATCGGCGTGAAGTCGCCGGTATCGGGCGAGAAGCGGATGTGCTCCACCACCTTCAGCCCGATCTTCGGCAGGCATTCCTCGTAGCCGACGTCGAGGGGCCGGGTCCACGCGGCGTCCTCGCTCATGATCGCCGCCGTCTTCGCCTTGAGCAGGTCGGTGAGCACCGCCTTGCTGCCGTCGCAGATCGATTGCGCCAGCGCGGCCGAGGTCAGGTAGCCGTGGAACGTGTACTTGTTGCGGGCATAGTCCTTGTGGACCGCGAGGCTGATCTCGTTCGAGGCGGCGCCGGGCGTGATCATCGGCGTCTTCAGCCGCGCCGCCCAGGGCATCAGCGCCAGCACGACTTCCGAGATATAGCTCGCGATGACGACTTGGACCTTGTCCTCGCTCACCGCCCGCTGGAAGGCGCGCACCGCGTCGGCGGCGGAGGACTTGTCGTCGTAGGTCACGACCTGGATCATCCGGCCATCGACGCCGCCCTTGGCGTTGATCTCATCGGCGGCGAGCTGCGCCGCCTGCGGGATAGAGGCGCCGACCACCGCCTGCGCCTCCGCGATGACGCCGATCTTGATCGGGTCCGCCGCCTGTGCCGGGCCCGGGACAGCGAGGGCGGCGATCACGGCGAGGGCGGTACTGTTTAGGAAAAATCGGCGGCCGGCGGCGTTGGACATGTCGCTTCCTCCTGACGCCGCGCCGATTCTCTTGAACTTCGGCTGCGGTCGTCTTGGCGAATTCTGTATCCATTGCCCGCACGGCGCAATGCATCAGGAATGGAAACGGGCCGGATCGTCATTGTTCAAGGCCCTCGGCATGACCCGCCACACACGTCATTGCGAGCGTAAGCGAAGCAATCCAGGGCAGCAGGCCGTTTCCGAGCGTGGCGCATCCCTGGATTGCTTCACTGCGTTCGCAATGACGGCGGTGTTTGTGATGACGATGGCGGTGACGGCGCGGCATCCTCGAACACCTGCCGCAGCGCCGACCTGAGGATCTTGCCGGCCGGGTTGCGCGGCAGCATCCCGTCCCAGATCCGCACCCGGACGGGCACCTTGTAGGCGGCGAGCCGCCCGGCGGCGAAGGCGCGGATCGCCTCCGGCGTGGCGTCGGAGCCCGCCGCGAGGGTCACGACGGCGCCGGGCTCCTCGCCGAGGGTCGGGTGCGGCACCGGCAGGACGACGGCGTCGATTACGTCGGGATGGGCGAACAGGACATCCTCCACCTCGATGCAGTGGATGTTCTCGCCGCCCCGGATCAGCATGTCCTTCATCCGGTCGACGATGGTGACGAAGCCCTCCGCGTCGGCGAAGGCGAGGTCGCCGGTATGGAGCCAGCCCTCGCGAAAAGTCTCGGCGGTGGCCTCGGGGTCGTCCCAGTAGCCGCGCACGATGCCGGGCCCCCGCACGCAGAGTTCCCCGACCTCCCCCGGCGGCAGGTCGCGGCCGAGGAGATCGCGGATGCGGATCTCGCAGACCGGCAGGGGCGGGCCGCAGGATCCGGGATGGGCGATGTAATCCTCGCCCTGGTGGTGGGTGAAGGTGGCCGAGGTCTCGGTCATGCCCCAGCCCGTCGCCGGAACGACCTGCGGGAAGGCGTCCCCGAGACTGCGCACGAGGTCGGCGGCGGCGGGGGCGCCGCCGTAGGACACGCTCTCCAGGCTCGGCAGCGGGCGCCCGGCGGCGCGGGCGGCCTCTGCCAATTGCCACGCGATGGTCGGCACGCCGCCCGCCGTGGTGCAGCCCTCCGCCTCCACGAGGTCGAGGGCGTCCTGTGGGTCCCAGCGGTGCATCATCACCAGCCGGTGCCCGCCGAACAGGGCGCTGCCGAGGGAGGCGTGACAGGCGGTGACGTGGAACAGCGGGATCGCCAGCAGGGCGGCCCGCTGGGGGGCGTTCGGATCGGGCTTGGGCGGCTCCAGGCCCTTGCGCAGGGCCGTGCGCGCCGCCGAATAGGGATAGGCCATCACCGTCGAGGCGGCGGCCCGGTGGGTGCCGATGGCGCCCTTCGGCTTACCCGTCGTGCCGGAGGTGTAGAACAGGGTGGCGTCGTCCTCGGGGTCGAGGACGAGGCCCGGCAGGGGGCGCTCGGGCAGGGACGCCCACGCCCCCGTGGGGCCGATGATCTCGGCGAGCGCTGGGGAGGCGCCCGGCTCGGCGCGCGTGGCGATGACCGCCGCGAGCGCCGGGCATTCGGTGAGGTGGGGCGCGAGGCGGGCGAGACGGTCGCCGTCGGCGATCAGCACCCGCGCGCCGGAATGCGCCAGCGCGTAGGCGAGTTCCGGCCCGGTCCACCATGCGTTGAGCGGCGTCGCGACGGCGCCCGCGAGGAGCGCCCCGTAGGCGCAGACCGGCCATTCCGGCAGGTTGCGCATGGCGATGGCGACCCGGTCGCCCTTCGTGACGCCGAGGCCGTTCAGGTGATGGGCCAGGGCGATCGCCGCCTTGGCGAAGCCCGTGAAGCTCGTCCGCTCGTCGCGGTAGACAAGGAAGGTCCGGTCCCCGTGGCCCTGCGCACGGAGGAACAGGTCGCGCAGCGTCCCCGGCGCGTTCACCCAGATCCGGGTCGGCACGCCCCGGATGGTCCGGGTCTCGACGGCGTAGGGCGAGCCCGGCGCGGTCAGCCGCGCCTCGGCCTCCGCGAAGGGGATCGCCGGCCAGCCGGGGGGGAGGGCCGGGCCGCTCATCGCGCGATGGTCACGCCGCCATCGGCGACGAGGGCCTGTCCGGTCACGAACCGTCCCGCCGGGGAGGCGAGGAACACGGCGGCGCCGGCGATGTCGTCCGGCTCGCCGATCCGGCGCAGCGGCGCGGCGCCCTCGGTCTGGGCCAGCATGGCGGGGTCCTCCCAGAGGGCGCGGGCGAAATCGGTGCGGACGAGCCCCGGGCAGAGGCAGTTCACCCGCACATTGTGGGGGCCGTATTCGACCGCGTAGTTCCGCGCGAGTTGCAGGTCGGCGGCCTTCGAGACGTTGTAGGCGCCGATCACCGGCGAGCCCTTCAGGGCGCCGATGGACGAGACGATCACGATGGCCCCGTCCCGCCGGGCGACCATCCCCGGCGCGCAGAGCTGGATCAGCCAGTGGTTCGACAGCACGTTGTTGTCGAGGATCTTGCGGAACTGCTCGTCGGAGATGCCGGCCAGCGGCCCGTAATACGGGTTGCTCGCCGCGTTGCAGACCAGGATATCCACTGGGCCGAGGCTCCGCTCTGTCTCGGCGACGAGGGCCTGCAACTCCTCTTTCACGGAAATGCTCGCCGGGATCGCCACCGCCCGGCCGGGGCCGTGGGCTTCCTCGATCTCGCGGACCACCGCCTCGCAGGCCTCGCGCCTGCGGGAGGAGATCACCACCTTGGCACCCTGCTCGGCCATGCGCAGGGCGATGGCCCGGCCGATGCCCTTCGACGAGCCGGTGATGAGGGCGACCTTGCCGGTCAGGTCGAACAGCGACATCGATCCTCCCTCACGCCCCCGCCCGCTCGGCGAAGGCCCACGCGGCGGCGGCGAGCGTCGGCACCCGCGCGGCCATGGCGGCGGCGTGCTCGCTCGCGGCGTTGCCGGCCCGGGCGCGGGCCGCCACGCCCTGCAGGATGCCCACGAGCCGGAACAGGTTGTAGGCGAAGTACCAGTCGAGGGCGGGCATGTCGGCCCGGCCCGCCGCCCGGCAATAGATCGCCACCGCCTCGGCCCGGTCGGGGATGCCCAGCGCCTTCAGGTCGAGCCCGCCGAGCGGGCTGCGGCCGTCGGCGGGGAGTTCCCACTGCATCAGCAGGTAGCTGAAGTCGGCGAGCGGGTCGCCGAGCGTCGAGAGTTCCCAGTCGAGGACGGCGGCCACCGTGCCGTCCGGGCGATAGACGAGGTTGTCGAGGCGATAGTCGCCGTGGACGATGGACGTGCCCGCCTGCTCCGGCACGGTACGGGGCAGCCACGCGATCAGCCGTTCGACATCCGTGAGCCGCCCGTCCTCGGCGGCGCGGTACTGCTTCGTCCAGCGGTCCACCTGCCGGGCGAAGTAGTTGCCGGCCTTGCCGTAATCCGAGAGCCCGGCCGAATCCGGGTCGATGGCGTGAAGCCGGGCAAGCGTCCCGATCATCGCCGCGTAATGCCGGTGTCGGGCGTGTGGGTCGAGGCCGGGCAGCGCCCCGTCCCAATGCACCGCGCCCGCCACCGCTTCCATCACGTAGAAGGCCGCGCCGATGAGGCCCGCGTCCTCGCACAGGGCGAAGGGGCGGGGCACGGGGAAATCCTCCGCGTAGAGGGCGCCGATCACCCGGAACTCGCGTTCCACCGCGTGGGCCGAGGGCAGCAGCGTCCCGAAGGGCTTTCGACGCAGCACGTAGGCCGCGCCCGGCGTCTCCAATCGGTAGGTCGGGTTCGATTGGCCGCCCCGGAACTGCATCACGGTCAGCGGGCCGGCGAAGCCCTTCACATGCTCGGCCATCCATCCGGCGAGGCGGGCCTCGTCGATCCGGTGGCGGGGCTCGACCGGCTTCACCCCCGTGAAGTCGAGGGCCGCGCTCACGCCCCCGCCCTCGCATTGGTGTGGCGGGCGAATTCGAGCCGGGCGATGGAGCGGTTATGGACCTCGTCCGGCCCGTCCGCGAGGCGCAGCGTGCGGATATGGGCGTAGGCGTGGGCGAGGCCGAAATCCTCGCTGACGCCCGCCGCGCCGTGGGCCTGGATCGCGTCATCGATGACCTTCAGCGCCATGCGCGGCGCGGCCACCTTGATCATCGCGATTTCGAGCTTGGCGCCCTTGTTGCCGACCTTGTCCATCATGTCCGCCGCCTTAAGGCAGAGGAGGCGGGTCATCTCGATGTCGGTGCGGGCCTCGGCCACCCGCTGCTCCCAGACCGATTGGTCGCTGATCCTTTTGCCGAAGGCGACCCGCGACACGAGCCGCCGAGCCATGGCCTCCAGCGCCGCCTCGGCGACGCCGATGGTGCGCATGCAATGGTGGATGCGCCCCGGCCCGAGGCGCCCCTGCGCCACCTCGAAGCCGCGCCCCTCGCCGAGGATGAGGTTGTTGGCGCTCACTCGCACGCCTTCCAGCACCACCTCGCCGTGGCCCTTGGGCGTGTCCTCGTAGCCGAAGACCGGCAGCAGGCGCGCCACCCGCAGGCCTGGCGTGTCGAGGGGCACGAGGATCTGCGATTGCTGCTGGTGGCGCGGGGCCTCCGGGTCGGTCTTGCCCATCAGGATCGCGATGTGGCAGCGGGGATCGCCGACGCCGGTCGACCACCACTTGCGGCCGTCGATGACGTATTCGTCGCCCTCCCGCCGGATCGACGTGGCGATGTTGGTGGCGTCTGACGACGCGACATCCGGCTCGGTCATCAGGAAGGCCGAGCGGATCTCGCCGGCCATCAGGGGCTTCAGCCAGCGCGCCTTCTGGGCGTCGGTGCCGTAGCGGTGCAGCACCTCCATGTTGCCGGTGTCGGGCGCGGCGCAGTTGAACACCTCGGAGGCGATGCCGATCCGGCCCATCGCCTCGGCGCACAAAGCGTAATCGAGGTTCGTGAGCCCGGCGCCGCGATACTCCGGCGTGTCGTGCTCAGGCGAGGGCGGCAGGAACAGGTTCCACAGGCCCTCGCCGCGGGCCTTGTCCTTCAGCCGCTCCATGGTGGGGGAGGGGCCTGTCGCCCGCTCCACCGCCACGGCGCCCTGGGCCGGCTCGATCTCCCGCGCGATGAAGGCCTGCACGCGGTCGAGCCAGTGGCGCTGGGTGGGCGAGGGGGTGAAATCCAAGGGCTCGTTTCCTCTTCCTGGCGCGGCGTTTTCCCTCCCCCCTCTGCGGGGGAGGGTGGCCCCGGCGTGAGCCGGGGTCGGGAGAGGGGAACCCGGTGTCCGGAGAGGGCGCGACAGCCGTGTGGGCCAGAGCCACGTTCTGCGCCGTCGCTCCCCTCTCCCGACCCCCTGGCGGGGGCCACCCTCCCCCGCAGAGGGGGGAGGGAGGTTCGGCCCTCACAAGTAGGCCGCCCCCATCTCCGTGGCGAACCGGTCCGGCGGGCCTTCCCAGACGATCTTCGCCTGTTCCAGCACGTAGACCCGGTCGGCATGGGGCAGGGCGAAGGTCACGTTCTGCTCGCCGAGGAGCACGGTGATCGGCGTGGTCTGCCGCAGGCGTTCCAGCGCCTTCGACAATTGCTCCAGGATGACGGGCGCGAGGCCCAGCGTCGGCTCGTCGAGGATCAGGAGGCGCGGACGCATCATCAGGGCGCGGGCGATGGTCAGCATCTGCTGCTCGCCGCCGGACAGCGTGCGCGCGCTCTGCCCCTCGCGGGCCTTCAGGATCGGGAACAGGTCGTAGAGCTTCTCCCGCTCCTTGGCGGCGTCGGCCTTCGACAGGTGATGGCCGCCGAGGTCGAGGTTTTCGAGCACGCTGAGGTCGCCGAACAGCTCGCGGGTCTCGGGCACCTGCACGATGCCGGCCCGCGCGATGGCGGCGGGGGTCATGCGGGCGAGGTCCTGTCCGCCGAAGCGGATCGTGCCCGCATGGGGCACGAGGTTGGAGACCGCGTTGAACAGGGTGGTCTTGCCCGCGCCGTTGAGCCCGACCACCGAGACGAACTCGCCCTCATGGACATGGATCGACACGCCGCGCAGGGCCTGCGCCTTGCCGTAGAGCACGTCCACGCCCTCGACGGTGAGGAGTGATTCCGTCTTGAAGGCCGCCTCCGGCCGGGCCGCCGTCTCGATGCTGCCGCCGAGATAGACCCGCCGCACGGTCGGGTCGGCCATCACGGATTCGGCGCTGCCCTCCGCGATGCGCTCGCCGAGATAGAGGGCGAAGACCCGGTCCACGAGGGCGGCGACGCTCTTCACGTTGTGATCGACGAGGAGCACCGCCTTGCCCTCATCGCGAAAGCCCCGGATCAGCGCCGAGAAGGTCGCGACCTCCGGGCCGGTGAGCCCGGCGAAGGGCTCGTCCACCAGCACGACCTTGGGATCGCGGGCGATGGCCTTGGCGAGTTCGAGCCGCCGCAGGTCGGCGAAGGCCAGCGTCCCCGGCCGCCGGTCGATGACGGCGCCGAGGCCGACCCGCTCGGCGATGGCCCGCGCCCTGTCCGTCACGGAGGAATCGGGCGTGAGCCGCAGGAGGCTGTCGGGCAGCAGGGCGAGAACGATGTTCTCCAGCACCGTCTGGCGCATCAGCGGCCTCGCGTGCTGGAAGACGAGGCCGATCCCGGCGCGGGCGACCTTGTGGGCGGGCCAGCCGGCGATCTCGGTGCCGTCGAGGCGGATCGAGCCGGCGCTGGGTTTTTCCAGCCCCATCACCAGCTTCATCACCGTGGACTTGCCCGAGCCGTTCGGGCCGATCAGCCCCAGGATCTCGCCGGGCCGGAGGTCGAGATCGACGTTCTTGGCCGCGACGAGGCCGCCGTAGCGCTTCGTCAGGCCGCGCACGGTCAGGCAGGGCTCGGCCCTGACGGACGCGGCGGCGGGCGGTTTCACGGCCACCGTCATGACGCCCTCCGCAGGGATGCGAGGCCGAGCAGCCCGGTCGGTACGAACAGGATCACCGCCAGCGCCGCCGCCGAGACGACGAAGGTCGAGAGCGAACCCAGCGGGCGCAGCAATTCGCCCGCCGCGATCAGGAACACCGCGCCGAGCGCCCCACCGACGATGGTGCGCCGTCCGCCGAGCACGGCGGCGATGATGATCTGCACGCCGACCGCCGTGTCAATCAGCGTGCCGACCGAGGCGGTGCCCATGTAGAAGACGAGGAGCCCACCCGCGAGGCCGGAGAAGGCGGCACTGACGGCAAACGCCGCGATCTTGTGCTTGGCGACGTTGAAGCCGAGCGCCCCGGCCACCACCGGATCCTGCCCCGCCGCCTGAAGGATCAGTCCGGCGGGCGAGCGGGCGATGGCGGTGAGGATCAGGCCCGAGACGGCCATGAAGCCCAGCGCGATCCAGTAATTCGTGTCGGCGTCGATGGAGATGACGTCGGGCACGGTGAGGCCGATCTCGCCCCCCGTCAGGTCGGAGAAGACCACGATCAGGTTCTGCAGAAGCAGCACGGCGACCAACGTCACGAGGCCGAAATACGGCCCGCTGAGCTTCAGCGCCGGCACCGCCAGGGCGAGGCCGCCGATCACGGCGAGCGCCGTGCCCGCGAGCAGGCAGAGGGGGATGTCGAGCCCGTAGCGGTTGTTGAGGATGCCCGCCCCGTAGGCGCCGAGGCCGATGAGGAAGGTGGGTCCGAAGTTCACCTCGCCCGCGAAGCCGAAGAGCAGGTCCCAGGCCATGGAGAACACGGCGAAGTAATAGGCCACCGTCAGCAGCCCGAGGATGTAGCCGGAGACGCCGAGCGGCAACAAAGCCGCGACGACGAGCAGGGGGAGGATGAGCAGGAGCCCGCGCAAGGGGAAGGTCATGCGGTGAACGGCCTCCGCGAAGACGTGCCTACGCCACCGCCGTCATTGCGAACGGAGTGAAGCAATCCAGGGATGCGGGACCTCTGCGAGCGTGGCGCTGCCCTGGATTGCTTCGCTGCGCTCGCAAAGACGGAGGAGTAGCAAGATCGGCCCATAATCACCGCCTCCCCAAAAAGCCCTGCGGGCGCAGGTACATGACGGCCACGAGGAGCAGGAGCGCCGGGATCACCCGGTAGGCGGGCGAGACGAGGTAGGCGGTGGCGGTTTCGAGGTAGCCCACCACGTAGGCCGCGATCAGCGAGCCGGTGACGCTGCCGAGCCCGCCCAGCACCACGATGGAGAAGGCGCTCGCGGTCAGCGGCCCGACCGAATAGGACGACACGCCGAGGAACATGCCCAGCAGCACCCCGGCGATCCCCGCCAGCAGCCCGTAGATCGCCCAGACGGCGATGTAGATGCGGCCCATGTCGTGGCCGAGCAGCGTCACCCCGCGCGGGTTCATGGAGGCCGCGAGCAGCACCTTGCCGGCCCTCGCCTTGTTCACGAAGGCCCAGAGCAGGGCGATCACCACCCAGCAGACGAGGGCCGTGAACCACTCGTTGCGGGGCGTCCGCACGCCCGCGAACTCCACCACGCCCTCGATCAGCGGCAGCACGGTCTTGGGGTTGTCGGTGTAGAAATAGGCGACGAGCTGCTGGATCATGATCCCCCAGAGCAGCGTGCCGGTGAGGATGAAGATCTCCTTCTCGGCGCGGGGGATCGCCTTGCTCCGCTCGATGGGCGCGACCACCGCGAAATAGGTGACGAGCGCCCCGAGCAAGCCGCAGACCACGCCGATGGCGGCGCCGGCATAGGAGCCGAAGCCGTATTGCGCGGACGCCGCCCAGGCGGCCACCGCCGCCGTGACCATGAGCGCCCCGTGGGAGAGGTTCAGCACCCCCGAGACGCCGAAGATGAGGGTGAAGCCCATCGCGCCGAGCGCGTAGAGCGCCGAGATCGCGAAGCCGTCGACGAGGATCTGGAGGCCGATCATCGGTGCGGCCCCGCTACTGGACCGCCGGCTTGACGGCGGGCGGCAGGACGATCTTGCCCGTGGCGACGTTCGCCGGCCAGATCGCCACCTGCTTGCCCGATTGCCACTGCCCGAGGACGCTGGTCATCAGGCCCGGCCCGTACTGGATCGAGTGGGTGAAGGTCTCGTCCTTGCCGTAGAAGGTGATGCGGCCGACCGTGCCGGTATAATCCGTCTTCTCCAGGGCCTCGATCAGCTTGTCGGTCTCCGTGGAGCCCGCCCGCTTGACCGCTTCCGCCGTGTAGTAGGTGGCGTCGTAGGCCATGTAGCCCGCGTAGGAGGGCGCGCCGCCGAACCGCTTGGTGAAGGTCTGCGTGAACGGGATCGTCTTCTCCGTCAGGGCCACGTCGGGCAGGGCCACGCTGTCGAACAGCACGCCCTGCGTGCCGCCGTTGGTGTTGGCCCAGAAGGTCGAGGAGGTGGCCTGCCCGCTGATGCCCGTCATGGCGATCGGCACCTGCTGGTTCTGCCATTGCACCGTGGGCTGCACGCCGACATGGGCGATGCCGGTGACGATGAGATCGGGCTTGGCCGCCTCGATCTTGTTGTAGATCGGGGTGAAATCGCCGGTATCCGGCGAGAAGCGGACATGCTCCACCACCTTCAGCCCGGCCTTCGGCAGGCATTCCTGGTAGGCGGCGTCGAGCGGCCGGGTCCAGGCCGCGTCCTCGCTCATGATCGCCGCCGATTTCGCCTTCAGGAGCCCCACCAGGGTCTCCTTCGCGGAATCGCACACCGCCTGCGCCAGGGCGTGCGAGGTCAGGTAGCCGTGGAAGGTGTACTTGTTGCGCGCGTAGTCCTTGTGGACGTTCACGCTGATCTCGTTCGAGGCCGCGCCCGGCGTGATCAGGGGGGTCTTCAGCCGCGCCGCCCAGGGCATCAGCGCCAGCACGACTTCCGAGATGTAGCTCGCGATGACGACCTGGACCTTGTCCTCGCTCACCGCCCGCTGGAAGGCGCGCACCGCGTCGGCCGCCGAGCTCTTGTCGTCATAGGTGACGACCTGGATCATCCGGCCGTCGACGCCGCCCTTGGCGTTGATCTCGTCGGCGGCCAGTTGCACCGCCTGCGGGATCGAGGCGCCCGCCACCGATTGCGCCTCGGCGATGACGCCGATCTTGATCGGGTCCGCCGCCTGCGCGGACGCATTGAGAACGAGCGTCGCCGTCACCGCAGCGGACAGAATCCGCCCGACCTTGTCGAACATGGCGCTTCCCCTGAACTACGTCGTCATTCTTTATTTTGGCGATCTGTGTGAAACCCTCCGTTGTGGGATGCAAGAGCCTGATCGCGTTTTCGATGACGTTTCCCGGTCGGTCATTCCGTCACGCTTTCTCTTCGCAACTGCGAGACAATACCGCTCTCGCGAAGTCGCGCCGCCCGCATTGCTTTGCCGCACGGGCGGTGGCAGCGAGGGATCGAGACAGGTTGAGAGGGATCCATGACGGCCCATCGTCCCCGCACCGGTGCCCGCATCCTCGTGGACCAGCTCGTCGCCCAGGGGGTCGAGCGGCTGACCTGCGTGCCGGGTGAGAGCTACCTCGCGGTGCTCGACGCTCTGCACGATGCCGCCGTCGACGTGATGGTCTGCCGGCAGGAGGGTGGCGCGGCGATCATGGCCGAGGCCGCCGGCAAGCTCACCGGGCGGCCGGGCATCTGCTTCGTCACCCGCGGACCCGGCGCCACCAACGCGGCGGCGGGCGTGCATATCGCCCGCCAAGATTCGACGCCGATGATCCTGTTCGTCGGCCAGATCGCCCGGTCGATGCGCGGGCGCGAGGCGTTCCAGGAGGTGGATTACCGCCGCACCTTCGGCGACCTCGCCAAATGGGCGGTGGAGATCGACGAGGCCGCGCGCATCCCGGAGATCGTCGCCCGCGCCTTCCGTGTGGCGATGCAGGGTCGGCCCGGCCCCGTCGTCGTCGCCTTGCCGGAGGACATGCTGGACGAGGTAGCCGAGGTCGGCGACGCCCCCCGCGTCGAGCCCGCCGCGCCGGCGCCGTCCCCCGCCGACATGGAACGGCTCGCCGCCCTTCTGGCAGAGGCCCGCGCGCCGCTGGTGCTGGTCGGCGGCTCCCGCTGGACGGCCGCCGATAGTGCGGCGCTCGCGGCCTTCGCTGAGCGGTTCGACCTGCCGGTCGCCAACTCCTTCCGCCGCGCCGGCCTGTTCCCGGCGGATCACCCGAACTACGCGGGCGAACTCGGCATCGGCCCGAACCCCGCACTTCTGGAGCGCATCCGGCGATCCGACCTGCTCCTGATGGTCGGCGGGCGGCTCTCCGAGATGCCCGCGCAGGGCTACACATTGCTCGGCATCCCCGAGCCCGGCGTGCCCCTCGTCCATGTCCATCCCGATGCGGAGGAGTTGGGGCGGGTCTACCAGCCGGCTCTCTCCATCCAGTCGGCCCCCGGCCCGTTCTGCGCGGCGCTCGCCGGTCTCGACGCGCCGGAGGGCCGCGGCGGGCGGGCGGCGCAGGCCCATGCGGCCTATCGCGCGTGGTCCGAGACGCCCGCGCCCCAGCCCGGCGTTTTCCAGTACGGCGAGGCGATCCTGTGGCTGCGCGGGCGCCTGCCGCCCGAGGCGATCATCTGCAACGGCGCGGGCAACTTCGCGACCTGGGTCCACCGCTACCACCGCTTCCGCGCCTTTGGGACCCAGCTCGCCCCGACCTCCGGCTCGATGGGCTACGGCCTGCCCGCAGCCGTGATGGCCAAGCGCATGAACCCGGAGCGGATCGTCGTGGCCTTCGCGGGCGACGGCGACGTGATGATGTGCGTGCAGGAATTCGCCACCGCCGTGCAATACGGCGCGGCCATCGTGGTCGTGGTGCTCGACAACGGCATGTACGGCACGATCCGCATGCACCAGGAGCGCGAATATCCCGGCCGCGTCTCGGCGACGAGCCTCAGGAACCCCGATTTCCGCGCCCTGGCGATGGCCTTCGGCGGGCACGGCGAGCGAGTCGAGCGCACCGAGGATTTCGCCCCCGCCTTCGAGCGCGCCCTCGCCTCCGGCCTGCCCGCGATGCTCCATTGCCTCGTGGATCCGCAGGCCCTCACCCCGACCCGGACCCTCGATGCCATCCGTGACGAGGCCCTCTCGCGCGGGCGCTGATGCAACCGCAGATACGCTCTGAAAGAGAGGATTAACTTTCGGTCGATTAACTCAGGGCGCCAGGCCGCCGGGAGGGAGTTTCGTGCAAGCCGAAAAGCCCTCTCCGAAGGCGCTGTCCCGCAGCCTGACCCTGCCGGAGATGATCCTCCTCGTGCTGGCGGTCTCGGTCTGCATCTATCCGGCCTTCGCCCCGTTCAATGCGTCGCGTCCCGCGCGGGGCGCGTCGAACGCGTCGGCCGTGCAAGCTGTGGTACAGGCGCGATAGGCAAGATTCCCGTCGCGCGCTAAGGATCTCCCGTTTCGGAACGGGCGAGGGTGTCGTCATGCCCAACCGGCGCGTCGCACGCGCACATGGTGGGGTCTCCCTCGTCGGCGGCGCCTTCGGGCTCTGTCTCGCCGCTGCCGCACCGCAGGCGGAAGAGAGTCGCCCCGTCTTCGAGGGGGCCGGCGGCGACCCGCGCATCTCCGTGTCGCAACCCGAGACGACGAGCCAAGCCTCCGGCGGCTACATCCGCTCCATCGAGCCCTCCCTGGGGCCGCTCGGGGATCCGTTCGGCCTGCGCCCGGTGCTGAAGCAAAGGGGCATCGAGTACAGCGTGACCTACGTCGCCGATGTCCTCGGCAATCCGGTCGGCGGCGTGCGCCGGGGGGCGGCGGTGGAGGACCGGCTGAACCTGCGGCTCAACCTCGACCTGGAGCGGCTGGCGGGCTGGGAGGGGGCCACCATCCACGCCAACGCCTATTTCATCCACGGCACCGGCCTGTCGCGGTATTATGTCGGCAACCTGCTGCCGGTCAGCGTGATCGAGGCGCTGCCGTCGAGCCGCCTCTACGTGCTGTGGTTCGATCAGCAATTGTTCGACAACACCCTCGGCCTGCGCATCGGCCAGCAGGCCGCCGACACCGAGTTCTTCGTCAGCCAGACCGCGACGCTGTTCGTGAACTCGACCTTCGGCTGGCCCGCCATCACCGGTCTCGACCTGCCGAGCGGCGGCCCCGCCTATCCCCTGGCGACCCCGGCGATCCGGGCGAAATACGTGCCGGGCAACGGCTTCTCCCTGCAGGTCGGCCTCTATGACGGCGATCCCGCCGGGGCCAACCGCCCCGGCGACGATCCCGAGGCCCAGCGCCTCAACCGCACCGGGACGAACTTTCGCCTGGGCGATCCCGCCCTGGTCGTGGCGGAGGCGACCTACGCCTACAACACCGAGGCCGGCTCGCGGGACCTGCCGGGGGACATCACCCTCGGCGGCTGGCAGCATTTCGGGCGGTTCGATTCCCTGCGGACGGACATCACCGGGCTCTCGCTCGCCGATCCCAACGCCACCGGCATCGGGCGGCAATTGCGCGGCAACGCGGGGATCTACGCGATCTACGACCAGACCCTCTACCGGGAAGCCGGCAAGGACGACGAGGGCCTCGGCTTCTTCGTGCGCGCCGCCTACTCCCCCACCCCGTCGAGCCTCGTGAGCGCGTATCTCGACGCCGGCCTCGCCTACAAGGGGCTGATCCCCGGCCGCGACGACGACACCGTCGGCCTCAGCGTCGCCTATGCCCGCCTCAGCGACGACGCCCGCCGCGCCGATAATGACATGATCCGCTTCACCGGGCAGGCGATGCCGCGCCGCCGCGCGGAGAGCATCGTTGAGGCGACCTATCAGGCGGTGGTGGTCCCCGGCTTCACCCTCCAGCCCGACGCGCAGCTCGTGCTCCATCCCGGCGGCGGCATCGCCAACCCCCGCGACGCCACGGGCGGGCGGGTGAAGAACGCCGTGGTGCTGGGGATGCGCGCGACGGTGCAATACTGACCGCCGCGACTCAGTCGAGTCGGGGAGGGGATCGTGGCGAAGAACATCGTCGTATTCTCCGACGGGACCGGGCAGGGCGGCGGACTGCTCCCGGATGAGACCCGGAGCAACGTCTACAAGCTGTTCCGGGCGGCGCGGGTCGGCCCGGAGATGGGGATCGACCCGGCCCGGCAGGTCGCCTTCTACGATCCCGGCCTCGGCTCGCAGGCGGCGAGCCTCGGCATCAAGCTCGCGTGGTGGCGGCGGATCTACTCCATCCTCAGCCAGGCGACCGGGCTTGGCATCACCCGCAACATCATGGACTGCTACGCGGCGATCCTGCGCGTCTGGGAGCCGGGGGACCGGATCTACCTGATCGGGTTCAGCCGGGGCGCCTACACGGTGCGCTGCGTCGCGGGGGTGCTGAAGCTCTGCGGCATCCCGACCCGGAGCGCCGATGGCGGCCTGCTGAAGCGCGATCCCGCCTCGGCCGAGGCCCTGGCCAGGGAGGCGGTGAAAGACGTCTACCAGTTCGGCTCCGCGCTGAAGGGCGACCGGTTGCGGCCGGTGCGCCTCGATCTCGCCCGCCGGTTCCGGGAACGCTACGCCTCGGCCGCGCCGGGCGACCTCGAACGGTCGAACGCCTACCCGTACTTCATCGGGGTGTGGGACACGGTGGCGGCGCTCGGCCTCAATACGAAGCGCACCCTGCGGCTCGGCCTCGTCCTCGCGGTGGTGGTGGCTCTCATCGCCTTCGTCGGCAACCTGCTCCGCGCGCTCGCCGTGCCGGAGGACCGGTTCACGGCCGAATCCTACTGGCGGGCATGCCTGTTCGTCCTCCTGGCGGGCGCCGCCGTGGCGGCGGTGGCGTGGTTCCGCACCTACGTGAAGTGGACGACGAAGACGGCGCGGCCCTGGTGGGAGACCCTGCACGTCACCGGCTGGCAGATGCAGTTCTACGACACCGCGCTCGATACCCATGTCCAGCACGCCCGCCACGCCCTCGCGATCGACGAGAACCGCAAGGATTTCGACCGGGTGCCCTGGACGGTGAACGCCGACCTCGCCGCCGTCGAGCGGAAGGACGGCCGGATCTGGCTGGCGCAACTCTGGTTCGCGGGGGTCCATTCCGACGTGGGCGGCGGCTACGGCGAGACCGAGGCGCGCCTGTCGGACATCGCCCTGCGGTGGATGGTGGACGAAGCCGCCGACCTGCCGGAGCCGCTGCTGGTTGACCGTTCCGTGCTGAGCCTCTGGCCGGCGGCGGCCGGGATGCAGCACGACGAGCGCAAGGCGACGGTCGCGGGCTGGCCGCGCTGGTTCGTCTGGCTGCACACCCGCGTCTGGGCGCGCGAGACCCTCGGCTGGCCACCCTGGGTGCGTCACATCCCGCATGACGCCCCGCTGCACCCCTCCGTCCTCGAACGCCTCGCGCTGCCGGCGCCCGGCGTGCAGCAATACGACGTGACGAAGCCGTACCGGCCGGACGCCCTGCGCGGGCACGAGGCGACGCGCGCCTATTTCTAGAGCAGCGACCGATCACGGTGAGGCGGCTCCAACCCTCTCACCTCATCCTGAGGTGCCCGCGTCAGCGGGCCTCGAAGGAGGGCTCCAGCCTGCCGCGCGATCCCTGGAGCCCTCCTTCGAGGCGGCTTCGCCGCACCTCAGGATGAGGCCTTCGAGGCCGCCGCTTTGCGACGGCACCTCAGGATGAGGGGACGATCTGGAGAAGGCTGGCTGAACCAACATGATCGGATGCCGCCCTAGGCACCGGCGGCACGCGATTGTGTTGAGCGGCGCGCTCCTGCGGGCATCGGCGCGCTTGCCTCATCGCTAGGCAACCTGCTTGAGAGCGCGGCAGTCCAGTCGAAGGTTGCCCCGCATGTTGCCGTTGCCCGCGCGTATCCTGTCCGGCGTCACGCTCCTCGCTTTGTCCGCCTCCCCCGCGCTCGCCGCCACCGCCGCCGCGCCGGAGGCCGGCAGCACGGCCTGGATCCTCACGGCCTCGGCGCTCGTGCTGTTCATGACGCTGCCGGGCCTCGCCCTGTTTTACGGAGGGCTGGTCCACGCGCGGAACGTGCTGTCGGTGCTGATGCAGTGCTTCGCGATCTGCTGCATCGTCTCGGTGCTGTGGGCGGTCTGCGGCTACAGCCTCGTCTTCGACGGCGAGGGCGCGCTCCTCGGCGGCCTGCACAAGGCCTTCCTCGCCCATCTCGATCCGGTGCGGTCGGCGACGGTGCTGCCGGAATCGGTGTTCGCCCTCTATCAGATGACCTTCGCAATCATCACGCCCGCGCTGATCGTCGGCGCGATCCCCGAGCGGGTGGCCTTTCCCTTCGTCGCCCTGTTCTCGGCCCTGTGGCTGCTCTTCGTCTACGTGCCGGTGGCGCACTGGATCTGGGGCGGCGGCTGGCTCGCCGGGCTCGGGACCCTCGATTTCGCGGGCGGCATCGTGGTGCACACCACGGCGGGCGTTTCGGCGCTGCTGCTCGCCCTGATGGTGGGCCGCCGCAGGGGCTTCCCGACGACGCTCACCCCGCCGCACAGCCCCGGCATGACGATGATGGGCGCAGGGATGCTCTGGGTCGGCTGGTTCGGCTTCAACGGCGGCAGCGCGCTGGCGGCGGATGCGAGCGCGGGCAACGCCATCCTCGTCACCCATCTCTCGGCCTCGGCGGGCGCCCTGGCCTGGACGGCGGCCGAATGGGTGAAGATCCGCAAGCCCACCTCCATCGGCATCGTCACCGGCTGCGTGGCGGGGCTCGCGACGATCACTCCAGCGGCGGGCTACGTCTCGCCGGCGGCGGCCCTGCCGATCGGCCTCGCGGGCGGGCTGGTCTGCTTTTTCGTGACCCTGTTCGTGAAGCACCGCCTCGTCATTGACGATTCCCTCGATGTCTTCGCCGTGCACGGGGTCGGCGGCATCCTCGGCTCGCTGCTGCTGCCGGTCTTCCTCCCCGCCGGTCTCGGCGGCATCGGCCTCGCGGAGGGGCGCACGGTGTTCGGCCAGTTCGCGGTGCAGGCGCTGGCGGTGGCGGTGGTGGCCCTGTGGTCGGGCGTCCTCACCTACGGGCTCGGGCGGGCGGTCGGCCTCGCGACCCCGCTGCGCGTCGATCAGGAGGCCGAGCACGATGGGCTCGACCTCGCGAGCCACGGCGAGCGGGCCTACGAGTTCACCACCTAAGAGCCCGGCCGAAAACGTCGCGACGGCGCCTCACACCTCACCGTCTTTGCGAGCGTGAGCGAAGCAATCCAGGGGCGGGAGGGCCGCTTACGACCGTGGCGCGTCCCTAGATTGCTTCGTTCCTCGCAATGACGGAGGCGGACGCGACCTTTCCGGCCAGACGCTGAGGGGAGGGGCGCTCAGACGCGCAGGCGGTTCATCGCCGCCGCCAGCGCGTAGGTCGCCCGGTCGCGGGAATATTCGAGGTTGATCTTGGCGACCCGCGCCTCGGCGAGCTCGCTCACCGTGTTGAGCACGTCGACGAGGGTCATCGTGCCGAGCCGCAATTCCATCTGCCGGCCCTGGATGGCGCGGACGAGCTTCTGCACGCGCTCGTTCGCCTGCGCCACCTGCCGCAGCGAGGAGCGGCGCTGCGTGAAGGCGACCGTGGCCTCGGCCACCACCCGGCGCTCGAGGTCGAGGGTCTGGTAATTCTTCTGCCGGGCCAGGGCCTGGTCGCGAGCGAGGTCGCCGAATTCGCCGGGCTGGTAGATCGGCACCACCGCCTGCAGCATCGTTGTCGTGTCCGTCGTCTTGTAGGGCGTGTTCGAGACCCAGCCGCGGCGGGTGTGGTTGAACTGAAGGTTCAGCTGCGGCGAGAACCGGGCATAGGCCGCCTTGGCGTTGTAATCCGCGGCCTCGGCATCGAGGCGCGCGGCGATGAGCTTCGGGCTTTCGCCGAGGAGGGCGGCGCGCAACTCGTCGAGGGATTTGGGCAGGAGGCCGTTCGGCACGTCCGGCAATCCGCTCGGGTTGGCGGCGGGGCCGGCGAGACGCTCCAGCTCGGCCTCGGAGGCCAGCAGGTTGGCCTTGGCCTGTTCGAGCGCGGCCTCGGCGGCGATCACCCGCGACTGCGCGAGCGCCACTTCCGCGTTGGTGGCGTCGTAGGTCTCCCGCCGCGCCGCGACGCTGCGGGCAACCTTCGCCACGTCCGCGATGGCCGCCTCGCGCAGGCGCACCACCATCCGGTCGCGCAGCACCGCGAGGTAGGCGCTCGCGGTCTCCAGCAGGATCTGCTGTGTCTTCTCGGCCTGGAGGCCGCGCCCGGCGGCGGCGGCGCTGCGGGCGGCCTGCACGTCGTTGTAGCGCTTGAACCCGTCGAAGATCGGCAGCGTCAGCTGGAACCCGTCGCTATGCGGGGCGCGCCGGGCCACGGTATCGGAGCCGGTGGGGTTCGAGGGATCGGTGTAGATGTCGGGCGTGTAGGTGATCTTGCTGTCGAGCCGGTGGTTCAGGGCGTAGCCCACGCTCGGCAGGAACGCCTCGTAGCTGCTCACCACGCGCGCCTCGACGGCGGCCTGCCTCTCGTCGTCGGCCTTCTTGTCGAAGCTGGAGCGCAGCGCCCAATGCATCGTCTCGTTGAGGGTTTGGGCGATGGCCCCACCGGTCTCCGGCCCCGCGACGCCGACGAGAAGGGCCGCCAGCGAGAGCATTGCCAGGGATGGTCCTGGCCGCAAACCGGGGCGCTCCGGCTTCATGGAGGCTATCCTGCTATTCTCGACTCAACGCTGTTAAGGTTATCAATGCTCGCCCTGGGTTAAGCCGGTGTGAACCGCATAAATTAGCGGTTGTGCCTAGATGTGCAGATCCGGGGCGGCCGTCATGCGCCGAACATTGCCGGCGGCCGGAGCGGGGCGGCACGATCACTGCCGAAAATCGTTCACGGCAGGTGGCTGAGCCAGTCCGCGAGGCTATGCACCGCATCGGGATCGGAGAGGATCAGGTGCGGCCCGTCCTCGACGCGGACGAAGGTGACGTTCGTCCCGGCCCCGGCGATCAGCGCCTCGGCATGGCGGATCGGGATGACGGGATCGTCCGTGCCGTGGAGCACGAGGATCGGCACGGCGATGCGCCGGATCTCGGCTTCGACGTCGAAGGGGTCGCGCAGGACCCAGCGCACCGGGAACAGCCAGAACCGTTCCGCCGCGATGGCCCGCACCGAATCGTAGGCGGCCGCGAGAACCACCCCACCCACGGGATGCCGGGCAGCGAGCTTCAGGGCTACTCCCGATCCGAGGGATTCGCCGAGCACCACGATGTCGGCGGGGGCGTAGCCCTTGGCGAGGGCGTCGCGATAGGCCGCTTCGGCATCGCGCAGCAGCCCGTCCTCGTTCGGGCTTCCCTCGGAGCCGCCGAAACCGCGGTAATCGATGGCGAGGACCCGGCCGAACCGCGCCAACTGCTCCACCCGCTCGGTCCGCCGCACCAGCGAGCCGCCTGTGCCGTGGAAATAGAGGATCAGCCGCCGACCCTTGCCGTGCGCGTCCCAGGCCACGAGGCGGACGCCGTCCTCGGCGGTGATCCGCTCCACCGTGACGCCGCGCAGGCCCAAGGTCTCAGGCGGGAGGTCGAGATCCTCCGCCCGGTACAGCATCGCGCGCTGGACGAAGACCAACCCCGCCGTTGCCGCGAGGTAGAGGACGGCGAGGAAGGAGACGAGGGCAACCATCATGACGAGGGGGCGCCTCAAGGGGACGCCCCCGCATGGGAGGAAGGGATCGTCGCGAGGTTAAGACGAAAGATCTCGGAAACGATTGTTTCCAACCGAGCCGACGACTCACGGACCGCTACCAACACAATCATGAGAAGCCTTTGGTCCTGACGCTATCAACACTTTCGATATTAGGCTGAATGCCAACAGGGGCATTCAGCGAAATTTAACCCATGAATGTTGTTGATAGTAAGCGCCATAGGTCCGTTCTTGAGCAGATTCAGTGCTTATCCGTAGTTTTCCGCGCTTGTTGGTAAGGTTGTGTAAACCTACCGTCGCCTCACGGCCGGGTTGCACCCTTGAAGCGGGGGCGGCGCCGCGCCGCATCAAGGAGGCATCTCGTGAAGAAGCTCGACCTCAAGGCCCTGAAGACCGTTTCCGGCGGCTGCTGCATCCCCTGCGCGCCCTGCAAGCCCGCGCCCTGCGCCCCGGCTCCCAAGAGCTGCAATTCCTGCTGCTCGTAAGCCGAGCAGGAACGGACCGCCGGGCCCGGTTCAGCCCGGTGGTCCGCCCCTCGTGCCGCCCCTCGTGCCGCCCCTCGTGCCGCCCCTTGCAGGCGCTGGGGGCTTGACGATGATCGAGGTGCCGCGCTCGCAAGCCATGGCGGCGAGGCTGCCCCTGCCCATCCGCCGCCGGGCCTTCAAGGCCGTCTGGCCGGCACGGCGCCTCCGGCATGGGCGCCCCACCCTCGGCCTCGCTCCGGTCTTCGAGCGCACGCTGCGGGTCTCCCGCGCCGAGGCGCGAAGCCTCGATGCCGAGGCCCTGTTCTCCGATCGCCTCGTCCAGCTGGAATGGCTGTCGCTTCTCGTGCGCTCCCATGGCGCCATCCGCGCCGACATGCGCCGCGTGGCGATGCCCGAGCGCCGGCTGATCGAATCCATCGCTTCCGGCGACAAGCCGGTCATCCTCGCGCCGATGCACATGGGCTGCTTCGCCCTGGCCTTCGCCGCGATCATCGACACGCTCTTCGCCGGGCGGCGCATGTTGATCCTGCGCAACCGTGAGGACCGGCCCGTCGAGACCGCCGTGATGCAGCGCATCCGCGAGGTCGGCGTCGACATGCGCTTCCTCAACGTCAACCGGAAACAGGACTTCCTGAAAGCGATCCGCTTCGCCCGAGAGGGCGCGGTGATCGTGAGCTTCATCGACCTGCCCGGGAGCTACGGCGCGCCGTTCGACACGACCCTGTTCGGCCAGCCGGCCCGGATCGCGATGGGCATCGACCAGCTCGCGCGCCTGACCGAGGCGACGGTGGTCCCGCTCGCCATCACCTCGACGCTGGCGGGCGACACGATCCATGTCGGCCAGCCCTTCGAGGTCGCGGACAGTCATCCCGAGACCCGCCACCGGGTCGCGGAGGGCGTCCGGCGACATATCGAGCGCTCGATCCTGCGCGCGCCCGAGCAGTGGTTCATGTGGCCGCGCCTTGAAGAGTACCTGTGCGAGCCCGTCACCTGGGGAGCCGTGGGATGACGCTGTCCGAACGGGAGACGGACGAGGCGATGGCGGAGCCCGTCGAGGAGCAGGCCGCGCCGGAGGCCGAGCCGGAACGCGTCGCCTCGGCCCTGCCGAGCGCGCGCGTGCTCCAGACCATCGACCTGCGCCAGAACCGCATCGCGACCTTCGCGGGACTCCTCACGGTCGCGGTGGTGGTGGCCGTGTGTGCCGGCCTGTGGTTCGGCCGCTTCGCCCAGACCGAGAGCGTGCGCGGGATCGTGGCCGCCACCAGTGGCTTCGCCCGCATCGACGCCCCCCGCGCGGGCGTCATCACCCGCCTCGCCGTGCGCCAGGGCGAGGCGGTGGGGGTGGACCAGCCGATCCTGGCCCTGCGCATGGGTACCGCCACCGCCGGGGGCGAATCGGCCGTCGAGGCGGAGACCCGGACCCTCACCCTCACCCGCAAGGCGCTGAAGGAGGAGGTCGACCGCGCCACCGCCTTCATCGACGAGGCGACCCGGCAGCAGGCGCGGATGGAAGCGGACCAGACGGCCTATTACAGCGGCCTCGCCGACCAGATCCGCCGGTCCGAATCGGCGGCCGAGCGCAGCCGCGCCACGGTGAAGCGCGTGGCGGCCTATGTCCGGCAGGGCGACGCCACCCGCGAATTGCTCGAAGCGCACGAGCGCACGACCTTCGACTATGAGCGCCTGACCTCGGACCTCCGGCTCAAGCGCATGGATCTCCAGCGCCAGGATGCCGAGCGCACGCGCGATTTCCGCAACCTCATCGCCGCCAAGCAATCGCAGCGCGTCACCGCCCAGAACCAGATCGAGGCCACCGACAGCCGCCTCGCCGCCCTGCGCACCGAATCGGCGCTCGAAATCCAGGCCCAGAATGCGGGCACGGTGCTGGCGCTCGCCGGAAAGGTGGGGGATTCGGTCGAGGCCGGGCAGTTCCTGGCCGCCATCGGCGATCCCAACGCCGCCCCGCTCATCGTGGTGGAGGCGCCGGCCCGCGCCATCGGCCTCGCCAAGGTCGGGCAGCGGGTGATCCTGAAATACGATGCCTTCCCCTACAAGACGTTCGGCATCTACCACGGCACGATCACCTCCATCTCCGAGGCCGCCGTGCGCTCGCCCGAGGCGAAATCGGATTCGGGGCTCGACCCGCGCCCCGTGGTGCGCCAATCGACCTACCGCATCGAGATCGCCCCCGACCGGCCGGATGTCGATGCCTATGGCGAGCGCGTGCCGGTGAAGATCGGCTCGACCCTCTCGGCCGACATCATCGTCGAGCGCCGCCGTCTCATCGACTGGATGCTCGACCCAATCCGCGCCCTGCGCGGCCGCTGATAGGATTGCCCGGAGCGCCCCCGATGTTCGGCGGAAGACTGCACAAGCGCACCGTGCGCACGGTGCTGCAGAGCGAGACCATGGAATGCGGGCTCGCCTGCCTCGCCATGGTCGCCAACGCCCACCGGCACGACCTCGACCTGCCTTACCTGCGCGCCCTGTTCCCGCCCTCGCGGCGGGGCATGTCCTTCGCCGAGATCGTCGAGGTGGCGGGCCAGATCGGCCTCGACGCGCAGGGGCTCGCGGTCTCGCAGGTGGAGGAACTCGCCGGGCTCAAGGGCCCCGCGATCCTGCACTGGAACGGCAACCATTTCGTCGTGCTCGAAAAGGTCGTGCGCGGCACCTTCCACGTCCACGATCCGGCCTTCGGCCCCCGCACCTACGCCCGCGAGGACATGGAACGCCACTTCGCGGGCGTCGCCCTGGAATTCGAGCCGCGCCTCGACTTCAAGGCGGTGAAGGCCTCGCGCAAATCGCTGTTCTGGAGCGTCTATCGCTCCTGCCGGGGCATCGAGCACACGGTCGGGCTCATCGCGGTCATGTCGCTCGCCGCGACGCTGTTCGCCCTGGCGACGCCGATCTTCCTGCAGACGGCCATCGACACGGTGATCCCGCAATACGACCTCGACCTGCTGACGGTCGTCATCATCGGATTGCTGCTGTTCACCGCCTTCGAGGCGGTGTCGCGGTGGCTGCGCGACCTCATCACGCTGCGCGCGGCGACGATGTTCGAGATCCATTTCACCCGCAACATCATCGGCCACGCGATGCGGCTGCCGGTCTCCTTCTTCGAGACCCGCCATCCCGGCGATTTCGTCACGCGGCTGACCTCGATCGACCAGATCAAGACCTTCCTCGTCACCGGCTTCGTCTCGTCCATCGCGGACGGGATCATGTCGGTGCTGCTCGTCGGCATGATGTACTATTACGCGCCCGCCATGGCCGGCGTGTCGGTGCTGACGCTGCTTCTCGCCATCCTCGTGCGCTTCGCGACCTACCCCGAGATCGCCCGCGCCACGACGCTCTCCCTCGAATCGCGGTCCGAGGAGCAGGCGCGGCTCCTCGACGGGCTCGCGCAGATCGCCACGCTGAAGGTGAGCAACACCGGCAGCTTCTTCGCGCTGAAATGGCTCGAAAGCTTCACCCGCTTCGCGAATTTCAGCTACCGCTCGAAGAAGCTCTCCATCGACGCCGACCTCTACCTGCACCTGATCTTCACGCTCGGCACCGTGGCGACACTCTACATGGGCGTGACCGACGTGATGAAGAGCACCCTGTCGGTGGGCGTGCTCTACGCCTTCTTCGCCCTGCGCGGCTCGTTCTTCACCACCATGAACACGCTGATCATGAGCCTCCTGCAGCTCTCGGTGATGCGCGTGCATTTCGGCCGGCTCGACGACGTGCTCAACGAGGCGCCCGAGCCCGCGAGCGAGGGCGTCCACATCGCCCGCGCCATCCGCCGCTCCGTCGCCCTCGAAGGGCTCTCGGTGCAATTCGCCGCCAACGACGGGCCGCTGATCTCCGACATCGACCTCACCATCGACATCGCCCGCCACGAGACCCTGGCGATCGTCGGCCCCTCGGGCTGCGGCAAGTCCTCGCTGCTGCGGATCCTGGCGAGCCTGCACCCGGTGCCGAAGGGCCGGATGCTGGTGGACGGGCGCGCCCTCGACGCCTTCGGCGTCCACGAATACCGGTCCAATATCGGCTGCGTCTTTGCGGACGACCAGCTCTTCGCCGGCACGGTGGCCGAGAACGTCGCGCTCTACTCGCCGGACGTGACCCAGGCGCAGATCGAGGAGGCCCTGTCCGAGGTCGGCCTGCTCGATGCCGTCTACGGCCTGCCGCAGGGCTTCGCGACGATGCTCTCCGACGAGAGCCCGCTGCTCTCCACCGGGCAGCGGCGGCGGCTGATCCTTGCCCGCGCCCTGTGCCGCCGGCCGCGCCTGCTGCTCCTCGACGAGGTGACGGCCAATCTCGACCCGGCCTCGGAGGCGGAACTGGTGCAGGCGCTGTTGCGCTTCCCGGCGGCGAAGGTGTTCGTCACCCATAGCCGCCACGTCCTGCCCTATGCCGACCGGGTGCTCACCGTGCGCGGCGGTCGGCTGGTGCCGGTCCCGGCCGGGGCGGCCGAGGCCGCCTGACCGGGATCCGCTCTCAGTAGGTCGCGCGACCGCCCGAGACGTCGAACACCGCGCCCGTGGAGAACGACGCCTCCTCGCTCGCGAGCCAGCAGATCAGCGCGCAGACCTCGTCGATGCCGCCGAACCGGCCGAGCGGGATCTTCGAGAGCATGAAGTCGATGTGCTCCTGCGTCATCTGGTCGAAGATCGCCGTGCGCACGGCCGCCGGGGTGACGCAGTTCACGCGGATGTCGGTCCTGGCGAGCTCCTTGCCGAGCGACTTGGTGAGGCCGATCACCGCCGCCTTCGAGGCCGAATAGGCGGAGGCGTTGGGGTTGCCCTCCTTGCCGGCGATGGAGGCGACGTTGACGATCCGCCCGTAGCCGTTCCGCTCCAGGGCGGGCACGGCCGCCTGGTTGCAATAGAATAGCCCGTTCAGGTTCACGTCGATGACCCGGCGCCATGCCTCCGCCGGGTAGGCCTTCACGGTGGTGTTCGGCCCGGTGATGCCGGCGCTGCACACTAAGACGTCGAGGCCGCCGAGCGCCGCAAGGCTCGCCTCCATCGCCCGCGCCACCGCGTCGGCCTCCGCGATGTCGAGGGCCTGCACGTCGGCGGCCCCCGTCGCGTCCTTCGCCTTGGCCAGGGCCTCGGCGTTCAGGTCCCACAGGCTCACCTGCGCCCCCTCGTCCCGCAGGCGCGCGGCGACGGCGAGGCCGATGCCGGAGGCGCCCCCGGTGACGATGGCCCTGCGGCCCTGGAAGCGGTTCGCGAAGGCCATGGCTCAGGCCTCCCGGCGCTGCCAGGCCAGCACGTCCTGGCGCTGCTGCCCGAGCTTCTCGATGCCGAGGGTCATGACGTCGCCGGGCTTCAGGTAGACCGGGCTCGGCTTGATGCCCATGCCGACGCCGGGGGGCGTGCCGGTGGTGATCACGTCGCCGGGCATCAGCGTCATGAAGCGGCTGACGTAGCTGACGATGTGCGCGCAGGTGAAGATCATTGTCCGGGTGTTCCCGGTCTGCATCCGCCGGCCGTTGAGGTCGAGCCAGAGGTCGAGCGCCTGCGGGTCGCCGACCTCGTCGGCGGTGACGAGCCAGGGACCGACCGGCCCGAACGTGTCGCAGCCCTTGCCCTTGTCCCAGGTGCCGCCGCGTTCGATCTGGTATTCGCGCTCGCTCACGTCGTTGACGAGGCAATAGCCGGCGACATGATCCAGCGCCTCCGCCTCGGAGACGTAAGCCGCGCGCCGGCCGATGACGATGCCGAGCTCGACCTCCCAATCGCCCTTCACCGCATCCTTGGGCAGCATCACCGGATCGTTCGGCCCGTTGAGGGACGAGATCGCCTTGGTGAAGATCACCGGCTCGGAGGGGATCGGCAGGTTCGATTCGGCGGCGTGGTCGGCATAGTTCAGGCCGATGGCGATGAACTTGCCGATGCCCGCCACCGGCACGCCGAGGCGCGGCTCGCCCGCGACCACGGGAAGGCTCTCCGGCGCCAGAGCCGCGAGCTTGGCGAGGGCGTCCGGCCCGAGGCTGCGGCCATCGATATCGGGCAGATGGCTGGACAGGTCGCGGATGCGGCCTTCGCCATCGAGCAGGCCGGGCTTCTCCTGGCCCGCCGGGCCGTAGCGCAGAAGCTTCATCGCGTCTCTCCCTGTCCTTGCCTAATCCCATAATGTGGGATAGCGTTTTTCTATATGGGACGATAATGGCGAGAGAGGCGTGGCGTCAATGTCCAAGCCCGCATCGGGCAGCCAGACCCTGCTGCGCGGGCTCGACGTGCTCGACGCGGTGGCGGCGGGGGCGAGCGATCTGCCGGCGCTCTCGGCGGCACTCGGCACCACGCGCTCGACCACGCACCGGCTGGCGGCGGCCCTGGTGGAGCGGCGCTACCTCACCTTCGTGCCGCGCGAAGGCTACCGGCTGGGGCCGAAGCTGATGGAACTCGGCTTCCGCGCCCAGGCGACGATGGCGGTGGCGCAGGTGGCCCGGCCGCATCTGGAGCGCCTGTCGGAGACCTGCGAGGACACGATCCATCTCGGCGTCCTCGACGGCGAATGGGCCCTCTATCTCGACAAGATCCCCGGGCGGCGGCGGGTCGAGATCAGTTCGCGGGTGGGCGAGCGCCAGCCGGTCTGGTCGACGGGCCTGGGCAAGGCGCTGATCCTCGATCTCGGCGAGGCGCGCTGGCGCGACTTCTACCGGGTCGGCGAGGCGCGCGGCGCGCATCCGCCCCGCGACCTCGACACGTGGCTGACGCGGATGCGCGACTACGCCGAGCGGGGCATCGCCTTCGACCACGAGGAGAACGAGCCGGAGGTGCGCTGCGTCGCGGCGCCGATCCGCGACGCCTCGGGCGCCATCGTCGCCGGGCTCAGCGTGTCGAGCACGGCGCAATACATGGATGCCGAGCGGATGGAGCACCTGACCGGCGAAGTGCGCGCCACCGCCCGGACGATCAGCCGGGCGCTCGGCTGGTCCGGGTAGGGCATTGCCGGGGAGAGGCGGCTTATGCCGTGTCTCCCGTCTTTGCGAGCGGAGCGAAGCAATCCAGGGATCCGCCACATCCGGTCAGGTCCCGCTGCCCTGGGTTGCTTCGCTGCGCTCGCAAAGACGGAGAAGCACGTTCGAAGCCGCGAGGTCGTCGGTCCCCTGGGGGATCTATCGCCCGGCGGGCTCGTGGATCGGGCAGCCGTTGAAGCGCTCGCGGAACTGCGCGGAGTGCTTGTAGGGCGCGTTGCGGGCGCGGTTGATGTTGCCGAGGGGCCGGTGGGCGTCGAGCCCGGTCCAGACGCTGAAGCGCATCTCTTCGTCCACCGCCTGGACCCGCGCCGGGTCCCAGCTGTCCTGCGGGCCGACGGTGATCGTGGCGACCGTCTGGAACGGTGCCTCCTCCTCGTCCCACTGCACGGTCGGATCCTCGACCGGCTGGCGTTCCAGGTCGCGGCAGAGCTGCACGCGGAACTCCCAGACGCCCTGGATGCCCCGCATCTCGGCTTGCACCGTCTCGCGGATGGCGTTCGGGCGGCCGGAGGCGTCGATCTCGGTGCCGGTGAGGGCGGTGAGCGCCGGGGCGACGGGGCGCACCGAGAACTTGGCGATGTAGTCGCCGTAGCGGAACGGCGTGACGCTGTAATAGGTCTCGCCGAGGGGATCGACGTTGGGCGCCCCGCCGAGGGAGGCGAGGGTCGTGCTCTCGACGCCCACCGCCTGCAGCGCCTTGTTGACCCCGCGCAGCACGGTGGAGCCGAACACCTTCAGGCCCTCGGCCCGGTCGGTGGTGGCGGCCAGCAGCTTCAGGCTGCCGAGGAACTTGTCGGCGCTCGGCGCCTGGAAGACCGGCCCGTTGACCATGATGAAGTTCTGCGTCGTCCCCTCCGCGTCCGGCAGGCGCGGGCCGGCTGCGTCGAGCACCTTGAGGGCGAGGCCGCGCGGCAGGGAGACCGAATCCGGCAGGATGTCGCCCGCATTGGTGGACATCCGCAGGTAGACTTTGTGATCGCCGGGGGTGGCGAACAGGCCCTGCGCCAGCTCGGGCGGCAGACCGGCCTCGATGCGCATCGTCCCTTCGAGGATGCCATGCGACTTGGCGTGGACCGAGCGGACGGCGTGGCCGGAATCGTCGGCGACCCGCTGAAGGATCGTGTCGAAGGTCTGGCACAGGCCTTCGATGGTCTTGTCTTCGTCGGGCTTAACAGTCTCGACGTCCGGGCTATAGCGAACGGGTGCTTGCACGGGTCTCTCCTCGGCCGAAGCGAGGACAGAACCGGCCAGGGGCGGTGCCGTTCCAGCTACCGGTAATCGGTGGGCACGAGTCCGTAGCGGGCGATCTTGTCGTAGAGCGTCTTGCGCGGGGCGCCCAGCGCCTCGGCGGCGAGGCGGACGTCGCCGCCCGCGACGATCAGCTCGTCGCGGATCAGGTCGCGCTCGAACCGCTCGACGCGCTCGGCCAGCGTCGGGGTCGGCGCGGCCTCGGCCGCCTTGTCCTCCGGCGCGAAGCCCAGCGCGCAGCGCTCCGCGAAATGCCCGAGCTCGCGCACGTTGCCGGGCCAGGGGTGGCGCTGGAGATGGTCGCGCACCGCCCGCGTCACCGGGGGCGGCTCGCGGCCGAAGCGGGTCGCGGCCTTCGCCAGGAAGTGCTGGAACAGCAGCATCACGTCCTCCCGCCGGTCGCGCAGCGGCGGGATAGCGATCGTGATGACGTTCAGCCGGTGGTAGAGGTCATCGCGAAACGTGCCCTGGGCGGCCTCAAGGCCGAGATCGACCTTGGTCGCGGCCACGACCCGCATGTCGATGGGGCGGACCTCGTTGGTGCCCAACGGCTCCACCGTCCGCTCCTGCAGCACCCGCAGGAACTTCACCTGAAGCGGCAGCGGCATGCTCTCGATCTCGTCGAGGAACAGCGTGCCGCCGTGCGCGTGCTCGATCCGCCCGATCCGGCGCTTGAGGGCCCCGGTGAAGGCGCCGGCCTCGTGGCCGAAGAGTTCGCTCTCCACCACGCTGTCGGGCAGGGCGCCGCAATTCATGGCGACGAAGTTGCGCTCGGCCCGGCGGCTCCAGCGGTGCAGGGCGCTCGCCACCACCTCCTTGCCGGAGCCGGTCTCCCCCAGAACCAGCACGTCCACATCCGCCGCCGCCACGTCGCGCACGAGGCGGCGCAGGCGCACGATCTCCGGCGAGAGGCCGAGGAAGGCGGGGTCCTCGTCGAGGGCCGCGTCGAGGCGCGCCCGCAGGCGGCGGTTCTCCACCACGAGCCGCCGCCGTTCCAGCGCCCGGCGCACCGAGGCGACCAGGGCGTCGGCCGGGTAGGGCTTGGCGAGGAAATCCACCGCCCCGCCCCGCAGGGCCGCCACCGCCATGGAGATGTCGCCGTGGCCGGTGATGAGGATCACCGGCAGGTCGGGGTCGATCCGGTGCAGCCGTTCGAGGAGGGCGCGCCCGTCCGCGCCGGGCAGGCGCACGTCGCTCACCACCACGCCCGGCGCCTCCGCGAGGATCGCGGCGAGCGCCGATTCGGCATCCCCGAAGGTCTCGACGGCGAACCCGTCGAGTTCCAGGCTCTGCCGGTTGGCGCGGCGCACATCTTCCTCGTCGTCGATGAAGACGACGCGCTCCGCTCCGTCCCCGCTCATGCGCTCGCCTCCGTCTCCTCGGCGCGGCTCTCGGCCGGCGCCGCGCGCACCAGTTCCACCCGGAACACCGTGCCGCCGCCGGGGGCGTCTCGCACGCTCAGCGCGCCGCCGCACTCCTCGACGATGCCGCGGCTGATGGCGAGGCCGAGCCCCAGCCCATCCGCCTTGGTGGTGAAGAACGGCTCGAAGATCTGCCCTCGCGCCGCCTCCGGGATGCCCGGCCCGTCGTCGCGGACCTCGATGCCGACGCGCTCGCCCTCCGCCGCGACCGACACCGCGACCCGCCGGGACGGCCGCGCGGCCACGGCGTCGAGGGCGTTCTGGAGCAGGTTCACGAGAACCTGTTCCAGGCGGGACGCGTCGCCGATCACCGCGAGGTCGGGCACGGCCTCGACGGTGAGGGGCGTGCCGTCGGCCTCGGCCCGCGCCGCCGCCACTTCGAGGGCGCCGCGCAGGAGCGCGTCCACCGGCACCGGCTCGCGGCGGCCGGAGGCGCGGCGGGCGAAGCCCTTCAACTGGCGGGTCAGGCCGCCGATCCGGTCGGTGAGCCGCCCGATCGCCGCGACGTTCTCCGCCGCGTCCTGCACCCGGCCGCGCTCCATCAGCTTGCCGGTGTTGTCGGCATAGGAGCGGATCGCGGCGAGCGGCTGGTTGATCTCGTGCGCCATGCTCGCGGCGAACTGGCCCAGCGCGGTGAGGCGCCCGGCCTGGGCGAGTTCGCGGCCTAGCCGCTCGCGCTCGGCCATCTCCTCGCGCAGGCGGCCGTTGGCGGCGCTGAGGGCGCGAGTCCGCTCCTCCACCCGCGCCTCCAACTCGGCCCCCCGCGCCGCCGCCTCGGCGAGGCGGGTGCGGGTGCGGGCGCGGCGGGCGAGCCAGACGGTGAGTCCGAACCCGGCGAGGCCCGTCGCCAGCACGGCGATCAGTTGCGCCTGCGCCCGTTCCCGCGCCACCGCCTTCGGGATCGGCGTGAGGCTGTGGATGCGCCAGGGCGTGTCGCCCACGGGGGCGTCGCGCAGCAGCGCGAGCGCGGCGGGCTGCGCCCCCCGGCCGACCCGCACGAGCCCGTCCTGCGCCGGGAAGAGCGGCAGGAGGCTCAGCGGCGCGTCGCCGAAATCCTGCGCCGCGCGGATCTCGGCCTCCGCCTCGGCATCGAGAGGGCGCAGGCTGCGCAGGCGCCAGGACGGGTCGCTCGCCACCAGCACGATGCCGCGCGGATCGGTGACGAACACCGCCTCGGACGCCGCCCGCCACGCGGCCTCCACCCCGTCGAACTCGATCTTCACCACCACCACGCCGAGCCGGTCCCCGACCCGCCTTGAGAGGTAGAAGCCCGGTCGCCCGCTCACCGTGCCAAGAGCGAATTGCGAGCCGGAGCCCCCGGCCATGGCATCGCGGAAATACGGGCGGAAGGCGTAGTTGCGGCCCACGAAGCCGCGCTCCTCGGTGGCGTTGCTCGCCGCGACCGTCAGGCCGTCCGGCCGGATGACGTAGATCACCGCCGCCCCCGTCGCCGTCGCGATCTCCGCGAGGCGGGTGCTCACCCGCTGCGCGATCTCGGGGGCGGCGCCCTTGCGCAGGGCGTCGACGATCTCGGGATCGGAGGCGAGGGCGAGGGGCAGGGCGGTCTGGCGCTGCATCTCGGATCGCAGCGCCCCGGATTGCAGGGTCAGCGTGGCGCGGGCCTGCCGGCCGAGGTCGGCGAGGGCCGAGCGCTCGGCCGTCCGCCCCGCGAGCCACGCCGCCAGGACCATCGCCGCGAAGCCGGCGAGGAGGGCGAGGACGCGCCCCGTTCCGGTGTTCGGCGCGGCACTCATGGGACAGTTCCCGGTGCGAAACCCCGGAAAGGTTTCGAGCCGCCCGTGCGGGATCCCGGAACGGGTGTTTCCGGCGTCTCAGCCGTTCGTGCAGAAAACGCAGCCATCACAATGGTTTACAAATTCCTTCCGCGTGTCCGGCCACTGGCACACCCGTTGCCATTCCCCGGACGTAACGCAGTCCTGCCATCCGCGCATGACTGCCGCCCCCGGGGCCAAAAGCAAGTGCGACGGAAGCCTGGGCGCGTCAGCCGAGGCCAACCGAAGCGTCCCGATTCCCGCATTGGAGGAAACGCCTCGATGGCTGTCGTCCCGTCCCCGCTCACCGCGCCGCATCCGCCGGCCAAGCCGAAGCCGTTCTACCGCACGCTGTACTTCCAGGTGCTCGTCGCCGTCGCGCTCGGCATCCTCACCGGCCATTTCTACCCGCAGCTCGGCGCGGACCTGAAGCCGCTCGGCGACGCGTTCATCAAGCTCGTGAAGATGATCATCGCCCCGGTGATCTTCCTCACCGTGGTCTCCGGCATCGCCGGCATGACGAATCTCGAGAAGGTCGGCCGGGTCGGCGGCAAGGCGCTGATCTACTTCCTCACCTTCTCGACGCTCGCCCTCATCGTCGGCCTGATCGTCGCGAACGTGCTTCAGCCGGGCAACGGCCTGCACATCGATCCGAAATCCCTCGATCCGAAGGCGATCGCCACCTACGCCGGCAAGGCGAAGGAGCAGAGCATCGTCGACTTCCTGATGAACATCATCCCCTCGACGGCGGTCGGCGCCTTCGCGGGCGGCGAGATCCTTCAGGTGCTGTTCTTCTCGATCCTGTTCGGCTTCGGTCTGGCCTTCCTGGGCGAGCGCGGCAAGCCGGTGCTCGACATCATCAAGGTGCTGTCGGAAGCCATCTTCGGCGTCGTCAACATCATCATGAAGGTCGCCCCGCTCGGCGCGTTCGGCGCGATGGCCTTCACCATCGGCAAGTACGGCATCTCCTCGCTCGCCAACCTCGCCTACCTCGTCGGCGCGTTCTACCTGACCTCCGCGATCTTCGTGTTCGGCGTGCTCGGCCTCGTCGCCCGCTACAACGGGTTCTCGATCATCCGGCTGATCCGCTACATCAAGGAAGAGCTGCTCCTCGTCCTCGGCACCTCGTCGTCGGAATCGGCGCTGCCGTCCCTGCTGGAGAAGATGGAGCGGGCCGGCTGCTCGAAGCCCGTCGTCGGCCTCGTGGTTCCCACCGGCTACTCGTTCAACCTTGACGGCACCAACATCTACATGACGATGGCCGCCCTGTTCATCGCCCAGGCGACGGACACCCCGCTGTCGCTCGGCGAGCAGGCGCTGCTCCTCCTCGTGGCGATGCTCTCCTCGAAGGGCGCGGCCGGCGTCACCGGCTCGGGCTTCATCACGCTGGCCGCGACGCTCGCGGTGGTGCCCTCGGTGCCGGTGGTCGGCATGGCGCTCATCCTCGGCATCGACCGGTTCATGTCCGAGTGCCGCGCGCTGACGAACTTCATCGGCAACGCGGTCGCCTGTGTCGTCGTCGCCCGCTGGGAGGGCGAGGTCGACGAGGCCAAGCTCGCCGCGACGCTCGGCACCAAGCCGGTCCCCGCCGCCGCCCCGGTCCTGCACGCGGCCGAGTAAGCCCGTCCGCCACGACCCGCGCGTTCCGATCCGCCCCGGCCCTGCCGGGGCGGATGTCCTTTGGGCCTCAGACAACCTCGATCAGGTTGATGAGGCCGAGCAGGCCCGGCGTCTTCGCGACGGCCGCCTGCGCCTCGGTCTTCTGGGATGGCCCGGCCACCGTGCCGGTGAGCGTGATCCAGCCCTCCCGCGCCTTCACGCGGATCGCGTCCGGCGGCACCGCCATGGTCCATTCGAGGATCTGGGCGGCCCGGCGGGCGAGGTCTTCGTCACGGGGACGCCGCGCGGCCGGCAGGCGCACCGTCACCTGCTCCACCACGCCGCGCACCCCCGGCACCCGGCGGGCGGTGGCCCCGGCGGCTTCTCGCTCGGCATAGGAGGCGACATGGCCGGTGAGGGTCGCGATGCCGGCATCCACCGCAACGCCGATATGGGCGGCGTCGAGGCCGGGATCCGAGGTGAGCGCGTCGATCACCGCCTGCCTGACGGTGCGGTCGGTCATGGGTCCACTCCCTGCGGAAACCGGGGCTCGCCCGGGGCCAAAGCCCCGGCTTGCCCGGTTACGGGAAGGACCGCATTGATCCAGCGCAAAGGCCGGCGGCGCGCCTCAGGAGATGAGCTGGGCGGCCGATTCCATCATATGCCGCACCATCGCCTCGCGGCGGGCCTGGGCCAGGACGAGCCGCGCCGCCTTGCGCGCGTTCGCGGCCCGCTGCACGGCGCCGGGGCAGCCGTCCCGCAAGGCGCGGACGGCCAGCTTGCGAAACCAGTTCGCATTGGCGCGGGCGATCGCGCGGCGTTCGGCAAAGCCGTTCGCCCTGGACGACGTTGCCTCGGCGAGGCTCGACATGACGTTGGCTCCCCATACGCATCCCGTACGGCGCTTGCCTGCCGCCGTCCGACTCACGGAATTACGCTATACGACTCATCTACCCCATGATCTCGCAGAATGAAAGCAGCAAAATTGAACTCAGTAATCAGCATGTCTGAATTCAAACTCGCTCACGGGCAGCCAGTGCCGTTGCTGGTAACTTAGTTGAAGAACATGGTGAACGAGGCTTCATTTGGTGGACGGATAAATGAGGGTATTTACCGACGCCACGTAAGGTTTTTCACGTGGCGATCTCTCGCGAACACGGCGATGGTGGGTGACTAAATCTCAAGTATGATCGAAAGTCGATCAAGCCGAAGGTCATCGCCGAAAGGCCCCGCGCTCCTGCATTGATGAGGTATGGCGGCTCCTATAGCCTCGGCGGCCCCATCAGGAGGAGAACGCCATGCACGTCACCATCGACCAGGCCCTCACGGCCATCCGGGCCGCCGAGGCGAAGGCGAAGGACCTCGGGACGCAGATGTGCATCGCGGTGGTGGATTCGGGCGGCAACCTGAAGGCCTTCCACCGGATGGACGATGCCTGGGTCGGCTCCATCGACATCGCGCACAAGAAGGCCAAGACCGCCGTGTTCTTCGGCATGATGACCGGCCAGATCGGGCAGCTTTCCCAGCCCGGCGGCCCGCTCTACGGCATCGAGCACTCGAACGACGGGCTCATCACCTTCCCCGGCGGCATCCCGATCGTCGATTCGGAGGGCGTGATGTCCGGGGCGATCGGCGTCAGCGGCTCGACCGTCGAGAACGACCACGCGGTCGCGGAGGCCGGTGCCCGCTCCATCGGCCAAACGGAACTCCCGGCCCATCCCTGGCGCACCTGACGCGGGGTTGCGCTGGATCAATGCAGTCCTCCTTTCATGAGGGAGGATGGCCCGTCCGAGAGCGGAGCCGATCCATGCGCCAATACCTCGTGTCGTTCCACAAGGTGGTCCCCGATTCGACGGGGCACGACCGGCGTGCCGTGCAGGAGCGGGTCCTCGTCACCGCCCGCTCCGACGTCTCGGCCGCCTTTGCCGCCAAGGCGATGTTCTGCGAGGCCGCCGGCATCGCCGATTGGCGGATGCGGGCCGACAGCTGCGAGGTGATCGAGATGCCGGCCCGCAGGCCGGGCGTTCAGGCGGGCTTGGGTCTGGGCTTGGGCCTGGGCCGGTTCGCGTGAGCGGGCCGGCGCCGGCGGCCACGGCCGAGGCGGACGACCCGGAGGGGATCAGCCCGACCGTCGGTTCGTCCAAGCCTCGCCTCCTGCGGGTGCTCGGGCCGGGCCTCATCACCGGCGCCTCCGACGACGATCCGAGCGGCATCGCCACCTACAGCCAGGCCGGGGCGCAACTCGGCTACGGCCTGTGCTGGACCATGCTCTACACCCTGCCGCTGATGGCGGCGGTGCAGATGGTCGCCGCCCGGATCGGCCGCACCACCGGCCACGGCATTGCCGGCGTGCTGCGCGCGCATTACCCGAACGGCCTGCTCCAGGGCGTGGTGCTGCTGCTCCTCGTCGCCAACATCCTGAATCTCGGGGCCGATCTCGGCGCCATGGCCGATGCCCTCGCGCTGCTCGTGCCGGGGCCGCGCTGGCTCTATGGGCTGATCTTTGCCGGGATCTGCGCCTTCATGCAGCTCGCCCTGCAATACGCCCGCTACGTCGCCGTGCTGAAATGGCTGACCCTCAGCCTGTTCGCCTATCTCGGCGTGGTGGTCTGCGCGAACGTGGAGTGGTGGGACCTCGCCCGGGCGATGGCCGTGCCGCGCCTCGGAACGGACGGGGCGAGTCTCACGACGCTGGTGGCGCTGTTCGGCACGACGATCAGCCCCTACCTGTTCTTCTGGCAGGCGGCGGAAGAAGCCGAGGATCTCGGCGCCTTTCCCCGACGCAGGGACCTGCTCCACGCGCCGGAGCAGGGGCGCGCCGCCCTCCACCGGATCGAGGTGGATACCCTCGTCGGCATGACCTTCTCGAACGCCGTGGCGCTCGCCATCATGGTCACGACCGCCGCCGTGCTGCATCCGCACGGCATCACCGACCTCGCCACCTCGGCCCAGGCCGCCGAGGCGCTGCAGCCCTTCGCCGGGCCGTTCTCGGCCACGATCTTCGCCCTCGGCATCGTCGGCACCGGCCTCCTCGCCGTGCCCGTCCTCGCCGGTTCGGCGGCCTATGCGGTCGGCGAGGCGCGGCGCTGGCCCGTGGGCTTCGGCCGCCGCCTCCTGGAGGCGCGGGCCTACTACGGCACGGTGGCGCTGGCGACCCTCATCGGCATGGCGATCAGCCTCGGCGCGGTCGATCCGATCCGCGCCCTCTATTGGAGCGCCGTGGTCAACGGCGTCATCGCCGTGCCGATCATGGCGGTGATGATGCTCGCCGCCGGACGGCGCGACATCATGGGCCGCTTCGCCGTGCGCGGGCCGCTGCGGGCCCTCGGCTGGCTCGCCACGGCCTGCATGGGCGCCGCCGTGGTCGCGATGGTAGCTACCGCGCGGGCCTGATGCGCGGCAGGAACGCCGCCAGCAGGCCGATGGCCGGCAGGAAGGCGCAGAGCCGGTAGACGAAGCCGATGCTCGTATGGTCCGCCACCTCGCCGAGCACCGCCGCGCCGAGCCCGCCCATCCCGAAGGACAGCCCGAAGAACAGGCCGCTCACCAGCCCGACCCGGCCGGGCAGCAATTCCTGCGCGTAGACGAGGATCGCCGGCATCGCCGAGGCCAGGATCATCCCGATCGGGATCGTCAGCGCCACGGTCGGCCAGAAGCCGACATAGGGCAGGGCGAGGGTGAAGGGCAGCACGCCGAGGATCGAGCCCCAGATCACCGCCTTGCGGCCGATCCGGTCGCCCACCGGGCCGCCGACCAGCGTGCCCGTCGCCACCGCGCCGAGGAACACGAACAGGCAGAGCTGCGAGGTCTGCACCGAAACATGGAAGCGGTCGATCAAGTAGAACGTGTAGTATGAGCTGAAGCTCGCCATGTAGAAGAATTTGGAGAAGATCAGCCCGATCAGGATGGCGATGGTCGCCGCGATCCGCCCCCGCGGCAGGACTTGAACAGGCGCGCCGGCCTTCGCGCCGCGCTTGCCCGCCGCGAGGCGCGCCTGGTACCACCGCCCGACCCAGGCGAGCACGCCGATGCCCGCCAGCGCGGCCAGCGAGAACCAGATCACGCTGTGCTGGCCGTTCGGCACCACGATGAAGGCGGCGAGCAGCGGCCCGAGCGCCTGCCCCGTATTGCCGCCGACCTGGAACACGGATTGCGCCAGCCCGTAGCGCCCGCCGGAGGCCGCCCGCGCCATGCGCGAGGATTCCGGGTGGAACACCGAGGAGCCCATGCCCACGAGCCCGGCGGCGACCAGCAGCGCGGCGTAGGACCACGCGCTCGCCAGCAGCACGATGCCAAGGAGCGAGCAGGCCATCCCCACCGTGAGGGAGAACGGGCTCGGGCGCTTGTCGGTATAGAGGCCGACCACCGGCTGGAGCAGCGAAGAGGTCAGCTGGAAGGTGAGGGTGATGAGGCCGATCTGCCCGAAATCCAGCGCGAAGCTGGTCTTCAGGAGCGGGTACATCGCGGGCACCAGCGACTGGATCAGGTCATTCAGCAGGTGCGAGAGGCTGAGCGCGGCGAGGATGCCGTAGGTCGTCGTCGTGTCGGCGCGGGCCGGACCCGGCGGTACCGTCACCGGCGAAGCCCCGTCGATCGGCGCCACCGGCCCGGTGGCACTCAGCGCGTCCTCGACCCTGCGCGCGTCCATCTCACGTCCGTCCTTCTTGCGTCCAACCGTTTCCGAGCGCGCGCCTTATGCTCCCGTCATGCGCGGGGCGATACGGCGGAGGGTGCAGAGCGGTGTTGCTCTCCGCTCCTGTTGCGGCGCACACAGGTTGCTGCGCCGCAGTTCAAATTTTTCCGAGCGGCGGCTAAATATTTTGCCGCTCTACAATCGGTCATCTGCCGCACTGGCATATTGTATCGTTTATTTACTGCATTAGAACCTTGGCGCTCAGCATTCGGGTTGCAGAGGAGCCTGCCTTACATGGCTATGCCAGCCGCAGATCCAGCGCGGGGTTCCGCCGACCTCGCCACCGCCGGGGTTCGCGCCCCCGCCCTTGGGCGGTGGGGTCAGCTCGCCCTCGGCGTGCTCTGCATGTCGATGATCGCGAACATGCAGTACGGCTGGACGCTGTTCGTGAACCCGATCAACGACAAGTATCAGTGGGGCAAGGCGGCGATCCAGGTCGCCTTCACGATCTTCGTCGTCACCGAGACGTGGCTGGTGCCGATCGAGGGCTGGTTCGTGGACCGCTACGGCCCGCGGATCGTGACGCTGATCGGCGGCGCCCTCTGCGCCATCGGCTGGACCATGAGCGCCTATGCCGATTCCCTCGCGATGCTGTACGCGGCGGCGGCCGTGGGCGGCATCGGCGCGGGCGCCGTCTACGGCACCTGCGTCGGCAACGCCCTGAAGTGGTTCCCCGACCGGCGCGGCCTGGCTGCCGGCCTCACCGCCGCCGGGTTCGGCGCGGGCTCGGCACTCACCGTCGTGCCGATCGCGGCGATGATCCGCGACAGCGGCTACGAGCACACCTTCCTCGTCTTCGGCCTTGGCCAGGGCATCGTGGTGATGATCGCCGCGCAACTGCTCGCGGCCCCTGACGCCGGCTACAAGGACCGGATGCTCGCCGGCCGCACCGTCGCCAACGCCATCACGCGGCGGCAATACGGGCCGTCCGAGATGGTGCGCACGCCGGTCTTCTGGCTGATGTACCTGATGTTCGTGCTGATGGCCGCCGGCGGCCTGATGGCGACCGCCTCCCTCGCCCCCATCGCCCGTGACTTCCAGGTCGACGGCGTGCCGGTCTCGATCCTCGGCCTGACCCTGCCGGCCCTGACCTTCGCGCTCACCATCGACCGGGTGCTGAACGGCGTGACGCGGCCCTTCTTCGGCTGGGTCTCGGACCGGATCGGGCGCGAGAACACCATGGTGCTGGCCTTCACCATCGAGGGCGTCGGCATCCTGGCGCTGGGCCTGCTGGCGCACCACCCCTTCGCCTTCGTGATGCTCACCGGCCTCGTGTTCTTCGCCTGGGGCGAGATCTACTCGCTGTTCCCCTCGACCTGCGCCGACACCTACGGCGACCGGCAGGCCACCGCCAATGCCGGCCTGCTCTACACCGCCAAGGGCACGGCCTCGCTCCTCCTGCCTGTCTTCCTGCTGATCCAGACGCACACCGGCAGCTGGCAGATGGTGTTCTACGTCGCCTCCGGCATGGCCTTCCTGGCGGCGTTCCTCGCGATGTTCGTCCTGAAGCCGATGCGGGCGCGGTTCGTGGCGCGCAGCCATTGAGGCAAGAGCACCGCCCCCCTGGCAAGCGGGGCGGCGCTCCCCTACCGTACCCTGAAATCTCCCGTAGACGTCCCAGAGTCCTGAGCGAAGTGTCATGAGCATCGCGATCGTCGGCGCCGGCGCCATCGGCGGCTATCTCGGCGTCAAGCTGGCGGAAGCCGGCGAGGACGTCACCTTCATCGCCCGCTCGAACGCGGAGGCCATCGCCCGCGACGGCCTCAAGCTGATCGAGGAGGACGGGAGCGAGCTTCACGCCCGCTCCGTGAAGGCCACCCGCTCGATGCAGGAGGCCGGGCCGCACGACCTCGTGCTGCTCACGGTGAAGGCGCATCAGGTCGGCCCCATCGCCGCCGACCTCAAGCACCTGATCGGTCCCGAGACCAGCGTCGTGACGATGCAGAACGGGATCCCGTGGTGGTACTTCACCGGGGGCCATGGCGGCCCCTACGAGGGCACGCAATTGGAGACCGCCGATCCCGGCGGGCTCATCGCGCAGCACCTCGACCCGCGCAGGGTCATCGGCTCGGTGGTCTACCCGGCGGCGGTCCTCACCGATCCCGGCACGGTGAAGGTGATCGAGGGCAACCGCTTCGGCCTCGGCGAACTCGACGGTTCCAAGTCAGAGCGCGTGCTCGCCATCTCGCAGCGCCTGACCAAGGCCGGGTTCAAGGCCCCCGTCACCAGCGACATCCGGGCCGAGATCTGGCTGAAACTGTGGGGCAACCTCAGCTTCAACCCGATTTCCGCGCTGGCCCACGCAACCCTGGAGGACATCTGCCGCTTCCCCGACACGCGGGCGCTCGCCACGGCGATGATGAAGGAGGCCGAGCAGATCGCGAACACGCTCGGCATCACCTTCCGGGTCGGCATCGACCGGCGCATCGCGGGGGCCGAGAAGGTCGGCGCGCACAAGACCTCGATGCTGCAGGACGTCGAGGCCGGTCGCCCGATCGAGCTCGAAGCCCTGGTCGGCTCGGTGATTGAACTCGGCCGCCTCGTCGGGGTGGCGACGCCCCATATCGACAGCGTCTACGCGCTGATGCGCCTCCTGGCGCAGAGCCTGGAACGGGCGAACGGTCGCCTCTCCATCGTCTCTGCCTGATTATCCGAGGAAACCGACGTGCCCGCTTCCGCAACCACCCTTCGTGATCTCATCGACGCGGGCGCGGACGAGGCGCCCGCCCTCACGAGCCCCGGCGGCGTGCCGCTGACCTTCGGGCATCTGCGCGCGCTGACCGACCGCACGGTCGCCGACCTCAACGCCCGGGGCATCGGCCGGGGCGAGCGGGTCGCCATCGTGCTGCCGAACGGGCCGGAGATGGCCGCCGCCTTCATCGCGGTGGCGGCGGGCACCACCTCGGCCCCGCTGAACCCGGCCTACAAGGCGGATGAGTTCGAATTCTACCTCAACGACCTGCGGGCGAAGCTGCTGATCGTGGCCGAGGGCAGCGAGTCTCCGGCTGTCGCCGTCGCGGAGAAGTTCGGCATGGCGGTGGCCCGCCTGAAGCCCACCCCCGAGCAGGGCGCGGGCAGCTTCACCCTGTCCTTCTCCGGGGAGGCCGGGGCGCCCCCCGCCCAGGGCGGCCTCGCCGAGGAGGGCGACATCGCCCTGGTGCTGCACACCTCCGGCACCACCTCGCGCCCGAAGATCGTGCCCCTCAGCCAGGGCAATGTCTGCGCTTCGGCCCGGCACATCCGCACGAGCCTCGCCTTCACGGCGGAGGATCGCGGCCTCAACATCATGCCGCTGTTCCACATCCACGGGCTGATCGCCGGCACCCTGGCGCCGCTCTCGGCGGGCGGGCAGATCTGCTGCACGCCGGGCTTCAACGCCCTCAAGTTCTTCTCGTGGATGGAGGAGGCCAAGCCCACCTGGTACACGGGCGTGCCGACGATGCACCAAGCGATCCTCGGCCGCGCCGGGCGCAACCGCGAGATCATCGCCGCGACGCCGCTGCGCTTCATCCGCTCCTCGTCCGCCTCGCTGCCGCCCCAGGTGCTGCGCGAGCTGGAGGAGACCTTCGGCGCTCCGGTGATCGAGGCCTACGGCATGACCGAGGCCGCCCACCAGATGGCCTGCAACCCGCTCCCGCCGAAGAAGAACCGCCCCGGTTCGGTCGGCCTCGCGGCGGGGCCGGAGATCGCGGTGGTCGACTCGGACGGCGAGCCCTTGCCGACCGGCGAGACCGGCGAGATCGTCATTCGCGGCCCCAACGTGATGGCCGGCTACGAGAACAACGACAAGGCCAATGCCGAGGCCTTCACCCGCCAGGGCTGGTTCCGCACCGGCGACCAGGGCACCCTCTCGGAAGACGGCTTCCTGACGATCACCGGCCGCCTCAAGGAGATCATCAATCGCGGCGGCGAGAAGATCAGCCCGCGCGAGGTCGACGAGATCCTCCTCGACCATCCGGCCGTGCTGCAATGCGTGACCTTCGCCCTGCCGCACGACAAGCTCGGGGAAGAGGTGGCGGCCGCCATCGTCCTGCGCGAGGGCGTGGCGGCGGAGGAAAAGGAAATCCGGGGCTTCGCCTCCGAGCGGCTGGCGCCGTTCAAGGTGCCGGCGAAGATCGTCATCCTGCCGGAGATCCCGCGCGGCGCCACCGGCAAGCTCCAGCGGATCGGTCTCGCCCAGAAGCTCGGCTTGGTCTGAGGATCCCGAAGGACGGGTCCTTCGGTGGGGTCCAGGGGTGAAGCCCCTGGGTCTCGCGGACCTCCGGACGTTACCCCCGCCGGAAAACGCTGCTCACTCTGCGGCCGTCACGGGGGCGGGGGCCGGGGCGGGGTGGCGGGGTGGGGCCGCCGGCTTCTTGGGCTTCACGCTCGCCGGGGCGGTTGCCGCCGCCGCCGTCGCGACGGGGACGCGCTTGCCGAACGGATCGTCCGCCGCCGCCTGGATCGCCTGCCGGAACCCGTCCATCCGACCGGCCAGCACCATCCGCTGGCCCGCCTTGGTCACGTAGTCCATCTCCACCGTCGCGGCTGAGAAGAGCAGCGATTGCAGGGTGGGCGAGAGCGGGACGATGGCGATGCAGGCCACCTGGCAGTTCCAGGTCGAGACCGTCGTCGCGAACCCGTCGAGTTTCACCGTGAGGCCCTGGGCCGTGTTCAGGTGGGGCGGCAGCGACCAGACCAGAACGTTGCGATCATCGGCCGTCCGGGCGAGGCGCCACACGGCCGCCGCACCGGGACGTTCCAGGGTCTGCTCCACGGCGCAGAGGCGCCGGTTCTGGCTCACCGACAGGTCGCATTGCAGCACCCAGGACCCGTAGGGCCGGATCACCGTCATCCGGTCGCCCGGGATCGTGGCCCCCTCGGCACTGAGGGTGGCGAGTTGCAGCGATTCCGCCCGTGCCGCGCCGGCGCTCAGCGTCACCGCGATCAGGGCCCGCGCAACCGGGATCGCCATCGGGACCGCCCTGGTCCGCCGAAGGCGGGCGGCCCACTCAACCGGACGAAGCAAGTTGCGCATATCCCCTCGGCACAGCACCGGTCATGCCCATCGCCGGGCGTGGTGGCCGGGATCCGGCGCGCGCGGCGCGCCGGATCCCCCTTGATGGACCTCTCCGACCTCAGTCGAAGGCGAAGGCGGCGCCGACACCCCAGGTGGGGCTGTTGCCACGGTTCAGCGGGATGCCCACCGAGGCGTTGGCCCGCCACTTCGCGTCCTGTGAAGTCCAGCCGACGCCGGCCGCGAAGGCGGTGGCGCTCTTGTAGCCGCCGAACCCGGCCGCCATCGACACGACGCCCGGCCGGTCGATGTAGCGGAGCTGCGACTGCGCCGAAGCCGACGCGATCCCAGCCTGCGCCTCGGTCCGCGCGTTGCGGATCTGGCCGCTGAGGTTGCTGAGGGCCGTGTTGGTGTAGTCCCGCAGGGCACCGATCTGGGTGTCGGTGTAGCTCCGCGCCCCGGCGACCTGGCTGTCGGTGTAGCTCCGCGCCCCGGCGACCTGGCTGTCGGTGTAGGCGAAGGCGTCCGCCTTGACCTGCCTGACCTGTCCCATGGTGGACGCGTCGGTATCCGCCGTGCCAGCCGCGAGGTTGGCCAGCCGGACCGGCGCTGAGTTGGCGCCGCCCAGGGTGAGGGTCCCCGTGCGCTTGCCGCTGCTGTCCGTGTCGTAGGCGACGTTGTTCTTCACCTGCCCATAGTTGACCGCATCCCCGTCGGCAGTGCCGGCGGCGAGGTTGGTGATCCTCACCGCGCTGCCCGAGCCGTCGCCGGTCAGGGAGAGGGTGTTGGTGGGCATGCCGGTGATCGGGTCCCTGACATAGGTGACGGCGGCCAGGCTGCCGCCGCCCGCAACCGCGTTCACCGCGTTGCGCAACTGGGCGACGTTGACGGCGTCGGTGAGGTTGGTGCCGACGGCGACGTTCTGGAGCGCCACTGTGCCGCTGCCGTTGCCCGCGAAGGCGACCGCGTTGGTCGGGTTGCCGTTGTTGTCGAGGGTGTACTTCACCGCCACGCGGTTCGCGGCGTTGACCTGTCCGACGTTGGCGGCGTCGGTGGGGTTGGTGCCGGCGGCGACGTTCTGGAGCGTCACCGGTCCGCTGGTGCCACCGGCCAAGGCGACGGTGTTGGTCGGGGTGCTGCTCGGGGTGCCGCCGGGGCTCACGTAGGTGACGGGGGCGCTGGAGTTGCCCGAACCCGAACCGCCGGAGCCCGAACCGCCGGAGCCAGAGCCACCGGATCCCGAACCGCCGGAGCCAGAGCCACCCGAGCCCGAACCGCCCGAACCGCCCGTGCCACCCGAGCCGCTGTTGGCGGGGATGAGGCCGATGGCGCTCTTGAGCTGGGCGACGTTGACGGCATCGGTGTCGTTGGTGCCGGCGGCGACGCCGGTGATCTGCCGGGTGACGGTGGAGCCGTTGCCGATCGAGAGGGCGCCTGCGGTGGCGACCCAGGTCGCGGTGGTACTGGCCGAGGCGGCCTTGGTGCTCGGGTCGTAGCCGGCGACGCCTGCGGCGGTGGAGGCGACGGAGCCGCTGCCCAGGGCGATGCCGTTGGCGACGATGGCGTTGGCGGTGTCGCCGAAGGCGAGGCTGCCCGTGCCGAGGGCGCTGGATAGGTTGCCGATGGCCACGGAGCCCTGGCCGACGGCGGTGTTGTGCCAACCGATGGCGACGGCGCCCTGGGCGGCGTTGGAGGTGGTGGCGGTGGCCGTGCCGTCGCCGTTGGCGATATTGTTGCCGCCCATCGCGACCGCGCCGGAACCCGAGGCGTAGTTCGGATCGCCAATGCTGACCGCGCCGTTGCCGCTGGCCAAATTGCCGGAGCCGATCGCGACCGCCTCACCGTCCTTGGCAACGGTGTTCACGCCGATGGCCACCGCGTTGCTCGCAGCGGCATAGGCGTTCGAGCCCAGGGCCACCGCGCTGCTCCCAGCGGCAAAGGCATCATAGCCGAGGGCGACGGCCGCTGACGATCCCGCTTGCACGGACGCCCCGTTACCGATGGCGATGGCCCAGTCCGAATGCGAGTTTGGGGTGCCGTCGATGGCGGCCCCGTTGCCGATGGCGATCGCGCTCGCTGAGTTCGACACCGCGGCGAGGTAGCCGATCGCCGTGGAGAAGGCGGCAGTCGGATTGGAGGCATCACCCGAGACATGAGCGTAGCCGCCGATTGCGAGCGCACCCCACGCGTTGCTCACGGACGCTTGGGTGCCGATCGCCACCGCACTCGCTGAACCCACGTTCGCGGTGCCGGTGACGGACGCGGCATATCCGATGGCCACCCCGTAGCCGGTGTTGGTGCCGACGTTGCTGACCGTACCGATGGCGATCGCGTTGTTGTCCTGGACGTTGGCGTTCGACCCCATGGCGATCGCGCCGCCGGCGGCGCTTCCGGCCGTCGCGTTGGTGCCCATCACGATGACATCCGATACGGTGCCGCCGGCGGATGAATTGGTGCCCATGACGATGCTGCTGCTGGCATAGCCGGCATTCGCGCCGTTGCCGAAGGCCAGCGACGAGTCGCCGTGGGCAATCGCGCCGTAGCCGAAGGCCACCGCGTTGGTCCCGTCGGCAATCGTGTTCACGCCGAGGGCGACCGCGCCGCTCGCGCCAGCATTGGCGGACTTGCCGAAGGCGATGGCATCTGTCGATCCCGCGACCACGGACGCCGAGTCACCGATGGCAATGGCCGAGTCCGAATGCGTGTTTGCATCGCCGTTGATCCTGGCACCGGAGCCGATGGCGATCGCGCTCGCCGCGTTCGACACCAAGGCATCTACGCCTACCGCCATGGAAGAGGCGGCGGTCATGTTGGACGAATCGCCCAAGACATGCGCGCCGGCGCCGATGGCAATCGCAACATAGCCGTTGGTCACGCCCGATGAGACGCCGAGCGCAATGGCTCCTATCGAACTTGCGTTCGCGGTGCCGGTGATGGACGAGTCACGTCCGATGGCTATCCCGAAGGTGGCGTGGTCGTTGATCGCGGCGCCCGTACCTATGGCGACCGCGTCGTAATCCTGGACGTTCGCGCCCGTGCCCATCACGATCGATCCGCTGGCGCCGGGTCCGACCCTCGCCACGGTGCCCATCACGATCACATTCGACAGGCTGTCGCCGCTCGTGGCGGTGGCGGTTGCGCCAACGCCCATGACGATGCTCTTGTTGGCATAGCCGGCATTCGCGCTGTCACCGATGGCCACCGTCGAGTAGCCGTTGCCGATCGTGCTCGGACCTAAGGCCAGCGACGAGTCGCCGACGGCAATCGCGTTCTTGCCCAGCGCTATCGCATTGGTCGCGCCGGCTTGGGAATTCAAGCCGAGGGCGATGGCGGAGGGTGAGTCTGCGGCTACGGCCGCGTTTTCGCCGATGGCGATGGCCTGTTCCGAATGCGTGCTCGTGGAGCCGTCGACGATGGCGCCATGGCCGATGGCGATCGCGCCATGCGAGTACTCCACCTTGGACGACGTGCCGATCGCCAGGGCATCGTCGGCGGGGGTATTGGCGGCGGCAAGGCCGACGATCTCCGCGTTCTTGCCGATGGCGATGGATCGATACGAGGTCGTCACCTTGGATAACGTGCCGATCGCAACGGAATCGTCGGAGAGGCCGTTACTGACGTTTGTATTGCCGCTGACCTGCGCGTAATTGCCCATCGCGATAGCGCGGGCCGAGTTCGTCACAACGGACTGAGAGCCGACCGCGGCAGAGTCGTCGGAGAAATTCTGGCCGGAATCGCTGTTGACCTGTGCGTTATTGCCCACGGAGACACCGCGCGCCGCGTACAGCGCGCGCGACCCGGCGCCGAGCGCCACCGAATAGTCGCCATGCGCGCCCGAGGCGCCAAAGACCCTCGCACTATCGCCGATGGCCACCGCGTAGCTGGCGTTGGTGCCGGCATTGCTCCCCGTTCCCAGGGCGATGCCGCTGACGTCCCTGGCGGTCGCGCCGTTGCCCATGGCCATCGACTGCGCGCCGTTGCCGTTCGCCAATGCACCAAAGGCAATCGCGGAGGCGGCGTTCGCCTTGGCGTTCCTGCCGATGGCGATGGCCGAATAAGCCGAAGTACTGGCGGTGCCGGCAGCGTTCGCGCCCTGGCCGAGCGCGATCGCGCCTAACCCGTAAGAGGCTTTCGCGTTTTGGCCGATGGCGACGGCTCCGGTCGAGTTCGCATCGACCCTCGCACCGGCTCCCATGCCGATGGCGTAGTCTCCCATCACGGTATTGACGTAGTCGCCCGTTCCGCCAATCGAGATCGCTCCAATGGCGAGCGCGGAAGCCTGGTTACCGAGCGCGAGGCTGTCCGCGCTGTTCGCCACGCCACCCAGCGCGATGGCCGAGCTGGCGGACGCGTTGGCGATATAGCCGATGGCGATCGTGTAGGAGCCCGTTGCGTTCGCCTGGTCTCCACAGGCGACCGCCGTCGAGTTGCCGGCTGCGGTGCCGGAGGCCGAGCTGGTGTTGCCCGCGCGCACGCAAGTCGCATCCACGGCAAAGGCCGGGGTGACGAGGCCCCCGCCGCTCAGGGCTGCCCCGGCGCCGAGGATGCCGATGGCGATCCGTGCCGCAGCGCCGCCCGTGACGCCGAAGGCGCCGATGCCCGCCTGCCGGCGCTTCATGCCGAGCACCTGATGCGCCCGGCGCAGGGCCGCCATCATCAGCCGCCGCTGTGAGCGGGTGAGGCCGCCGAGCTGCCATCCGTTGGTAAGCTTGCTGTCACCCGGCTTCATATCTCGGTTCCCCTCGGCGCACAGCGATCCATCAGGCTTTCGAGCCGGCATGGAGCGATGACTTTGTCGATCTCGGTTAGAGATGATTTCAGTTATTCTATTTCGAGTTGTATACTGGACATGCAGACTCGATCACCGAAAACGATAGCGAAAGACGGTCTTCGGAATTTTCGGCAGTTTGTATACGTTCGAATAGGTTGCAGAAAATGCCTATCACGCGATCGCGATGCGGGCAACGGAGGCACAGTTCTACGATAAACTACTAAGAGATGACTATAGATCTACTATTGCAAGCATAAGCTGCACTGTTTCAAATCCGCCCCAGTGAAGGCGCACCGCCATGATTGATTTTCGGTCATTCGGCAAGGGTGTAACCCGAAAGGCACACGTTGCGGTCATGTGAGGGAGGACGCACCGCATTCGGGGCACCTCCCGAGGCCGGCCCTCCTCCTTCGGACGTCATTGCCGGCGCGGCGAAGCCATCCTGCGACGCGCCGCCCTATAAGACGTCCCGCTGCCCTGGATGCCTACCGATCACAGTGAGGCGGCCCCACCCACTCACCTCATCCTGAGGTGCCCGCGTCAGCGGGCCTCGAAGGAGGGCTCCGGCCTGCCGCGCGATCCCTGGAGCCCTCCTTCGAGGCGGCTTCGCCGCACCTCAGGATGAGGGGAAGACTTGGAGAAGGCCGGCTGAACCGACTCGTTCCGGTGCGGCCCTGGATGGCTTCGCCGACGCTCGCAGTAATCGGTTCGATGGATGTCGCCGCAATCGAGGCGCCGTAAGAAACAATTATGGATCGCCCGCCATCAATTGTTGTGCGGGTCCGCTGGCGCGCGTTCCGATTAAAACGGATCATACACCTTCCGACGTCATTGCTTCGCGCGATGATCCAACGATTGACGAGGACGCTCTCGGACGGGCTGCCATGTCTTGCAAAGATCGAGCCCCTTGAATCGCGCGGTACACGTCTCGCCTGACTTCTCATACGAGGGCATCGCGCTCCTCGCGTCCGCCTGCGCCGTCGCCAGGGCGATGCTCGGCGCGCCGTCGTGCTTCGCCGTCCTCGACGGGGCGGCGGGTCTGCGGATCGCCGGGCTCGATGGGCTCGACGGGCGCTGCGCCGGGGCCATCCTCGCCAGCCCGGCGTTCCGCAGCGGCCTCGGGCGTGGGGCGGAACCCGTGATTCTGCGTGCCCTCTCCGAGGAGGCCGCCTTCTGCGCATGTATTCCGCTGCACACGGCCGATGGCGGCTGGGCGGGCGCCCTGTGCGTGATCGACGGTGCCGGCCGTGCCGATCCCGATGGGGCCGACTGGACGCGCCTTGGCGAGGCCGCGCGGCTCGCATCGGCAGCGTTGCGCGCGGAGGAGGCCGAGCGGTGCCTCGCCTGCAGCGAGAGCCGCCACGCCCAGGCCCAGGCCGCCCGGCGGATCGCGGAGCAGACCGCCTCGTGCGGGCACTGGCGCCTCGACGTCGCCTCGCGCGCGCTGGCGTGGTCGGCCGGCATCGCGGCGATCTTCGGCCGCAACGCCCTCCTCGATCCGGTGCCGCTCGACCTCCACTGCAGCTACTATCACCCCGAGGACCGCGGCGAGGTCGAGCGGCGCATCCTCCACGCCCTCGACGGGCGCGGGCGCCTGCCGCGCGGGGGCTACGAGCACCGCTCGCGCATCGTGCGGCCGGACGGCGAGGTCCGCCATGTCAGCGTGCGCGGCATCGACGAGCGCGATTCCGCCGGCAGGCTCCTCGCCATTCACGGCATCTGCCTCGACGTCACCGAGTTCACCCAATCGGTGCAGGCGGCGGAGGAGGCGGGGGCGCTGCTGCGCGCCACCCTCGATTCCCTCGACCAGGGCATCGTCGTCACGGATTCGCAGGGCCGGGTGCGCGTGGTCAATGGCCGGGCGGCGAGCCGGCTCGGCCTGGACGAGGCGGCGCTGCGGGTCGGCGAGACCTTCGTGCCCCCCGCCGGCCTGTCGGGGCGGATCCGCAGGCATGCCCTCGACGGGGGTGGGGCGGTGCACGTCGTGGCCGATGCCGCCTCGCCGCCCGCGAGCGACATCACCGTCCACCGCGACCGGGATACGTCCCTGACGCGGTGACGCCGCTCCTCGGCGACGAGCGGCGGACATCGCGCAACGCCCCCCGCGCCTTGCGCTCGCGCGGATCAACGGCTTAGTTCCAGGGTCTGGCTTCGAAGCGGGGAGGGGGCGGTGGAACGCGGGGGCGGCGGCGAGCGCGTGGGGCTTCCCCCCGCCACGGCCGGACAGCGGATCCATGGCTCGGTGGCCCGCACCCTGGGTATCGCGATCCTCGCCGGCCGCCATGCGCCCGGCGACGTGCTGCCGGGGGAGATCGAGTTCTCCGAGCAGCTCGGCGTCTCGCGCACCGCCTATCGCGAGGCGATCCGCATCCTGAGCGCGAAGGGGCTCGTGGAGAGCAAGCCGAAGATCGGCACGCGGGTCAGCGCGCGCACCCGCTGGAACCTGCTCGATCCCGACGTCCTGGCCTGGACCTTCGAATCCGAGCCGAGCGAATCCTTCATCCGCGATCTCTTCGAGCTGCGGCAGATCGTGGAGCCCGCCGCCGCCGCCCTGGCGGCCGAGCGCCGGACGGTGGCCGACCTCGCGCGGATGAGCCGGGCGCTCGACGACATGGCCCGCCACGGACTCGCCGCGCCCGAGGGCCGCGCGGCGGACCGGGCCTTCCACCACGCGGTGCTGGAGGCGACGCGCAATGCGCCGCTCCTGTCCCTGTCGAGCTCCATCGCGGCGGCCATCTCGTGGACGACGCTCTACAAGCAGCGCCTCCGCGCCCTGCCGCGCAACCCGATGCCGGAGCACCGCGCCCTGCACGAGGCGATCGCGGCGGGCGACCCCCGCGTGGCCCGCGAGGCGATGTCCGAACTGATCCGCCTCGCCCTGGCCGACATCGAGATGTCGAAGACGGCCTGAGGTTTCCCCTCAGTGGTTGTCGCGCGGCAGGCCCTTGGTCTGAGCGATGCGCTGGAACGCCTCCGCGCCCTCCAGGATGGCACCCGTGTGCATCTGGCCGACGACGGCCCGTTGCATCGCCTGCCAGGGAGTCTGCGAGGCCGGATAGGCGTAGCCGCCGGCCGCCTCCAGAGCCTTGCGCCGTTCGGCGATCTCCTCGTCGGAAACGAGCATGTCGGCGGTGCCGCGGCGCAGGTCGATCCGCACCCGGTCGCCCGTGCGCAGCAGCGCGAGGCCGCCGCCCGCCGCCGCCTCGGGGGAGGCGTTCAGGATCGAGGGCGAGGCCGAGGTGCCCGATTGCCGCCCGTCGCCGAGGCAGGGCAGGGCGAAGACGCCCGCCTTGATGAGGTTGGCGGGGGGCCGCATGTTCACCACCTCGGCGGCGCCGGGATAGCCCACCGGCCCCGCTCCGCGCATCACGAGGAGCGTGTCCTGCGTGATGTCGAGGGACGGGTCGTCGATGCGGTGGTGATAATCCTCCGGCCCATCGAACACGACGACGCGCCCCTCGAAGGCCTCCGGATCGTCCGGGTTCGAGAGGTAGCGAGCGCGAAAATCCTCGCCGATCACGCTGGTCTTCATCACCGCCGCGTCGAACAGGTTGCCCTTCAGCACGAGGAAGCCCGCCGCCGCCTTGAGGGGCCGGTCGAACGGGCGGATCACGTCCTCGTCCTCGATGGTCGCGTTCCGGCAATTCTCGCCGATGCTGCGGCCGTTGACGGTCAGCGCGCCCTCGCGGATCAGGCCCTGGCCCATCAGCTGCGCCACCACCGCCGGCAGGCTGCCCGCGCGGTAGTAATCCTCGCCGAGATAGGCGCCCGCCGGCTGCAGGTTCACGAGGAGCGGCACGTCGAGGCCGTAGGTCTGCCAATCGGTGACGTCGAGTTCCACGCCCATGTGGCGGGCGATGGCCGCGAGGTGGATCGGCGCGTTGGTGGAACCGCCGATGGCCGAATTCACGACGATGGCGTTGAGGAACGCGTCGCGGGTGAGGATCTCGGAGGGCTTCAGGTCCTCGGCGACCATCTCCACGATGCGCTTGCCGGTGCGGTAGGCGGCCTCCTGCCGGTCGCGGTAGGGGGCGGGGATGGCGGCGGTGCCCGGCAGCATCATGCCCAGCGCCTCGGCCAGGGTGTTCATGGTCGTGGCCGTGCCCATCGTGTTGCAGAACCCGGTGGAGGGCGCCGACGAGGTCACGAGCTTGATGAAGCCGTCATGGTCGATCTCGCCCGCCGCCAGCATCTCGCGGGCGCGCCAGACGATGGTGCCCGAGCCCGTGCGCTGGCCCTTGAACCAGCCGTTCAGCATCGGCCCGACCGAGAGGGCGATGGCCGGGATGTTCACGGTCGCCGCCGCCATGAGGCAGGCCGGGGTGGTCTTGTCGCAGCCGGTGGTGAGCACCACCCCGTCGAGGGGGTAGCCGTGCAGCAATTCCACGAGGCCGAGATAGGCGAGGTTGCGGTCGAGCCCCGCCGTCGGGCGCTTGCCGGTCTCCTGGATGGGGTGGACCGGGAATTCGAGGACGATGCCCCCGGCCTCGCGGATGCCCTCGCGGATGCGCTCGGCCAGCACGAGGTGGTGCCGGTTGCAGGGCGAGAGGTCCGAGCCCGTCTGCGCGATGCCGATGATCGGCTTACCGGAGCGCAACTCCTCCAGGCTGAGGCCGAAATTCAGGTAGCGCTCGAGATAGAGCGCCGTCATGTCGATGTTGTCCGGGTTGTCGAACCACGCGCGGGAGCGGAGCTTGCGGGGAGCGTCGGTCATCGGGCGGTCCGATCAGGGCTGGAGGGGGATGGGAAACGGTAGGTGATCACGCTGCGGTACGTGCCGCCGGGATCGAGCCGGGCCGAGCCGAAGCCCGGCTGGTTCGGCGTGTCGGGGAACAGTTCGGGCTCGATCGCGAAGGCGTCCGACTGGCGGTAGACGAGGCCGGATTTCCCGGCGCTCGTCGCATCGAGCATGTTGCCCGAATAGAACTGCACCCCCGGCGCGGTGCTCGCCACTTCGAGCACGCGGCCGGAGGCGGGATCCTCGACGCGGGCCACGAAGCGCGGCTCGTCGACGGGCGCCTCGGAGACGACGAAGTTCTGGTCGTAGCCGTGCCCGCGCAGCAACTGGACCTCGCGTCCGTCCCGGATGCGCGCGCCGATCCGCTGCGGACGGCGGAAATCGAACGGCGTGCCCTCGACCGGCGCCAGATCCCCGGTCGGAACCTGCGTCGCATCGACCGGCGTGTAGCGCTCCGCCGGGATCGTGACGAGGTGGTCGAGGATCGAGCGGCCGGACGCCTCGCCCGCGAGGTTGAAGTAACTGTGGTTCGTCAGGTTGACGATGGTCGGCCTGTCGGTGGTCGCGCTGTAGGCGATCCGCAGCGTGTCGGGGCCCGAGAGCGTGTAGGTGACGCGCGCCGTCAATGTCCCGGGAAAGCCGCCCTCGCCATCCGGGCTGACGTAGCGCAGCGTGACGGAGGGCGTCTGCCCATCCTCCAGGGCCTCGATCTGCCACAGTCGCCGGTCGAACCCGTCCGGGCCGCCATGCAGGGTGTTCGGCCCGTCATTGGTCGGCAGCGTGTAGTCGCGCCCGTCGAGGGTGAAGCGCCCGCCCCGGATTCGGTTGGCGTAGCGCCCGACGCTGGCGCCGAAATATTGCGGCCGGTCGAGATAGGAGCGCAGGTCGGCGTAGCCGAGTAGCACGTCGGCCGGATGCCCGTCGCGATCCGGCACGTCGAGGCACCGCAGCGCCGCCCCCCAGGCGATGATCCGCGCGGTGAGCCTGCCGTTGGAGAGGGTGACTTCCTCCACCACCCGGCCGTCGGGAAGCGTACCGAACGGCGCCCGCGCAGCCTTGCCTACTACGGCGGCTGCGTCATGCATCGCAGGCGTCCCGTGCTCCATACGGCGTCTCCCCGGCTTCGTCTTCGCCGAATAGACCCGTTCTATACTCAGACAAATAAGCTGACAATCGCGATGGGGCCGGCGCTCGCGTCGCGGCGTGCTCCACAAACGAAAAAGGGCACGGGGAGGAACCCCGTGCCCTTGATTCCGGCCAGCCCCGACGAGTCGGGACCGGCGCGGTGATGTGCGATCTTAGTAGGTGCCGAACTTGTAGTTCACACCAGCGCGGATCACGGCGAACTCGGTGCTGCGGCGGGCGAGGTTCGCCGGGCCGGAGACCAGGGTCACGCCCGGGGAGGTCGTGGTGATGGTCTGACCGAAGTTGTTCGTGGCGAACGCGCCGGCGGTGCGGCGGTCCTGGTCGAGATTCACGTACAGGCCTTCGACCTTCACCGTCACGGCGGAGGACTTGAAGAAGTTCAGGAACGAGTCGGTCGGGAGAGCGTACTCGATACCGCCGCCGACAGCGTAGCCGGTCTGGAAGTCGTCGGAGCGCACGCCGGTGCCGAACTGACGGCCGCCGCCCGAACCGTAGGCGAAGCCGCCCGTGGCGTAGACGAGGGTGCGGTCGAAGGCGTAGCCGAGACGACCGCGGACGGTGCCGAAGTAGTCGAGGCCCGACAGGCCGTTCGGGTTGTAGACGAGGGCGCCGGGGACGAGAGCCGAGCCGGCCGGAGCGATGGCCGAGAAGCGGTTCCGCTGGGCGCCGAAGTCGGCGTACTGGGCGTCAGCTTCGATACCGACGACCACACCCGAACCCGGGGTGAACTGGTAGTTGTAGCCGATCTGACCGCCGCCAACGAAGCCTTCGTTGTTGCGGGTGTTCGAGAAGGCGATGACGCCGGTGGTCGGCACGTTGCCGGCGGCGAACAGGTTGTTGCCCGGCGAGACGCCGATCACGGTCGGGGTCGAGTTCGACGAGGCGTCGAAGCCGTAACCGGCGTTGAAACCGGCGTAGAAGCCCGTCCAGGTGAACACCGGAACCGGCGTGAAGATCGGCGGCGGCGCGCGGCGCGGAAGGTCGGCGGCGGTGGCGGCGGCGGTGAGCGCCGTGAACATCGCCAGGGAGGTAACGAGCGTCTTCATAATTGTGCGGTCCCCAGAAGTCTGTCCCGATCGAGTGACTTTTAGCGGAAAGCGCTTCGGAAGACTGTGTCGGCGAGGATACACCGGCCCCCGAACTGCGGCGAGATGGTGGCCGGGCGGGTATGGGCCAAGCCGCCCGAGACCCGGAAACCCGTTTTTCCACAGGGCGTTATCGGCTCTCACAATCGTGGTGCGAAACGGTTCAACGGCTTCGCTTGCGCCTCAGGGCGCCCCCTCGGCCCGGCGGATCCGCACCTGGGTGAACGGCCGGACGAGCACCCTGCGGCCGTCGCCGTCGTGGACGTCGACGATCCAGCGCGTCCACTCGGAATCGCCCGATTCCATTAGGGCGAGGGCCACCCGGTCGGCATGGGCGCGTACCTGCGCCAGGTTCGGCAGCCGCCGCCCGCGCAGATCGAAGGCGACCTCGCTGCCGGGGCCGACGCAATGGAACCTGTAAAGCCGCGTCGGCACTGCTGTTTTTCCCCACGATCCACAGAGGTCCACCGCGATTCCATCAATCGCTCGCCGAGGGCTTGAACCGAATCGGCTGTCGAGCTTTGTTCTTGATATGTTCTAGCGGAGGTTGAGCGGGATGCGAGGGCTGTCGAACGAATCGTCCGCGCCGATCTTGATGCTGACGGAGGCGGAGACCATCGCGCTGGCCTATTATCAGGCGCACCAGCGGGACGGCTGGGCCGCCCTGGTCCATGCCATCGAGGATGCGCTGGACGACCTCGCCGCCGCCGACGCCACGATCCGTGAGCGCGGGCGGCGGATCTCCCACGGCTACGTGCGGGGACAGGGGACGGAGTGAGGCCCCTAGGACATTTTCTGTCATCCATGGATCACAGAAAATTCACTAACTCATTGTACTTGCTGCATTTTCTTGCGCCGAACCGGCATCCGCTTCGGCGGAAAATGCTCTAGTCCCGGAGTTCGAACACGGTGAGCTGCCCGCCCGTCGCGGTGTATTGCGACAGCGCGGCATAGCCCCCGACCGCGCCGGACCCATCCGCCGGGTCGGTCAGGCCCGCAGCGAGGCCGATTCCCGCCCAGCCGCCGACGCCGGAGAGCACGGCCACGTATTGCCGGCCGTCCGCCATGTAGGTCGTGACGTTGCCGACGATGCCGGAGGGCGTCTTGAAGCGGTAGAGCTCGCGCCCGTCGCGGGCATCGACGGCCTTCAGGGTGCCTTCCAGGGTGCCGTAGAAGACCACGCCCCCCGCCGTCGCCAGCGCCCCGGACCAGACCGAGAAGGGCTCGGGCTTCGACCACGCGATGCGCCCCTTCGCGCCGTCCCAGGCGATGAACGCGCCGGTATGGCTGTCGCCCTCCGGCGGGTGCAGGGTCAGCGTCGCGCCGACATAGGGCTGGCCGGGGGTGTAGGTGACGCGGAACGGCTCGTAATCCATGCACATGTGGTTGGTGGGCACGTAGAACAGGCCGGTCTGCGGTGAGTAGGCGGCGGGCTGCTGGTTCTTGGCGCCGAGCGCTCCCGGGCAGATGCCCTTCGTGACCTCCTCCTCGCCGGCCTCCTCGGGGGCGTAGCGCTTGGCGAGGACCGGGCGCCCGTAATCGGGCCGGGCGGGGTCCTGCTCGATCTTCGTCGCCCAGTTGACGCTGGGGTCGAACTTCTCCGCCACGAGCAGGGCGCCGGTCGCCCGGTCGAGGGTGTAGCCGAAGCCGTTGCGGTCGAAATGCGTCAGCACCTTGCGGCGGGTCCCGCCGATCTCCTGCTCGGTCAGGATCATCTCGTTGACGCCGTCGAAGTCCCACTGGTCGTGGGGCGTCATCTGGTAGACCCAGCGGGCGACCCCCGTGTCGGCGTCGCGGGCGATGATCGCCTCGGCCCACCGGTTGTCGCCGGGGCGCTGGGCCGGGTTCCAGGTCGAGGGGTTGCTCGTGCCGTAATAGACGAGGTTCAGGTCGGGGTCGTAGGAGAACCAGCCCCAGGCGCAGCCGCCGCCGATCCGCCACTGGTCGCCCTCCCAGCTCTTCAGGGAGGAATCCTGGCCGACCGGCTTGCCGAGGGACGTGGTCTTGTCGGGATCGAACAGGATATCGGCATCCGGCCCCACGGCGTAGGCGCGCCAGCGCAGCTTGCCCGTCGCCTGATCGTAGGCGGTGAGGGGGCAGCGGGCGCCGTATTCCCCCCCCGACAGGCCGACGATCACCTCGTCCTTCACCGGCAGGACGGTGGCGGTGTTGGTCTCGCCCCGGCCGGGATCGCCGTTCTTGACGGACCAGAGGACCTTGCCGGTGGCCGGATCGAGGGCGACGAGGGTCGTGTCCGCCTGCTGCAGGAACAGCCGCCCGTTCGCGTAACTGAGCCCGCGATGGACCGTGTCGCAGCACATCACGGCGATCACGGTCGGATCTTGGCGCGGGCTGTAGCGCCAGAGGATCTTCCCCTCGTGGGCGAGGTCGAGGGCGTAGACGATGTTCGGGAACGGGGTGTGCACGTACATCACCGTGCCGACGACGAGCGGCGCCCCCTCGTGGCCGCGCAGCACGCCGGTCGAGAAGGTCCAGGCGACCTTGAGGCGGGCGACGTTGCCCGCGTCGATCTGGGCGAGGGGCGAGTAGCGGGTGTTGGCCGCGTCCATCGTCTGGAGCACAGTCTCGGCCCGCGCGGCCGGGGCAGCGGGGAGCGCCAGGGCGGCGAGCAGGCCGAGGGAGCGAAGAAAAAGGGTCACGGAGGATCCTCGCGCGATGAGCGGGGCGTCATGCAGCCCCGGCGTCTGTCCCGCGTTTCTCGTGCCGAGAGCAAGGGACCCTCACATGCAGCCTTTCACCCTGACCTGGGATGCGGACCGTCTCGCGTGGCTGCGGGAGCGGGTGCGCGCCTACCGGATGCCGCGCCTGCCCGAGGGCGCCGGCTGGCGCTACGGCTGCGACCCGGATGTCCTGCGCGATCTCTGCGCCTATTGGCTCGACGGGTTCGACCACGAGGCGGCGGCGGCCGATCTGAACCGCTTCCCGCGGTTCCTGGCGCGGATCGAGGATCTCGACATCCATGTCGTCCACGTGGTGGGCGAGGCGCGGGGGAAGCGTCCGCTGCTCCTCACGCATGGATGGCCCGGCTCGGTCTACGAGTTCTGGCAGGTGATCGAGCCCCTGGCCTTTCCCTCGCGCTTCGGGGGCCGGGCGGAGGATGCGTTCGACGTGGTGGTGCCCGCGCTGCCGGGCTTCGGCTTCTCCGGCAAGCCCACGGCGCCGATCGGACCGCGCACCACGGCGCGGCTTTTCGACAGGCTGATGCGCGAGGAACTGGGCTACGCGCGCTACCACGCGCAGGGCGGCGATTGGGGCGCGGGCGTCACCGCGTGGCTCGCCCTCGAGCATGCGGCGAGCCTTGAGGCGATCCACCTCAACTACCTGCTGGTCCAGCCCGATGCCGAGGCATCGACCGAGGCGGAGACGCGATGGCGCAAGGGCGCCGTGGACGCCCAGGCCCGGCTCGGCGCTTATGCTGACCTGCAGGGCACGAAGCCGCTCTCGCTGAACTACGCGATGGCCGACGAGCCGGTGGCGCAACTGGCGTGGCTGGTGGAGCGCTTCCACGATTGGGCCGACCTGCGCGAGCGCCCGTTCGAGGCAGTGTTCTCTAAGGATACGCTGCTCACCAACGCCCTGTTCTACCTCGCCACCGACAGCTTCGGGACCGCGACGTGGTACTACGCCGGGGCCCGCGCGGAGGGCGCCCGGCGGATGCCGCAGGGCACGCGCGTCACGGTGCCCACCGCCTTCGCCGCCTATCCCGATCCGCGCACCCTCGCCCCGCCTCGGGAATGGGTGGAGCGCGGCTACGCCGTGACCCGCTGGCGGGACATGCCGCGCGGCGGGCATTTCGCGGCGATGGAGGTCCCCGACCTGTTCGTCGCGGACCTCCGGGAATGGGCGCGGGGCTGAGATAGCTCAACCGTCATTGCGAGCGCAGCGAAGCAATCCAGGGACACGCCGCATTCTGAGACGGCCCGCCGCCCCTGGATTGCTTCGCTGGCGCTCGCAAAGACGGAGTGGAGTGTGGTCAGGCGTCGAGCAGCCCGGCGAGCTTCATCGCCACGCCTTGCGAGCCCTGCACCTTCAGCCGGCCCGTGGAAAAGGCCATCATTGGGCTGAGCTTGCCGTTCACCAGCTTGAGCAGGTTGTCGGAGCTGAGCTTCATCACCGTATCGGCCTCTCCGCCCTCGGCGGTGGAGACGTCCACCTTGCCGCCGGTGGCATCCAGAAGGATGCTGCCGCCGTCGGTAAGGTCGAACCGCACCCTGTAGCCGAGGGTGCTCAGCGCCTCCGCGCGCTCCTCGATGGACTCGACCAGGGTTCCGAGTTCCGCCATTCGTGTCTCTCCGTTGTTGCGTTGGGCAAAGCCAATCCCAACCTGTTCCTCATCCTGAGGTGCCCGCCGTGGCGGGCCTCGAAGGAGGGCTCCAGGGATCGCAGAGCGTTCTGGAGCCCTCCTTCGAGGCGGCTCGCGCCGCACCTCAGGATGATGGTGAGGGTGGGACGAAATTCACAGGGCTCCCCCCATGAAGCGGCCGGAAGCCCCCCTTCAGAACATCGCCTCGTCCAGCGCCATCATCGCGCCCTTGCCCGATTTCACCGCCGCCAGCAGGCCCGCCACCTGGGGCAGGATGCGCTCCATGTAGAAGCGCGCCGTCGTGAGCTTCGCTTCGTAGAAGTCGCGCTCCTCGGTGCCGGCCTTGAGCGCCGTGTGGGCGACCTTGGCCGAGCGCAGCCAGACATAGCCCAGGGCCACCAGCCCGAAGAGGCGCAGGTACTCGGTGGCGGCGGCGCCCGCCTCCTCCGGGTCCGTCATCCCCTTCTGGGCGATGTGGGCGGTGGCGAGTTGCAGCGCGCCGAAGGACTTGGCGAGCGGCTGGGCCAGCGGCGCCAGATCGTCGTCCTCGATGGCCTCGTCGAGGAAGGCGAGGACCGGGTGGAAGAAGCTGCGCAGGTAACGCCCGGCATGGGCCGGCAGCTTGCGGCCGACGAGGTCGAGGGCCTGGATGCCGTTGGTGCCCTCGTAGATCATCGAGATCCGGGCATCGCGGACATATTGCTCCATGCCGTGGTCGCGGATGAAGCCGTGGCCGCCATAGACCTGCATGCCGATGCTCGCCGACTCGAAGCCGAGATCGGTGAACAGCGCCTTCACCACCGGGGTCATCAGCGCGGAGAAATCCTCCGCGCGGCGCCGCTCGGCCGGGTCGGGATGGTGCTCCATCACGTCGAGGCTGCGGGCGACCCAGGCGCCGAGCGCCCGGCAGCCCTCGTTGTAGGCGCGGATCGTCATCAGCATCCGCCGCACGTCCGGGTGGACGAGGATCGGATCGGCGGGCAGGTCCGGCCGCTTGGTCCCCACAAGGGACCGGCCCTGGAGCCGCTCCTTGGCGTAGGCGACGGCGCCCTGGTAGGCGGCCTCGCCCGCGCCGAGCCCCTGGATGCCGACCGACAGGCGCTCGCTGTTCATCATCGTGAACATCGCGCGCATGCCCTTGTGCGGCTCGCCGACGAGCCAGCCCTTGGCGTCGTCGAAGGACATCTGGCAGGTGGCCGAGGCATTGATGCCCATCTTGTGTTCGAGGGCGGAGCAGGTGACGCCGTTGCGCTCGCCCGGCGTGCCGTCCGCGCGGGGCAGGAACTTCGGCACGAGGAACAGGCTGATGCCCTTCACGCCCTTCGGCGCGTCGGGGAGCTTGGCCAGGACGAGGTGAACGATGTTCTCGGTGAGGTCGTGGTCGCCCGCCGAGATGAAGATCTTCGAGCCGGTGATCGCGTAAGAGCCGTCGCCCTGCGGCACGGCCTTGGTCCGCAAAAGGCCGAGGTCGGTGCCGCAATGGGCTTCCGTCAGGCACATCGTGCCCGACCACGTGCCGTCCACGAGCTTGGGCAGGTAGGCGGCCTTCAGCTCCTCCGAGGCGTGGCCTTCGATCGCCTGATAGGCGCCGTGGCTGAGGCCGGGATAGAGGCCGAAGGAGAGGTTGGTCGAGCAGATCATCTCCTCGACCAGCTTGTTGATGCCCGCCGGCAGGCCCTGGCCGCCATAGGCCGGGTCCGCGCCCATGGCGGTCCAGCCGCCCTCGCGGAACGCCTTGTAGGCTTCGGGAAAGCCCTTCGGCGTGCGCACGACGCCGTTCTCCAGGCGGCAGCCCTCCTCGTCGCCGGAGGCGTTCAGCGGCAGCAGCCGCTCGGTGCAGAATTTCGACGCCTCTTCGAGGATGGCGTCGGCGATGTCGGGGGTGAAGTCCTCATGGCCCGGCAGGGCCTCGGCACTGCCGTGCAGTTCGTTCAGCACGAAGCGCATGTCGCGCAGGGGAGCCTTGTAGGTCTGCATCTCGTCAGTTCCTCACCGGGCGGCCGGTCTCGATCACGCTCTCGAACCGGTCGAGGGTCGCCTCCGTCCGCACGAGGCGCATGAAGCTGTCGCGTTCGAGGTCGAGGATCGCCTCCTCGTCCAGGGTATCGAGGGTGTCCGCCTCGCCGCCCGAGAGCACCGTCGCGAGTTCCCCGGCGACCACGAGGTCGTGCTGGGTGGCGATGCCCCGTCGCGCAAAACCCTCGGCCGCCATGCGCATGGCGAGCCCGCCGGCCGGGCCGGGGAGGGTGAGCGTCACGGGCTGGGGCGGTTCATAGCCCTCAACCAGGGACAGGGCCTTAGCCTTGGCGTCGGCGAGCAGCCGGTCGCGGTTCATGGTGATGCCGTCGCTCTCGCGCAGGAACAGCAGATCGCGGGCCTCCTCCGCCGACTTGGCGACGGTGGCGGTCGAGATCGTCTCGAACACCTTGGTGGCGGCGGGCATCGGCCCCCGCGGCATCTTCGGCGCGGCCTGCCAGCGGGCCAGCATTTCCTTGCAGCCGCCCCAGGCCGGCACGAGGCCGACGCCGGCTTCCACGAGGCCGATATAGGTCTCGGCATGGGCCTGCACCGCGTCCGAGTGGAGCAGGATCTCGCAGCCGCCGCCGAGCGCCATCCCGGCGGGGGCGCTGACTACGGGGAAGGGGGCATACTTCAGCTGCCCGTAGGTCTGCTGGCCGACAGAGACCAGCTTCTCGATCTCGCCCCAGGCGGCGATGTTGGCGGCGAACAGGGCGAGCCCGAGATTCGCGCCGACCGAGAAGTTCGAGCCCTCGTTATAGACCACGAGCGCCTTGTACTGCGACTTCACGAGCTTGATGGTCTTGCCGAGCAGGACCATGATCTGTTCATCCAGCGCGTTCGCCTGCGAGGTGAACTCGAAGCACACCACGCCGTCGCCGATGTCCCACAGGGCGGCCGAGCCGTTCTTGAGCAGCGGCTTGGCGGAGAGCTTGATGTCTTCCAGCCGCAGCACGCCCTCGGGGCGCACGATTTTTTTGTAGTCGCCCTCGGCCGTGAGGGCCTGCCGCTCGCCGTTCTCGACGCGGTAGAACGTCTTGCCATCGAGCCCAGCCAGGATCGGCGGGACGGCGTGACCGTCCTTCGCCAGCCGCTCGGCCACGTAGGCGCCGCCGATCTTGTCGATCAGCTCGAACGGACCCCACTTCCAGTTGTAGCCGAGGCGCATGGCCTCATCGATGGCGGCGATCTCGTCGCTCGCCTCGCCCACGAGGCCGGCGGCGTAGGCCAGCGTCGGGCCGATGACCCTCCAGGCGTAGGCGCCGACGCGGCCCGGCAGGTCGAGCACCGCGCGGGGTCCCTTGGCCTCCTTCAACTCGGGCAGGTCCGCCTTGGCGGAGGGCCGATAGGCGCCGGTCTTGAGGTCGATGGCCTCCTTGGACTTCTGCCCGTTCGTGCGGTTCAGGCGGTAGAACCCGCCCTTGCCCTTGCGGCCGGTATAGCCCTCCGCGATCAGCTTCGTGACCAGCGGCATCTCGCGGTAGGTGGCGTGGAACGCGTCCGCCGCCGGCAGGGCCGCCCGCAGGCTCTTGGTGGTGTGGGGGATCAGGTCGAGGCCGACGAGATCCACGAGGCCGAACACGCCGGTCTTCGGGATGCCGAAGGGGCGGCCCATGATGGCGTCCGCCTCCTCCACCGGCACACCGAGGTCGTCGGCCGCCGCGATGGCGTTCTGGATCCAGAAGATGCCGAGCCGGTTGGCAATGAAGCCCGGCCGGTCCTTGCAGGCGACGACGCTCTTGCCGAGCTTGCGGTCGGCGAAATCCATTACCGCCGCGGCGAGCGCCGGATCGGTCTTCGGGCCGGTCACGACTTCGAGCAGCCGCATGTAGCGCGGCGGGTTGAAGAAGTGGGTGATCAGGAAGTCCTTCGCGAAGGCGTCCGGCATCCCCTCGATCAGCGCGGCGAGCGGAATGGTCGAGGTGTTGGACGACACCGCCGTTCCCGGCCGGCGCACCGCGTCGATGCGGCGGTAGAGGGCCTGCTTCGCGTCGAGGCGCTCGATCACCACTTCGACGATCCAGTCGACGTCCGCCAAGCGGTCGAGATGGTCCTCGATGTTGCACGCCTCCACCAGCTTGGCGGCGCGGGGCGACATGAAGGCGGCGGGCTCCGTCTTCAGCATTTTGGCGATGGCGCCCTTGGCCAGCGCGTTCCGGTCGGCGGCGCCCTCCGGGACGATGTCCATCAGGAGCACCGGTACGCCGGCATTGGCGACATGGGCGGCGATGCCGGAGCCCATGACTCCGGCGCCGATGACGGCGACTTTGCGGATCCCGGTCATCACACGCGCTCCAGAAGGGTGGCGATGCCCTGGCCGCCGCCGATGCATTGGGTGGCCAGCGCGAAGCGGCCGCCCTCGCGGGCGAGCAGCGAGGCCGCCTTGCCGACGATGCGTGCACCCGTAGCGCCCAGCGGATGGCCGAGCGCGATAGCGCCGCCATCGATGTTCACGATCTTCTCGTCGAGGCCGAGGTCGCGGATGCAGGCGATCGACTGGGAGGCGAAGGCCTCGTTCAATTCGACCACGCTCAGCGCGTCGGCGGTGATGCCGGCCCGCGCCAGGGCCTTCCGCGAGGCGGCGACGGGGCCGATGCCCATGATCTCCGGCTCGCAGCCCGAGATGGCGACGGCGGCGACCCGCGCCAGGGGCTTCAGCCCGTGGCGGCTGGCGAAGGCCTCGCTGCACACCAGCACCGCCGAGGCGCCGTCGGTGAGGGGCGACGAGGTGCCGGCCGTGACCGAGCCGTCCTGCTGGAAGGCGGGCTTCAGGCCGGCGAGCCCTTCCGCGCTGGCATCCGCCCGGATGCAGCCGTCGGTCTCGACGGTGCCGCCCTTGGTGGCGATGGGCACGATCTCGGCGGCGAGCCGGCCCTCGGCTTGCGCGGCGGCGGCCTTGCGATGGCTCGCCACGGCGAAGGCTTCCTGATCGGCGCGGGAAATCTCCCAGCGGCGGGCGACGTTCTCGGCGGTGTCGCCCATGCCGATGTAGGCGCCGGGGCGCTTCCCGTGCAGGGCCGGGTTCGGCATCGGGTTGAAGCCCATCATCGGCACGCGGCTCATGCTCTCGACGCCCGCGCAGACGAAGGCCTCGCCGGCCCCCAGCGCGATCTGCCCAGCCGCCATGTGGACCGACTGCATGGACGAGCCGCAGAAGCGGTTCACGGTGACGCCGCCGACACTGAGGTCGAGGTCGGCCATCAGCCCGATCAGCCGGGCGACGTTGAAGCCCTGCTCGCCCTCGGGAAAGGCGCAGCCGACGATCAGGTCCTCGATCTCCTTCGAGGGGATCGCCGCCTCGGCCACGAGCCGGCGCACCACCTGCGCGGCGAGGTCGTCGGGCCGAACCCTCGCGAGGGCGCCCTTCTTGGCCGGGGTGAAGGGCGAGCGTGCATAGCCCGCGATAACCACGTTGGTCATGCTGTCCTCTCGGAACGGTCGCGATGGTGGGGGAAGGCGGGGAGGGGAGCGCGCGACGGTGCGGCTCGCTGAGCCGTCATTGCGAACGCAGTGAAGCAATCCAGGGCAGCGGGACGCTTCGGGATGCGGCGCATCCCTGGGTTGCTTCGCTTCGCTCGCAATGACGGAGTGCTGTGGAGCGAGGGCTGGGAGGCTTCGGGCCTCAGCGCGCCCGGCGCGCCGAGCCCCGCTGTTGGGCCGCCAGCGCGGTCTGGGCCTGCTGCTCGATGGCGCGCAATTCGCCGAGGGTTTCGACCAGGGCCTTCTCCTGCTCGATCAGGCTGTCGATGCGGTTCTGCACCCGCTTCAGCAGAGCGCGAAGCTGCTCCTGCCGCGTCGGGTCCGCATCGTAGAGATCGAGATATTCCTTGATCTCGCGCAGGGTGAAGCCAAGCCGCTTCCCCCGCAGGATGAGGATCAGCCGCGCCCGGTCGCGATGCGTGTAGACCCGCGTATTCCCGACACGCTGCGGATTGAGGAGCCCCTTGTCCTCGTAGAAACGGACTGTTCTCGCCGTCACGCTGAGGTCGTTGGCGAGCTGTGTCACGGTATAGAGCGGATCGGACACAGGTGGCCTTCTCTTGCTTGCGGCCACCGTAGGCACGGAGCGCGCGAAGCGTCAATTGCGGCCACGAGCCCGTCTTCCGGCTCCCTCCACCCGTGACGCGCCCGGGGGCGCAAGCAACACTCATCGGTCCCCCTCCCTGCGCCGCGCGACCCTCTCGGGGGTCGTTCGCTTCGGCCGGTCGTGCCTTACGTATACGTCAACATATATCCCAATGCGTTATGGGTGCGCAAGAGCGGCCGAGCGCACGATAGTGCCGGCTTGCGCCGTGAAGCCGGGTGCTCCGCCTGACGTTAAAATGTCACAGGCGGGCAGATCCGATGCCGGATGGCGGCGGCGGCCAGCAAGCGTGACCATTCATGCTTGCAATTTTATTCCGCTTTCGGCAGCGTCTTGACCTATAGGGAAGGCTAGCGCGTCTTCCCGCTGTGCTTGAGCCGAGGGTCTTCGACTGATCTCGGTAACTCAAGATTAACCATCGCAAGAACAAGCCCGAAAAGGGCGGAACCGAACACGTTCCTTGGGGAGGACTGGGATGAGGATGATGCTTGGCGCCCGTATCGGGTCGGCGGCGCTGATGGCGACGCTTCTCGGCGGGACGGCGGCCTTCGCCGGCGCGTTCGGGCTTCGCGAGCAGAGCACCCAGGCGGAAGGCATGGCCTTCGCGGGCGCGGCGGCGGGCTCCGGCGGCGTCTCCTCGATGTTCTGGAACCCGGCCGTCATCACGATGCGGCCCGGCTTCGTCACCGAGCAGAACCTCACCTATCTCGGCCCCTCGGCCACCATCACCCCCACCACCGGCACCAACCCGGCCTTCGCCGCGCTCGGCGGTTCCGGCGACATCGGCCAGGGCGCCGTCCTGCCGGCGGGCGCCAGCTCCTACCAGATCAACGACCGCCTCTGGCTCGGCATCGCGACGGACGCGCCGTTCGGTCTCACCACCAAGCCGAATCAGGTCTCGGCGGGCGAGGTCTACGGGCGGTCGTCGCGCATCTTCTCGCTGGCGATCAACCCGGTCATCGGCTTCAAGGTCAACGAGTGGCTGTCCGTCGCCGCCGGTCCCAACATCGAGTATTTCCGGCTGACCCTGCGTCAGGCCCTGCCGCTTCCGGGCGTGCCGCCGCAACTCTACCCGAGCTCGTTCCTGAAGGGCGACTCCTGGGGCGTGGGCTTCACCGCCGGCGCCACCATCACCCCGTGGGAAGGCACCGTGTTCGGTGTCGGCTACCGCTCCTCGGTCCACCACGACATCGACGGCTCCATCGGCGTGCCGATCCTGGCGCTGGCCCCCCTGGCGGGCCAAGTGCGCTCCAGCCTCAACACCCCGGACAAGCTCAGCGTGGGCCTGACCCAGGCGGTGAGCCCGGTGGCCCGCGTGTCCCTCGGCTTCGAGTGGGACAACTGGTCGAGGCTCGGCACGGTCGGCATCGTGTCGAAGACGCTGGGCGTGACGGTCAACAACCTGCCGCTCAACTACAAGGACGGGTACTATTACTCGATCGGCGGCGAGTACGACGTGAACGAGGCGCTCACCGTGCGGGCCGGCTTCGGCTACGAGACCTCGCCCATCGACTTCAGCAACCGCTCGGTGCGCCTGCCCGACGGCGACCGCTACAGCCTGAACGTCGGCGCGAGCTACCGCTGGAGCAACCAGCTGACGCTGAACGCCGCCTATTCCCATCTCTTCGTCAACCAGTCGCGGATCCTGGCGGGCCTCGGGCGCGACTACAACATCGGCAACATCGCCTTCGCGGGCGTGGTCGATTCGAGCGTCGACATCGTCTCGGTCGGCTTCCGCTACGCCTTCGGCGTGCCGCCGGCCCCCGCGCCGGCACCGCTGGTGCGCAAGTACTGATCGACTTCGCGGTGAAAACGCGAAAGCAGATCGGAAGATATCGCGATATCTTCTCAATAGTGTCGGATTGAGCCATAACTGTCCGATTTCGATCGGCGAATGCTTGAAACGCGACGGGGCGGTCCTGCGAGGGGCCGCCCCGTTCGCGTTTCGGCGCATCCCCCGGCTCGGCGGTGGCGGCCTCCGGTCTCTGAGGGCCGGCGATCTAACGTTTGCGCTCGCTCGCCGGCGGATGAGCGGGATCGCTCCGGTCCCGCACCAATTGCCAGGATCCCGTCGATCCCGCCCGCGTGACCGAGAGGGTGTCCTGTCCCAGGATGCCGATGTAGCGGTCGGGGCCGATGTCGAACACGACCATGGTGCCCGTGGTCGTCACGATCCGGAAGGGTTGCCAGTCGAACGGCTTGCTCGGATCGCGGTTGGCCATGATGGCGCCTTGATCGATCGTCAGGGTCATCTCCGGCCCCGTCCAGCGACCTTCCAGCACCTGAGCCCATGTGGCTGCCATGGCGGCGGGCGCATGGAGCGCCAGACCGAAGGCGGCCCCACGCAAGGCCGGCATCGCGGGATTTCGGCGCCTCGGTCGCGTCACACCCCGCCGCTCCTTGCCACCGGATCGTCCCGGTCGAGGAGCCAAACGCTAGAACCGCACCGGCGATCCTTTAGATGGCGCGGCGCCTTTCGCCCGCTTTTCGCTTCGCTGGCTATGCCATCCGGGTCGGCATTTAAGGCTTGGAGCATGGCTTGGCACATGGCTTGGCACATGGATTGTATAAGTTCGGCCACACCAATGCATCTTCACTCTATGCACAAGTCGGGTGGCATTAGTATTGCAAGGTTTTTGAATTCCATATATTTGCAGCAACGTGCGAGCGTGATGGTGTTAAGAGACGCGTCCTCGCGGCGATAGGACCGATCGATGCTTCATGTCAAAGACAGTACATTGACGTACGTCCACGGTCGGGATGAGGGTACGGAGCCGTTCGCGTGGCTTCCCGCCGTGTTGGCGTTCCTCAGCCGGTCGCGGAAGCCCGTCGTGCTGTCGACGGCGGCCGTCGTCGCGTTGGGTTGCCTGTACCTCATCGTGGCGACGCCGAAATACGACGCCAGCAGCGACATCCTCATCGACCTTCGTCAAGCTGAGCTGTTCCGGCAGCAGCAGACCTCGACGGATGCCCAGGTCCTGAACGCCATCGTCGAGAGCCAGGTCGAAATCCTTCGCTCGCGCGCGACCGCCATGGCGGCGATCCAGCATCTGGGTCCGAAGGTCATCGCGACCGACCTCAACGAGAGCAGCCTGGTCTCGCGGATCAAGGGCGCGGTCCTCGGCCTGTTCTCCGGGGGAGGCGCGCCCTGGAGCCAGGCCCAGATCAACCTCGATCTGGCCGAGCGCCTGATGCGCCTCACCAACGTGAAGCGGATCGGCATCACCAACATCATCGAGGTGACGGTGCGGACGGCCGATCCCGAGCGGTCCGCCCGCCTCGCGAACGCGATCACCGACAGCTACATCTCCGAGCAGCTGGCGTCGAAGTACGAGACCACGCGGCGCGGCGGAGAATGGCTCCAGACCCGCCTCAAGGAATTGCGCGATCAAGCCACCGCCGCCGACCGGGCCGTGCAGGAATACAAGGCTCGGATGAAGATCGTCGACACCGACAAGGGCCTCATGACCGAGCGCCAGGTCGGCGATCTTAACTCCAGCCTCAGCGCCGCGCAGTCGAAGACCGCCGAAGCGAAGGCCCGCTACGACCGGATCCGTCAGATCCTCGCCAGCGACGTGAAGGACGGCGCCGTCGCCGACCTCGCGCAGAATCAGGTCATCGTCCGCCTGCGCGGGCAATATTTCGACACGGCCAAGCGCGAGGCGGAGATCTCCTCCAAGTACGGCCAGAACCACGTGGCGGCCGTGAATGCCCGCAACGAGATGGCCGAACTCGAGCGCTCGCTGCGCGGCGAGCTGCAGCGCACCGCCGAGAGCTACCGCAGCGACTACGAGGTGGCGCGCTCCGGCGAGGAGACCCTGCGCAAGCAGCTCGATGCCCTTGTCCAGGACGCGGCCGTCCAGAACCAGTCGCGCGTCGAACTCCGCTCGCTGGAAAGCTCCTCCGAAACCTATCGCGCGCTCTACGGAAACTTCCTCCAGAAATACACGCAGGCCGTTCAGGACCAGTCGTTCCCGATCTCCGAGGCACGGGTGGTCGTGCCGGCCGAGCCGCCCCTCGGCAAGTCGTGGCCCAAGACCTTCGTCGTCCTGATCGCCGCCATCGGATTGGGCATCTTCGCCGGCACCGCCTTCTCGTTCCTGAGGGAACTGATCCTGCGGACCGTCAAGACGCCCAATGACGTGGAGCAGATCACCGGCCTGCCCTGCATCGCGACCGTTCCGCGGATCCGGTCCTATACCCGTCGCTCCGGCGTGATGCCGTGGTTCCGCAGGCTCATCGGGTCGCAGAACGAGGGCGACGCCCGGGCCTTCATGCTCGATACGATCACGCACCCGCTCTCGGCGACCTCCGAGTCGATGCGCGAGATCAAGCTCGTGACGGAGCAGAACCAGGCCGATGGCCAGGGCTGCAAGGTGATCGGCATCGTCTCGACCGTCTCGGGCGAGGGCAAGAGCACCGTCGCCTCCAACCTCGCGCACCAATTCGCCCAGAGCAGCAAGCGCGTGCTCATGCTCGATTGGGACCTGCGCCATCCCTTCCTGTCGCGCACGCTCCTGCCCGACGCCAGGGAGGGCCTGCTGGAGGCCATCGCCGCCCGCCAGCCGCTCGGGCTGTTCTCCCTGCGCACGCGCGGCCTGCCGCTCTTCATCCTGCCCACCATCGTCGGGGATCCGATCGAGCACACCGCCGAGGTGCTGCGCGACCCGCGCAACATCGAACTGCTCAACACCCTCAAGACGCAGTACGACGTCATCATCATCGACTTCCCGCCGATGGCCGACTTCCTCGACGTGCGCGCCACGAGCGATCTCGTCGATGCCTATCTCATGGTGGTCGGCTACGACCGGGTCCAGAAGAGCCTGCTCGCCGAAGTCGTCTCGCAGGGCAAGCTCGACACCTCGCGGGTGATCGGCGCGGTCCTCAACGGCGTCGATCCGCGCCAGCACGAGCGCAAGCAGACGCGGCTCGGCCGCTACCTGCCGTGGATGTCGAAGCGGCCGCAGCGCTACGCCCCGCCGCCGCAGAAGGCCGCTTGAGGCACGGCCCCGGCGCGGCCTCAACCGCGCCGGACAGGCCGCGACCCGACCGTCCCATCCCCGGAGCAGCATGAGCATCCCCGAGACCCCGCGCCCGCTCGTCTCCGTCGTCATGGCGAATTACCGGGGGGCCGCGTATCTCCGTCACGCCATCGACAGCGTGCTCGGACAGTCGGTTCGGGACCTCGAACTCATCGTCGTGGACGATCTGTCCGGCGACGACAGCGTCCGCATCGTCGAGGAATGCGCGGGCCGAGACGGGCGCGTCCGCCTCATCGCCCTGGAGCGCAACCTCGGTCCGGCCGGGGCGCGCAACCGCGGCCTCGACGCGGCGAGGGGTGAGTGGATCGCCATCGTCGACAGCGACGACATGATCCACCCGGATCGCCTGCGCATCCTGATCGACGCGGCCGAGGCGGACGGCGCCGACATCGCCGCCGACGACCTGCTGATCTTCGATGAGGCCTCGACCGCGATCCGCACCATGCTGGAGCGGGACGTTCCGGCCTTCTGGGTGAGCGTCCCCGACTTCATCCGCTCCAACGCCATCTACGGCTCGGCGCCGGTGCTCGGCTATTGCAAGCCGCTGATCCGGGCGAAGGCCCTGGCCGGCATCCGCTACGACGAAAGCCTGCGGATCGGCGAGGATTCCGACCTGCTGCTGCGCCTGATGATCGCCGGCCGTCGGTTCCGCTTTTATCCCGAGCTTCTGTACTTCTACCGCAAGCACGGCCTGTCGATCTCGCACCGCTTCGGCGAGGCCGAGTGCCTGAGCCTGATCGCCGCCGAGGAGGCGCTGATCCGTCGCCACGCGGCGCTCGGGCCGGAGATCGCGGCGGCGCACGCGTTCCGCCTCGCCTCGCTCAGGCGGGCGCTGGCCTTCGAGCATCTCATCCGCGCCCTGAAGACCCGCTCGCTGCCGGGCGCGCTGCGCGCCCTGCGCGAGGATCCTTCGGTCCTGCCGCTGCTGCGCATGCCCATCCTGGCTCTCGGCCGCCGGCTGCTCGCGACGCTGCGCCCGACGCGCCGGAGCGAGGACCGGCGGCGGAGGGTGCTGGTGCTCAGCCGCCAGCGCATCGCCGGGCCGACCAACGGCAGCTCGGCCTATCTCCTCAGCATCGCCGCGTACCTGCGCGGCAGGGGCTACCGGGTCGATTACCTCTCGCCCTCGCCGGCCACCTTCGGCCGCTGGCCGTTCCTGAAGATCGTCGAGGGGACCCGCGCGGGCTTCGAGGGCTTCGCCGTGCACGGGGGCGTGCGCGTCGGCTCCTATCTCGTGAACAGCGATCCGAAGGTCTGGCTGCGGGCGTTCCTCACGGTGGCGGAGGACGTGCTGAAGCGCGCGCGCCTGATCGGCCACCGCCGCATCGCGCCCGCGCCCTATTCGATCAGCGTCCCGCTCACCCGGCGCGACAAGCTCTTCCTCGCCCGCGCCGCGCGCGGCGCCGACGCGCTGCTCCTCGACTACGCCTTCCTGGCGCCCGCGCGGCCCTATGCCCTCAGCCCCGATGCCCGTGCCCTCATCGTGATGCACGACCTGTTCTCGAGCCGGCAGGCTCAGTTCCAGAAGGCGGGCGCGGCCGATTCGGTGGCCCTGCTCACCGAGGAGGAGGAGTTCGCGCTGCTCGCCCGCGCCGATGGCGTCCTCGCGATCCAGCAGGAGGAGGCGCAGATCGTGGCCGCGCGGCTGCCCGCCGTGCCGGTGATCGTCACGCCGATGGCGGTGCCCGTGAGGCCCGCCCCCGCGCCGGGGCAGGACGACACGATGGTCTTCGTCGGCAGCAACACCGCGCCGAACGTCATCGGCCTCAACTGGTTCCTTGCGGAGGTCTGGCCCCAGGTCGCCGACGCGCGGCCGAACGCGGTGCTGAAGATCGCCGGCTCCGTCGCCCGCGCGATCTCCGGCCTGCCGGCCGGGGTCCAGTGCCTCGGCGTCGTGCCGGACCTCGCGCCGATCTACGCGGCGGCCGGCGTCGTCGTGTCGCCGCTCACCGCCGGGTCCGGGCTGAAGATCAAGCTGGTCGAGGCCATGGGCGAGGGCAAGGCCGTGGTCGCGACCTCGGTCTCGGTGCAGGGCATCGCCGAGCGGGTGAGCGGGGCGGTCCTCGTCGAGGACGATCCGGGGGCCTTCGCCGGGGGGCTGATCGGGCTCCTCGGTGATCGCGGGAAGCGGGCGGAACTCGGCCGCGCCGCGATCGAGATCGCCCGCGCCGATTTCGCGGCCGAGGCGTGCTACGGGGCCTTGCCCGCGCATCTCTTCCCGGATCCTGCGCCCGCGACGGCGGCCACGGCCGGAACGCCAGTCCGCACCGCGCCGGATCTGCGCCGGAGCGCCTCGGTGAGGACTTGATCTTCACTGTATGGTGAAGATGTCATTCCTGTGCGTTCCGTAATCGATACTGATATCTCGCCGGAGAGATAGAGTATTTTTTTAAGCGATAGTTTTGCGTTTCCGGAGGACCCGATGCGTCCTGTACTGGCGGCCGTCGCCTTGATGGCAGCGGGTGTCGTGGTGACGCCCGCGAGGGCCGAAACCATCGCCCACACCTTCACCACGAAGCAGGGGACGCGGGTTGCGCTCGACGCGATCTACGCCCTGAAGGACGATTGCTCGCCCGGCCCGTTCCCCGAACTCAGGATCAATCTGATGCCGGCGAAGGGTCTCGTGCGGGCCGGCGCCGCGCGCCATCCGATTCCGACCGACCGCAACTGTCCCAACGTCGACTCGCGTTCGCTGGCGATCTCCTACTACCCCTATCCCAATTTCGTGGGAGAGGACGTCATCGAGGCCACGATCACGCTGTCGAACGGCAAGCAGAACACCTATCGCTGGACGATCAAGGTGACGCCCCAGGGTCAGGCCAGCCTCGTTACCGCGCCCTGAACGCCACGCTTGGCGAGGTCGGCCATGGTCTTTGTATTTCGCGGTTAACTCTGTATTGTACTCAGAGGTAATGCGCGAAGATTGGTGGCCATGAATATTTCTGTGTTTTTCCGGCGTGCACAGCTTTGCTTGGCCGTGGGCGTCGCATTTGCGTCCGTTCCCGCGCGCGCGCTGGAGCCCTTGACCGGCGAGAGGGCCGTGCAGGCGAAGAGCGGGGACGAGACGCAGATCGGTCTCTTCGCCAACCTCAATCCGAGCTGCAATGGTCTGCCGGCGCCGCAGGTGGCCATCGTCACGCCGCCCACCCGCGGCATGATCATCGTCAAGATGGGGCTGCTGCGCGTGCCGGACTCGTCCGCGAACTGCGCCGGTAAGCAGGTTCCGGCGATGGCCGTCGGCTACAAGGCCAATGCCGATGCCGAGGGCAGCGACACGGTGCGCATCGACCTGGGAATGGGCGCGAAGATCCAACCGCAAAGCTATCAAATCACGGTTGCGAAATAGTTCCAGGCGCGGCTCGCCCGGGCAAGATGGCTCCTGCGGCTCCCGATATTAATCGTCTTTTGCCCGAATCGGTACTTGCCGCGCCTTTACATTGGTTAACGATGCGTAAACAGCGTTGACATGCTCCAAGCATCTTTCTACCAAAACAATACACGGTAGGGGGATGCTTATGCTTCCAACGGATGATGGGGTCCTGGTCGCAGTACCGGTCCTGAACGAAGAGAAGCATCTCGACGCCTGCATTCGGGCGTTGCTTGCTCAGGAGTTCGGCCGCCCGGTCACGATCCTGATCCTCGACGGCGGCAGCACGGATCGCACGCGCGAGGTCGCGGCGGCGCTGGCGGCTGCCCATCCCACCGTGCATGTTCTAGCGAATCCCCGGCGCATCCAGTCGGCGGCCATCAACATCGCCGCCGCCTCCAGCTTCCCGGGCAAGATCCTGATCCGCGCCGACGCCCACGCCGACTACCAGGCCGACTACATCGCCCGCTGCGTCGAGGCCCTGGAGACCACGGGGGCCGACTCGGTCGTCGTGTCCATGCGCACCGTCGGGCTGGTGCCGTTCCAGCGCGCGGTGGCGGCGGCGCAGAACAGCCTCCTCGGCAATGGCGGCTCGGCCCACCGCCGGGCCACAACCTCGCGCTTCGTCGATCACGGCCATCATGCCGCCTTCCGGCGCGACTTCTTCCTGACCCTCGGGGGTTACGACGAGAGCTTCACCCACAACGAGGATGCCGAGTTCGACCGCCGGGCGGTCCTCGCTGGCGGCCGGATCTGGCTCTGCGCCGAGGCGACGATCACGTATTATCCGCGGGCGCGGATCAAGGACCTATCGCGGCAATACTACAATTACGGGCGCGGCCGGGCGCAGAACATGCTGCGCCACCGGACTCTGCCGAAGCTCCGGCAGGTCGCGCCGCTCATCGTGAGCCTGAGCGGCCTCCTGGGTCTCGCCGCCGCGCCGCTCTTCCCGCCGGCCGCCCTGGTGCCGCTGCTCCTGGTGCTGCTCTACGGCGGCTGGTCCCTGGTCGCGAGCGTCCAGCGGCGCGATCCGGCCATCCTCGCCATGGGGCTGGCGGCGGCGGCGATGCATGTCAGCTGGTCGGCCGGCTTCGTCGCGATGGCCACGCGGCTGGCGCTGCGCGGCGCAGCCACCTGAGGCACGCGATCTAACGAATGCCACGGCTCCGCTGATGCGCCGGGGCCGCACTCACGGTGAAGTTTTCGGGCGGGCGATACCTGCCGCAAAATGTTATCGATCTCGCCTTAATTCCGTATATTGGGCGGGTAGGTTCGCCAAGACTTGATCACCACGAGCGGCACCGTGAAGAAGCGCGTTCAAAACGAGATCTGGCTGGCGCTCGGTGAGTGCAAGCGGGCGTTCCTCACGGTCGCGTGGATGAGCGGCCTCGTGAACATCCTGTATCTCACGGGATCGTTCTTCATGCTCGAGGTCTACGACCGCGTCATCCCGAGCCGGTCGGTTCCGACTCTCCTTGCGCTGGCCGTCCTGGCCCTCACGCTCTACGCCTTCCAGGGCCTGCTCGAAGCCGTGCGCGCCCGGATCCTCACCCGGATCGGCATCGCCATCGACGAATCCCTGTCCGACCGCGTCTTCGACGTGATCTCGCGCAGCTCGCTGAGCGGTTCGGCCCCGGCGGACGGCCTTCTGCCGCTGCGCGATCTCGATCAGATCCGGGGTTTCCTGTCGGGCGCCGGACCGGGGGCGTTCTTCGACCTTCCGTGGATGCCGATCTACATCATCATCTGCGCCATGTTCCATCCGTATGTCGGGCTGGCGGCGGTCTTCGGCATCATCGTCCTGATCGCGATCACCGCCCTGACCGACTGGACGACGGGGCACCGCCTCAAGACCGTCGTTCAGTACACGGTGAGCCGCAACAGCCTCGCCGAGGCCGGGCGCCGCAACGCCGAGGTGCTGACGGCGATGGGCATGCGCCGCCGCTTCATCGCCCGCTGGGCCGGCAACAGCGACGAGTTCATGGAGTGCCACCGCAACATCGCGGATCTGAGCGGCGGCTTCACCTTCGCCGGAAAGGTGTTCCGGGGAGCGCTGCAATCGGGCGTTCTGGCCCTTGGCGCGTGGCTGGTCATCGAAAACCAGGCGACCGGCGGCGTCATCATCGCCAGCTCCATCCTCGTCGCGCGGGCGCTCTCTCCGGCGGAGATGGTGATCGCCAACTGGAAGGGCTTCATGCAGACCCGCCAGGCCTGGAAGCGCCTCTCCGAGCAATTGCAGCGCCTGCCGCCGGAGCCCACGCTCCTGTCCCTGCCGGCGCCCCAGGCGACCCTGACCTGCGAGGGCGTGAGCATCGCGCCGCCCGGCACCAACCGCTTCGTCGTCCGCGACGTGTCCTTCGAGCTGAAGGCGGGCCAGGGTGTCGGCATCATCGGCCCCTCGGCCTCGGGGAAGTCGAGCCTCGTGCGTGCCATCGTCGGCATCTGGCCGAGCCAGGCGGGCAAGGTCCGCATCGACGAGGCGGCCCTCGACCAGTGGACGAGCACCGAGCTCGGCCGGCACATCGGCTTCATGCCGCAGGAGGTCGAGCTGTTCGCCGGCACGATCGCCGAGAACATCTCGCGCTTCGATCCCGAGGCCACCGACGAGGATATCGTCCGCGCCGCCAAGGCGGCGGGTGTCCACGGGCTGATCCTGCGTCTGCCGGAGGGCTACGACACCCGCACCGGGGAGGGCGGCGCCGGCCTGTCCGCCGGCCAGCGCCAGCGGGTCGGCCTCGCCCGGGCGCTCTATGGCGACCCCTTCCTCGTCGTCCTCGACGAGCCGAACGCCAACCTCGACCACGAGGGCGAGAGCGCCCTCACGCAGGCGATCATGGGCGTGCGCATGCGCGGCGGCATCTGCGTCGTCGTCGCCCACCGTCCGAGCGCGCTCGCGGCCCTCGACCGGGTGATGCTGATGACCGACGGCCGCCTGCAGGCGTTCGGGCCGAAGGACGAAGTGCTCAAGCGCTTCATGGCCCCGGTGCCGAACGCGCCGCCGCCCGTCGCGCCCCAGGAAGTGACCCCCCCGACCGCGGCCCCCGCCCTGCAGGAGAGTGCGTGATGGTCTCCACCCCCGCCATTCAGGGCGACCGGTCCCTCGTCCCGGTCCGGCCGACGCCCGTCGTCAAGCTGCGGGAACGCCGGGCGCGACGCTCGATCGACCGCCACGTCGCCCTCGCGATCTTCGTGTCGGCGATCCTCGTGGGCGGCATCGGCGGCTGGGCGACCTTCACGCAGATCTCGGGCGCGGTGATCGCGCCGGGCCAACTCGTGGTCGAATCCGACGTGAAGAAGGTGCAGCACCCGACCGGCGGCGTCGTCGGCGAGCTGCTCGTGCACGACGGAAGCCGCGTGAAGGCCGGAGATGTCCTGATCCGCCTCGACCAGACCCAGACCCGCGCCAACCTCGACATGATCATCAAGGCGCTCGACGAACTCGATGCGCGGCGCGCCCGCGACGAGGCCGAGCGCAACGGCGACGCGCGCGTCGTCTTCCCGCCCGCCCTCACGGCGCGGGCCGCCACCGATCCGGTGGTCGCCACCCTGATCGACGGCGAGCAGAGGCTCTTCTCCGCCCGCCTGCACGGACGCGAGGGCCAGAAGGCGCAGATGCGCGAGCGCATCGCCCAGCTGCGCCAGGAGATCCAGGGCCTGAAGGATCAGGGCTCCGCCAAGGAAGGCGAGATCGCGCTGATCTCGACCGAGCTGAAGGGCGTGCGCGAACTCTACGCCAAGAACCTCGTGCCGCTGGCCCGTGTCACGGCGCTGGAACGCGACGCCGTGCGCCTCACCGGCGAGCGGGCGCAGCTGGCCGCCTCGATGGCGTCGGCCAAGGGCAAGATCAGCGAGACCGAGCTTCAGATCCTGCAGATCGACAGCGACATGCGCACCGAGGTCGGCAAGGACCTCGCCGAGGTGCGTGGAAAGTGGTCGGAGCAATCCGAGAAGCGGATCGCCGCCGAGGATCAGCTGAAGCGCGTCGACATGCGCGCCCCGCAGGACGGCACCGTCCACCAGCTCACCGTCCACACGATCGGCGGCCTCGTGACGCCGAACGAGCCGGCCATGCTCATCGTCCCCTCCGCCGACCAACTGGCGGTGGAGGTGAAGATCCAGCCGCACGACATCGACAACGTCCGCCTGGAACAGACGGCGCTGCTGCGGTTCTCGGCCTTCAACCAGCGCACGACGCCGCAGATCGAGGGTCATGTCACCCGCGTCTCGGCCGACGTCAGCAACGATCAGAAGACCGGCGCGCCCTTTTACACGGCGCGGATCTCGGTGCCGGAGGACCAGAAGGAACGGCTGAACGGGGCGCGCCTCGTGCCGGGCATGCCGGTGGAGGCCTATCTCCAGATCGGGGACCGGTCCGTCATCAGCTACCTGACGAAGCCGCTCGCCGAGCAGGTCTTCAAGGCATGGCGCGAACGGTAACGATGTGCCTCTAAAGCGCCTTCTGTAATCCACGGATTGCAGACGGTGCTTTAGTTCTTTGTATCCGCCGCGTTTTCCTGGGCCGTACCGGCATCCACTTCGGCGGAAAATGCTTTAGCATCGCCGCACCGCCCGACCGGGCGGTGTGGGATTGTCCCCGGCATCGCAGAGCCCAGCGGCGGCTTCGACGCCGAGGCGTGAAGGCTGCGTCCAGCCTTGCCGGCATGATCGGGAGTCGTGAAGCATGAACGTCACGGGTGCAGCACCGCGCCGGGACCGGACCACGATGCGCGTCCCGGCGAAGGGACGCTCCCTGTTCGGCCGGCTGCTCCGTCCACTGATCGTGGGCCTGCTCGCGACGTTTCCGGTCTCGTTGGACGCTCAGGCGGCCGAGTACCGGCTCCAGCCGGGCGACGTGCTCGAACTCTCCGTGGCCGGCATCGCGGAGATGCGCCAGCGTATGCCGATCGGCATCAACGGCGACGTGTCGGTTCCCCTCGTGGGCGATGTCGCGGCGGGCGGGCACACGATCGCCGAGGTGCGCGACAAGATCCGTGAGCTGATCCCCCGAACGGCCCTGACGCTGCGCCTCCAGGGGGGCGCCGAGCAGCAGACCGTGATCGCGGGAAACGAGGTCTCGGTCACCATCATCGAATACCGGCCGGTCTACGTGACCGGCGACGTCGCCAAGCCCGGCGAGTTGCACTACGCGCCCGGCCTCAGCGTCCGGCAGGCCATCTCCCTCGCGGGGGGCTACGATCTCCAGCGTTTCCGCATGGAGAGCCCGATCCTCGCCACCGCCGAGCTGCGCGGGGACTACGAGACGCTCAACGTCGAACTCGCCCAGGAGCAGGTGGCCTATGCGCGCCTCCGCGCGGAACTGGACGGCAAGACGACCATCGAATTGCCGGCGAGCGACAAGCTGCCGATCTCGCCCTCGGTGCAGCAGACCATCCTCAAGACCGAACAGGACCTCCTGACCACGCGTCGCGCCGACTACGACAAGGAGGAGGCGCACCTTCAGGATACGCTGAAGATCACGAAGGATCGCCTGATCTCCATCCAGGACCAGTACCAGAAGGAGAAGGAGGCGGCGCAGTTCGACTCCGAGGAGGTGGATCGGATCACCGACCTCAACAAGCGCGGCGTCGTCCCGATGTCCCGCCAGCTGGACACGCGCCGCCTCAGCCTCACGACGTCCACCCGCGCGCTCCAGACCGGCGTCGAGGTCGAGAAGGCCAAGCGCGACCGCGCCGAGGCGGCCCGCTCCATCGATCGCCTCCGGGACCAGCGCCGCTCGGATCTCCTGCGCGACCTTCAGGACATGGGCGTGAAGCTCGCCCAGACGAAAGCGAAGCTCTCCTCGGTGGGCGAGAAGCTCCTCTACACCGGCGTGGTGCGCTCGCAGCTCGTGCGCGGCGGCGGCGGAAAGCCGGAAATCACCGTCCATCGCCACGAGGCGGGCGCCCCGCCCCAGGTCGTGCAGGCGGACGAGGACACGATCCTTCAGCCCGGCGACACGGTCGAGGTGGCGCTGAAGTTCGAGTACGAGTTCAAGCCCTCGTCACAGTGAGGGACGCCAACCCGCCGCTCGTGCATCGATCCAGACGAAGGCGTCAGCCGTGTCTGGAAAAATTGATGCAAAAACAAGGATCTAGGGCAGGGACGCATGAACGGAGTGAGGGCGTCCCTGCACTAGGCGGCGTCGCGCCGTAGCTCGCGCGACAGGCGATCCACGATATCCTCGGCCAGGGACCGCGTCGGCCCCTTGCCGGTGGCGGCGGCGTTGTCCAGCGAGGCCTGCTGGATGGCGTCGAGATCGATGGCATCGACCGCGCGGATCAGGCGATCATCGCCGATGCCCTTGCCATCCACGAGGGCGATGGCCTCGCACAGGGCCTTGATCATCCGGGCCGAGAGCACGCCCGGAATGTTGTTGTGGGTCTGCGTCACGCATCGCAGGGCCAGAACCAGCGTCTCGCGCCCGTGGCGGCGCAGGCAGGCCCGGAGCGCGCCGACGGCCATGGTCTGTCCCGGCGCCTGCCGCTCCACGGCCAGGGGGTAGCGGAGGAGGCTGACCTCGGCGCTCTTGCAGATCTCCGTGATCTCGAGTGCCCAATCCTCACGCGCGGTCAGCGCGGCGGCATAGAGCGCCATCGGCGTGATCGGGGTCGTCATCCCGTTGATCGCCTTGAAGGCCGCCGCCTGCTCGCCCTGCGCCGCGATCACCACTTGGCACGGCACGGTGTCATAGCCGCACAGGGCAGCCGCCGTGGTCCGGTGCTGCCCGTCGATGATCGCAAATCGTCCGCCCTCCACCGGAGACACCACCACCGGCGCGAAGAAGGTCCAGCGGAAGGAGCGCGCGATCCGTGCGACGTTCGTCCGGCCGCGCCCGACGATGGGACGCTGGTAGGCGGGATCGACCAGCAGGTCGGCGATCTTGATCCATTGGAGCATCGGCGCCGGCCCTTCGGGCAGTCGCTTCGGCCGTTCGAATCCCTCGATCGAGATAGGACGCATATTTTCCTGCGGGTGTGACGTGGCCCCACGCATGCCAAACAGTTTCAGAAAAAATCGGAGTAGGTCAATATAAATTCTGGGATACTTGCCAGGCGTCTAGCGTTCGCGATGTCGGCGCTGCGGCAATATTAATCCCATTCTCCATCACGAAGAGTACCGAGCCGCGGCCGAAATCGCCCGCAGCCGCATCGAAACGAGCGAGCGCGATCTTTAGATCCGAGGCTCCGCGCAGTTCCCCTGAAGGCGGCAAAGTACGTACGCACCAGCCTGTCGGGTTCATCCCGGGGCTCGTTCTCGAGCAGGCTGCTTCGCTCACAGGGACCGCTTGCGAACGATCCTCTGCTCCGCAAGGGGTTTTCGGCAGATTGTTAGACAATGCCCGGCTCGGCCCGGCATTCCGGTCGCGAGATCGTTGATCTAATGAATGGCAGCGTCCGCTCAGCGGGCTGCGGCCTCGCCGGCGGCCTTCGCGAAGATCGGGAAGTAGCTTCGCACGGCGAGGCTGCTGCCGGTGGCGGAGAAATGCCCGTAATCGTTGAACAGCGTCTTGCCGTCGCGTAGGTAGTCGCAGCGGCCGCCCTCGCAGAAGGTCGGGGTCGGATCGATGAACGACGATCCCGCCTCCGCCTTGATGCGCGCGTTGAGATGCTGGTTGAAGCTCGTGAACCAGCTGGCATGGCCGGCCTCGTCCTGACCCGCGCCCCGATAGTGCAGCGTGTTCACGTCGAAGGCGAACATCGGCGATTGTCCGATGACATACACGGTCACGCCGGCGTCCTTCAGGCGCTTGACCGTCTCGCCGATACCGGAAAAGCCGCGCTGGCCAAGACCGTCCCAGCGCGCCGAGATGATCACGGTCTTGATATCGAAATCCCGGATGACCTTGAACACATTGTTGTTGAACGCCTCACAGCCGGGCCGCGCGTAAGACTTGTAACTCAAGACCGGCGGGCATCCGGCATAGGTGTACTGAACAATGTTCTGATCGAGCCGATCGGCGTTGTCCAAGAGGCCGACGATATAATGGGCGGCGAAGGAATCGCCCCACAGCAGGGCGTTGTTCGTGGCTTTGGTCGTGCGAATACAGTCGCGCCCGGCCCAATCGCTCGCCGCCTGGTTCTCCAGGAAGCAGCGCCGGTCCATCCAGGGGCTGGCGCTGGCCTGCATCGATGGCCGCGCCTCGAAGCCCGGCATCCGCTGCGGAAGGCCGCGCGTGACGAAGCCGAGGCCCGCGAGCATCGCAAGGCTGCCGAGGACGGCGCCGGCGCCGACGAAGGCGGGTTTGTCGAAGCCGCCCTGTCCCCGGCGGAACGGCGTCTCGATCCATTTCCACGAAGCCCAGGCCAGAACGAGGCTCGCGGCCACGAGGAGGAACGCCTCGGCGATGGAGGGATCGCGCAACAGCCATGTGCGCGTGAAGACGATCAACGGCCAATGGACCAGGTAGAGCGAGTAGGAGATCAACCCGATTCCGACGAACACCCGGTGTCCGAGCAGCCGCGTGACCGCGCTTTGACCGCTGCCGCCGAGGTAGATGGCGAGGGCGGCGCCGAGGACCGGGGCCACCGCCGTGAGGCCGGGGAACGACCACGTCTCGTCATAGAGGACCGTCGGGACGAGCATCAGCGCCAGCGCCGAGGCGCCCCCGAGATCGCGCACGAGCCGGTTGCCGACCCGTGGGAGCGGGGCGACGGCGACGAGGGCTCCGGCCAGCAATTCCCAGGCGCGGGTCGGCAGCAGGAAGAAGTTGGCCGTCGGCGCCACGCTGACCATCGCGATGCTGAGGCCCAGCGAGACGGCGGCCATGAGGGCGAGGAACGGCCACAGGATCCGCGGCGCGCGGAGCCGGAGGAATGCCAGGAGGAGCGGGATGAACAGGTAGAACTGTTCCTCGACCGCGAGAGACCACATGTGCAACAGCGGCCGGGTCTGGGCGGCGGCGTCGAAGTATCCGCTCGCCTTCCAGAAATAGATGTTGGCGGAAAAGCCGAGTGTCGCCAGCATGCTGGAACACAGGTCGGCCATGGCCGGCGGCAGGAGCAGGACGAGACCGACCGCGTAGACCACGGCGAGCATCGCGGCCATGGCGGGCAGCAGGCGTCGGATCCGGCGGGCATAGAAGCTCGTGATCGAGAAGCGCCCGTCGTCGATATCCGAGATGAGCTTCGACGTGATGACGAAGCCGGAGATGACGAAGAAGATATCAACGCCGACGAAGCCGCCGGACATGAACGTGAAGCCCGCATGGAACAGCACGACGGGCATGACCGCCACGGCGCGGATACCGTCGACATCTCTGCGGTAGGGCATGGACATGCGGATGGGGCCGATCTCTGCTGTCTCGCGATGCCGCATCCCACGAGGCGGCGCCGATAGCCGGGCAATCCGCCGACCCGCCGCAGGAGCCGGAGCCCCGATGGCGCGCGCGATGGAAGGATGAGTACTGAGTGGACGCGCTTGGACGACTTGGGCTGTTGTTTATCGCGGGCTGGCGCCCATGATTTAGATGCCCCTGTGGCGCCTGCGTCTCATACGTTGCTTGATTGTCAGTCTATCGCAGCCTTTCGTTGATTCAAAGCAGCATGCGGGATCGCCCCAGGCCGGGCCCCGGCATCCGTCATCCGGGACTGCGTTTCGCATCCCTTATTCGTTAGATCGGTGAGGCAGGGCCGGGTTCGTGCTGATTTCGTACTTTGTGCCTGACCTGAACGACCCGGCGGTGCGCCGCCGCGTCGCGATGCTTCGCATGGGCGGAGCGGAGGTCAGGCTGATCGGCTTTCATCGCAAGGCGTCGGTGGCGCCGATCGAGGGCGTCACGCCGGTCGATCTCGGCCAGACCACCGATGGCCGCATGGCGGCGCGGGCCGTCGCCACGATCAAGGCCGCCGCAGGGGCCAAGCGGCTGCGTCCCTTCATCGAGGGAGCGGACGCGATCATGGCGCGCAATCTCGAGATGCTGGCGGTGGCCGTCGCGGTGCGCGGCGCCTCGCCCATCCCCCTCGTCTACGAAAGCCTCGACATCCACCGGCTCATGCTCGGGCAGGGGGCCGCCAGCCGGATCCTGCGGGGCGTGGAGGGACGCTTGGCACGCCGCGCCTCGCTGCTGCTCACGAGCTCGCCGGCCTTCGTCGAGAATTATTTCGATCCGATCTCGTCGGTGCGCCTGCCGGTGAGGCTCGTGGAGAACAAGGTCTTCCTGGGGGGCGCGCAGGTCGCGGCTCCCCGGCAGGACCGCAACGAGCGCAGACCCTGGCGGATCGGATGGTTCGGTGCCATTCGCTGTCTAAAGAGTTTCGCCCTGCTCTCACGGCTGAGCCGCGATCACGCGGGTGCCATTGAGGTGATCGTCCGCGGTCGGCCGACTGCGGCCGTGTTTCCCGATTTCGAGGCGCTCGTCGCCGCCGAGCCGTTCATGCGGTTCGAGGGGGCTTATCGAAACCCGGAAGATCTGGCCGACATCTACGGTGGCGTCGATTTTGCGTGGGCCATCGACTACTTCGAGGAGGGGCAGAACTCGGAGTGGCTGCTTCCCAACCGCCTGTACGAAAGCGGGTGGGGCGGAGCTGTCCCCCTGGCGCTCGCGCGCACCGCGACCGGCCGATGGCTCGCGGCTCATGGGGTGGGTGTCACGCTGGCGGACCCGGTCGAGGCGTCGCTCGAAGCCTGGTTCCGCGACCTCGACCTGGCCACATTGCGTGCGCAAAGACACCGCCTCGCCGCACTGCATCCATCAACCTGGCTGTGCCTGCCCGAGGAATGTGCCGAACTGGTCGCTGAGATCGCCGGGATGAAGCGGCGCCACGCTCCGGCCTGAGGGCGACCGTGCCGCGTCCTGGCAGCTGGCTCTGGTCTCTCGCGGATACTGCGTAATCCGTCGCCAACTACTCAGTTGACGCGCGTAGATCCCACTTCCGCCGTTGTTGCGGCGCGAAAATTTGTGCGACTGTTGCAATAGCAGAACGGTCCGGCAAGTCCCGACGCGGGATGCCGCGCGATAAATTTTGTTCTTTTTCGAAGTTCGCGGGGATTATTCGCGAAGACTTAAATTTAGCTCGAATTTAACTCTTATCAAGTTGACATCGCGTTTGTGCATACTTAATGAACCGTTTAGGCAATGCGGGCGTTTCAATAAAGCGTTGTCGGAATTTGAGCCGTCACTACAGACGGCCGACTAGCGACGAGCATCAGGAGGGTTAAAATGGCGACTGTTGATGGTGTGACCACGGCTCCCGACGCGAACGGTGTAATCCAGGGCGCGCCTGGCCAGACCCAGGTCGACGGCACCCAGAAGATGGCCGGCGGCACGGGCAACGATAGGCTCGAGGGACACGGCGACTTCAACCAGTATTACGGTGGCGCTGGTAACGACACGTTCATCCTTTCCGCCAAGTTCGGCCAGACGACCGACACGGCGACGAAGGATTTCGGTTCGCTTGCCGCCTACATCACCGACTTCCACGGCGCCGGCGAAGGTTCCGTGATCGGCCACGAGAACGACTTCATTTCCTTCTCGGGCTTCGGCGCCAATTCGACCCTCGAGCTCCTCGGTGCCGGCAAGTCGGGCTCGGGCGGCGACGCCAAGCTCTACTACTACTCGATCTTGGACAGCAACACCGGACAGCACTACAACTTCGAGATCAACTCGCTGAACGGTAAGGCTCTGTCCACGCAGGACTACCACTTCGTCGGCTAATACTAAGCTGGTCGAGGTGAAAGGGGGTGGCTTTGCCGCCCCCTTTTTTGTGTGCGGCGCGAGAGCGCGTAGCCACGCGAGCGGGTCTCGTCCGCCGCTCGGCGAGTACAGTGACGCACTCACTCCGTTCTCACAGCTATGCACTGGAGCGGTTTCGGTTTGATCCGGATCACCTGCTTCACCGTCTTTGCGAGCGACAGCGAAGCAATCCAGGGCAGCGGGACCTGAACGGATGTGGCGGATCCCTGGATTGCTTCGCTTCGCTCGCA
>NZ_JBWJYL010000012.1:0-91178 GCF_056430985.1 Methylobacterium sp. Gmos3
CACGCGCGCCACCGCCCTGCCGGTGTCGGTCGCTTTTCACTTCCCCGGGGAGGACTTCATCGCGACGGTGGGGGGCGGCGAGATCCTGGTACGTCGAGGCACAATGGAGGCCCCCGACCTTGCCTTCACGGGCGACACGATGGCGATGCGTCGGACCATCTACGGCAAAGCTACGCTGACCAGAGATGGTGTAGGCGGCACCCTTGCCTTCACGGGTGAGTCTGCACTGGCGAGGTCCTTCGTCGATCTCTTTCACCTGCCCGACAAATCTGCATGAGGCATCAGTCAGTCAGAAATTGGTCTCACGACGCCGGCGCAGCGAGAGGGACAACTCGAGCGCAGTCGGAACCGGAGTGACCGCTTTGGGCCACTGCGACCGAAATGCCGGTAGGAGAGACGTCCGCTTTGCGGAACCCCGCAACCAAGAGTTTTGGCCGGGTCGGGTCGGAAGCCGTAGGACCGCTGTGGGTGGATTTGCGACCGTCCGCTCCTGGACGGCTCAGGCATCCAAGCGAACCTCGTCATTTCCAGTGCTATCGACCCCAATCAGGTGGTGGAAGCGCCTGTTGCTCGCGATGCCCGGTCCGCGCACACTCATCCCTGCGGTGCCCACCTCGGAGACTCCCATGATCGGCTACGTTACGGTTGGGACGAACGATCTCGAACACGCAGCACCCTTCTATGACGCGCTGGCGCGCGAGATGGGCATTGGTCGGATGATGGAGACCGAACGGTTCATCGCATGGGGTGAACCAGGCGGAGGAGCAGGCATAGGGCTCACGAAACCCTACGACGGCAAGGCAGCGACGGTTGGCAACGGTGTAATGGTCGCACTCGCTGCCAAAGACCGCGCGCAGGTTGACCGACTGCACCGGCTCGCCCTCGACCTCGGCGGCAGCGACGAGGGCGCGCCCGGTCCGCGCGGTGGGTTCTACGCAGCCTACTTCCGTGATCGGGACGGCAACAAGCTCAACGCCTTCGTCATGCTGGAAGAGGGGATGTAGGTCGGTGCCGACCAAGCCGGGCACCATTGATCTCCTCCTTGATCAGGCCCGCGATGCGGGGACTGTGACCGCACGAAGAATGTTCGGTGAGTATGGCCTCTACTGCAACGGTAAGCTGGTGGCGTTGGTGTGCGGGGAGCAACTGTTCGTCAAACCGACCCAAGCAGGCCGCGCTCATATTAGCACTGTGATCGAGGCACCCCCTTATCCCGATGCCAAGCCCTACCTTCTCGTCCCAGGCGAGGCTTGGGAAGACGCGGACTGGCTGGCCAATCTGATCAGGGTGACCGCGGCTGCACTACCGGCGAGCATCGCGAAGGGCAGGAAGAGGAGCCAGGAGCCCAAGGGGTGACGGTCCAGGCATTCACTTCCCGAAGCCGACTTCATTTAACGGCTGACGAGGGTCCGCTTCCGGGATGCGCTGACAGCCATCTGTACGACTGGCTCGGGTCGGAAGCGGGATGGCCGCTCGGGGTGGCATTCTGCCGGTCCACGTCCGCGCGGCGGACGGCATCAGCGGACGGCGGGGTGCTGCCGGCTCACGAGCCGCCTCGGTCCTTCGAAGGGGTAATCAAGCGACCAATGTTCTTCTCGGTCACACTTACACGAACCCGGTGCCAGCAGGTGCAGAGGTAGCCTTTGTGGTTCCAGGTGTCGTCTGGCAGCGCCGGCTGTGTCTGGGCGGCGGCGTCCCAGGCGCGGACCGCAAGTTCGTGCTCGCCTGGAGGCAGATCGAGTTCTGCGCTCCAGAACGTCCAGGCGAACGGCGCGCCGACCTCGTGTTCCAGATCGGCCTGCATCCAGGTCCGGCCTCCGCTCCCGGAGACATCGACGCGTACGATGGCCCTGTCACCGCTCACCGCGTAGCCGCGAACCCTGTTCCGTCCGGCCGTGAGAGCAGTTCCGCGTTCCGGCTCGCAGATCGCGGCGTTCAGAGGCATCATGTCGATGGTGTGTCCTTTGGCCGGGTCCGCCGTCTCTGCGGTCACGTCGGGCGGATACAGCTTGTAGTCGCCGGCCTGGATCAGGTTGTCAGACGGATGGTCCTGGACGGCGAGGCGCCGGAGCCACTTTGGGCTGCGCACGCCGGCAAAGCCCGGCACGACCGCCCGAACCGGGAAGCCATGCTCGGGTAGCAAGGCTTCACCGTTCATGGCGTAGGCGAGCAAGGTCTCGGGCGCCATTGCCTTGCCGAGTGGGATCGAGGCTCCGTACGGGCGCCCTTCCACCATGTCGTGGCTCTCGAAGGCCACATGGAGATCGGCTGCATCCGCGACACCCGCCTCGCGCAGGACGTCGCCTAGGCGGACCCCGGTCCATTCAGCCGTTCCGATGGCCCCGGCATCCCATGGGTCGCCGGATACGGGGGCAACCGCTCGCATGTCGGCGCGACGATTGCCGGCACATTGCATCGTCGCCGTGACCGTGGCTTCCGGGAACCGGGTACGCAGGTCCAGCAGCGAAAGCTCGAGCGTGACACCGGCTCCGCCGTCGACGATGAGGCGCCAGGTTTCTGGGTCGAGGTCCGGCAGATCGCCGTGAGAGCGGACATAGAAGTCCTCCGCCGGCGTGCGATAGGAGGCACGCAGTCGGCTGAGGGGTGGTTCGGCGTTGTAGGGCTGATCGCCATGGACGATCAGGCGAGCCTTTCGCTCGGACAGGCTCGACATCGGGGCTCCCATTCGGTTGAGGACACGGGGGTAAACGCGCCTGCCGAGGTAAGGCTCAATCGACGACCCGGAGACTGCCGAGGCGGAGCCGTCATGCGCGCGTTCACCCAATCCCGCAGATCGAATTCGGGCCCCAGGGAGCGTGAACGACTACTCCGCGGTGCGAATGTTTGGCGGCCCGAGATGCTGGAGAAAATCCGGCTTGCCGACACTCACTCCAGCGCTGCGGAGGATCCCGTAGGCTGTGGTCACGTGGAAGAAGAAGTTCGGCAGCGCGAAGCCGGTGAGATAAGCCTGCCCGTTGAAGCGGTATCCCATGCCGTTCGGGAACTTCAGCTCCACCTCGCGCTCCGCACCTGAGGCCAATGCGGCCGGATCGATGCCCTCGACGAAGGCAATCGTCCTGGCGCAGCGCTCTTTGAGTTCGGCGAAGGTCGCCTCGACGTCGGGCATCGAAGGCGCTTCGATCCCGGCGAGCCGTGCCACCGCATTCTTCGCGCTGTCGGACGCCATTTGATACTGGGCAGGCAGAGGCTTCATGTCCGGAGCCAGCCGCCGGATGATCAACTCTGCTTCCGGCTTTTCCGATGCGGCCTTGTCGAGCCACGCGCTCATGTTGCGAAGCGCGTTCACGAAGATCGGGACGCTAACGTTGTGGATGCTGATGCTCATCCGGGCTGGCTAAGGCACCTGCCACGAAAGGCGCGGTGAGAAGGCGCACACCGCGCAAGGGTGCGTCGGGCGAAGTTGCCGGAAGGCCGACGAACGTCGGCTTCGGAGAAGCGACGGGGGTGGTCCGGGCGGCGGGTATGGGTCGGTAGCAGGCCGTCCGCTTTTCCAGCGGCCAATCTCCGAAGCAGCTATGTCATAATCGCCAGACAATCCGCCACAACCACCGGGTTGCAAGCGGTTACAGCACGTGGATATGGCCAGGTTCGTCGCGGACATCGTCCGCAGCCCGTTGCTTTTGTGAAATCAGTCAGACAATCTGACACAAAGCGGAGGAGATATCGCGATCCGCCGAGCCACCTTGCCCTCCGGCGGGGCACGGTGCGGGCGCGGCCATCCCATCCGCAGGACCGGGAACGGTCCCCGATACTGAGAGGGAGGTCACCATGGCGGATCGGGTGTGCGGAGGGGCGCGTCCAACGCGCCGCGTGGCGCTGGCGGGCCTTGCCGGGGCCATCTCGGCACCGGCCTTGATGCGGAGCGCCTGGGCGGCTGAGACCGTCAATGTCGGTGTCGCCGTGCCGCTCTCCGGGGCGAACGCGCAATTCGGTGTGAACTCCCGCAACGGGATCGAACTCGTGGCCGACGAGATCAACGCGGCCGGGGGGATCAAGGCGCTGGGCGGCGCCAAGATCAACCTCGTCGTTGCGGACTCGACCTCGACGCCGACCAACGCGGCGAACGTCGCCCAGCGGATGATCACGCAGAACCGCGTCAGCGCCATTCTCGGCGCCTTCGCCTCCTCGCTCACCATCGCCATTTCGGAGGTGACGGAGCGCCGGGACGTCCCGCTGCTCACCATGTCCTTCGCTGATCAGGTGACCGGTCGCGGCTTCAAGAACGTGTTCCAGGTGGTCGCCAAGGCTTCCGTGATCGGCGCCGCCCAGTTCGACGGCACGCTCGCCATCGCCAAGGCGGCCGGGCAGACCCTCGAGCGTATCGCCATCATGTACGAGGACACGGCTTACGGGACGGCCCAGGCGGTGGGCCTGCGCGAGGGCGCCAAGCAGGCCGGCGTCCAGATTGTGATGGACGATGCCTACCCGCTTGGCATCACGGACGTCACGCCCCTCATCAACAAGCTTCGGGCGTCGAACGCCCAGGCGGTCTTCCCAGTCTCCTACCTGAGCGACAGCCTGCAGATCATCCGAGTGATGCGCCAGCAGGGCATCAGCATTCCGGCGATCGGCGGCGCCGCCGGGTACGTCATCCCCGACTTCGAGAAGGGCCTCGGGCCCTTCGCCGAAGGCGTGTTGTCGGTGGCGCCCGCCAACTACGACCTCGCACCGGATCTCACGGAGCGGTTCCGAAAACGCTACGGCTACTTCATGGTCCACGAGGCGCTGGAACACGCCGTGTGCATGGACGTGCTGGCCCAGGCGATCGAGAAGGCGGGCAAGGCCGATCCCGCCGCCATCCGAGCCGCCCTGGCGGGCGCCCGGTTCGAAGGCGGCTGGGCCCGGGCCATGACGGGCGGCGCCATCCAGTTCAACGACAACGGCCTCAACACGCTCTCCGTCCCCGTGATGGTGCAGTGGCGCCAGAAGGAGCTCGTGACCGTATGGCCAGAGCCCTACGCGAAGGGCAAGGCCACTTGGCAGGGCTGACGCGGCGATGCTTGCCCTGACCCAGGCCGTCGTCGACGGCGTGATGATCGGCGGCGTCTACGCCGTCATCTCGATCGGCCTGACCCTCGTCTTCGGCGTGATGGGCATTGTGAACTTCGCGCAGGCCGAGTTCCTGATGCTCGGGATGTTCGTGGCGTGGTTTCTCTGGGCGTATTGCGGCCTCGATCCGCTGCTGGCCGCGCCCGCCGCCTTCGTGGTGGTCGGCGGGATCGGCATGCTGACGCAGGAACTCTTGCTCCGCCGGGTGATGAACGCCCCGCCGGTCGCGCAGATCTTCCTGACGGTCGGGTTGCTGATCGTTCTCGAGAACGGGGCGCTTCTCGTCTTCGGATCCGACTACCGCTCGGTATCGACGCCCTATCAGGCGCTGGCGCTGAAGCTCGGGCCGGTCTTCATCAGCGTCCCCTACCTTCTCGCCTTCGCGGCCTCGGCCGTCTCGGGGCTGGCGCTGTGGTGGTTCCTGCGGGCGAGCCCCTACGGTCGGGCCATGCGGGCCACCGCGCAGGATCCCATGGCGGCCCGGCTCTCGGGCATCGATGCGGACGCCATGCGGCGCCTCGCCTTCGGGCTGGGGGTCGGTCTCACGGCCTTCGGCGGTGCCGTGATCCTGCCCTACCTAACCGTCTCGCCGACGGTCGGCGGCCAGTTCGTCGTGCTGATGTTCACGGTTGTGGTCATCGGCGGACTCGGCTCCATCGCCGGGGCCGTGGTCGGTGGCCTGTTCGTCGGCATCGTCCAATCCCTGTCGGGCCTCGTCTTTCCGATCCAGCTGCAGAACCTCGTCCTGTTCTGCGTCTTCATCGCGGTGCTCGCGCTCAGGCCCGAGGGACTGCTCGGAGCGCGCCGATGAGCCGCCCCCTCGCCCTCGTGGCGGCCCTCGCCCTCCTGGCCGCGATCTGCCTCCCCCTCGGGCTCGATCCACAGGGCTACGCCATCCGCGTGGCGACGCTCGTCTTCCTGTTCGGCGCCATGGCGCAGAGCTGGAACGTGGTCGGCGGGCTTGCCAACCAGATGTCGCTCGGCCACGCGGCGTTCTTCGGCATCGGCGCCTACACCTCAACCCTGCTTCTCGTGCATTTCGGTCTCTCGCCCTGGATCGGGATGCTGGCAGGCGGAGTCCTGGGCGCCGCCGCGGCGGCGCTCATCAGCCTGCCGACGATGCGTCTCTCGGGCCATTACTTCGCCCTCTCGACGCTCGCTTTCGGGGAGGTGATGCGGGTGGTGGCGAATTCCTGGTCGGGCCTCACCGGCGGTCCGGTCGGTCTATCGGTACCCTTCGCGCCCGATTCGCTCTGGCTGTTCAACTTTAAATCAACGCTGCCGCACTACTACATCGCGCTCGCGGCCCTCTGCCTGGTCACGGCGGTCTTCGTCACCATCAAGCGGTCGGCGTTGGGCTACCGCCTGCGGGCGGTGCGGGAGAACGTCGACGCGGCCGAGGTCGTGGGCGTCGATACGGCCCGTGCGAAGCTGATCGCCTCTGTGGTGTCGGGGGCCTTGATGGCCATGACGGGCACGCTCTTCGCGCAACTCAACTTCTTCTTCGATCCCGACACCGTGTTCGGCGCCGCGCCGGTCTCCATCCGGGTCGCCCTGATCGCGATCGTCGGGGGCGTCGGCACGGTCGTCGGCCCGATTATCGGGGCGCTCGTCATCATCCCTTTGGAGGAGGCCGCAAACCTCTTCCTGTCGAGCCAGGTCGCCGGCCTGTCGGGCTTTGCCTACGGCCTCATCCTCATCGCCGTAATCCTCGTTCAGCCGCACGGCCTCGCGGCGCTGGGGCAGCGGTGGCGCCGCAAGCGCAAGGGCACGCCGTGAGCGCTGAACCGATCCTCTCCCTCCGGGGCGTCTCGAAGCGCTTCGGCGGCCTCCAGGCGCTCGGCGACGTCACCTTCGACGTGCGCCGGGGCGAGATCCTGGGTCTGATCGGCCCGAACGGAGCGGGCAAGACGACGCTGTTCAGCGCCCTCGTCGGCCTGCACCGGATCGATGCCGGCTCGATCCTCCTCGGCGGGCGCGAGATTGCCCGCTTGGCGCCCCACCGCGTCGCGGCGCTGGGCCTGACGAAGACCTTCCAGAACGTCGCCCTGTTCGCCGACGCGAGCGTCCTCGACAACGTTCTGATCGGCGGCCTGCTGCGGCGGGACGTGGCCGGCGCGCGCGCCTTCGCCGCCGAATGCCTCGCCCGGGTCGGGCTCGCGGGCATCGCGGACAAGAGGGCGGGCGACCTCTCCTTCCCAGAGCGGGCACGGGTGGAGGTGGCCCGCGCGCTGGCCACCGAGCCGCAGGTGCTTCTCCTCGACGAGGTGATGGCCGCCCTGAACCACGCCGAGACGGCCGAGATCGTCACACTCCTGCGCCAGCTCCAGGCGGAGGGTTTGACGCTCATCGTCGTCGAGCATCACATGAAGACGGTGATGGCGCTCTGCGACCGGATCGTAGCCCTCTCCTTCGGCCGGCTGCTGGCCACCGGCAGCCCGACCCAGATCGCCCGCCACCCGGACGTCGTCGCCGCCTATCTCGGACGCGAATATGTCGGCTGACCTGCTCACCGTCGCGAACGTGACGGCACGCTACGACCGGGTCGAGATCCTGCGGGGCGTGTCGCTCTCCGTCGCACCGGGGGAGTTCGTCTGCGTCATCGGCGCGAACACCGCCGGCAAGTCGACGCTGCTGCGCACGATCTCGCGGCTCGTTCCCCGCTCGGCGGGCACAATCACCTTCGAGGGCCAGGACCTGATGCGGATGCCGGCCCACAAAGTCCCTGCGCTCGGCATCGCGCACGTGCCGGAAGGCCGCCATGTGTTTCCCGACATGAGCGTCGAGGACAACCTTCTCACCGGTGCGTTCTCGTGCCGGACCGACCCCGCCATCCCCGCCCGTAGGGAGGAGGTGTTCTCGCTCTTCCCCCGGCTGCGGGAGCGGCGGACGCAGCGCGCGGGCTCCATGTCGGGCGGCGAGCAGCAGATGGTCGCCGTCGGCCGCGCGCTGATGCTGGCGCCGCGCCTCCTGATGCTCGACGAGCCGAGCCACGGCCTCGCCCCCATGGTGGTGGAGGAGTTGCACGCTACGCTGGTCAAGATCCACGCGGGCGGTACCGCCATCCTCCTCGTCGAGCAGAACACGCAGCTCGCGCTCTCGGTGGCGACGCGCGGCGTCGTCCTGGAGAGCGGCCGCGTCGCCCTCGAGGGCAGCGCGGCGGCCCTGCGCGACGATCCCCGGGTGCGGGAAGCCTATCTCGGGTTGTAGCGGCGGCCTCCCGGTCGGGACGCTCGCACCGACCGGCACCGTCAGGGCTTACCGGGCCAGCTCCATCATCCGGTCGAGCTCCGGGACGACATGCGTGCGGAACAGGTCGGGGTGCTCGCTCATCGGGAAGTGGCCGAGGCCCGGCATCGGGACGAAACGGCTTCCGGGGATCAGGCCGGCCAGCGCCTCGCCGTCCGCGACGGTGGCCGAGTAATCGTACTCACCGGTCATCAGCGTCACGGGCACGCGGGCGGTGTCGATCCGCGGCCCCGTGACGTGCCCGTCGAACTCCTCCGAGTAGAAGGCGAGGTCGCCCGTGTACACGCCCGGCCCGCCCTGGGCGTAGATCCAGGCGGCGCGGCGGCGGTGACCCACGGGCCCGAGGGGGCTCATGAGGCCCCGCACGTAGGCCGCGTTGTGCGCGCCTCCCGAGACGGCGGCGTGGGCGAGATACGGGTTGCGACGGCCGGGCGAGCGCAGCGGCGGCTCGAGGGCGACGACGCCGCGCAGGAGGTCGGGCCGCTCGGCCGCCGCGACCAGGGCGATGGCGGCCCCCATCGAGCAGCCGACGAGGATCGCGGGCTCGCCGACGACCTGCTCCAGTGCCGCCGCCACCCAGGCGAGGTAGGTCGCGGCGTCGAGCCAATAGGCGCCGCCGTCCCAGTCCGGCGGCGGCATCGTGCGGCCGTGGAAGGGCATGTCGAATGCCACGAGCCGGAAGCGCGAGGCGAGATCGCTGTCGGCCAGGAGGGCGCCGTATTGACGCGAATCGGCGCCCGCCGTGTGAAGGCAGAGGACGGGCGGACCTGACCCCGCCTCCTCGACATAGAGGTCCGCGCCGGCATCGGCCACACGGATCGGAACGTAGCGCCCACGGATCTGCCGCACGTCGCGCCGGACCGGCGGGGCGGCCAACTCCTCCGGCATGCGCAGGACCTCGACCAACCGCTCCAGCGCCGGTCGCGCCTGGGCGATGCACAGGGGATCGCCCTCCAGTGAGACCGCAGGGTTCGCGAGCTGCCACGCCGTGAAGGAACTCGCCCCACGCGGCGGCCGGGCGGACAGGATCGCCTCCCAAGCCGTTGCATCCGCCGCGACGGCGATGTCGACTCGCCCGGTCGCACCGGCCTCCACCGAGGGCGCCCCGTCCGCGACGAGGAGATCGACCCGCGCGCCCTCGACCGAGAAGGCGACCCGAACGGACAGGCCGCGGGCGCAGGCCAGGAACTCCGGGTCGGCGAGTGCGGGCCGGAGCCGGCCGGCGAGGCTGGGAAGGGTCATGGCCGGTCCTCGGCGGCGGGAGAGGGTTGCGCCGTCAGAAGGCGCAGGGCGACGTCCGCCGCCCGCTGCACGTGCTCACGGCAGGCCGTGAAGGTCTCGTCGGGGTCGCGCCGGTCGATGGCGTCGATCACCCGCTTCAGTTCCTTAACGGTCCAGGCTAGGCGCCCCGGTTCGGAGAGGGAGGTGGCCCGCAATTGCATGTTGCGGTTGAGGAGTTGGTCCAGCATCCGCGCCACGTAGGCGTTGCGGGCGCCGGCGAGCAACACGTCGTAGAATCGGCGCTTGATGGCAAGCAGGTCCTCGCGGGTCGCCCCCTGTCCCCGCTGGGCGAGATCCTCCCACACGGCGCGCAGCTCCGCCCGCTCCTCGTCCGAGGCGTGGCGGGCGAAGCTCTCGCCCGCTAGGGCCTCTAGGACGCCGCGCACGTCGTAGATCTGCGCGGCCTCTTCGGGGGAGAGATGCGCGACGAAGGGCCCCCGGTTCGGCTGCACCGTCACGAGGCCCTCGGCCTCCAAGAGCCGCACCGCCTCGCGGACCACGCTGCGGCTTGCGCCGAACAGGTCGCAGAGCACCCGGTCCGGCAGGTGCTCGCCGGGCGCGAACCGGCCGTTCACGATCGCGGCCCGCAGACCTTCCTCGACCTGCCTCCGCATGGGCTGCGGCACGATCCGCAACGACTCACTCATCCGACCCACCCGCTGCTGAGCATTTCCCGCCGACGTGGATGCTGGTTCGGCGATCGGAAATGCGGCGTCTCCCACGAATGAGCGCCCCGTCCGCGACCGCCGGATCGCGAACACGGCGCTGGCTCTCGGCCCCCTCAAACTTGATTGTCAGATTGACTGACGATCAAGTATAGGTTGCGGGACCAAGGAGGACAACATGGCTGAAAGCGAGCAATTCCAGAAGGGCCTCGAAGTGCGCCGTGCGGTGCTCGGCGCCGAGTACGTGGACGGCAGCCTCGCCAAGGCCGACGACTTCATGATGGCGTTCCAGCGCATCACCACCGAGTGGTGTTGGGGCTACGCCTGGACGCGGGACGGGCTCGACCGCAAGACCCGCTCGATGCTCAACCTCGCCATGCTCACGGCTCTCTCGAAGCCTGTCGAACTCAAGCTCCACGTGAAGGGTGCGCTGGCGAACGGCGTCTCCGTCGAGGAGATCAAGGAGATCCTTCTCCACGCGACGGTCTATTGCGGCATCCCGGCCGGGCTCGACGCCTTCAAGGCGGCCCACGAGGTTCTGAAGGCCGAGGGCGCCATTCCCACGACCTGACGCGCCGCGGCCCATCGCCCCGAAGCGGTGGGCTGATTGTCTTACAATGATCGGCGGCCCCGGAAGCGGGGCATGGAAGGGAGGCCAACCACCATGACGACACTCGACCAAGCCGCCGCGCGCATCGCGTTCTTCGGGCTCGGCAAGATGGGCCTGCCCATGGCCACCCGCCTTGTCGAAGCGGGCTGGACCGTCACGGGCTTCGATCCCTTCCCCGCTGCCCGCGACGCCTTCGCGGCGGTCGGCGGTCGAGCGGCTTCCAAGCCCGGGGAAGCCGTGGAGGGGGCCACCGCCCTCGTCCTGATGCTGCCGGACGGGAAGGCGGTGCGCACGCTGGTGACCCAGACCGAGGGTGTCGCGGGCCGCCTTGTCCCAGGCACCCTCGTGGTCGACATGAGTTCCTCCGCGCCCGTCGGCACCCGCGATCTGGCCGCCGAACTCGCGCCCCAGGGCGTCACCCTGATCGACGCGCCGGTCTCCGGCGGCGTCAAGCGTGCCATCGACGGGTCGCTCGCCATCATGGTCGGGGGCGAGGCGGAGGTCGTCGCGGCAGCCACGCCACTTCTCGAGGTCATGGGTGGGTCGATCTTCGCCACCGGGCCCATCGGCTCCGGGCACGCCATGAAGGCGCTCAACAACTATGTCTCGGCGGCGGGCCTGACGGCGGCCTGCGAGGCCCTGCGGGTGGGCCGCAGCTTCGGGCTCGATCCGACCTTGATGACCGATATTCTCAACGTCTCCACCGGTCGGAACAACTCGACAGAGGTGAAGCTGAAGCCCTTCGTGATTCCGCAGAACTACACGTCCGGCTTTTCCCTGGCGCTGATGGCGAAGGACCTGCGCACCGCGGACGACCTCGCCCGCCACGAGGGCGTGGCCGCGCCCCTCTCCGAAGCGGTCTCGGCCCTGTGGGCGGAGGCGCTCGCCGAACTCGGGACCTCGGCGGACCACACGGCGATCGACGCCTTCCTCGGCCAGCGGGAGGCGTGAGCGTGGGCGAGCCCTACGAGATCCTCGCCCTCCGCTACGCGACGCACGAGCGCCCTGCCTCGGCCAACCTCCTCTACCCGCCGGGCCCCGGCGAGGACCCGCATGACGGGCCGATGCCGATCGACTACTTCGTCTGGGTCTGCCGCAACGCGCAGCGCACGGTGGTGGTCGATACGGGCTTCGATTGGCCGGCGGCCCGGGCGCACGGGCGCACCATGCTGCGCCACCCGGTCGAGGGCCTGAGGGCGCTCGGCGTGGATCCTGAGGCGGTCCGCGACGTGGTCATCACCCACCTCCATTACGACCATGCCGGCAACCTCGACGCTTTCCCGAACGCCACCTTCCACCTCCAGGATGCGGAGATGGCCTACGCCACTGGCCGCTGCATGTGCCACGCCCGCCTGCGGTCCGCCTTCGCTGTGGAAGACGTCGTGACCATGGTCCGGCGGGTCTATGAGGGGCGCGTCGGCTTCGTGGACGGCTCGGCCGAGATCGCGCCGGGCCTCAGCGTGCATCACGTGCCGGGGCATACGCGGGGGCTGCAATGCGTGCGGGTGGAGACGGTCCGGGGCCCGGTCGTCCTCGCCTCCGACGCCGCGCATTTCTACGCCAACCTGAATCAGCAAAATCCCTTTCCCATCGTGGTCGATCTGGCAGCCATGATGGAGAATTGGAAAAAGCTCCTGGCGCTCGCCGGTGACCCGCACCGGATCGTGCCCGGCCACGATCCGCTGGTGCGCTCGTTCTATCCGGCCGAGCCCTCGGGCGGCGGTGAGGCGGTGCGGCTCCACGAGCCGCCGGTGCGGCCCACGGGAGCCCCGGGGGCCTGACCGGCGCGGCGGGCCGGCCCCTCCGCTTCGGGCTTGCGGCAGCGGCCCTCACCTGCAAGGTTATCCAAAATTCAATCTGCGCGAAGACGTGGATCGATGTGGGAGGACAAGATGACTGTTCGCATCCTCGGTGCGCTAGCCTGTGCGTTCGCCTTCGCTGCGCCGGCCGCAGCGCAATCCCCGATCGTCATCAAGTTCAGCCATGTCGTGACTACGGACACGCCCAAGGGCCAGGGCGCGGAACGGTTCAAACAACTCGCCGAGGAGCGCACCAAAGGCGCGGTCAAAATCGAAATCTATCCGAACAGCACGCTCTACAAGGACAAGGAAGAAGTGGAGATGCTCCAGCTCGGCGCCGTGCAGATGCTGGCGCCGTCGACGAGCAAGTTCGGCCCCCTCGGGGTGAAGGAATACGAAGCGTTCGACCTGCCCTACATATTCCCGAACGAGCAGGTGTTGCGGCGCGTGCAGGACGGGCCGATCGGCCAGGACTTGTTCAAGAAACTCGAATCCAAGGGGATCAAGGGTCTCGGCTACTGGGACAACGGCTTCAAGATCCTCACCGCCAACAAACCGATGCACGGGCCTGAGGACGTGAAGGGCCTGAAGTTCCGGATCCAGTCCTCGAAAGTTCTGGAGGCGCAGTTCAAGCAGCTCGGCGCGCTGCCGCAGGTGCTGGCCTTCTCCGAACTCTATCAAGCCCTGCAGACCGGCGTCGTCGACGGGCAGGAGAACCCGCCCTCGAATGTCACGACCCAGAAGATCAACGAGGTGCAGAAGCACGCGACGCTGACCTATCACGGCTATGTCGGCTACGCCGTGATCGTGAACAAGGGCTTCTGGGACGGCCTCCCCGCCGACATCCGCACGACCCTCGAAGGGGCGATCAAGGATGCGACGGCCTACGAGCACGAGATCGCCGACAAGCAGAACGAGAAGGCGCTCGCCGACATCCGCGCCACCGGCAAGACCGAGGTCTACACCCCGACCGACGCCGAGAATGCTGCGTGGCGCAAGGCCTTGGCGCCGGTTCAGCGCGAGATGGCGTCCCGGGTTGGCCGCGATCTGATCACCGCGCTCAGCAAAGAGGCCGAGGGCGCCCCCAACAACTGATCCCGTCGCCGCGCCCCCGGACCGACAATGTTCCTGAAAATCCTTGATCGGCTCGAAGAAGTGCTGATCGGATCGCTGATGGCGGCCGCCACCGTCATCACGTTCGCCACCGTGGTGCACCGCTTCCTGTCCGGCATTCCGGCTCTGCAGGACTATACCGACCGGATCGACTTCGGCTGGTCCCAGGAACTGTGCATCTACATGTTCATCTGGGTCGCGAAGTTCGGCGCGGCCTACGGCGTCCGCACCGGAATCCATGTCGGCGTCGACGTGCTGGTCAACCGGTTGCCGCCGGGCGCGCGGCGGACCATGGTCCTTCTCAGCCTTGCTGCCGGCGCGCTCTTCACCGGGATCGTCGGGACGCTCGGCACGAACTTCGTCTGGCGCATCGGCCACACCGACCAGACCACCCCCGACATGGAGATCCCGGTCTGGATCGTCTACCTCGCGATCCCGCTGGGCTCCTACCTGATGTGCTTCCGCTTCCTGCAGGTTGCGTGGGGCTACTGGACGACCGGGCACCTGCCTGCCCGTGACCATGCCCACGTCGACGGCGTCCCGACGGTGGAGGGCGTCGATCCGGTTCAACTCGGCCGGGAGGGAGGACCTACATGAGCGGCCTGATCATCTTCGGGCTCCTCATCGCCCTCATGCTGACCGGCATGCCAATCTCGATCGCGCTTGGCCTGACGGTGCTGACCTTCCTGTTCACGCTGACGCAGGTGCCCATCGAGAGTGTCGCGCTCAAACTGTTCACCGGGATCGAGAACTTCTCGATCATGGCGATCCCGTTCTTCATCCTCGCCGGCAACTTCCTGGCCCACGGGGGCGTGGCGAGACGGATGATCGCCTTCACGACGTCGCTCGTCGGGCACTGGCCGGGCGGCCTCGGCCTCGCCGGCGTGGTGGCCTGCGCGCTTTTCGCCGCCGTGTCGGGATCGAGCGTGGCGACGGTCGTGGCGATCGGGTCGATCATCTTGCCCGCCATGGTGGCCGAAGGCTATCCGCGTCGCTTCGGTGCCGGGGTCATCACGACCTCCGGGGCGCTGGGCATCCTCGTGCCGCCCTCGATCATCCTCGTGCTCTACGGGGTGTCGACGAATTCCTCGATCGGGAACCTGTTCCTGGCCGGTGTGATGCCCGGGATCGTCCTCTCCGCCATGCTGGCCGGCGTCACCTTCGTCATCGCCAAGCGTCGGGGCTATCCGCGCATGCCCAAAGCGTCGTGGGGCGAGCGCCTGCGCGCATTCCGCGAGAGCGCCTGGGGCCTGTTCCTCGTGGTGATGGTGATCGGCGGCATCTATGCGGGGATTTTCACGCCGACCGAGGCGGCCGCGACGGCGGCCGTCTACGCCTTCGTCATCGCGGTGTTCGTCTATCGCGACCTGAAGCTGTCGGATGTGCCGCGCGTGCTCCTCGCCTCCGCGAACATGAGCGCGATGCTCCTGTACATCATCACCAACGCGGTGCTGTTCTCCTTCCTGATGACCTCGGAGAACATCCCGCAGACGATGGCGGCGTGGCTGATCGCGATGAACTTCAGCCCGCTGGTCTTCCTGCTGGTGGTCAACATCATCCTGTTGATCGCCGGCAACGTGATGGAGCCTTCCTCGATCCTGCTGATCATGGCGCCGATCCTGTTCCCCATCGCGGTGAAGCTCGGGATCGATCCGATCCATTTCGGGATCATCATGGCGGTCAACATGGAAGTTGGCCTCTGTCACCCACCGGTCGGGCTCAATCTCTACGTTGCGAGCGGCATCGCCCACATGGGTATCTCTGAACTGACCGTCGCAGTGATGCCCTGGCTATTGACGATGCTAGTCTTCCTGATCTTGGTCACCTACTGGCCTGCTCTCTCTCTCTGGCTTCCACGGGCGCTCGGGGCGATGTGAAGCCTGCCGGATAAGACTTTCCGCCTAGGTAACAGATAATTTGAGTGTTGGCCTTTGTCAGGAGAGGGGTCACGAATTCCTTCGCAATTTTAGACATATTTAAAAACTATGCCCGTATTACATTCGAGGCGCTATCAGGATTTAACGAAATTGCTAAGCCGGTCGATATAGACGCATCTCTGCAGGAATATTTTCGAAACAACCAGTCACTTCTGTGAGCCGTACGACCGTTCGTGGATAGCCGTTCGGGGTCGCTGAGAGATCATCCGCTTTTCAGCTGAGCTGCTCCGAACCGGACGTACCGCCTACGGCCAGCATCTGCCACCAAGCGTTGCCCTTTTGAATGTCTCGTATGGGTAGATTTCGGCTGTGAACGTCGACGAGTCGTCATTCGACGTCCGACACGAGTTGGCCGAAAGCGAAATGGCTGCGCCTGGAAACGGCGGCTATGAAGCGAATACGAACCCGCTTGCCCGGCGCATAGATAGTAGCGCGGTCGCTTCACCCGCGAATAATGACAATGAAAAAGAAGATATCATAGATATTACAGATTGTCTGCAAATGCAATTTAATGAGAAATTATAAAAATCAAGTTAATACTAGCCTACGAGATCGCGAAGAGCCTTCCGGTTCACTTTGCCAACGGCATTCAGCGGCAATGTCTCCACGGGCCGAATCCGGGCAGGGACGTAGATGCGAGCGAGCGACGCCCGCACGAACTCCTGCAACCCGGGCTCGTCGAGTCCAGCGCCCTCGCGAAGCACCACGAACGCCACCGGCACCTCCCCGAGGTCGGCGTCGGGGGCGCCCACGACGCAGCAATCGCGGATGGTTGGGTGTACGGCGAGGTGCCGCTCGATCAGGGCCGGCGAGATGTTCTCGCCGCCGCGGATGATCACGTCCTTGATCCGGCCTGTGATGGCGAGATAGCCGTCTGAATCGAAGCTGCCGAGGTCCCCGGTGTGCAGCCACCCGTCCTTGATCGGCTCCTCGTCGCTGCCGAGATAGCCCGCCATAAGGGCGGGGCCGGCGATGCGGATTTCGCCTTCGGCACCCGGCGCGGCCTCACGGCCGGTCACGGGATCGAATAGGCGCACGTCCTGGCCTTCCAGCACCGTGCCGATCGTGCCGAGGCGCCGCGCGTGGGGCGGGTTCATGGTCGAGGTGCAGGTCGCCTCCGACAGACCGTAGGAGACGACGAGGGGTACGCCGAACGCCTCTTCGATCTGGCTGTGTAGCATGGGAGTGATCGGCGCCGAGCCGCAGCGCAAGAAGCGCAATCGGGGAAAACGCTCGCCGGGCATCAGATGCGGCAGCATCCGCGCGTAGATCGTGGGCACGCCGGTCATGTAGGTGATGCCGTCCGTGCGCAGCCGACCGAGGGCGGCCTCCGGCTGGAACCGTTCCATCAGCATCACCTCCGCGCCCGCGAGGAAGGGCACAATGAGCTGATTGTTGATGCCGTTCGTATGATAGAGCGGCATGACGTGCAGCAGCCGGTCGGTGGGGCAGGTGCCGGTATGGGCGAGTACCCCCGCCGCGTTGCAGATCAGACTTCCGTGACGCAGCAGCACGCCCTTCGGACGGCCGGTGCTGCCGGAGGTGAAGAGCAGCATCGCCTCGTCCTCCGGGCCGAGCGTGGCGGCGAAGGCGCCCTCCCCCTTGAGGTCCGCGAGGGCGTGCCGGGCAACGCCGTCAAGGGCCGGCACCGCAAGGCGTTCCGCATAGGCCGCAGCAACCACGAGGTGGCGCATGCCCACGAGGGTAGCCTGCTCGGCCAGCACCTCCGGTGCGAGACCGGGCTCGAAGAAGCAGACGCAGGCGCCGGCCTGCATCGCCCCGAGATAGGCCATGATCGCTGCCGGGTCCTTCGGCGCCACCAGCCCAACCCGGTCGCCTCGGGTGACGCCCCAGTCGTGGAGGGCCGCCGCCGCGGCGTCGATCCCCGCTCCGAGTTCGGCGTAGCTCACACGGGCCTCGCCGGAGAGGGCATTGCGGCCGGACCCGGCATGGTGCGCGATGGCCGCCCGCAAGCGGGCACTGATCGACTCTGTCATGGCGGCGCGTCTCCCTATGCCTTGTGCCGGCGCCTCAGCGCAGGCGGATCTTGGCGTCGGCCTCGAACCGTCCCTCGGGATCGAGGGCGGCGAGCCCGGCCCGCTCCTCCGGGCTCGGCATCGGCGTCGGCGCGGCGCCCTCCGCCGCGAAGGAGAAGCCCGTCCGGTCGCGGACTTCCTCCAGGCTCGCCTCGGGATGCCAGGATGCAAGGACGAGCCGGCCCTCCCGCTTCACGAAGACGGCGATGGGCGTCACCACGCCGTGCATGCCCCCGGCAGCGGTCACGAAATCGAGGGTTTCGACGAGGGTGCGCCGGGAATGCTCGGTCCGCCACGTCACGGCTCGGCGGGCGGTGGGCAGCATCACCGCGCCTCCTCCCCCGCCCGGCAGGCGGACCCTCGGCGCGTGCCAGTCGCCGATGCAGGAGACGTTGGTACGGCCGAGCCCGTCCACCTGGGCGGCGCCAAGGAAGCACAGGTCCATCAGGCCCCGTGTGCAGAGGTCGTAGAAATCCTCGTTGGAGAAGATCGAGCGCGAGCCCTCGGCGAGCACGGGATCGGACGAGGAAATCGGCACCTTCGAGGGGTTCGGATCCACCCCGCCGGCGACGTTGATGTAGGTGAAGTCGAACGGATACGCCTGCTTGGCCAGCAGGCAGGCCAGCATCGGCAAGGCCGAGTTGACCCCGCTGAAGGTGATCTCGTTTGGCCGCACGAAACGGGCGAGATTGGTGACGATGTAGGAGAAGCCCGACCAGCCGGCGTCCACGGTCGCGCGCTCCTCACACATGGGCGGCCTCCCGAGCCTCGGGACCGGCGGCGAGGTGGCTGTCGAGCACGCCCCGTCGGTCCTCCATGTAGGCTTCGACGGCGGGGTAATCGATCTCGTAATCGGGCCAGAGGGAGCCGGGCCAAGCGCCGTTCGGCACGATGCTCACCGCCTCCACTAGGAAGTGGGGCACCAGGGTCAGTTCGGGCTGGTCGCGGAACGAGGCGTTCGAGGCGACGCGCTCGGCCACCACCAAGACCCGCTTGGCGGATCGGCTCATGATGCGGTCCCAATGGGAGGTGCCGAAGACGCGCACGTCACCGGCCTCGCTGACCTCGTTGGCCTGGATCACCGCGAAATCCGGGGTGATGCGCGGGATGGCGTAGACCGCCTCGCCGCTGCCATAGGGGTCCTCGATGGTCTTCCAGCCGTTGAGCGCGGCGAGGTCGGAACCGTGAATGCCGCCGCAGGGCATGAAGGGCACGCCGAAGGCCGCCGCGCGCAGGCCCGCCGTCAGGCTCGCGCAGGCATGCTCCTCCAGGCGCACCTGCCCGGTCTCGATGGCCTTCCGGTACCAGGGGGCGAGGCCGAAATTGCCCTCCATCGCCACGATCCCGGCCTTGGCCCGCGACAGGGCGCCCGCCCGGCACAAGAGGTCGATGTCGTAGCCAGGGGATTGCTTCACCACTTCGAGGTCACGGCGGCCCTGGCGGATCAGCTCGCGCACGAAGGCGAAGGGCCCGCGATGCAGGAAGCTGCCGCCCAGTGCCAGCGAACTGCCATCCGGTACAAGCCCGGCGAGGTCGGCCAGGGAGACGATCTTCGAGGCTCCGGTGCTCATGGGATTCCTTCCTTCGAATGCCTGTCAGGCGGCGCGGTAGGCCCGGATGCGGTCCTTCAGCCCCGGCCGCGCGGCCGAGGCGACGAGATCGGCGAGGTCGTCCGCGCGGGTGTCCCGCGCCGTCGCTCGGTTGAGGGCGGCGCCAGCCCATTCGGACAGGCGCACCGACGCCTCACCCGCCCCGTCGAGGGCATCCGGCCATGACGCGACGGGGGACAGGCCGGTGAGGAAGCCGTCGGCCAGGGCCTCCTCGGCGTCGAAGACGCGGCCCTCCTGCAGGACGCGGCGGGCCTTCGAGCCGCCGACCCGGTCGCCATAGCGACGGGTGCCCAGCACCAGACCGAAGGACAGGCCGGGCATGCGGAAGGCCGCGGCCGGATCGGCGAGGCGCCGCCCGCAGGAACAGATCAGATCGACCCCCGCGCCGAAGTTGCGGCCATGGGCCAGCGCCAGCGTATCGAACGGGGCGTGGGCGAGCGCCTGGAGCAATTGCTCAATCCGCACGAAGCGCAGGAGGAGGTCGCCCTCCGACTGGTCCTCGTAGCCGCCGAAATCGAACCCGGCGCTGAAGTTGCGCCCCTCTCCCCTCAGGACGAGGAGCCGGGTGCCGTCGCGCCTCGCCTCCTCCACCGCGTCGAGGAGCGCGTCGACGAGGGGGCCCGACAAGGCGTTCATCTTGTCGGGCCGGTTGAGGGTCAGCACCAGGTTGGTGCCGGTGCGCTCACGCAGAAGCTCGCTCATGCCCCTGCCCTCACGCCGAGCGAGCGAGCTTGAGCGGCTGTTCCTGAGGGCCGAACAGCTCCTCGTTGTGCTGGCCCAGCGTCGGCGGCTCCCGATAGATCGGGAACCCCTTCCCAGAGAATTTCAGGGGCGACACGAAGGTGCGCGTCTCGCTGCCGCCCGGCAGGGTGAGGGGCTGCACCCAGCCCATATGCGCGACCTGCGGATCGGCCAGCGCGTCGGAATAGCTGTTGATCGGCGAGCAGGGCACGCCCGCCGCCCGGAAGCAGGCGAGCAGGTCGGCGCAGGTCTCGTCCGCGAAGTCCCGCTCTAGGATCTCCAGCAGGGCGTGCTGGTTCTGAGCGCGCATCGCCGTCGAGGCGAAGCGCGGGTCCTGCGCGAGGTCCGGCCGGTCGATCGCCGCGCAGGCGGCGCGGTAGAGGGCATCGTTGCCCGCCGCCATGGCGAAGTAACCATCCTTGGCGCGGAAGGCCTGATAGGGGGCGTTGCGCGGGTGCGCCGAGCCGAGGCGCAGGGGATCCTTCCCGCTGCCGAAATATTCGCTGGTCTGGAGCGCGGCCATCGCGAGGGAGGCGCCGAACATCGAGGCATCGACGTGCACGCCCTGTCCGCCCGCGCGCACCTGCAACAGGGCGGCGGCGATGGCGTAGGCGGCGTAGAGGCCGGTGCCGAAATCGGAGATCGGCACCCCGCACTTGACCGGCGGCGCGCCGGGCTCGCCGGTGACGCTCATCACGCCGCTCATCGCCTGAAGCGTCAGGTCGAAGCCGGCCTCGCTCGAGCGCGGCCCCTCCTGTCCGAAGGCCGAGATGGAGCAATAGACGAGGCCCGGCTGCGCCGGGGCGAGGCTCGCATAGTCGAGGCCGAGGCGCTTCATCACGCCCGGGCGGTTGTTCTCCAGCACCACGTCGGCCGAGCGGATCAGGTCCAGCGCCCTCGCCTTGTCGGCGGGGGCCTTGAGGTCGAGGGTGACGGAGCGCTTGTTGCGGTTAAGGGATGCGAAGTTCTCGCTGAACCCCTCGTTGACGGGCGGCCAGGCGCGCATGGAATCGCCCCCGCCGGGATTCTCGACCTTGATGACGTCGGCGCCCATGTCGGCGAGCAGCATGGCGCAGAAGGGCCCCGCCGCGACGCTACAGAATTCGATGACGCGGATGCCGGAAAGCGGATGCACGGGCGATCTCCTCGGATGGCGGACGGCGCGCCGTCTCAGGCGAATTCGCGCGAAGGCGCGCGGCGGGAGGACATGGCGATGGGGTTGTAGCCGAGCGCCCGCGACAGGGTGCGCGCTGTGTCCACGACACCCTCGCTGAAGTCGCGGAGCGCCGCCGGGTTGAGGCGGGCGGCGGGGCCGGAAATGCCGATAGCGGCCACCGGCTTGCCCAGGGCGTCGTGAACGATGGCCGCGAGGCCGCAGACGCCTTCGCGCCACTCGCCCCGATTGATCGCGAAGCCCTGGACCCGGACCTGCTCCAACTCCCGGCGCAGGGCATCGAGGCTCGTGATGGAGCGGGAGGTATGGGCCTCGAGCGGATCGGAGAGGAAGCGCAACGCCTCCTCCTGGTAGGCCAGGAGCGCCTTGCCCGAGGCGACGCAATAGGCCGGCGCCCGTCCGCCGATGGAGGAATAGGCCCTCACCGGCTGCGGGCTCTCGATCTTGTGCAGGTAGATCACCTCCGCCCTGTCGAGCAGCGACAGGTGGATCGTCTCCTGTGTCGCGTCGGCGAGCGCGCGCATGTGCGGCTCGGCCACCCGGCGCACATCCACCCGGGACAGGACCGCGCTCGCCAGCTCGAACAGCTTCAGCGTGCATTCGTAGGCCCCGCCCGGAAGCGCCCGGACATAGCCGGCCGCAGTGAGGGTCTGGAGCGTGCGGTGAGCGTTGCTCTTCGTCAGCTGGAGGGTGCGGGCGATCTCGCTCACGCCGCGCGGCTCGTCGCTGGCAGCGAGGTGCTCGAGCACGGTCAGCCCTTTGAGAAGTGTGCTGTCCATTGTTCCAAATGTCAGAACGCCGTTCTGAGAAATGTGTAGTCTGGCGACATCGACGGGTCAAGGCCAACTTGCAAAATCATGCCTGCGATCTGTTTTGCGGCGCAATGTCGAATTCACAAACATTGGAATGTTGATCCGACGGCCATTGACAGGCTGCAAGATAGATCATTACCGTCGTGAATCATGATACATCGTTCTAATATTTAGAACACACATCGAAGAGCTGCCGGAACAAGAGCGGCCGAAGGTGGGGCGGTCGAACACCGCGGATGGCGAGGAGGGACGACATGAGCGCAGCAGCGGAACGACAAGGGAAGACCGGCGCGGTGATGCGCGTCGTCGGCGGCAACTTTCTCGAAATGTTCGATTTCATGGTCTACGGGTTCTACGCGCACTACGTCGCGCAGACCCTGTTTCCGCCGGGGGACGAGAACTTCGCCCTCATCATGTCCTGGGCGACCTTCGGCGTCGGCTTCCTGATGCGCCCCCTCGGGGCGATCGTGCTCGGCGCCTATGCCGACAAGCGCGGCCGCCGGGCGGGCCTCCTCCTCAGCCTGTCGATCATGGCCGCCGGCGTGGTGATGATCGCCTTCGTGCCGAGCTACGCCACGATCGGCGTCGCGGCGCCCATCGTCGTGATCCTCGGGCGCCTGCTCCAGGGCTTCTCAGCCGGCGCCGAGAGCGGGGCGGTCTCGGTCTATCTGTCTGAGATCGCGCCTCCGGGCCGCAAGATGTTCTACGTGAGCTTCCAGACCTGCAGCCAGCAAGTGGCCGTCATCTTCGCGGCGGTGATCGGCATCAGCCTGCGCATGGTGCTCACCGCCGAGCAGATGCAGGCCTGGGGCTGGCGCGTGCCGTTCATCATCGGCTCGCTCCTCGTGCCGCTGATCCTCGTCCTGCGCCGCTCGCTGCAGGAGACCGAGGAGTTCAAGGCCCGCAAGAGCCATCCGAGCCTGCGCCAGATCTACAGCACGCTTGCCGCGAACTGGCGGATCGTCGGCACGGCGGTGATGATGATCACCCTGACGGCCGTGATGTTCTATCTGATCACCGCCTACATGCCGACCTATGGCAGGCAGGTGCTGAACCTCGCGCCCATGGACGGCTTCCTCGTCACCGTGGCGCTGGGCATCGCCAACCTCGCGTGGATGCCGCTCATGGCGAGCCTCGCGGACCGGGTGGGCGCGGTGCGCATCCTGGTGGCGGCGGCCACGGGGATCGCGGTGTTCTCCTATCCCTGCATGCAGTGGCTCGTGGCCGCGCCCTCCTTCGGGCGGCTGCTCTTCGTCGAGCTGTTCCTCGGCTCCCTCTACGGCATGTGGCAAGGGGTGCTGGTGGGGGCCCTCGTCACCATGATGCCGGCGAGCGTGCGGACCTCCGGCTGGTCCCTCGCCTACAGCCTCACCTACGCGATCTTCGGCGGCTTCACCCCGGCGCTGGTCACGTACCTCATCCAGGTCACGGGCGATAAGGCGATCCCCGGCTTCGCCCTCACCGGCGCGGCGATCATCGGGGTGATCGGCACCCTGCTCGCCCGCAAGTACCTCCAAGCCGGCGAGACCGCCGAGGCGCATCAGCGCCTCGCCTCCCCCGCCCGCGCCTGACATCGCCCGACCCAGCCGCCCGCGGATCCGTCCGCGGGCGATTCCATTTCAAGCCGAGGATCACCCCATGAAGCCGACCCGGGATGCCGCCGCCGAGGCGGGAACGGTGCAGGGCACTACCGCGCAGATCCTGCTCTCGACCCTGCGGGATGCCGGCGTGACGGACATGTTCGCCTTGCCGGGCATCCAGAACGACGACCTGTTCGACGCCCTCCACGGCGCGGAGGGCGTGCGCACCATCCATACCCGCCATGAGCAGGGGGCCGCCTACATGGCCGCCGGCTACGGCATGGCGACGGGCCGGCCCGGCGTCTACGCGGTGGTGCCGGGGCCGGGCTTCCTCAACACCACGGCGGCGCTCTCCACCGCCTATGGCTGCTGCGCCCCGGTGCTGGCGCTGGCCGGGGAGATCCCGCAGGCGATGATCGGCCGGGGCGTCGGCATGCTGCACGAGATCCCGGACCAGATCGGGATCATGCGCCAGTTCACCAAATGGGCCGGGCGCATCCGTGGCCCCTCCGAGGCCGCCGCCCTCACGGCGCAGGCCCTGCGCCAGGCAGCGCGGGCACCGTTCCGCCCGGTCGGCCTCGAATGTCCGATGGATGTCTGGGGCCGCCGGGGTGTGGCGCTGCGCGAAGCGCCCCCCGGCCCCGAGCCGGTGGCAATCGACACGGATGCGGTGCGCAAGGCTGCCAAGCTGCTGGGCGAGGCCAAGCGGCCGATCATCGTGGTCGGCGCCGGAGCGCAGGACGCTTCCGAGGAAGTGACCGAACTCGCGCGGATGCTCCAGGCCCCGGTCTCCGCCCACCGGATGGGAAGGGGCGTGCTGTCGAGCCGGGACCCCCTCTGCGTTGATCCCGTCACCGGCCACATCCTCTGGGGAAGCGCCGACGTGGTGCTCGCCGTCGGCACCCGCCTTCAGATGCAGCTAATGCAATGGGGCCAGGATTCCGACCTCAAGGTCGTGCGCATCGAGGCCGATCCGGATGCGCTCGACAAGATCGCCGCTCCGGCGGTCGGCCTCGTCGGCGATGCAGCTCCGATCCTGCGGGCGCTGCTCGCCGAGCTGCCGGCCCACAACACCCGCCGGGAGCGCATGGGGGAGATCGACGACGCGCGCGGGCGGGCGTGGCAGAAGCTCTCGACCCTCAAGCCGCAGATCGCGCTCCTCGAGGCGATCCGCGCCGAATTGCCGGAAGACGGACTCTTCGTCGATGAGCTGACCCAGCTCGGCTATGCGAGCCGTGCCCTGTTCCCGGTCTACGCCCCGCGCACCTTCCTCTCCCCCGGCTACCAGGGGACGCTGGGCTGGGGCATGGCGGCGGCTTTGGGCGCCCAGGTCGCCAAGCCCGGCACGAAGGTGGTCTCGGTGATCGGCGATGGCGGCTTCCTGTTCAATGCCCAGGAACTCGCCACCGCCGTGCAGCACCGCATCCCCCTCGTTACTGTGCTCGCCAACGACGACGCCTTCGGCAACGTCCGCCGCATCCAGGACGACCAATATGCCGGGCGGCGGATCGCCAGCGACCTGCGCAACCCGGATTTCGTGCGCCTCGCCGACAGCTACGGTGCCCTCGCGCTCCGGGCCAACGGGCCGGACGAGTTGCGGGCCGCCCTCTCCCGTGCCTTCCGCGAGGATGGCCCGAGCGTGATCGAGGTGCCGGTCGGCCCGATGCCCGATCCGTGGACGATGCTGCGGTACAAGTCCTCGCGTCCTGCCCGGTAGCGTCATGGATCCGTTCGAGCCGTCCCTCGAAGCGATCGTCGGCCCTCGCAATCTCCTGTGGGGCGCCGACGCGGAGCCACATTGCGTCGACTGGCGGGGACTCTACCGGGGCCGCGCCCGCGCTGTCGTGCGGCCCGGCTCCACGGCGGAGGTCGCGCGGGTGGTCGCCCTCTGCCGGGAACACGGTGTGCCGATCGTGCCCCAAGGCGGCAATACCGGGCTGGTGGGCGGGGCGACGCCCTCCCCGGCCGGCGACGCGCTGATCCTCCTGACCGGCCGGATGAACCGCATCCGCGAGGTCGACGCGGCGGATGGCACACTCACCGTCGACGCCGGAGCGACCCTCGCCGCCGTGCGGGCGGCGGCCTCGGAGGCCGGGCTGATGTTCCCCCTCTCCATCGGCTCGGAGGGCAGCGCGCAGATCGGTGGCGTGCTCTCCTCCAATGCCGGCGGCAGCGGCACGGCCCGCTACGGCAATGCTCGCGACCTCGCCCTGGGGCTGGAGGTGGTGCTGCCGGACGGCCGCGTCTGGAACGGCCTGCGCAAGCTGCGCAAGGACAATTCCGGCTACTGCCTGCGCCACCTGATGATGGGCGCCGAGGGAACGCTCGGCATCATCACCGCCGCCGTGCTGCGGCTGATGCCCGCGCCTCGCTCCGTCGCCACGGCCTTCTGCTCCGTGCCCTCAGCGGAGGCGGGTGTCGCCCTGCTCTCCAGCCTTCGGGCAGCGACGGGGGGCGAAATCCACACGTTCGAATACATGAGCCGATGGGGCCTCGCCCTTGTGCTGCGGCACATCCCCGATACGCGCCTGCCCGTCGAGGCGGCCGACCATCACATCCTCGTAGAATTTGCCGCCGCAACCCTCAACGGCGCGCGCGTGGCCCTCGAAGAGGCCCTGGCCGCCGCCTACGAGGCTGGTCTCGTGACCGATGCCGCCCTCGCCGACAGCGAGTCGGCGAGACTTGGCTTCTGGCGGCTGCGGGAATCCTTCGCCGAGGCGCAGATCCGCCACGGCCCGCATGTGAAATGCGACATCGCCGTGCCGGTCTCGGCCGCGGCACGCTTCCTCGACACGGTCGGCCCCATCTGCGCCCGCGATTTCCCCGGTTGTGCGGTGGTGCTCCTCAGCCATCTCGGCGACGGCAACGTTCATTGCAACGTTCACGCGCCCGAGGACTGGGACGAGGGGGAATTTTCACTCCTACGGGACGAGATCGCCGGCCGCGTCGATGCCCTGGCAGTAGCATGCGGCGGCACGTTCTCGGCCGAGCACGGCATCGGCGCCGCCAAGCTTCTTGAGATGGCCCGCTTCAAAGATCCGGTGGAGCTCGATCTGATGCGGGCCCTGCGCCGGGCCCTCGACCCGGATGGTCTGATGAACCCCGGCAAGCTCCTTCCGGCGTCAGCCAGCAAGCAGCGCTCGGAAGCGTCCGACATCACGACGATCGGACGGATATCAGCCCCTGTTGATTGAGGCAGTTATCTGTCTGCTTGAAGGTCTGACGCACTGGAAGCGGCCGTTCCGCTTACGGCCAGTTTCCGGCATTTGGTCGAGAGCGTCTCCGTGATAGCGGACCAAGCCGGTGCCCCCTGTTTGCGCGTCATTCGTTAGCTATTCGGGGCAAAGGTCCCCTCGGGATTTGTACGCGTACCCAAACCTCTGGCCCAACTGCTCTTGGCCAGTGCCCTATGCTCGTGAAGTGGGAGGATCACCGCCGATGAGATGACATCGGCGGTGAGGCAACAACTTCGTTACGCAGTTCGGCGGCGCAGGCTCGCGATACGATCTTGCAGGATGCCGCGAAGCTCCTGAATCTCGACGTAAGCAGCTTCGGCCTGCTCGAAGGCCGCCAATCCCTCCTTCCGGATCTCTTGGGTCAGCGCTTCGATGCGCTTGACCGCCATCAGGAAGCTGGGCGTCTCGGGCGTTTGGCTCTCGGTCATTTCGTATTTCCTCGTTGATGTGTCAGTGGAAGGCGACGCTGATCGGTACGACCCGGACGAAGACCGTTCCGTCGTGGAAATGAAGGAACAAGTTGCTGTCCGATCTCAGCTGGTCGTACTGCGTGATGACGCGGTTGGTCTCGGCGACGGTCACCAGCGCCAGCCCCGGCTCCTGCGGTGGCGCACAATCACCCTCGCCGAGTTGTGGGGGCTGAACGGGATCGGGAGCCGCTCTGGGTGCGACTGCTATGGTGGTTGCCTCAGCAAGGTGACCCAGCAGGCTCTGCTCGACGGCTCTGTCCAGCTGCCGAAGGTGTCGGTCAGCGCGATCGACGAGATCCTGCAAGGCTGCCTCGAAGGCGTGGGTAGCTCGCGCCAGAGCGATCTGGGCGGCTGCTTCCAGGTCGTCTGCGACCGCAGCATCGAACGCAGCGAGCGTACATTCGGCACGGGCGCCGGTGCCCTCAACAAGCCTGCGTATCAGCATCGCGGCGGCGGTCGGCGTGGGCTCCGAGCGGGCCGCGATCGCATCGAGGGCGGTGGGCGGCGTACCCGCATGGCCGAGCCCAGCGATGAGATTCGGAACCGCGGCGGCCACTGCAGCGTTCGCGGTCACGAAAGCATTCAAGGCCCGGAAGCCCTCGACCGGCCCCCCTCCCCTGCAGACCAGAGTGGCCGACAGGCCGTGATCGCAATGCAGTCCGCTGACACGCTCGAAAGCGGCAGCCAAAGACCGCTCCGCACTGGGTCCTTCGAAGTTGGCCCAGATCCGGTGGATGCGGATGAGACCGCTCTCCTCGAGCGGACGCAGGATGTGCTCGACGTCACGGCGTGCATCGCCGCACTCGGCTGCAATCAGTGCGATGTGGTGGGGATCCTCCGGCTCGATCCACGTCTCAGAACCGAATCGGCGTCCTTCCAGCCGGAGACGCTGTAGCGTTCGCTCCCGATCCAATTCGCCGTCGATCGGTACCTCACCGATCGTGAGCAGGGCGAGGACCCGGGCCTGCACCCCGGCCCCGCAACCGAAGCGCTGGCGCATGCCGGTCTGCAGCCGCAGCTCGATCGTTCTGTTGACCAGGGTCGCTGGATCGAAGCTCTCACCGGTTGGGCTTCGATAAGCTTCGAGTTCAGCCGCGTCGAGCCGGACCTTCAGCCGCGGCGGGTAGGCACTGCCGCTGGGGTCGGCCGCTCCAAGCAAGAGCAGGTAATCGCTGGGTCCGACGGGTTCGACGGTGAGGACACAGGCCCGCACCGTGTGTTCGCCGCGCAGGCGCTGGCGCAGCCAACCGATGAGGTCCCGCAGGTCGCGCACCTCATCGGCGGGCTTGGGCTCATCCTCATCGTTTTTTCGCCCGAGGAGGCGACCCACATCGCCCGAGAGCGGGCGCCGCAGGGGCGCCCGCCCGGACGCATTGAAGAAGCGGTGGTGTCTCATCTGTCATTCTTGTTTCGGGAAGCAGAGATGATCCGGCGGCCCTCATGCGGGCGGCCGGATCGTGGCGGTAGCGTCAGTCGAACAGCGGCCCGTGGACGACGGGCGTGGTCCGTGGAGCGGGGACTGGCTCGATCATCTCGGCGATCGCCGCGAGCCGCCGCGTGTTCGCCAAGCGCACCTCTTCCCGCAGGATGCCGATCAGGAAGGCGAGGATCTCGTCCGGGCCATCGAAACAGCGATGGGCCATGGTGTCGAGCAGGGTCGGAGCGCCCGCCTTGCGCATGACGACCGGGACCGGAAGAACGGCGATCCGGCGCAGCAGCCCCTCGTCCGACAGGGAGCGGAACGCGAACCCTGCGCCCGGTGCGACGATGACGAGGTCGAGCGTGCCCCACTCGTACTGATCGTAGGCGCAGCCGATCGCCTCCTCGAGGGCGACGACCGAGCCGGCTTCCTCGAAGGCGACGGGGTGCCGGATCAGCTCGATGATTCCGAGCTCCCACCACCGCTCGAGGTTTTCCCTGAGTGCGCTGGGTGCAGCGTCTTCCGGCTCGATCAGAAAGACACGCCGGAGGCGCCGTGGGGCCGGCAGGTTGTGCTGACGGTCCCAGATCCGATCGGCCTCCAGCCCATCCCGGATCGCTGCATCCTGCTCAGCCCAGTCCGACAGGAAGGTGTCTCGCACGAAGCCGGTGACCTGTGCCGAGAGGTCACCCCGTGGTTCGGCCGTCACGGTGAGCTTCAGCTCGTGTTCGCCGAAGAAGTTGCTCGGATCGAGAAAGATGCCCGTCGCGTGCTGAACCTCTCGGATGAAGTCACCCGTCACGAAGGCCGTGAGCCGGCCGGGGCGGCCTGGATCGACGGCCCGGAGTTCGAGGAGGAGGCCGTCCTGGTGCCTGCGAGGGCGCTCAACCCTGGCGCGCACCCAAAAGCTCGGCTCGCGGGGGCGGCCGGGCTCGTTCGCGCCGGCGAGCGCGTCGTTATTTGTCATTTGTCGTGTCCATAGTCAGGGGAAGGGGCGAAGGCACCTCGCCGACTTCTTCCCGCGGGCGCTGTTCGAGCGCCGCGTTTCACCCCGTTCTTCCTGGGGTTTGAGGGCGAAGGGCCTTCGCCTGATCTGCTGTGATTGGACTGCTTTCCCCTCCGCTCCCGAAGCCGCAGAGGCTCGGGAGCGCGTCGTCTTCCTCCTGATTGTGATGTTCGAAGCTTGCTGTGTTTCGACTTGCGTCAGGCTCCTAGATCGGGCCGCGACGCTGACGATCCGGGCGCTCAAGCCCCGCACGGGGTCGAGCGTCAGCAACGGGAGCAGCGTGAGCTCGTCGGTTGCAACCGCACCCCCGCGGCTCGCACCAGGCATCCGCGAAGGGCTTGCAAATGCAGGCGGACAGCTTTCCGTCCTGGCTCGGATGAAAGGGCTGCACCTCGAGGGGATAACTGCCCCGATATGGGTCCGTATGATCGGCGCGAGCGCGCACCCAGAGTCTCGCCGGCGGGCATGTCGTAGGATGTGATCTCTCGGTGTTCGTGAGGAAGAGAGCGCAGATGCGTCGCCGCCCTCCGTCGTCGCATTACTCCAGGGGTTCGCGGACTGTCTTCGCTTCACCCCGCCGCGGTTCTCGTCTCATCGATCTCAGCACGATCGGCCCCGGGCTTTCGGGCGGCAACGCTCTGCCAGTGAACGTCTTTCAGGCTCAAAGTGATAACCGACGCAGGCTCGCGAGTGATAACCGACGTCTATCCAATTTGGTGATATCCCGCGTGACGGCGACCACCTCGATCCTGGATTCGAGCGGAGAGGCGCCGGCTGAGCCCACCTATTCGAACTGCTGCCGATGTTCGAAACCAAACTATCTGACGGCGTCGTACCCAGGCCTCGCTGTCGGATCTGGACGATCCGACAGCTCCTCACCTCGTCTTCGAAGCGCTCGCATCAACAGGAGCCTGGCCCGGCTTCGCGTTCCGTCTTCGATATCCCGCGATCTAAGCCTCAGGCACGAGAGGCGGCGACCAGCGGCCAATCATAGCCGCTGATCAGCCAAACACTCCAATCGACGATCCATTCACTCATCCAGTCGTCGTTCTCGGCGAAAGCCTCGGCGAAGGCGTCCTCCCGAGCCTCGTCATGGAATGCGAGCGCCGCGCACACGTCGTCCAGACACAGGTAGCCGCACGCCACCATCTCGAGGCCCGCGTGGATCAGGTCGGCACGATCCTGCATCAGCACGGCCATCACATCGCGGCGCAAACGCTCGCGCAGGACCGCGTCGGTCAAGACGAGCAGGGCGTCCTCGTCGAGTCCGGCCAGAACCTTGAGCGGGCCCTTCTTCGTATGCCCCTCCCTGTAAGCGACGACCGGATTTCTCTTGTCCGCCTCTTGGCCGTCGGAGAGCTCGTGCCGGCGAAGCCAGAGATCGGCAGTCGGCGCGTCCCAGGCATCCATCGGTTCCTTCAGGTCGCCGGGATCGGGCGGCCAGATCGACATGAATTCGGCGGCATCGTGTATGGTCCAGCGATCGAGGGTCTGGGCTCCAGGCACGAACGGGAGGTCCCAGCACGGGTGTTCGGCCAGAATTTTCGCGGGCGGCCGTCCGTGGAAGCCGAGGTCGAACGGCTTTTCGCCGAAAACCGTCAGCTCCGCTGGCAGTAGGGTAAGGTCGCGGCATGCTCGGCGGGCTTCCCGGAAGGCATCGGACGCGAACACTGCGGGCAGCGCTCGCACGAGCTCGGGATCTGTCAACGGCATCGGACCCTCGATCCGCGCCGTCCAGATCGCCAAGTCGAGGCCGGCAATCTGAGCGACTGCGCGCAGGATGGGGCGCATTTGGTCGTTGAGACGCTCTCGAACTGCGAGACGGCGCGCCTCGTCCGAGAATGAGGGCGTCATGTGGTGCCGTGCCGACCGGTCGACGTCAGCGACAGCGACGTCGGGCCGATCTGCCGTCACGCTGACGACCTCCGGGACCTGCGCTCCCATCAGGGACAGGCGGAAGCGCTGGCGGACGAGGTCGTGGCGGATGTGGTCGAGGAGCGTGGCGGTGGCCGCTGGGTCGTGACAACGATCCCGATCGGAGGAGGGATGGAGGGTGTATCGTGCGTCGTCCATGATCGTCGGTTCCCGATAGTCATGCTGAGAGGTTGCCAGCCGAGGGGCGTGGCGGCGGGGGGATGGCGGACTGGGCGGTCCTCGTCCGGCTTCGGAGGATGAAGGGCTCACGACGCTCCGCTCCTGGTGCGCTGTGATGCCGAGATGCTTCGACGCTACAGCGTCATGGCCTCGGAGCCTCGTGACGCTGTGGCATCACGATGCTCTCGCTGGAGAGGCGAGCACGCTCAGCTCGTGTCTCGAAAGGCCGGCGATGGGAGGTGGCCACTTTCGCGCAGCACGGCCTCCGCGCCCTCGACGAGGAGATCGTTCACCTTGCAATCGCGTGCGAGGGCGACCTCCTTCAGGCGCCGCAACGTTGCGGCCGGCAGGTAGACCGACGTGCGCCGCGTAGGTGCCGGAGCACGGCCTGAGGACGGGACGCCACGATGCCCCCCGGTGAGCATCCGATCTTCCGAGTCAGCTTCGATGCCGGTCGATGCACCGACAGGGTTGTCCAAGTCGCTGAGCAGGGAGAGGCGCTTTGAAGAGCGTTGGGTCGGCTTGCTCATCGATGGGTCTCCTCCAAGCGTCGCTCGATCCAGGCCCAGAGGGCGCGGATCTCGGCGGCGGCCTTGCCAGCCGACGCGAACTCGGTGACGCCCTGCCCGCCCAGCAGCGCGTCCTGGCAGTCCACGCGCTGCGTCAGCGGAGGCTCTGCGAGATGCCCCCAGCGGCGCAGGCGCTCGGCGTAAGCGGCGGTGCGCGTTTGGCCTTGAGTGGGGCACTGCGTGAGCAGGAGCGCCACGCGTTCGGCGAGGCCGATCTGACCGAGCGCGCGAAGCGCGGGCTCGGTCGCCATCAAGTCGAGTAGACTCGGCCGCGCTGGGACGAGAACGAGGCCGGCGGAGCGCAGGGCGAGATTGGCCGCGGGGCTCAGGGAGCCCGCGGTGTCAAGGATGATGAGGTCGAAACCGCGCCGTTCGAGCGCGCCGAGGATCTTCGGCAACTGCTCGACGCGTTCGAGCCCGAGATGGTCGACGGCCGGATCGTCGGCCTCACGTCGGGCGGCCCATGCGGCGAGCGAGCCCTGCGGGTCGAGGTCGAGGGCGGCAACGCGTCGTCCGGCCTGATGAGCGGCGACAGCCAGATTGACTGCGGTGGTGGTTTTGCCGGTACCACCCTTCTGTCCGGCAATGGCAAGCGTGTCCATCAGCGTCGCCCTCCGCAAGAGGGGGCTATGGCATCAAGACGCCACGGCGTTTCGGCGCCGCGGCGCCATGGCCTTACGGCATCGCGACGCCATGGCACGGAAGCGCCCCAGCGCCTCGGCATCGCAGCGCCAGAACGCCGTGACGCTACGGCGTTACGATGCTTCGCTCGACGATCTCCGACTTCTGCGAAAGTTCGGCAGCGCGGCTCCTGCCTGCCAAGGATGTGATGCGATCTCTTCATCTCATTCTCCGATCTCGCGACCACTTCGTCTGCCTCGCCCGGTCCGCGAAGACGTGAGGCTCGGCCGGACGCTTTCGCTTTTTCCCGTCGCAGCCCCCTTCACCCCCTTGACGGCCCAGGCAGGCACACTCGGCAGCGGTGTCTCGGTCGGGGAACCGATGTGCGAGTTCGCGGCCGCGCTTAGTCTGAAGAGTGCCAAGATCGTTTGCGGTACCGCATAGGCGCGTGATCGCTTTGCGCACGAAGGGGTGCGTGTCGGTGATATTGGGCATTGGTGGTGGCCGCCTGATAAGCAACGCCAAATGTTCAAGGCTAAGCTTAGGCAGGCGTGCTCGATTCGAGCAAGTGGAGCCGGTGTCGGACTGGATCGAGGGACATCGCTTTAATCAACCTCTGGGTTGATTAAAGCGATTCGGTAAGGATCGAACCCTCCGAAGACCGCTCTGGGGCGGCTTAAAAGGGCATGCGTTGTTCTGCCGCATCGTGTGCGTTAGCTTGTTCTCGGATTGAATTTGGCCGCCCGTTAACTTCTGTTCGGGCGCCGCTAAACGGCCTGTGCAGAGACGCTAATTTGGTCGCTCAATGCGAGGATGGCCCGTGCAGCGGCCAACGGGCACCTGTCACCGACACTGGTCCCCATGCTGACCGAGCTCATCCTCACCACCCTGTCCGACATGGCCCTGCGAGCGCAGTTCGGCGCGCGCTACGAGGCACTCGTCCTCGGGATCGATGCCGTGATCGAGCCACTGAAGGCTGAGATCTGATCCGAGAGCGCTAATCCCACCAGTGGTCGTCGCGTCGACCGGTCCGCTTGCCCTTCCCCGTCCTACCCACCCGAGTCTCTTGGGGCGCCGGTATCGCGGACGAGACCTCCGGCAGATCCGGCACAGTCGTCGGCATGGGCTGCGCGGGCTGACGGTCTTTCTTCGCTGCATGCTCGCGTTCCCGCACGGCCTGCTCCAGCTCCGGCCACATCGCCGGAGAGCATCGATCGAACGCCCAGCAACTGTCGTCCGCATTGCACCGGAAGGCGTGGGCCGCGGCGCGTCGGCCATACCCGGCCCAGGCATGGCGGCCGATCCGCGGCACCATCGGTGCGCAGGCGGTGATCAAGCCGGCGACCGCGTCCTCGTCGTGCCCGGTCACGCGTAGGCGGCGGGCGATCAGCGAGTCGACCCGCGAGGGATCGGGCCAGCGTCCCTGCCAGCGCGCCAGCAGGTCCCCCCGGTGCGCCCAGTACAGGGGTGCGTCCGCGTGCGGCGCGATGCCGCCCAGCCCGAGGCCGCGGCCGAGGCGTGAGCCCGGACCGAGGCCGAAGCGCTTGGCGAACACGTCGATCTGGTGCCGGATAAGCCGCGCGAGCCGAGCGCACTGCGCCCCGGTCGCGAACACGACCTGAGCGTAGATTCTGGCGGGGCGAGCGTCGTCGCCGGACCCGCTAGTGTCCGGGGGATCGGGATCGTCGATGCGCAGGCCGAGACGACCCCGGGCGAGGCCGAGACTCAGACGGAGATGCTCGCTTGCCTGGGCGAGAGCCGCCCGCTCGTACGGCCTCCCCTCGTTCGGTGCGGTGAGCACGACCCCGTAGCGTCCGGAACGCGTTCGCAGAACCAGAGCCGGCTCGAACTTGGCGGCCCTGAGCTGCGCGACCTGTTCCACGCGCAGCCCCGAGAGCACAACGTGATGCCGGTCGTCCGAGACCGGTGCGAGGTAGACGGTACTCTCCGGTCCCGCCGCCCGCTCCAGCGCCGCCCAGCCCTGCGCGATCTCGGTCATCGGTCGCGGTGTCAGCTGGATCAGATGGTCGGGATCCGGCGAGGACCGGCGCTCGGCCACGACGCGGTAGCGGTCGGCACCGACCCCCGCGTGGTAGAGCTCGAGCAGCCCGGCCAGTCCCGCCCCGCCCCGCCCCGGGCGACGCACCGGCGCGAGGCGCGGCAACGCTCGGTCGGTCCGTCTTGCGAGCGCACGCGCACTCGGGGCGGCACGGGGGGCCGGACCGACCATGGCGGTCTTGAGCAGCGTCGCTCCGTTCAGGTCCGGGTAGACCGCGTCGTACGCGACGCGCGCGGCGTCGGCCGCGATCCGGGCGTTCCGGGCGGCAGTGAACAGGGCTTGATCGATGCCGGGGGCGGGGCGCGGCGATGGCTTGGCCATCGCGGGATCGGGGGGCCGCGCGCTGGGTCGGAACGGCCCGAGGCGCGCCTCGAGCCGGGCTCGGCTGGCGGCCCGGCAGGTCGAGGCCTTGAGCATAAGGCCGTCCACGAGGAACACCGCGCCCGAGCCCTTGGTCGCATAAGCGATGTCGTGCTCGGCGAGGCGCGCATGCAGATCGTCCCAGGCCGCGGCACGAGCCACGATCGGACCGCCGATCTCGATGACCCGTCGGGCAGCGCTCTCCTCGCCGCGGTAGATCTCGGCACGTGCTGCCCCCGCCGGCAGGGCGTCGCCTGGCGCGACGCTGCGAGCGATCCGGGGCGCGGCCGCGCGATGCGCCTGGCGGGCGCCGAGTTCGGCGATCAGGCGGGCGGCGGCAGCCTCCGGTGTCGGGGCAGCGACCGCCCTCAGCCTCGTGCCGATGTGCTTGGCCCTGGCCTCGTCCGGGTCGGGGGTGGACGCGTCCCGCATGGCGACGGTGCGGGCACGCGCGCCACGTCTCAGGCCGGCTTCGGCGAGGCGGCGGAGGGCGCGGCCCGCTGGGTCACCCTTACCAGCAAGGCGTAGGTTTCGTCGCACCGTGCCCGCAGCGTCCTCATCTCCTCGCGCAGCGCCGACAGGTCCGTTCGCAGTGCCTGAATCTCCAGCGCTTGGCCCTCGTGGCTCCCCCGGAACTCGTCGATCGTCTCCTGCACCGTCCGCAGCTGATCCAAGGTCTGGCCTTGCCGCTCGATCGTGAGCAGTTGGCCTTCGGAGATCGCCCCGAGGGGGTCCGCCTCCTCGTAGCGCTCGCTCACCATCGCCAGGAGTTTGTCCATGTTCCGGCGCGCATCCCGCGCCTCGTTGTGCGCGCCGGCGGCTTCGCGCGCCGCCCGCTCCGCCCAAGGCATCGGGGGTGCTTCCGTCCCACTCGTACCGGCTGACATCCTGCTCTCCTACGCTGCGGTCCGAGAGGACCTCGTGATGCGCGCCGGGCTCTCTTTGCCAGCCCTGGGCGTGCTCGATCCGGGCGACGGCGCGCCCGATGGCTCGATGGAAGAAGGGGACCCGCGTCGGCGTCTCCGCGTCCGGTGCGACCCGGGAGACCAGGGCGTGGACGTGGGCGTTGCCGGATGCGCCGAGATGCTGGGTCCAGAGCACCTGATGGCCGCGCAGGCCGGTCTCCTCCAGTAGGATCGCGAGCGCCCGTTCGATCTGTCGGACCGTCGGCTGCTCGCCCGCCCGCCACGACAGGACGATGTGCTCGATCGGGCTGCGGGCGGTGGGGGCGCCCATCGCGGTGGCGATCATCTCCGCCACCTGCGCGGTGCGGGTCGCGGCGATGAGGTGGAGCTGGCCTCGGGCCAGAACGTCGCCGCGTTCCGCCTCGTCGGCGCCACGGTCGAAGTAGGCGGTGGCCTCCGTCATCTGCCGGGCGACCGAGGCACCGTCGCGGCGCTGGGGCATGCGCTTGCCGATCACGACGGCGCGGCCAGATGCGCGATGGCAGAGCGGATATCCTGGAGCACGAGGCGACCGGTCTCGGCCATGTGCAGAGTGCGGATGGCGATCTTGGCGAGCCCTCCCAGCCGTCTCAACTCGCGGATCAGTTCGGCATCGACGCGAGCGGTGATGTGAAGCCCGAGCAGCCGTCGTCGCGTGAGCTCGGCGAGCGTGATGCCCGCCGCCACGGCTTCGGCCTGCAGGCGCTCGTACTCCTCGGGCGTGAGCCGGATGTTGACCTGCTTCGTCAGGATGCGCGTCTCGCTTCCGCGTTGGCCGGGCACGGTAGGGGTCCTTTTCGGGCTGTGTTCGGGGAGGTTCTGGGATGGGGGTTCGGGGGCTCGCCCCGACAGGTGAGCGGGTGTGAGAAGCGTCAGCGCCGAACGGCTGCGTCTCCTCGGTAGCTGCGCCCGGCTTGGCCGGCGGCGCGGATAGCGAGGGGCATCCTGCCCGCTGTGTTCTCCTCGGGACCGTCCTTCCGGGAGTACACTTCCTTCTGTGTCGCTAAGCCCGATGTCTGGCTCACTGGTGCGACAGTGCGGTCCAAGTCGGCTGGCGGTGGTTTCTTCCATGAGCCGAACGGAACGACAGACGCTCCGTGTTCTACGTAGATGATCATCGGCCATACCCTCATGAGCCGAGATGGCTCGACCGAGCTATCGACAGCCGATAAGCTCAAGCTTGATGGTAAAGCTTGACCAAGCGCCTCTGTCAAATATTGACGATTCGCATAGCGATTCACGGCCCCGGGTTTACGGGCGATCTACAGGCCTAAGACTGCATGCGAATCGCCAGCATTTGCACTTTTCGGCGACAAGCGTGACCATAAGCGAGCTAAGCTTGAGCAATCCCGCTCGACCAAAGGCTTGGCTCACGCAAGGCAAAGACCGATGGCCAAACCCAAACGCAGACTGAAGCCCATGTTGGCGAATGAGCCGGCCGACAACCGCAACGCACTCACTGAGTTGCAGGCCGAGGAACCGGAGGCACAGCCGACCAAGGTCACCGTGGCGACCGAGATCGCGGCCTACGCCCCCGACATCCGCGCCTGCCTCAAGGCGGGACATTCGTTCGCGACGATTGCTGCGCGACTGAAGTTCGGCGGCGAACAACTCGACGGAATACAACTCCGTCGCTACCTCGCACGCTGTGAAAAACGCTCTGCCCGAAAAGGCCGAGTCAAAAAGACGGATACGAGCGGAGGTACTTCGTCCTCAGCGAGCTCGTCACCGCCTGCGTCGAGCAGCGCCACCCAGGGTACGACGTCACCCACGGCATCGTCTCAGCCGCAGCAGCGGCAAACGCCGACGACACCGCCATCCCAAACGGCGGCCTTCATCGCGAACAGCCCTGTTCAAGCTTCCGTAGGGACAACAAGCGCGATCCCGACGAGCCCCGGGACATTGCCACCGAGGCCAGCGCGGCCACAGCCCGCCCCCGCGATCGCTACGCCATCACCTGCGTCTGTGGCCCAATCAGATCGTCCTAGTATGGCAAGCCAGTATGCGACCAAGCCGCATAGCATCGAACCCTCGGACCCCGCTGGATCACAGCGTCCCACGTCGGCGCCGCAGGAGCGAACTGTCGAGCCGACACCGCCAAAACAGACGGTCGCGACGACGTCCGAGTCACAGGACGTTGACAACCCCGAACACGCTCGCAAGGCGGAGCAGGAACTCGAATCTGCTCGGAACGCCAGACATGCGCTCGGGAGAGGGATGGACATAGTGATGGCAAGAGGGCGGCCCAGAGAGGGGACCACATCAGAACCAGCCTCCGTGCCTCAGCCGGTCAACAAGAACGGCGAACTGTTCTGACCAAGCGTCGCCCCAAAGGTTTGCCCGTAGGAAGAATTTCAGCGGGCAAACCAGCCGTCTATATCTTTTCGCTGCGAGGTTGGCTCCTCTGGCTTCCGGCTTGTGATCCATACGAGCGCAATCAAAGGCTACATCGTGACGATAGAGTGCCGTCCTTTCGAGGTACCCAATCTGTAAAAGAATCTGCACGTCTCGCCGCCGTCAAAAACGTTTCTATCCCGAGCGCAGCGCTTCCCTGTCCCAGGCCAGCCTCCTAGCCGCATCGCCTCGTTAAAACGAAAAACTCGAGACACCGAACCCAGCTTCCATACAATCCACCCTTCCGGCGTGAAGACCGGACAAGGGAGAGACGAACGATGAACCGACGTGATGTCCTCGCGGATACCGTCGCCCTGATGGCGACCACGGTCACGGCACAGGCCGACCGGTTGCCCCTCGGCAACTTGCCAGGCACCCGCTATCCCGATCCGCGGGTCGAGGCGTTGGACAAGCGTTTTCGCTACAAGGTCGGCAACGCCGCTATCGAGCGCATCGCCACAGGGTTCCGCTGGGCAGAAGGTCCAGTCTACTTCCGGGACGGCGGCTATTTGCTATGGAGCGACATCCCGAACAACCGGATCATGCGTTGGCTCGAGAACGGCCATGTCAGCGTCTATCGAGCGACCTCGAATTACTCAAACGGCAATACCCGCGACCGACAGGGTCGGCTGATCACCTGCGAGCACGATACCCGCTGGGTGACTCGCACTGAGCCGGATGGCAAGATCACCATTCTCATCGACACATTCGACGGCAAGGCGCTCAACGCCCCCAACGACGTGGTGGTGGCCGCCGACGACACGATCTGGTTCACCGATCCGGGCTATGGCATCGACGGGAACTACGAGGGTCACAAGGCCAAGGCGGAGTTGCCGGCTCGGGTCTACCGCTTCGACCCCTCCACGGGACAGGCCAAGGTCGTGGCGGCGGACATTGACCGGCCGAACGGCCTCGCTTTCTCGCCCGACGAAAAGACGCTCTACGTCGTCGACTCCGGTATCACCCATGGCGGCCGGTCCAACATCCGCGCCTTCACGGTCAAAGGCGACCGGCTCACCGGCGACCGCGTCTTCGCGGAAGGCTTCGCGCCGGGCTTCACCGATGGAATCCGCACCGACGTGGATGGCAATGTCTGGTGCTCGATGGGATGGGCCGACCCGAGCGAGGATGGCGTGCGCTGCTACGCACCCTCAGGCGACCTAATCGGCAAGATCCACTTGCCCGAGACTTGCGCCAACCTTTGCTTCGGCGGACCCAAGCGGAACCGGCTGTTCATGGCTGCAAGCACCTCGATCTACTCGGTCTATGTCGAGACGCAGGGGGCGATGGTGCCGTAGGGAACATGGGTAGCCTTACAGCAACGAAACCCGTGAATTGCCTCTTGTTAGGGGGAGGGTAGCCGATGCGGCTCATGACGATTATCGGAAGTTACAAGTATGTGGCTTCGATGGGAAAGGGCCGAGTAGCGCGCAACGTTCAATGCGCGCCACGACCTTCTTGACGTGCGACGGTCCCCAAACGCCGCCCCGCGGCGCCGGGATGCCACGCTCATTCAGCCCTGCCGCGATCTTCCGAAGAGAATTAGCCCCGGCAGACCTAATATCGGAAATGATAGGGGCGAGATCGGCTGCGCGATTGTTGGCATTCAGTTGTTGGCGCGCTCGCCCTAACGACCTCCCGACGTCGTGTCTGCTCAGATGGCTTGGATTTCCTAGCTGTGTAGCTTTCCCCGCCGCCCGCAACGTATCGCGCTGCGCATCAGAAAGATTGGCATAAAAGATCCGTTTTGCAGCGAGTGCTTCGCGCGTGCGTCTTGAAATCATCTCCCGCTCGGCCTGAGCAATCACTGCCATAATACCGACAACCAACTCATTAGCCTCGGGCATGTCGGCGGCAATAAAACGAGCGCCGGCCTTTTGCAGGCCAATAAGGAAATGAGCATCGCGTGAAAGGCGATCCAGCTTGGCGATGATCAAAGTTGCATTTTGCAATCGGCAAAGTGCCAGCGCCCTTTGCAACTGCGGCCGGTCATTGCGACTGCCGCTTTCAATTTCGACGAATTCCGCGAAAACGGATCTCTGCCGACTGTTCAGAAAGCTGGTGACCGAATGGCGCTGGGCTTCCAAACCGAGGCCCGAACGACCCTGCATATCCGTAGATACTCGCAGGTAGGAGACGAACTTTTCTGCGGTCGTCGCCATATCAGGGCCCTCACGAAGTGTACGTCCCCGTTATTTGCCGATTTTAGAATTCAATTCTTCTGAAATAGCAGATTATCTTCAACCCTTAGTTGTACCACGACAACTTATAAAGGCAGTCGCGTATTTGGCGAATTATGAGATAACTCGGCTATGACCAATGTGATCCGCCCCACCTTCCGCCGTGCCGAGGCCGAAGCCACTCCTGAAGCCGTTGAGGCGTTCAGCCCCCTACAGGTCTACGGCGTCGCCGTCGGCCATTTTGTGGCGTTGATCCGCGCCGAGGACGAGAAGGTCGGCATGACGCTGCAAGTGATCGTGGGGCGCGAGGGCGGCGACAGCGCTGAGTCGGTTGCGATCTTTCCCGATAGCGCCGAAGGCGAGGCGGACGCTGAGACGACAGCATTCGGGATCTTGCGTGCACTGGAGATCGTGAAAGAGGCGATGTTAGGCGCCAGCTAGAGACCGACCGACTGTAGACACCTACGGCTCTCAGAATCGCGTCATCGCACGGCCGGCACGATGGACCAGTTGCGACCATGCAAAGGCCGCAGCTGAAGCTTGGCTCTCCATCGGATAGGTCCGCCCCGATTCGGCGATTTGTTCACCAGCCGACGAGACGAGGACCCACTCCCAAGCAGGCCCGGACGGGCGGATCGTGAAGTGCATTATAGGCTCGTGCGATGAGAAGCATCACGCGAGAATGAAGCATTGGCATTTTCGGCCCATGCGTAATCCGCACTCATCCAATCACATGTGTTATGCTGGAAATGCCTATCCTCGTTATCCCCGCTCTCCACCGCATCAGTTCGTCCCCTTGGGCTCGTCAACGGTGGACGCACTCAGTAGGCCCACGCAAAAGCCCGCACCGGAGGACCGGGCGCGCTAAATATTCAACGCGAGAGATTGTTACTTCCCGCTCGGGGCCGCTCCACTCCCGGTCGCGCCGTTACCACTGCTGCCAGACCCTGCAGCCGATCCCGAGGTAGAGGTGTCACCATTCGGCGTGCTCTGTGCAACCGCGATACCGGCGCTTGCCGTGAGAAGCGCCACGGCGAGAACGGCGGACTGGATTGTACGATTCGTCATAGCGTGCTCGGAACATGCTGAGCCGGCCCATGCCGGTATACTGAATCAACGGCAACGGACGGAGTGCGTTCCTCCGGTCCATCCCGGCTGACTCAGTGCAAGCTTTGCGTGCACCTTGCACAGAACGTGATTCAAAAGATTATAGAAACAATGCCGCTGGCTGTCGGTCTACCGGAATACATACTTGCTAAAAGTTCTATATTGCTCCATTGCAACCGTGGGCGCGCGCGAGAAAGGAAAGATAAATTGAGCGAGAACGAAATAAGTAACAATTCCATGATGATCGAACGAGTCGGCGACTTGGTTGCTGCCTACGTCTCGAACAACCACATCGCCGCCGCCGACTTGCCGGGCCTCATTGCGACAATCCACACCGCTGTCAGCGGCCTCGGCGGCAACGGTTCGAGCTTCGAAAAGACTGGCTCCACCGCCGAGAAGACCACATCAGCCGAGGTGAGGAAGTCCATCCGCCCGGATTGCTTGGTCAGCTTCATCGATGGCAAGTCCTACAAGACGCTGAAGCGCCACCTCACAAAGCACGGCCTGACGCCGGACAGGTACCGTGAGCGGTTCGGACTGCCGGTCGATTATCCGATGGTGGCATCGTCGTACAGCGAGAAGCGGTCGAGCCTCGCGAAGTCGCTGCGTTTCGGGCAAACCAGCAGTCACAAGGTACAGGTTGTCGAAGAGAAGCCGGCGCCGAAAGGGCGAAAGAAGGCACCGTAATCCCGCAGCGATTAAGCACTGCCGGCGTCCTAGGGCGTAGCGTCGGCATCCTGCAACCAGTCAGGTAAGCCGGGGACGACCTCTCCGGCTACCTCACCCGCAGTCGCCAGCGCCCGCTCGGCCTTTGCCTCGGGATGCTCCGCGCGAACCTCTGCAAACAACTTTCGAGCCCGACGATCAATCTCCTCGTCGGACAATCTCGGCTCCTCCAGATCAGTCATTCGGTTCGTCCTAGCCGCTCGTCATCAGTGTTACCCCGCCACCCAATCCGAGGTCAGTCGATGGGGTTTCCGATGTCCAGCCGGGTGAACCGTCAAGCAGAAGTGCTAGATCCAGCGATATGGTTGAACGGTTAGCCGTTCGTTCCGAGGATCGTGTGGAATCAGGACAGGCGAGCCGAACGGCTTGAGGCTGCACACCGCGTCCCCATTTTCCTGAAAGCTGCCTCGCCCCGGCATCTGAAAGTGGGAGGGTCCGATGAATGTGCTTCTCGTGGGCTACGAGCCGGAGGCGGTCGATTTCTCGGACCCGGCCCTGACGCCAGGCCTGGACGCACAGAAGATCCACCAGGGGATCGCTATGGCGCTGGACGAAATGCGCAGCCGCGGCTGGAAGGCGGATCACTGCCTTATACGTCCCGACGAGCAGGCGGTTCCGACGCTGAAGCAGAAGCTCGCCTCGGCCCCGTACGACTGCCTCGTGATCGGAGCCGGTGTCCGCGTCTGGTCACGTCACCTGCCGGTCTTCGAGGCGATCATCAACGCAACTCGGGAAGCCGCACCGACGATGCCGATCGCCTTCAATACGAAGCCTCAGGACAGCGCTGAAGCCGTCGAGCGCGTGTGCGGCTCTCAAGTGGCCTGACGTCCGCCCATCGCGCTCGCTCATATTGTGGCCGCTACTGCGGCCGCGCTGATGGCCGTACGTCCGCTAACATTTGGAGGCAACTTGATGACGATCAGAGAGCCGTTGGCTACCTGGACCGGCCTGCTCCGGCGCTGATCCGGCGCTTCTCCTTAAGCGCGGATCAGGCCGAGGATGCACAGGCACCCATGCTGTCCGAGAACGCCGAAATAGGTCGGCAGCACCATTCTGGCGACGGCTTCGGCACTGCGTTGCCTCGACGGTCAGCGAACGGTCGTCCGCAATCATCAGCACGCCGCAATAGTCGATGCGCAGCGTCCCGTGCTTCGGGTGAACCGCGAACAATTCGGCCGCCGTCCAGCTGAGCCGGTGCGTCTCGTCGCCGAGGCAGCAAAACTGAAGCGATGCGTCATTTAGATTGCACTGATGCGCCGCTTGCGAACGCCCCTTGAGCTATGGCCGTAAGTTCATTTCTCAGCCGGGGTCGAAGCCCTTGGCGCGAATGACGGCAGCCGCCGCCGGGGTCTTGAGAAATGCGAGGAACGCCTTCGCCCGCTCGCTGTCCGCGGTGCCCGTCGAGATCCCACCAGCCAGCACCACGTAAGACTGAACGTCGGGCGGAAACGGCCCGATGACATCCACGCCGGGGACTGCCATCAGCTCCGGCATCAATTGCACGGCGAGATCGGCCTCGCCCCGCACGACAAGCTCGCCGGTCAGGCCCGTGGGCACCGCCTTGCCCCTTGCCTTCACCTCTTCCTCGATTCCAAACCGACGGAGGGCCGCGATGAACACCGACCGGCTCGCCCCAGAGGTGCTGTAAGCGACTGAGTTCACTTCAAGGAGTGTCTGCTTGAGCGCTTCAGCGGAGCCGATGTCCGGCCGTGGGACCCCCTTCCTGACGGCGACGCCGACTCCTGTACGAGCGATAGTCATGGCGCCTCCATCGGCGACTCGGCCCTGCTGGACCAGAGCGACGACCAGCGCTGGGGTCAGGACCGCAACGTCGAACGGTTTCCCCACCTCAGCCATCACTTTGAGGTTGTGGGCCGTGTCGTAGGTGACGAGAAGGCGGTCGCCACTGGCCCGTTCAAATCGCGGCGCAAGCTCGACCAGAGCAGTCCTCAGGCTTTGGGAGCAAAGGACGGTGATATCGGCGGCCCAGACGGCATTCGGGAAGCCCCATACGGTGACCGCGAGTAGGCACAGCGCGCTTAGCCTCGATGCGATCCTGACCATCCCCACCCCCATGTCAGACCGGAAGAGGCATCGCCCCACCTCGGATCGATGACCCATGCCCGGGCAAGCCAAATGTCGCCAACGCAACGCGAAACCAAGCATATTGGGGATGTCCCCCTAACAAGCTTGAGCACGGATGGAACCGCACTCAGACCCTTCTGCCTCTACTCGCACGACGGGCGTGGTCCGGTCACACTCCACCATCACAACCTGATGCCGCTTTCGCGGATCCCGGCCCATTTCGCCAGGGCGAGGCGTGCGGCGACAGGTTGTCGAGGGCGTCCCGCCAGCGAGCGACGGGATCGGGGCTGGCTGACATGCCGTCGAGCTAAAAGTCTAAAGGCGGTCGAGCTATGCCGGCGCGATAGGGGATCGGTTAGGTCTATGTGCCGTGGCCGCTTGCGACCCAACCCTAACGTAGTAGGAGTTCGGTGCTTTTCTCAGAAACAGACCTGCCGGGCGCGTGCGGACGAAAGCTCAGCGTATCTGCCCCGCCTTGATGCGTGTGCGGATGCAACTTCCATCACCCGACCCCTGTGCGCCGACGATCGTCAGGGGTCGCGAGCGAAATGGATACCGGCGGCGGGTCATAGTCGTGTCAAGGCAGGCGATGGTAGACGCCGGCGAAGACCGCGCCGCCCGGTAATTCGCAGGTGCCGGACTGGGTGATCTTCCAACGGTCCGCATTCAGTGGCTCGAAGGTCAGCCTGCAGGGGCCCTCGGCGAAAGTGGCCGGCCCTTCCCGGAGGTCCAACAAGGCGTCAGTCCCGGTGGCGAACACGTCGCCCGCCTCCTTGCCGCCGGCCCCGACATACGTCGACGACAGGGACACGCTGGCGAAGCCGTGGATCGGTCCCACGACGTTGAGGGTGCCATGGTTGCCCTTGGGCTCCTCGCTGAAGAAGTCCGTGCCGACGGTGGCCCCACCCTCGGACCGTTGGAGTTCGGCGTTCCGCCGGTCGTAGGCCTCGGCAAGGCAGGTTGCGGTGCTGCAGGTCTGAGCAGTCCTCAGCCACCTTCGCTGCCGCGCCTCGACCCCATCGCGCCTCCCGGCCTTCAGGGCGGCAGCGTAAAGCCTCGCCATGATCTCGTCCCGGGCATCGAGGGCGGCGTGCCCGCAGACGAGTCGTTCCATTCCGATCGACGCCTTGGCACAGTCGAAGCTTGCCGCGTGGGCAGCCGGCGCCATGAATGCGAGTGCGAAAGATGCCCCAAGGTGGGTCACCGTGCACTGGAGAACACTCACCGCTCGCATGACATGCTCCCGCCCGGGCAAGCCAACTGGTCCGTCAGGTCGCGGGTCCGGCGCTCGGTCATGGCGGTCGCGCACTCCCCCAGGAGCATGGGCATGATCGTGCCGTTACCATCGGGATGATCGGCATCGTAGCCAGTCTCGAGCCGGCATTCGAGATTGCGGAAGCGCCGCCATGCTTGCTGAGCGAGGTCGAGGTTGCGTCGCCCGTTCGGGTCGAGCTTGGCCTGCAGGGCATCCAGTGCATTCGCGAGGCCGACCTCGGCTTCGTCCAACTTGCCCTTGGCGCAGAGCGTCCCCTCGGTCTGGTTCTGGGTGTCCGCGCAGAGCGCCGGTACCTCTGCCATCGTGGCGGTTGGCCAGAACATCAGGACACCCAGAAAGGCATACTTCATCACGAGGCCTCAATCGGACAGGGTTTCATCACGGCCCTGTCCCAGCCTTTGCCGGTGCTATCACGACAACGTAGCCTCGGGCATGACGCGACCACTGGAGGGCATCACGCCGAACCGAGATACGAGGGAGCGATCAGGCGATCAAGTTAAGCCCACGACCTGAAGCTGTGGTCTCTGTGCAGTTCCCGAGGATACTTGTGTTCTCGCGCAGCGGGTTTGATTGCGTCCCGCTGACTTAGCTTCGTAGAGCGCGGCATCGGCGAACCGGTAGAGAGCCATCAAGGACGCGCTGTCCGCCCCGCTCGGCGTGATGACCGCCGCTCCGATGCTCACCGTGATTGCGCCTGCCCCGCCGCCGATGGAACCGATAGCCAGGGTGCTTACCTCGCGATGCACGATCTCGGCGATCCGCATGGCGCCGGCTTGGTCGGTGTTCGGGAGGAGGATGGCGAACTCCTCACCACCGACCCGGCAGACCAAGTCATGGGGCCTGTGCACGCTGGCGGAGAAGCATTGGCTCAGCCCCTGCAGAACCTCGTCGCCGACTTGATGCCCATACCGGTCGTTGAAGCGCTTGAAATGGTCGGCATCGATGATCAACAAAGACAGCGGGTTGCAGTCGCGACGTCCCTGCTCCCAGGCGCGTGTGCCCGCCTCCTCGAATGCCCGGCGATTGGGAAGCCTCGTCAACGCGTCTGTTCGAGAGAGACGTTCGAGTTCCGCTTGCGCGGCTTCGCGTTGTCGCAATTCGCGACCGAAGAGGATCGCCAGCGCGACGGTCAGCCCGCTTAGCGCCAGCAAGATGCCTCCAATCGCGGTGGCCTTGACCCACCAGTCAGCCTCTATCGTCTGTGTAGAGAGTGCGACGTTCAGGATCAGCGGCAGCCTGCCCACTCGCATGAACGTGTAGTGGCGCTTGATACCATCACGCACCGACGTCTTGATGAAGGTGCCGCTGCTTTGGTGAAGGAAGCCCTGAAAGGTTGGGCTGCTGGCAATATTCGTTCCGATATCATCCTCGTTGAACGGATGGCGCATGATGCGCGTGCCATCGTCCAAATAGAGGTTGATCGCACCGTCGGGACCGAGATCGATCTTCTGGAAGAGATGCGTGAAGTAGGACAACTTCAGACTGCCAAGGACTACGCCGCCGAAGCTGCCATCGGGGTTGTCGATCCGGCGGCTGAAGGGCAGCATCCGCTCGCCGGTAAGGCGCGACACAATGGGGCGCCCAACATAGAGGCCGCGGCCTACGCGCGTTCTGTGAACCTGGAAGTACTCACGATCTGCGTAATTGCCCTTGCGCGGCGGTACCGCATCGAGATCGGCAACAATATCCCCGCGCTCATCGATTACGATCATCACACCCATATCGCGCGCGGTCGCCGCTCTGTCGAAAAGAACGAGTTGGCGCAGGTGTGGGGTGAGTTCCGCCACACCAGGGGTTCTAAAATTTTCAGCGGCCGCCCTGATGGACAGGTCATACATCTCGATGTTGCGGGCGATGTCCCGTTCCAAGACTTGAAGCAGGTTCTTGGACGTCTGCTCGGCCCGCTCCCAGGCATCCTGCCTCAGATCGAACAGCGTGAGACCCGAGGCGACCAGCATGCCGAGGGGGGCAACGAAGCTCAAAACGAGCCAGACTCTGGCTGACTTAAGGAAGTGCCTCGCAATCGTGAAGTAGCCCATCGTTGCCTCGCTTCGGGCATAGATTAGCATCGCCCCCGACCTGATGAGAGGTGGGGTATAGTCAGGTGTTGGCTTTCTGATTAATTTCGGGATCAGGCTGCACGCACGGTGGCGAGGAAGCGGTTGACCTCGGCCTGAAGATGCTCCGAGTGCTGCGATAGCTCGGATGCCGAAGCCAGCACGTTGCCGGCTGCCGTTCCGGTGTTGTCCGCAGCATCGGCCAATCCCACAATGTTGCTCGTCACCTCGCCCGTGCCAATCGCGGCCTGAGCGACGTTGCGCACGATTTCTCGCGTTGCCGCGCCCTGCTGCTCCACGGCAGAGGCAATGGACGTGGCAAAGGCGCCGATCTCCCGGACGCGCCCCGTGATCGCACCGATGGCCGCAACGGTTCGGTCGGTGACGCCCTGGACTTCGCCGATCTGGCTCGCGATTTCCTCGGTTGCCCGCGCCGTCTGGCCCGCGAGTTCCTTCACCTCGGCGGCAACGATCGAGAAGCCCCGGCCCGCCTCGCCGGCCCTTGCAGCCTCAATGGTCGCGTTGAGGGCGAGGAGGTTGGTCTGGTTGGCGATAGTGGAGATCAGGCCCACCATCCCACCGATCCGTACAGAAGTCTGTCGCAGTGCCTGGATCAAAACGGTAGTCTGATCGGCCTCGCTCATGGCGATCTCGGCGAGTTCTGCCGATCCCTGCACCTGCCGGCCGATCTCCTGCACCGAGGCGCCAAGCTCTTCGGCTGCGGCGGCGATGGTGCCGATGTTGCTCGCCGCTTCCTCGGCCGCTGAGGCGACCGCCTCCGATTGGGCGGCCGTCTCCGAAGCGGTGTCGCTCATGGTCCCGGCCGTTGACTGCAACGCGGTGGACGCAGCGGAGACCAGCCTCACCACGTGCCCGACATTCCGCTCGAACGTGTCGGCCAGGGCATGAATGGCCACGCGCCGCTCAGCGGCCGATATCCCTTGTGCCGCCCGTGCTTCCTCCTCAAGGTCGCGCGAGCGCACCAGTCCCTCCTTGAACACGCGGGTCGCCTCGATCATCCGGCCGATCTCGTCGCGCCTCCGCGCCGCCGGCACGGGCTTGCTCAGGTCACCGGAGGCCAACGCGTCCATGACATCAGCCAGCGCCAAGGTCGGGCGGGCGATGCCACGACCGATGAGGTATGCGAGGCCACCGATGACGGCGCCGCTGACCCCGAGGCCGATCAGCAATTCGATCAGGGTGGACCGCATCTGAGCGAAGGTATCATCGGCATAGATGCCAGAGCCGACGATCCAGCCCCACGGCGCAAAGCCCTGGACGAAGGAGATCTTATCGACCGGATGGTCCGCTCCGGGCTTGGGCCACTGATACGAGACGTACCCTGATCCGGAGGCCGCGACCGTGACGACCATCTCGTTGAATAGCGCCTTACCATTCGGATCGCGGCTCTGCTTAAGATCCTTGCCGTCGAGTTCCGGTTTGAACGGGTGCATCACCATGCGGGTCTGCATACCGATGATAAAGAAGTACTCGTTCCCGGCGTAGCGCAGCGCTTTTACCGCAGCTGCCGCGTTGGCCTGCGCTTGGCTGCGATCCATCCGCCCGGCTCGCTCCTGCTCCTCGTAGTGCTTCAGGACGCTGTAAGCTGTCTGAACAAGATCGCGCGTCTTCAAAGCGCGTGTCTCGTTGATCGCTCCGTTGAGCCCGTAGGCGGCGATACCGGCGACGGTGATCATACCTAAAACCGCAATGGCGACGAGGGCTTGGAACTTGAGCCCGACACTGAGCCGCATGGCGCTTCTCCCGCTATTCGATTGCGCCAAATTTAGAGACTGCACATTTAATACGATATCACTTGTCAGACATGAATGGCTGGATCTCACGCGTTCGTCATCGCATATCTGACTTGAAAACACCTATAATCAAAATATCTTTTGTCATACTTCAAGTTTTTTCGCGCAAATTTCCCTTAATAATTTCGTAACTCCACGGTTCGTCCAGGTTTATAGAGAATTACTACAGTCGGTATATTTTTACTGGTACGCACAGGTGCTTCAACGCCCATGAGGCCCACGGCTCACGCAAGGCCCGGTCGGTGCGCAGCGGGGCTCGCCCTGCCCGACCGCGGGACGCTCACGTGCGATGATCGATCTCCGGCACACCGCCATCGCATCCGATCCACACCGGGCGACCGACTCAACGCATGTTTCGTCCGGAAGCAGACCGGCTGTTTTCCACCCGACTCAGTCGCTCATCGCTGCCGCTATGCGCCAGTTTCGGCCTCGCCATTAGGCCCATCGGGATGACTGAGGTGGGTCGAATGCGGATCGTCCGCTTCCGGGCAGAGTGCCATCCTGCGCTCTCGGCGAATGGCGGGTCCACCGCCATTCGCCGAAGTTGTGGAGCATTCCAGGCCGAGCGTTGACCAGGGTCCAATCCGATGGTCCACTCCCCGGGTCCGATGCCTCGCGAGATGGGTGGTCGAGGGTCTAACCCCTTGATGTCGTACCCCTTCGGTTTTGGCTTAGAATCCTGGCTACCCACCCTTTACGTTGTAGGCGTCGTTGCAGGTCATGACCTTTTTTGCGGTTTGACCTCAGGTTTTTATGCGCTTCGCCTTAAACCTGTCTCAGCAATCTTAGCGGAGCGATGCCACTTGCGCTCGCTCGAGATTCTTCGAAACTTGCCCTCACACGGCGGTTCGCGGGCCTTTACGCGCGGATGCGTCGTGTCGCGCCGGGGAAGGTGAAGAAACTGCCCCACGCTGGCCGACAGCCAGCTCCGGATGCGTAGGCTGTCGGTCGGCGTGGGACTTCACGTGCTTCGTGGCGTACAAACCCTCCGCTCCGCCGGCGGCGCGCACCTCGCGTGCATCGCGGCCGGCACGGATGACATCGGGTGCGGTAGCCGGCCCCAAGACATCGCTGAAGTCCCCGCCCGCCGGAGCACCTGTCACAGGTCGGGGAGCCACCTTCAGCACCGACGAGCCCGCCGCGCTGCCCCGGCAGCGCAAACGTGGACGCACGTCGCGACGCGACCCTGAACCACCTAGGGTTGTGGATGATCTGTCGCGTCCCGTACCGATCTCACGCGCCGAACTTGACGTGATCGAGACCTACCTCGGCGCCCAGATCGACGCGCTGTTGCGCGAGTTCGCCCGGTGACGCTGTGCACATCCACGCCCTGCGCGGCGCCCGGCGACGCCGGAAGATCGCCCCACGTCCGGGTTCCGCGCGCCCGGCGCTGCAAAGCTTCGCTCAGCGCCGCTCCAGCCAGCGGTAACGCCGCTTCGCTGCCGGCAAGCGCTTGTGGAGAGCGAGCCGTCCGCGCTTGCCCGCGAGTCGCGGCTCACACAGCCTGTACGATTCCGTCACCAGCCGATGCTGAAAGACCGAGGGCCGCTCGATGACGCGTTACACCCGCAAAGCGCACTTTGTGCCCGCGATCGACGGGCCACTGCGGATTTGCTCGTACCTGCGCGTCTCGACAGGACGGCAAGCCGAAGGCGATTTGTCTATCCCCGATCAGCGGCGACAAATCCAGGCCTTCTCCGGCAACAAGGGGTGGTCGGTCGTGGCAGAGTTCGTTGATCCGGGCGCTTCGGCCACGGACGACAATCGACCGGAGTTCCAGAAGATGATCGAGCGGGCGACCGATGACGATCGTCCCTTCGATGCCATTGTTGTCCACTCCTACTCGCGCTTCTTTCGGGACAGCTTCTTTGGGGAGATGTACGAGCGCCGCCTCCGCAAGGTCGGCGTGCGGTTGATATCGATCACCCAGGAATTCGGCGATGAACCCGGTCAGGTGATGACACGTCGGCTGTACGGCCTGTTCGACGAGTACCAGTCGCACGAGAATGCCAAGCACGTGCTGCGCGCCATGAAGGAGAACGCGCGGCAGGGCTTCTACAACGGTGCGCCGGTGCCGCTCGGCTACATGTTGGTCGAGGTCGAGAAGCGTGGGACGAAGATCAAGAAGCGCTTGACCGTGGATGCGGTCGAGGCCGAGACGATCAAGCAGATCTTTCGCCTCTACCGGGAGGGCGACGGCACCTCCGGACCGTTGGGCGTCAAGGCAATCACCTGCTGGCTGAACGAGCGCGGTTACCGCACCCGCAAAGATGCCCGCTTCGGCGTCGCCACCACCCACGGCATCCTAACGAACCGAGTCTACGTGGGCGAATGGGTGTTCAACCGGCGCTGCTCGAAGACCCTGGCCGAGAAGCCGAAGGCCGAGCAGATCTCAATCAGCGTGCCGGCGATCATCGACCACGCCGAGTTCGAGGCGGTGCAGGCGACTCTCAAAGCCCACGACCCGAGGGTCACACCGGCGCGTGTCGTCACCGGCCCGATCCTGCTGACGGGCTTGGCCACCTGCACGACCTGCAACGGTCCGATGACGCTGCGCACCGGGACGTCGAGATCGGGACAGGTGCACAAGTACTACCGGTGCTCGACCCACGGTCGGATGGGCAAGACTGGCTGCACCGGTTGCAGCATCCGCATGGACACGCTCGACAACTTGGTGATCGATCGTCTGATCGCCGAACTGCTGCAGCCGGATCGCCTGCGGGAGACGCTGGCTTCGCTGCGGTCGCAACGAGACGAGAAGGCGGCGCAGGTGGACGGACGCGTAGCAACACTTCGCGGCCAGGTTGTAGGCGCGGAAGACAAGCTGAGGCGGCTGTACCGGATGGTTGAGGAGGGGATGACCGACCTCAACGAGATTCTGAAGGACCGCCTCAAGACGCTGAAGGAGGAGCGGGACCGAGCAGCCGCAGCGCTCGACCGGATCCGGGTAGCCGAGCGACCGCCAAGGGAGATCCCGCCTGAACTGATCGAGCGATTCGGTCGGCTGATGCGGGAGAACGTGACGGCGGGAGAGATCCCATTCCGCAAGGCGTGGCTTCAGTCGATTATCGATCGGGTAGAGGTCGGAGCCGACGTGATCCGCATCGTGGGCGACAAAGCCAGCCTGGAGTTGGCTATCGCGGGGGCCGGCTCTTCATCCGTGCCCGGTGTTCGCAGTTCTGTACGTAAATGGCGCACCCGACACGATTCGAACGTGTGACCTTTGCCTTCGGAGGGCAACGCTCTATCCAGCTGAGCTACGGATGCTGACCGTGCCTCTCACCTAGCCCAAGCGGGCGGGGAGCGCAACGGTGTGATGGGTGGCTGCCGGGCTCGACATGAAGTCGCGAGCGGCCCGAAGGCCAAGGGCATAGGTACGGATCGGGCCGCTCGCACAGGGAGCTGCGGGTAAGCCGGGAGGGAGCCGGAATGAACGCGCCCCATGAACGCACCCCTTGCCGCAATCGCTGACACGAACGCGGACAATTCAAAACCTCAGGATGTCCCCCCGGTAGCCAAGGGCGGTGTCCGTGCGGTATCTCTTCATCACGGCGGCGTGAGCTTCGCGCCTCCGGGTTCAGGCGGCAGCGCGGGTTCGTGTGCGACCGTTCCTCCCCCTCAGCGATGCGGTACGGCCGACCCTTCCGGCCGCCGAAATCAGGCGGCGGATCGCAGGCTTGAGGCCGGGCGAGCGCTTGGTCGTTCTCGAGACCGGCCTCGATGCCATCGGCGCCCTGCTGTCCGACGATCCGAATCCCGAACGCGCCGTGCTGCTGGTTTCGCGCGGGGAAAGCTCGTCCGCGTCCGCGCGCCTCGACGGGCTACTCGACGACCTTGCCGCCCTTGCCCTGGCACGGTGGCCGCACTGGCATGGCGAGGAGGGCGGCGCCGATCCCTGACGGAAGGCGGCCTCCAAACGCGCCGCGCTCGGGCTCCCGCCGCGCTTCCGGCGCACGGCGCGGGAACTCGAACTGGCTCGCCTGACGACGGTGATCGACCCCTCCGGCGTCGTGCTGCTCTGGGACATCGATCCGGCCTCGGCCCTGCGCGCGGGACCGGCGGTCGAAGCCTTGGAATGGTGCGCGAGACACGGGGCTCCGGTCGTCGCGGCCTTGCCGGCGACACCACCTGAGATCGCCCCCTACGACCGCATCCTCTACGGGGCCGTCGCGTTCGGCAGGGTCGAGGTCCCGGCGGTGGCGCGCTTCATCGCGCCGGCCGGCGCTCACCCGGCGAGCCAGACCGAACGCCAGGTCGCCGCCGCCCTCGGGCAGGATGAGGACCTGGCGGGCCTGTTCGTGTGCAACGCGCCGGTGCCCGTCGGCGCCTGGGGCGGGACGGCGCGGGTCGACCTGCTCTGCGCGGAGCATCGGATCGTCGTGGAACTCGACGGGCCCGAGCACCGGACGGAGCCCACATTCCGCAACGACCGTCATCGGGACTACGAATTGCTGACGGCAGGCTATCTCGTGCTGCGCCTCACCAACGAGCAGGTCGCCACCGACCTGTCCCTGGCCATCGAGAAGATTCGCGCCGTCGTCCAGCTGCGGCGCCAACGGGGATGAGCCGATGAGCGGAACGCCGACACCGAAACAGGCCCTGGTCCTGTGGTGCCTCCTGGGCCGGGGCGGCAGCGCCCTGCAGAGCGCCCTCGCCCCGAAGCTCGACAAGGCGGATCGGGAAGCCCTGGTCGCGGGCCGCTACATCGAGGCCGCGAAGCAGGGACGCTCCCTCCGGCTCACCGTGACGGACCGGGGCTGGGACTGGGCCGGCAAGAATCTGCGCGAGCCCCTGCCCGCGTCCTTCCGCGTGTTGCAGGATTGGCTGGCGCGGATCGACGCCGATTTGGCCCGGTCGGGGCGGACGCTCGCGGAGCTGATCGGCCCGCCCGCCGAGGAGCCGGCGCCCCTTCCCCCGAAGCCTGTCTCAAAGCCCCAAAAATCGACCGCAAGGCCGAGCGCCAGGACGGTGCGGGCGCGGATCGAGTCGGCCTATCTGACGCTGACCGGCGGGAAGAAGGCCGAGGCCGTGCGCCTCAGCGCCCTGCGGGTCGCGCTGAAGGATCTCGACCGGGCCACCGTCGATGCCGGCCTCGCAGCGATCCTGCGGGGTGATCCGAAGGCGCGGCTGAGCCGATTTAGCGACCCTCGCTCCCTGGACGAGGCCGAACGCGCAGCCGCCTACAGCCCGGCGGGCGAGCCCTTCCACATTATCCGGATCCAATCATGAGCGATGCCCTCGACGCCCTGCGTGAGGTTGATTTCGACTGGGTGCGTACCCTCGACAGCATTTGGATCGACTCTCCACCGATCGGCAGTCCAAACGAGCAGCTCGTTCCGGACATCATCGGGAAGCTTCATCGCCAGTGTCGCCGTCCTGAGGACCGCACGCGCGGTCGCGTGCTCGTGGGTCCATCCGGCATCGGAAAGACCCATCTTATCGGGCAACTTCGGCGAGAGGCATGGCACAAGGGTGGTTGGTTCGTCCCTCTCGACGTTATTGGACTCACGGATTTTTGGCGCAGCGCGGCGCTGAGCTTCGTGACCGCCCTGCTCAAGACGATGCCGGACGGACGGCGGCAGTCCGATGCCGTCATCGCCGGTATCGCCCGTCGCTTTAGTGTCGAGAAGGAGGTCGAAACCGCTTTCGGCACGCCGAACATGGATGCGCGGCGGATTGTTGATGTCCTCGGCAAGGCCTTGCTAAACGTCGATATGGGCCGAGCTCTCGCCCATCTCGATGTCTTTCGCGCCCTCTGCCTGCTGCGCTCGCAGGATTTTTCAGTTGTCGCTCTCGCACACGCCTGGCTCCAGGGTTACGAGACCGATGCCGCTGCACAGGCGGCTCTCGGTTTCAAGCCTCCCCCCGCACCAAGTGAACTCGTTCGCGGCATGTGCTGGATCATGGGGCTCAGCGCGCCGACGGTGATCGCCGTCGATCAGATCGACGGCGTGATCGAGGCAAGCCGTTTCAACGCCGGGGACGGCTTCGAGGCACAAACTGGCCTCGCGGAGGTACTCGCGGCAGGTCTCCTTGAAACCCACGATCTCTGCGACCGATGCGTCACGGTGGTGACCTGCCTGGAAGAGTCGTGGGTGCGCCTTCAAACACAGGGCCTCGACTCGTTCCGTGAACGATTTCTTGAGGTACAAACCCTTGTGGGGATGAATAAGGGGTCGGCTGCTGCTGCTCTTGTCGCCAGCCGACTGCAGCCGGCCTATGAGGCTTTAGGTTTCGCTCCGTCTTTCCCAACGTGGCCATTCAGTCAGCAGGCTCTGTTGGAGGCCGCCGACAAGGGAATGATGCCCCGCACCCTCCTGATGCGCTGCGATGCCTTTCGCCGCCGCTGCCTCGCTTTGGGTGAAATCTCGGTCTGCGACAGCCTTATCGAGCCGCCGACGCTTGCAGAGAACACACCTCCAGTTGCCGCCTTCGACCTCGCCGCCGCCGCCGCACGGGCCGATATCGCCGGCATTCGCAGTGACGAGGACACATGGCTCGGGCAGTTGCTGCGTGACACGTTTGACCTCTACGCCCTGGAAGACGATCCGGACGACGCCCTCGACGTCGCAAGCAAGGGTGAGCCTGGCCAGAGGATTCCGCCGCTACACGGCCGATTGATCGTCATCCATCGGAAGGAGAACGACCGCGAGCGACACGTCTGCTACCGGGCGCTGCAGCACAAGAACGCCATCGCGTTCCAGGCCCGCCTCCTCGCGGCATTAACGGCATCTGGCATTTCAGCGCAGATCGCCGACCGGCACTTGCTGCTGGTTCGCCGTGGCGCCATGCCGAGTGGTCCGAAGACAAAATTGCTTGTTGATCGATTCACGGCGGCCGGGGGCACGCTGATCGACCCGTCCGACGAGGATCTGCGGGTCTTCGCCGGACTGCGCGACCTGCGGGCCGAGGCGCAGGCCGAGGGACGCTCCGATGAGTTCGAGCGCTGGCTGCGGGCCGAGCAGCCGGTCGCCCGGACGCGCTTCTTCGAGACCGCCGGCATTGCGCACGGTCTGGCCAGCGAGGTCGTGTCCGTCCCGGATGCCCCCGCGGCCTCCCCTCCGGCGCCGACCCCCGCCCCGCCGGCCAGGAAGCCCGCGCCCCCCGCGCGCGAGACCCGTCCGGACACGATCCCGGTCGGCCACCGGATCACCCCCGATGCGCCAGAGGTCGACCTGCCGCTTCGCCTCCTGCCCCGCCACACGGCGATCATCGCGGGTTCGGGCTCGGGTAAGACCGTGCTGCTGCGCCGTCTCGTGGAGGAGGCGGCGCTGGCGGGCCTGCCGGCCATCGTGATCGACCCGAACAACGACCTGTCCCGCCTCGGCGACCCGTGGCCGGAGCAGCCGAAGGCCTTCTCGGACGAGGACGCGCGCAAGGCGGCGCTCTATGCCGAGCGCGTCGAGACCGTGGTCTGGACGCCGGGCGTCCATGCCGGCAATCCGCTGTTCCTCTCGGTGCTGCCGGACTTCTCGACTCTCGGCGAGGACCGGGACGAGCGCCAGCAGGCCATCGAGATGGCCGCCGAGACCCTGGGGCCGCTCGCGGGCGCCAAGACCAACCTCCCGCGCGGCGTGCTCATGGGAGCGCTGGAGTATTTCGCGGTGCGCGGGGGCACGCTCGCCGACTTCATCGCCCTGCTCGCCGACCTGCCCGACGGGATCAGCGACATCGGCAATGCCGGCAAGCTCGCGGCCAACATGGCCGACCAGCTGCGCGCGGCGGTGGCGACGAACCCGCTCCTCAAGGTGGAGGGCACGGTGCTCGACCCGCGCCACCTGTTCTTCGGCAGCGATCCGGCACGGACCCGCATCTCGGTCATCAACCTCTCGGGCCTCGCCTCGGACGCGGCCCGAGAGGATTTCGTGAACCGCCTGCAGATGACCCTCTTCGGCTGGATCAAGAAGAACCCCTCCCCGCGCGGCATGCTCTACGTGGTGGACGAGGCGCAGACCTTCCTGCCGTCGCAGCGCGCGGTGCCGAGCCTCGGCAGCGGCATCAAGCTGGTGGCGCAGGGGCGCAAATACGGGCTCGGGATGATCGTCGCGACGCAGGTGCCGCGCGGCATCCACAACCAGGTCGTCTCGAACTGCACGACGCAGTTCTTCGGCCGGCAGAGCGCCCCGGCGACCATCGCGGCGGCGCAGGAGATCATCGCCGCGAACGGGGGCAGCGCCACCGATATCGGCAAGCTCGGCGCGGGCGAGTTCTACTTCGCCACCGAAGGCTCCGGCCGCCCGGCGAAGCTGCGCACGCCGATCTGCCTGAGCTACCATCCGGCCAATCCGCCGACCCCGGAAGAGGTCGTGCGGCACGCGAAGGCCTCCGCGCAACGGATCGCCGGCCCCGGTTCACGCTGACGGACACCCATGGCAGGCACGATCGACCGCGCGACCCTGGACCGGCTGATCGCCCTCGGGCGGGAGCGGGGGGGACTCACCGCGAGCGAGCTTCAGGCGGCGTTGCCGGTCGAGGCGCTCGACGTCGACGCCCTCGTCCTCGTCATGCTCGAACTGGAGGCGGCCGGGGTGAGCGTCGAGCCGGACGTGTTCGGTCCGCGCGGCGAGACCGTCGCCGCGCCGCGCTTCACCCTCCCCTTGCCGAATCCCGGCATCCCGGCGGCCCTCGAACCGGCCGCGCCCGGCGGCCCCGCCTCGGGGGCGGAACCGCCGGCTCCCGAAGCGAAGCCGGAGCGCCCCGAGCCCGCCGATGACGGCGTGGGGCGGGTGGTGCTGCTCGCCGGGCTCGGCGTCGTGCTGGTGATCGGGACGATCCTGCTGCTGGTCTGACGCACACACGGCGTCGCACAACCCTGCCGCCGGGCGCCGCGGGTCCATAGATCAGCGGAGCCCCCTCCCCGGATGAGATCCGTGTTCCGTATCACCCTCCTCGTCTTCGTCGTCGCGTTCCTGGCGCCCATCGCCGTTTCGGCGGCGCGCTATGCCCTCTTCAACGACATCGCCGACTGGCGCTCGGCCGACCGGTCGAGCGCGGGGCTCCTGCCCCCCGCCGCACGCAAGCCGGAGGCGGTGGTGCGCGTGTTCTCGGCGCGGACGGTGAGTTGGCGCGGCATCGTCGCCACGCATAGCTGGATCGTCGTGAAGGGGGCGGGCGAGCCGGCCTACCGGCGCTTCGATTACACCGCCTGGGGCATGCCGATCTGGATCGATCGCTTCGTCCCGGACGGGCGCTGGTTCGGGAGCGCGCCGGAGGTGATCTTCGCCGCCGACGGCGCGGAGGCGGAGCGGATGCTGCCGCGCATCCGCGAGACCATCGCCACCTACCGCTACGCGAAGATCGGCGATTACCGGCTCTGGCCGGGGCCGAACTCCAACACCTTCGTGGCGACGGTGATGAGCGCCGTGCCCGAGATGCGGGCGAGCCTGCCGGCGACCGCCATCGGCAAGGACTTCCCCTATGACGGCCGCTGGATCGGCCCCACCCCCTCCGGCACCGGGTTCCGCATCAACCTCGGCGGCTATGTCGGGCTGACGGTGGCCTGGGTGGAGGGGGTCGAGGTGAACCTCCTCGGGGCGGTGGCCGGGTTCGACCTGCGCCGACCCGGCCTGAAGCTCCCCGGCCTCGGCCGCATCGGGATCTGAGCCGGACTCAGCCCCTTCCGAGGCCTGTCGCAGGAGGGCCGACCACACGGGGGCCATGTTTCTTGCCCATCGGGCAGGAACGCGCCGGCCGGGGACCGGAGCCGCCCGGGACCACGACCATGCCGATACGCCTCAGCCGGGACGTCCCCGAGATCGCGAAAGCCGCGCCGCGTCCCGCCTCGGGCGAAGCCGCGCCGGCCGCGGGCATCGCACGGGCAGGCGGCGAACTCACCAACCTGCAGCTCCTGCGGGCCCTGGCGGCGAGCCTCGTCCTCGTCCACCACATCGCGGTCTACGGGCAGACTCTGCGCGGGGCCGACCGGCCCTTCGCCGCCCTCGACGGGCTGATGGGCGTGTGGGGCGTGGCGATCTTCTTCGCCCTCTCCGGTTTCCTGATGGCGCGGCTCGTCAGCCGCGATCCGCCCCTCGTCTTCCTCGCCCACCGGGCGAGCCGGATCTTCCCGACCTATTTCGCGGTGGTGGCCCTGTTCGCCGCCCTGTTCGCGGCCGTGCGCCTGGAATTCGGCGGCCTCTCCGTGCTCGCCCTGTCCCTTGCGCCGGGCGGCCCGCGCTCGTCCCCGCTCAACGTGGAATGGACCCTCGTCCTCGAGGTGACCTTCTATGTCGGCCTGTTCCTCCTCGCCCTGGCGGGGCAGGCCCGGCGGCTGGTGCCGGTCGCCGCCGGCTGGCTGGTGCTGCTCGCGGTGGCCTTCCCGCTGCTGCCGCCCGACAGCCGCAACATGATGCCGCCGCCGCTCTACCTCATGCCGGTGACCGCCGCCTGCGTGCCCTTCGCGGCTGGGCTGCTGCTGCCCCGGCTGATCGCGGCGGGCTGGGTGCGCCCGGCGGCGGCCCTCCTCGCCCTGCCCTTCGCGGTGGCGTGCTTCTTCGTCGACACCGCCGGCGCGCGCTGGCTCGGCGGCATCGCGGCGGTGCTGCTCGTGGGGGCCGCCGTCACCGCGACGCCGGTCCGCCGCGAGGGCCGGGTGGCGCGGAGCCTGATCGCCCTGGGGGATTGGAGCTACGTGCTCTATCTCGCGCATCCGCCCGTGCTGATGCTGGCGGACTGGGCCTGTCCGCCGCACTGGAACGGTGCCGCCTACGCGGCGGTGAGCCTCGCGGGGGCGCTGACGGTCGCCGCCCTCCTCGGCCCCCTCGACGTCGCCTTTTACCGTCGCCTGCGCGCGCGCATCGACGGGGCGCGCCCGGCGACCCTGAAACGGGGCGTGGCCGCCTTCCTCGTCGTGTTCACGGCCTGCGCGCTCTGGGGCAGCACCGAGACCGCCCGCAACGACTGGGCCGCGTTCCAGGCCCGGCGCGCCATCGCCGCCCTCCCCCCGGAATCCTGGACGTCCCGTGCCGCGGCGGCATCGGCCATCGGCGATCGCGGCGTCGCCCTGCTCGGAACCCTGCTGGCGCGGGTGGAGAGCCTGGAGCCCATCGGGGCGCGGGAGATCCTGGTGAGCGCCTATGCCTTCGATCCGGCGCGGCCGGGACGGGCGATGCAGCTTGCGCTGTTCTGCGGCGGACGGCTCGTCGCCGTGGAGCGGCCGCGCCGCCTGCGCCGGGATCTCGCCGGTCAGGCGGGCTTCGAGAGGGTCGGCAAGCGCCGGATCGGCTATCGGGCGCGCGTCCCGGCGGAGGCCTGCGGCCCCGGCGCGCTCGTCCCCGTGGCGGTGGACGACACGGGCCTGATGGCGGTGCTTCCCCTCCCGCAGGGGGGGTGAGACCCTATTCGTGGTGGATGTGCAGGTTGCGCTCGGTCCGGCGCGACTCCCCGGTCGACAGCCGGCGCACATAGTCGATGAGGGCGGTACCGACGAGGCAGAGGAAGTAGCCGACCTGCATGGCGACGAAGGCTTCGGCCGGCATCCAGCCGCCGAGCGGGCCGCCGACGAACACGGCCATGAGGCCGAGCACCGCCACGATGGCCACGGCCGTCACCGCGAAGCCGACCACCGAGACGTAAACACCGCAGACGAGGCCGAACAGGGCGAAGAGTCCCAGAACTCCTGTCGTCTCCATCGGTCCCCTCCGAGCTCCGGTCTCGCACCAACACAGGGAAAGCTGCGAACGACCGGCGTCTCAACCCATGCCCGACGCGGGCACCATGCGCCGCATCCATGAAGAAACTCATATGGGATAGGCTTGTCCGCGATCCAATCCTGCAATGAAAGACAACTTTCCGAGATCGAAACAATTCCCGCCACGGCAATGACGTCGCAGGAAAAACAAAGACCGAAAGTGACCTGAAACGTCTCACGGCCACGATTGCCTGGAGCGAGCGTGGCGGAATCGTTCATTCCCGGTCGCCCCGCCGTCACGGGGGCCACGAAACGGCAAGCCCCCGCGCGCAAACCCCCGCGTGGAGGAACCACGCGGGGGCTTAACCTGGACCGACGGGAGGATTCAGGCGCGCGGGTTCAGTAGGAGCCCTTGACCAGGAACACCGCCGGCACGGTACGGAGGATGATCTTGATGTCGCCCGAGAAGCTGCGCGACTCGACATAGTGCCGGTCGAGGCGGACGCGCTCGGCATAGGTCGTGTCCGACCGGCCGCTGATCTGCCACATCCCGGTGAGGCCGGGGCGCACGGCGAAATACGCGGAGGCCGCGTCCCCGTACTTCTCGACCTCGGCCTCGACGATCGGGCGAGGACCGACGAGGCTCATCTCGCCGCGCAGGATGTTGATGAGTTGCGGCAGCTCGTCGAGGCTGGTCTTGCGCAGGACGTGCCCGATCACCGTGATCCGCGGGTCGTTCTTGAGCTTGCGGCTCTGCGTCCATTCCGCCAGCGCGGCGGGATTCTCGGCGAGGTGACGGGTCAGGATCTCGTCGCCGTTCATGCGCATCGAGCGGAACTTCAGGCAACCGAAGGTCTTCCCCCCTCTCCCGAGGCGGCGGTGGCTATAGAAGGGCGAGCCCCTGTCGACCGCCCAGATCGAGACCGCGATCAGCACGAAGAGCGGCATCAGCAGGAACAGGCAGATCGCGGCGACGCCGAGGTCGAAGAGCCGCTTCGGAGCCCGGTCGGAGATGCGCCCACGGCCATGCCCGCCCTCGATCAGCGCGCCGGACGTGATCCTGCGGGATCGCAGCGCGGCCAGGGGCAGGTTGTGAAGCAGCATGCTGCATCCCTCTTAAGGCACGGATGTGGGCATCGATTTTTAACCGGATATTAAGTGTCGAATGACAGATTGCGATGCACAACTCAAGGCGCGACTTGGGGCATTTTGCCTAATTTTTTCGTTCTTAATGTGGAACGGTTTCAAGAGTTATGGAATCGAGGACTTTATTCTCGAAGACTTGCGGCGCTACTGAGTAAGATATTTGCCCACGGCAAAGCCCCCGCTGCGCTGCAATAATTCGGGATCGGCGGTCCCCTCGCCCGGCTTCGCCGAGAGCCCGCCGGGGAGCCTGTTCGGAAAACATTCTGACCCAAAATTTTCGCAGGGCCAGAAGCTTGTCCGCTCTCGAACAGGCGCGGGAGCGTCTCGCCGGCCCGAGCTTGGCCGTCTCCTCAGAACATTGTTAATGAATCGGGATCATGGTCGCGATTCGTCGTTGTCGGTGTTAACTCGACGATCTTGCAAGAGCATTTGCAAGTAAAACGACAAGTCCCGCATTTAATGCGAGTTACGGTTGCGATGGCAGGCAGCTCTTCCACGCTGGTCTCGGCGCTTGAGCGCTGTCGGCTGGCCTTCATCGGCGTGGCCTGCATGAGCGCACTGGTGAACGTGCTCTATCTCACCGGCTCGTTCTTCATGCTCGAGGTCTACGACCGCGTGATCCCGAGCCGGTCGGTCCCGACCCTGGTCGGCCTCTGCGTCCTCGCCCTCATGCTCTACGTCCTGCAGGGCATCCTGGAGGCGATCCGCGGCCGCGTGCTGGTCCGCATCGGCATGGCGCTGGACGAAGTCTTGAGCGGGCGCGTCTTCGACGTGACGGTCCGCGCGCCGCTGCGGGGCGGACTCGGCACCGACGGGCTGATGGCCCTGCGCGACCTCGACCAGCTGCGCGCCTTTATGTCCGGCGGCGGGCCCGCCGCCCTGTTCGATCTGCCGTGGATGCCGGTCTACCTCGCCATCTGCTTCCTGTTCCATCCGCTCATCGGCGTGGCGACCATCGCGGGCATGGTGGTGCTGGTGGGGGTGACGCTGGTCAACGACCGGGCGACCCGCAAGCCCACCGCCCAATCGGCGATCCACGCGCAGCAGCGCAGCAGCCTCGCGGAGGTCTCGCGGCGCAACGCCGAGGCGCTGGCGGCGCTCGGCATGCAGGGCCGGCTCGGCCTGCGCTGGAGCCTCGTGAACCGCGATTACGGCGTCGCCCAGCAGCGCGCCTCGGACGCGGTGGGCGGCTACGGCGCCCTGTCGAAGGTGTTCCGCACCGCCCTGCAATCGGGGGTGCTGGCGCTGGGCGCGTGGCTGGTGATCCACAACGAGGCGACGGGGGGCATCATCATCGCCTCCTCGATCCTCGTCTCCCGCGCCCTCGCCCCGGCCGAGCTCGCCATCGCCCACTGGAAGGGCTTCGCCGCCGCACGGCAGAGCTGGCGCCGCCTGTCGGAGGTGTTCGCCCGCCTGCCCGAGGCGTCCCGCCCCCATGCCCTGCCCGCCCCCGTCGGGACGCTGGCGGTCGAGGGGCTCGCCGTCTGCCCGCCCGGCTCGCGGAGGTTGGCGGTGCAGGAGGCGAGCTTCGCCCTCACCGCCGGCCAGGGACTCGGGATGATCGGCCCGAGCGCCTCGGGCAAGTCCTCCCTCGCCCGGGCCCTGGTGGGCATCTGGGCGCCGGCGCGGGGCGAGGTCCGCCTCGACGGCGCGGCCCTCGACCAATGGTCGAGCGAGACGCTCGGCCCCCATCTCGGTTTCCTGCCGCAGGAGGTGGAGCTGTTCCCCGGCACGGTGGCGGAGAACATCGCCCGGTTCGAGGACGGAGCGGATCCGGCCAAGGTGCTGGCGGCGGCACGGGCGGCCTGCGTCCACGAGCTGATCCTGCGCCTGCCCGAGGGCTACGACACCCGCATCGGCGAGAACGGCTCGGGCCTCTCCGCCGGCCAGCGCCAGCGCATCGGCCTCGCCCGCGCCCTGTACGGCGACCCGTTCCTCGTGGTCCTCGACGAGCCCAATTCCAACCTCGACGCGGAGGGCGAGGCCGCCCTCACCGAGGCGATCCTCGGGGTGCGCCGCCGGGGCGGCATCTGCGTGGTGATCGCCCACCGGCCGAGCGCGCTCGCCGCCCTCGACATGGTGCTCGTCCTGTCGGACGGACGGGTCCAGGCCTTCGGCCCCAAGGAGGAGGTGCTCAAGCACGTCCTGCGTCCGGCCGCATCGGCCCCCGGCCAGCCGATCGGCCAGCCCCCTGCGGTCGCAACCCTGCGTGAGAGCGCGTGATGAGCACGAAGGCCGTCTCCGCCATCGGCTCCCTCGGCGCCCGCCTCGCGCCGCCGCCGGCGCTGGCCCTGCCCTCGATCCGCCGTCACCTCGCCGTGGCGCTCGGCCTCGGCCTCGTGCTGGTGCCGGGCATCGGCGGCTGGGCCACCTTCACCCATTTCTCGGCGGCGGTGATCGCCCCCGGCCAGCTCGTGGTCGAATCGGACGTGAAGAAGGTCCAGCACGCCACCGGGGGCGTCATCGGCGAGATCCTGGTCCGCGAGGGCAGCCGGGTTCAGGCGGGGGACGTCCTCGTGCGCCTCGACGGAACCCAGATCCGCACCAACCTCGAGATCGTGCTGAGCGCGCTGGACGAACTCGCCGCCCGTCGGGCGCGGGACGAGGCCGAGCGCGACGGCGCGGCGACCGTCACCTTCCCCGACGACCTCGTCTCCCGCGCCCGCACGACCCCGGCGGTCGCCCACCTGATCGAGAGCGAGGCGCGGCTGTTCCAGTCGCGGGTCGCCGCCCGTGAGGGCCAGAAAGCGCAATTGTCCGAGCGCATCGCGCAGCTGCGCCAGGAGATCCGGGGCCTCGGCGAGCAGGCCGACGCCAAGAACCGCGAGATCGCGCTGATCCAGCAGGAACTCGTGGGCGTGCGCGACCTCTTCGCCAAGAACCTCGTGCCGATCTCGCGGGTCACGGGGCTAGAGCGCGACGCGGCGCGGCTGGAAGGCGAGCGCGGGCAGCTCATCGCCTCCACCGCCTCCTCGCGCGGCAAGATCGCCGAGACCGAGTTGCAGATCATCCAGATCGACCGGGAGATGCGCAGCGAGGTGGGCAAGGATCTCGCCGAGATCCGGGGCAAGTGGTCGGAACTCATCGAGAAGCGCGTGGCGGCGCAGGATCAGCTGATGCGCATCGACATGCGCGCCCCCCAGGACGGCATCGTCCACCAGATGACGGTCCACACGGTGGGCGGCCTCGTCACCCCCAACGAACCCGCCATGCTGATCGTGCCGCAGGCCGACCAGCTCCTCGTGGAGGTGCGAGTGCAACCCCAGGACATCGACAACGTCCGCGTGGGGCAGAGCGCGATGCTGCGCTTCTCGGCCTTCAACCTGCGCACCACGCCGGAGGTGGCGGGCGAGGTCGTGCGGGTCTCGGCCGACGTGAGCCAGGACCCCAAGACCGGGCAGACCTATTACGTCGCCCGCGTCCGCCTGGAGCCGAGCGCCATGGAGGCCCTCGGTTCCCTGCGCCTCGTCCCCGGCATGCCGGTGGAGGCCTACATGCAGATCGGCGACCGCTCGGTGCTCTCCTACCTGACGAAGCCGCTGGCCGACCAGATCGCCAAGGCGTGGAAGGAACGCTGAGGGCCGCCGCCGGGGCCTATTGCGTCGCGGAGGTCACCGCCACCGCGCCGAAGGTCTGGTTGGCGCTGCCCTGGCAGGTCCAGGCGATCGTCCCGGCGCCGCTCGTGACCGCCGCGCCGCTCACGTCGAGGCAGAGAGCGGGGGTGTAGGACGAGGCGAGCGACGAGCCGCTGCCCTGCGCCCGGCCGAGCCACGCCTGGTTCGTGCCGCCGTGGCAGCCCCACTGATAGACCTGGGAACCGGGACCCGGCGTCGCCGCCAGGGTGAGGTCCAGGCACTTGCCGTTCGCGGCGTTGACGAAGGTCTGGCCGCCGCCGGTGAGCGTGACCTGCCACGCCTGCTCGGCCGCGCCGGTGCAGACCTGCTGCGTCACGGGGGCGCCGTCGTTGCCGTTGCCCGCCGGGACGGAGAGGCACTGGCCGGAATGGGCGGCCTTCAGGGCGATCCGCGCCGGGCCGGGGGTGAAGGTCTGGTTCGCGCCGCCGTGGCACGACCAGACGATGGCCCCCGCTCCCGCCGCCGTGGAGGCGCCGCTCACGTCGAGGCAGAGATTGGCGTTGTAGGCCGAGACAAGGGCGTTACCAGCCCCTTGCCCGCGCGGGTTCCAGCTCTGGTTCGTGCCGCCGTTGCAGGTCCATTGAAAGACCTGCGAGCCCGGCCCCGGCGCCGCCATGAGGCTCATGTCGAGGCACTTGCCGGTCGCCGCGTTGACGAGGGTCCGCCCGCCATTGCCGGCCTGGACCTGCCACGTCTGCTCCGCCGCCCCCGTGCAGGGCTGCTGCGTCACCGCAGCGCCGTCGGCCGTGTTGCCCGCCGGGACGGCGAGGCACTGTCCCGAATGCGAAGCCCTGAGGGCGAGGCCGACCTGGCCGATCGTCGCGCCGAGGCTCCCGGTGCCGCCGTTGCCCCCGGTGCCGGTGCCCGTGCCGCCGGTCCCGCCGGTTCCGGCCCCGCCGGTTCCGGTCCCGCCCGTGCCGGTGCCGCCGGTTCCGGTGCCGCCGCCGTTGGAGGCCACGGCCGAGGGGGGGACGGGGGTCGTCACCTGCACCGGCGCCGTGACGCCGCCGAGGCCGACGATCACCCCCGGCGAGGGCACGCCCTTCGTGTCGATGGCGATGAGCTGGTAGTAGCCGGGGGGCGCGATGGCCCCCGAGGCCGGCATCCGGGCGGTGACGCCCTGGCCGGAGACGGTGAAGCTCGCCACGTAGCGCCGCTGCGTGGCGTTGAAGCTGTGGGTGACGGCGCTGAGCCCGACCAGCACCACCTGCGACAGGCCGTTCGGCGACTTCAGCTCGAACGACAGGGTCTGGCCGTAGCCCGGCGTGATCGAGGCGAGGCTGACGATCTGCGGTCGCGTCGCCAGGGTGGCGGTGCCGTTGGCGGACGTGAACAGGTAGGGCGGGTAGTAGATCTCGGCGTTCTGGTTGTTCACCGGCCCCGGCGCGCCGCCCCCGGCGATGAGCAGGGCGCCGTTCTGCATCAGGATCGCCGTCGAGTGGTAGCCGCGATAGACCGCCCCCGAGGCGCCGACCGACCATTGGCCGGTGCGGGGATCCCAGATCTCCGATTGCAGGACCGTGTTGTCCCCCGCCTGGTCATCGTACTTGCTGCCGCCGGTCACGGCGACCTGCCCCGTGGGCAGCACCGTGGCCTGCGCCCAGGCCCGGCCGACGCTCATCGGCGCCGTGTCGGCGACGACGGGGGTGTTGCCGTTCACGTCGACCGTGGTGGCGAGGCTCGAAGAGAGGAACCCGTCGCCGTTGGTGTAGCTGTTGCCGCCGACCTGGAGGATCTTGCCGGTGTCGTACATCACCGCCGTCGAGACCGGCCCGACATTCGGCGCGTCGGTGGCGCTGGAGGCGCTGCGCTGCGGCTGCTTGAAGTTCCACGTCGTCACCGAGCCGGTGCCGGAGGCGTTCAGGAACCACATCTTGTCGGCGGAGATGCCGAAGACCTGGCCGTTCGGCGCGACCCAGGCGCGGGGATACCACCACCGATTGTTATCCGGCCCGAACGCGTCCCGGCTCTTGGCGCCGAACAGGCTGCTCCACTGGCCCCCGGCCAGGATCTCCGGCGTCATGCCGGTCATGTAGCCGTTGTCGATGCTGCCCTGGGGGTCGCTGTAGCCGCCGAGATAGGGATAGGACCCGCCCATGATGAGCTGGCGCCCGTCGGCCAGGGTGATCATGGTGGAATAGTAGCGGTCGTTGGCGAGCTTGGCCGGCAGGGCGCCGACGCCCGAGGCCTGGTTGTTCAGGACGACGCTGCCCTTGTCGTTGCCGTTGTCGAAGATGCCGCCGGCCACGAGCAGGGAGCCGTCCCCGAGGAACGCCTGCGCGCCGCAGAAGCTGTTGACGCCGGTGACGCCCTGCAGGGTCTTGTGGCTGCCCCCGGTGAAGCCCAGCGTCGGATCCCAGATGTCGAAGGTGCGCCCGTCCTGCACGCCGGGATTGCCGCCCGCCGTCCCGTAGGACACGACCTTGCCGCTCGGCAGGAGGCCGAGGGTGATCGCGTTCATCGGCCAGTCGCGCACCGGCGAGAACAGGCCCGTGCTCGGGGCCGTGGCCGGGATCGACAGGCCCGAGAGCAGCGGATCGGCCACCGGGTTGACGACGATGCCGAATAGGGCGGCCTGGGCAGAACCGCTGGCGAGCATCGTCGCGCAGAGAAGGGTGCTGCGGAGCCGGAAGGATCGGGGGGCGGCGCGGGACATGGTGATCCTTGGGTCGGTTAACGGAACGGTGCGGCGCTTTCAGTATTCCCGCACGGGTCCTTGAGTGAGATGAACTGCTTTCGCTGCAATGTCCTTGCGCGATAGACGCGTTCGTCACTGCGAACAGTCTCGTTTTAAGCAGCGAAGATTGATGAAAACCATCCCACCCGGCCGATTCTCTACAGCAGGGTAAATCGACCTGGCCGGCTCCTCCGCGCCGTTACGCGACGCCCCGGCCAAGTAAGTCGCCGATGCGTTGCCCAATCCGGCAAGCTCCGGCCCCTGTCCCGGGGCGGTCACGGTGGGAGGGGGAAGTGACGAGCTGTAACCGGTGATTGCGTATTCGATCCGCACATCATGCAACCCCAAGCAGCGCAACGCCACGGGCTGATTTCGCTCAATTTCGACTTGATCTGTATTTCTAAGAACTTACACCGCAGTAGAAACGTTCGTAAGTTGCATATAAGCGATTTATTAACCACGAAATCATAAACCTCGCCCTGGGACGCAGAGCCGAAACGGGGACCGTGGGTCGGATGAAGGGTCGCGCACAGATCATCGGCGCGGCATTCCTGTGCGCCGCGGCCACCGCAGCGCCGGCAGCCGAACCCCTCTCGGACATCCCTCCCAGCGGAGCGGGCTTGCGCGGGCATTCCGGCGTCGTGATCCGGGGCAACGACCGGCTCGTCGGCAGCGAGGCCACGGGCCAGGAGGCCCTCCCCGCCGGGACGGTAAGCCTCAACCTCGTGGACGTGCCGCTGCCGGTGGCGGCCAAGGCGGTGCTCGCCGACACGTTCGGCTGGGGCTACACCCTGGACGCGGAGGCCGGCGGGCCGATCACCCTCCAGACCGGCGGCCCGGTGAGCCGCGCCGCCCTGCTGTCGCTGTTCGAGGGTGCCCTGTCGAGCCGGGGCCTCGCCCTCCGGCGGCGGGGCCGCATGGCGCAGATCGTGGCGGCCGGGGCGGGCAGCCTGCAGCCGGTGCGCGGGGTCGGGGGCGAGGCGGGCGCCGTGGTGGTGCCCCTGCGCTGGATCTCGGCCGCCGAGATGCAGGCGATCCTGGCCTCCGTCGCCCCGCGCGACGTGGTGCTGCGGGCCGACCGGGCGCGCAACGTCCTGATCCTCAACGGCGATGCCGGCCAGATCCGCACCCTGCGCCAGACCATCGAGGTGTTCGACGTCGACTGGATGCGCGGCATGTCGACGGCGATGCTGCCGGTGCGCAGCTCGAACCCCCGAGCCATCGCCCGCGACCTCACCCAGATCTTCGGCGGCGAGACCGCCGGGACCGGCGACGTCATCCGCTTCGTGCCGAACGAGGCCCTGAGCGCGGTGCTCGTGGTCACTTCGCGGGCGGTCTATCTCGACCGCGCCCGCGTCTGGCTCGGCGAGCTGGAATCGCTTGCCGCCGACCGGGAGCGGCAGCTCTTCGTCTACCGGATCCAGAACCGTTCGGCGAAGGAACTCGCCGCCGTGCTGCAGGGCGTCGTCGCCGCCGAAACCGGCGCGAGCGTGAACGTCTCCTCCGGGGCCGGGTTCGGTGCGGGCGGGCTCGGCGCCACCGCCGGCGGCGCGGGCTTCGGCGGGGACGGGTCGGTGATCGGGGCCGGGTTCGGGACATCCGGCTTCGGCGGCGATTCGTCCGGCGCGGGCGGTGCGCCGTCGGGCCTCTCCGGCAATGCCTCCGGTGGCCTCGCGGGCGGCGGCGGAAGCCTCGCCGGGACGCCGCCGCTGGGCGGCGCGGGGTTCGGCCAGGGGGCCGGGCCGCAGCAAGGCGGCGGGCTGAACGGCGGCGGCGGCTTCGGCGGGGCGGGCGGCGCCGGCTTCGCGTCGGGTTTCGCGAGCGGCTACGGCGCCGATGCAGGCGGCGGCTACGGAATGGCGGGGAGCGTGGGAGGCGGAATGGCCGCCGGCCTGCCGCGCCGGGACATGATCGGCGTCGTCGCCGACGAGACCAATAACAGCCTCGTCATCTCCGCGACCCGCAACCAGTACGACAAGATCCTGCGCATCCTCGGCCGCCTCGACGCGATGCCGACGCAGGTGCTGCTCGAGACCGTCATCGCCGAGGTGACGCTGAACGACCAGTTGCAGTTCGGCGTGCAATGGTTCCTGCAGAACCGGGGCGACCGGCTGAACCTCGCCTCCAACGCCACCGCCGGCCTCGCGGGTTCGGCCGTGCCCGTCACCGGCACGGGGACCGCCGTCAGCGGCACCGCCGCGCTGATCAGCGCCGCGACGCAGGCCATCCCCGGCTTCAGCTACCTGATGAGCGGATCGAACTTCAACGTGGTGCTGAACGCCCTCCAGGGCATCACCACGGTGCATGTCCTGTCCTCGCCCAACATCACCGTGCTCGACAACCGCACCGCCAAGCTCCAGATCGGCGATCAGGTGCCGATCGTGAAGCAGAGCGGCCAGAGCGCGCTCGCCGCCGGCGCGCCGATCCTGAACCAGATCGAATTGAAGGACACCGGCGTCATCCTCTCGGTGACGCCGCGGGTGAACAAGAACGGCCTCGTGGTGCTCGACATCAACCAGGAGGTCAGCGACGTGGTGCCGACCACCACCTCGACCATCAATTCGCCGACCATCCGCCAGCGGCGGGTGGCGACCAGCGTGGCGGTGAACGACGGCCACACCCTGGCGCTCGGCGGCCTCGTGCAGGAGAAATCGCAGCTCTCGAACGAGAGCCTGCCGATCCTGGGCGACCTGCCCCTCATCGGCCCCGCCTTCCGCAACCGCAGCGACCAGCGGGTGCGCACCGAGTTGATCGTGTTCATCCGCCCGAAGGTCATCCGCGGCGCCGCCGAGGCGGACAAGATCGCGGACGATTTCCGCCAGCAGTTCCGGGCGATGATGCCGGTGCGCCCGGTCCCCCCGCCCCCGCCCATGGCGATGCCGCTGCCTGGCACCGAGGGCGTGCTCCGGCGGATGATGGATTAGGGTCGGCTTGCCCTTGCGACGCGCCGCTTGGGGTGGTTTTCAGTACATCCGCTTCCGGGCACGGCAGGCATCTGAGCAGACATAGCCGCTGGGACCGCTCACGACCCGCAGCAACGGCTGACATGGGTCGCTATCGGAATGACGACTTGGGGTGGATTCCCGCCCGTCCGCTTCCGGGCGACGATCCAGGTAAGCGGACGTCGTCTTTGTGCCCGATGACCACCCACAACAGGCCTTGGGAAGGTTTGTTTCTAGACTGCTTGTGGTCGAGCACCCGGATGCCCCATAACGACGACGATGAAGCCGACGCGCCGTCTTAGGGCCTCTGGAGCTGTGATAGGGTGGTATGCGACCGCCGTCCGCGTGCTCGCGCTCGTCCTGGCGTTGGCCGTCGCAGCGCCGACCGTTGGCCTGGCGGAGGACGTCTCATACCATGAGGGCCATCGGGGGCGCGGCATGACCGAACTCGTCCCCTCGTCCATGGTGACAGCGGGAACACAGGCCGCCGATCCCGGTGTGGCGTGCCATGTTCATTGCGGATGCCACGTGGCCGCGACGTTAGACAGAACCGCGATGGAACCCCCGATGCCTGCGTCGCGTCCGAGCTACGCCGCAACCGTGGCAGCCATCCCGGCCGTCTTTCCCGACCGCCTACCACGGCCTCCACGCACCTGAGGTAACGCCGCGAAGGCGCGCGTCCTGATCTCGGAGCCCCGGCTTCGGGGCCGATCCCTCACGTCACCGTAACGGGACCATCCGCGACGTTCGACCGGCGCTGGGTCCCATCCGGACTGGTCTTATGCGCATCCTCTTCACCGCGGTCCTCGTGGCCGCCGGCATCCTCGTGGGCGCCGCCGTCCCCGGCGTATCCGCCTTGGTCCGGGGCCTCCTGACATCGGCCGGGCTGCAACCCGCGATCCTTGCCTTTGCTCCCGCCCCGCCAGCCGAGTGGAAGGCGACCCGGGGCGAGGCCGACCATGCCGAAGGCGACAGCCACGACCACGGGAAGCCGGCGGCTCAACCAGGCGGCGGCCATGCCCATGGCGAGCACTCCGAGGCCGAAGGCGAAGAAGGTCATGTCAAGATGACCGCTGAGCAGGTCGCCGGTCAGGACATCGAGGTCGCCGCCGTCGAGGGCGGGACGCTCGCCCGGCACATCCTCGTTCCCGGCACCATCACCCCCGACACGGACCGGATCGCCCGCGTCCCCGTCCGCGTCGTCGGCACGGTGTCCGAGATGCGCAAGCGCCTTGGCGACGCCGTCCAGAAGGACGAGGTCGTAGCCGTGCTCGACAGCCGGGAAGTCGCCGACGCCAAGAGCGAATACCTGACCGCCCTTGTCCAGGCCGAACTCCAGAAGGTCAACTTCGAGCGACAGCAGAAGCTGCTGGCGTCCGCCGCGGCGTCCCAGTCTGCCTTCGACAACGCCCGGGCGGCGTTCCAGGAAAACCAGCTGCGCGTCGACCTCGCCCGGCAGAAGCTCTCCGCACTCGGGCTGAACGCCACCGAGGTTCAGGCCGCGCAGAAGCGCGACGAGGCCACCCCGAACCAGTCGAGCCTGCGCCGCTATCCACTGCGGGCGCCGCTGGCCGGCCGCATCGTCGAGCGCAAGGTCGACATCGGCACCGCGGTCGGCAAGGAGGGCGATCCGGCCGACGTCTACACCGTGGCCGACCTGTCGACGGTCTGGATCGAGCTCTCGGTGCCCATTGTCGACCTCGACAAGGTGAGAGAGGGCGCCCGCGTCGTGGTTACCCCCAATCGGGAGGGCGGCGACCGCCACGAGGACGGCAGGGTCATCTTCGTCAGCCCTATCCTCAACCCGGACACCCGCTCGGCCCGTGTCATCGTCGCACTGCCGAACAAGGACATGACGTGGCGTCCCGGGACCTTCGTCACCGCCGAGGTCGAGATCGCGCAAGACACGGTGCGGGTGCGCGTTCCCAAGGCCGCCCTGCAGACCATCGAGGGCAGGCGCGTGGTCTTCGTGCGCACTGAGGAGGGCTTCGCAAAGCGCGAGGTCGACCTCGGGCGCTCGGATGACGATTCGCACGAGGTCATCGCCGGCTTGAAGCCCGGCGAGGAGATCGCGGTCGCCAATTCCTTCCTCCTCAAGGCTGAGCTCGGAAAGGGCGAAGCCGACCACGACCATTGAGGAAGCCGGACATGATCAGCCGCATCCTCGACGTCTCCGTGCACCAGCGCTGGCTGGTTCTGCTCCTGTCGCTCCTGGCCGCCGGTTTTGGGGGCTACGCCCTGACCAGGCTTCCCATCGACGCGGTGCCCGACATCACCAACAACCAAGTGCAAATCAATACGGTCGCGCCATCGCTCTCGCCTGACGACATCGAGAGGCAGGTCACCTACCCGGTCGAGACGGCAATCGCCGGCATCAAGGGTCTGGAATACACCCGCTCGCTCTCGCGCAACGGCTTCTCGCAGGTCACCGCGGTCTTCGCGGAACGGCTCGACATCTACTTCGCCCGCCAGCAGGTCGCCGAGCGGCTCTCCTTGGTGAAGGAGGATCTGCCCCCCGGGGTCGAGCCGCGTATGGGCCCGATCTCCACGGGGCTCGGCGAAATCTACATGTGGTCGGTGCATTACGCGAAGCCGGGAGAGCGTACGGTCTCGCCGGCAGGCAAGGCCGGTTGGCAGCCTGACGGCAGCTACCTGACCCCGGAGGGCCAGCGGCTCCGGACCGCGCTGGAGCAGACGGCCTACCTGCGCACGGTCCAGGACTGGATCATCCGGCCCCAGATCAAAACAGTGCCGGGCGTGGCCGGCGTCGACGTCATCGGCGGCTTCGAGAAGCAGTATCACGTCCAGCCCGACCCGATGAAGCTGACCGCCCTCGACCTGTCCTTCGCGGACGTTTCTCGGGCACTGCAGGCCAACAATGCCAACCAGGGCGCCCGCTACCTGGAGGACAACGGCGAGGGCTACATCGTCCGGGCGGCCGGCCGCCTGGAGAGCATGGACGAGATCGAGACCATCCTCGTCACCACCCGCGGGGGCATCCCGGTGCGCATCCGCGACATCGCCGAGGTTCGCATCGGGCGCGACCTGCGCACCGGCTCGGGCAGCCAGAACGGTCAGGAGGTGGTCGTCGGCACCGCGCTGATGCTGATCGGCGAGAACAGCCGCACGGTGGCCGCCGCCGTCGACGCGCGGATGGACCAGATCCGCAAGAGCCTGCCGCCGGGCGTCGAGGTGCAGACCCTCCTCGACCGGACCCGCCTCGTCGAGGCGACCGTCAAGACGGTGGCCAAGAACCTGTGCGAGGGCGCGGCCCTCGTCATCGTCATCCTGTTCCTGCTGCTCGGCAACATCCGGGCGGCCATCGTCACCGCGCTCGTCATCCCACTCGCCATGCTGATGACCATGACCGGAATGGTCGAAGCGAGGATCTCGGCGAACCTGATGAGCCTGGGCGCCCTCGATTTCGGGCTCATCGTCGACGGGGCGGTCATCATCACCGAGAACGCGCTCAGGCACCTCGCCCAGAAGCAGCACGAACTTGGGCGGACCCTCGACACCGAGGAGCGCCTCCGGACCGTCCGGGCCTCGGCCGAGGAGATGATCAAGCCTTCCCTGTACGGGCAGGCGATCATCGTCCTGGTCTACGTACCGCTCCTGACCTTCACTGACGTGGAGGGCAAGATGTTCGAACCGATGGCGCTGACCGTCATCATCGCGCTGGTCTCGGCCTTCGTGCTGTCGCTGACCTTCGTGCCGGCGCTCATCGCCATCGTCATCACCGGCAGGGTTACCGAGAAGGACAACCTCATCATCCGGGCGTTCAAGGCGGCCTACGGGCCGGTGCTCGGCGCCGCGGTGCGGGGTCCGTTCGCCTTCATCGGGGCGGCCCTGCTTCTGCTCGTCGGGGCGGGGCTCCTGTCCACCCGGCTCGGGACGGAGTTCATCCCCCAACTCGACGAGAAGAGCATCGCGCTCAACGCGACCCGCATCCCCTCGACCTCGCTGAGCCAGTCGCAGGCGATGCAGTTGAACGTCGAGAAGGCGGTCTCGCAGTTCCCCCAGGTCGCCTACGTCTTCTCGAAGACCGGCACGGCCGAGGTGGCCTCCGACCCAATGCCGCCGAACTCCTCCGACACCTTCGTCATGCTCAAGCCGCAGGACGAGTGGCCCGACCCGAGCTTGTCGAAGGCCGACCTGCAGGAGCAGATCGAGAAGGCGGTCGGGGCGCTCGCGGGCAACGTCTACGAGTTCTCGCAGCCGATCCAGCTGCGCTTCAACGAACTGCTCGCCGGCACCCGGGGGGACCTCGCGGTGAAGGTGTTCGGCGAGGAGTTCCCGCCCATGCTGAAGGCGGCCAACCGCGTCGCGGCGGTGCTGAAGGGCATAGACGGTGCCGGGGACGTCAAGGTCGAGCAGACGGCTGGGCTGCCGTTTCTGGAGATCAAGATCAACAAGATTGAGGCTGCACGCTACGGCCTGAGCATCGGGACCATCCAGGAGGTGATCGGCGCGGCCATCGGCGGCAAAGACGCCGGCGTCGTGTTCGAGGGCGACCGGCGCTTTCCCATCGTGGTGCGCCTTAACGACAAGGTGCGTGAGGACCGCGAGGCGCTGGAGAACATCCCGGTCCCATTGCCGCCTAGTCTCAACGGGCGGGCGAGTTCGGTTATGCTGAAGCAGGTGGCGAGCTTTTCTGTCACGGAGGGACCGAACCAGATCTCGCGTGAGAACGGTAAGCGGCGGGTCGTCGTCACCGCCAATATCCGCGGGCGGGACATCGGCTCGCTCGTCGCGGAAGCGCAGGCCAAGGTCGGGAACCAGGTCCAGCTACCTCCCGGCTACTACGTGACCTGGGGCGGCCAGTTCGAGAACCTCGCCTCGGCCAAGCAGCGGCTGATGGTCGTGGTGCCGGTGTGCTTCTTCCTGATCTTCTTGCTGCTGTACTCAGCCCTCGGGTCGCCGCGGGATGCCCTCCTGGTGTTCAGCGCTGTGCCGTTGGCGCTCACCGGCGGCATCGTGGCCCTGTGGCTGCGCGGCATGCCCGTCTCGGTGCCGGCGGCGGTCGGGTTCATCGCCCTCTCGGGCGTGGCGGTGCTGAACGGCCTCGTGATGCTGACCTTTATCAAGCAGCTCGTGGCGGAAGGCCGGCCGAAGCGGGAGGCAATCCTGGAAGGCGCCATGACCCGGCTACGGCCGGTGGCGATGACCGCGCTGGTCGCCTCGCTCGGCTTCGTGCCGATGGCCATCGCCACCGAGACCGGCGCCGAGATCCAGCGACCGCTTGCCACCGTGGTCATAGGCGGGCTGATCAGCGCAACGCTGCTGACCCTGGTCGTGCTGCCGGCCCTCTATGCCCGCTTCGGCAAAGTCGCGCCTGTGCAGACCGCGCCCCAGGTCCGGGAGCCAGAGCCGCGTCATCTCAAGCCAGCGGCGTAGATCCGCAGGGCCGCCGCATGTTCGCTCGTCTTGTCGCATGATGCGGCACATGCACCGCCATCACCGAATGTGAGCCGGTCGTGATCCCACGGGACCTCGACCCGGGCCGCTGCCCGTGGTCGCGCGGACATGACTCAAGCCGAGACCCGGGACCTATCGGTCCCGCGCGGTTCGTCCGTCTCCGGCGACACCGTAATCGGCGGCGGCACAACTGCCCGTGGCCTGCGGCGAGACGTGGGAGCCCGCCGTTCCCAGCGCGATGCGGGCCGAGGCCGTGCGGCTAAAGCGGTCGTATCGCGCCCGGCCCTGCGGGTCCGCATGCACGCGCTCGATCCAGCCGCGGCGCAGGAGCACCTCCCTGCACCGCCCGTCGAGCCGCAAACCCTCGATCCCGTCGTCGTCAGGGACCTTGAGCAGCACCGCCCGGTGCCGCTCGGTCAGCGCCCAGCGGAAAGGGGCCATCTCTCGGTCCGCCGCGGCGGGGTCTCGCCCCAGGGCCGCCAGGATGGCGTCGAGGCCGTCCGTCAGGACCGCCGGCCCCGGTTGCAGGATGAGCGGCGATTTGATCTCGACGATGCGGTTCGCCCGCACGGCGGGCACGGCGTCCCAGCCTAGTCGGGCCGCGATGCGGGCCGGAACGACTTTCTTCCCGCACCAAGAGGCGAGGATTACCTCGGGCGCCGCGGCGACTACCGCCTCGGGCACGACGATGCGGTCCTTCGCTGCGGCCTTGGCCGCTAGGTCCGGAAAGACGTCGTCGCCCCCGGCGATTCGGATGAGCTCCGAAACCCAGCCGATACCGGAGATCAGAGGCTCGTCCCATTCCTCGAAGTACACCCGGGGGCGCCGCCGTCCCCGTGCCCCCGCCGCAACCCGTGCCAGCCGCTCCTCGTAACCGCGTGCCAGAGCTTCCGCCCGATCGACCGCACCGACAAGGGCGCCGACCGTTCGGATCATGGCCAGGATGCCCGCGACGTCACGGTGGTTGAAGGCGTGCACGGCGACACCGGCTCGGACGAGGTCCGCCACGATGTCCGCCTGCAAGTCCGAGAAGGCGAGCACGAGGTCGGGTTTAAGCGACAGGACCTTTGGGATGTCGGCGCTGGTGAAGGCCGAGACACGCGGCTTCTCCTTACGGACCCGCGGCGGGCGCACCGCGTAGCCCGAGACACCGACGATCCGGTTCTCCGCGCCGAGGAGATACAGGGTTTCCACTGTCTCCTCAGTGAGGCAGACGATCCGCTCGGGCGGAAATCGACGCATTACTCTCCCCCGGCCGCTGGGGCAGGTCAGCCTAGCTCAAGCTTCGAAAAGGCCTTGTACCAGGTGTGATCGCTCTTCCCATCAAACCCAAACAGCCCAACCTCGTAGGTGTGCTGGATTGGGCGTCTCACCGCCATAGCAACAGTGGAACATACGTCCGCTTTCCGGGAGCCATACGGCCCTGCATGAAAGACTGCGTTGGGTCGAGACCAGCCGCTGGGAAGGTCGAGCTGATCGCGTTCGGACCCCAGGGCGTCTTCTGGAAAACGGACTCCGCGCGGTCGCTTCGATCCGACCCGCTCGCCGTCCGCCCCACCGCCGTCATTGAGAGCGGAGCGAAGCAATCCAGGCGGCGCCGCACCCCCTCGCCGTCATCGCGAAAACCCTTCAGCGCCTCAGGGCGGCCGGGGCATCCTCGAAGGGGGCCGGGCGCAGGGTCGCCGGGTGGCCCAGGAACTCGGCCTCGTAGCTGCGCCCACGCTGGAGCACCGAGACGCGGTCCGGCCCGATCTCCACGACGCGCCAGTCGCCCCTGCCCTCGCCCGCCGCAAGCCAGCTCTGGGCGCCGCTGCCGTCGTCGATGAAGGCGCTCGCCTGCCCGCCGTCGAGGCGGAGGCCGCGCAGGACCAGGACCGGCACCGCCGGATCCGGCCGCAGGATCAGGTCGCGGCTGCCCTGCGCCGTCCAGGGGCGGCGCTCGGGGTCGAAGAGCGGGCGGCGCACCGCCGAACCCTCGGCCGGGGCGGCGGCGATGGACGCCGCCCGCGCTACGGCCGGGATCTCCTCCGCCGGCATCGCGACGGCGGCCAGCGCCGCGAGACCGGCCAGGCCGAAGGCGCAGCGCGCGCCCCAGCCGCTCGCGGCGAGCATCCGGGTGAGGGACGTCACGGTGTCCTCCGGGGCGAAGGGGCGGGCGAGGAGGCGGGCGAGGGGGCGGGCGGCGCGACCACACCCCGCGTCACGAGGGTGAGGCGCATGAGCGTCGGGCGGCCGATCTCCGCGTCGGCCGGGCGCTCGACGCCGAGGTCGGCCTCCTCCAGGGCGACGAGGGGCGCGCCGGTCTCCAGGGCGTGAACCAGCCCGTGCAGGCCCTCGGCCGTGCCGCGCAGCATCCCGCGCAGGCGCGGCAGGTCCGGGCGGGCGGGATCGGGATCGAGGGTCGCCGCATCGATCACTACCGCCCGGTCCGCCGCCAGGGCGTCGAGCCGGGCGCGGAAGGCGGCGAGGAGCGCATCCCCGTTCGCCGCGACCAGCGGCGGGACGGATTCCGGCCGGGCGGCGCGCTCCCGCGCCCGGTCCAGGCGGTCACGGGCGGTCTCGATGGCGGACGAGGCGTCGAGGGAGGACGAGACCGCCCCCGCCCCGAGGGCGAGGAGCAGCCCGCATCCGACGAGCCGCACCAGCAGCGGCCGCAGGGCGAGGTCCGGCAGAAGCGTCACGGGCGGCCTCCTCCGGCGGCGCGGGGCAGGTGCAGGGTGAGGCGCCGCGTGCCCCCCGGCTCGTCCACCGCCCCCTGGAGGACCGGCGGCCCGAAACCCGGCACCCGGCCGAGGGCGGCGAGCGCGCCCGCCTCGTCCCGCACCGAGAGGGTGAGGAGCGCCCCCGTCCCGTCGCAATGGAGGCTCACCGCCGAGGCGCCCTCCGGCAGGGCGGCGGCCAGGGCATCCCAGGTCCGGGCCAGCGGCGGGGCGCGATTCGCGAGGATGGTCGAGAGACCCGCCTGGACCGGCGGCGCCACGCCCACGATGGCGTGCCGGGCGGCGGCGAAGCCCTCGTCGAGGGCGGTGAGCGTCGCGTCCTGATGCGCCCGCCAGCCCCAGAAGGCCACCGCGAGCAGCAGCCCTGCCCCGAGCCACAGGGCGAGGTCGCCCTTGCCCGCGCCGCCGAGCAGGGCCGGCAGGGCCCGGTGCCCGTGACTCAGGAGATCGACCGGCAGGGTCTGGTCCTCGGCGCGGCCCACCGCCACCGGCCCGACCGGCAACCCGGCCGCGGCGAGGGCGTCGAGCACCGGATCGAGCCGCGCCCGCTTGACCACCACGTGCCGCACCCGCAGGGCGCGCGCGGCGATGTCCTCGCCTTCCACGAACCAGTCGCTGTAGACGCTCGTCGCCCGGAACGGCGTGGCGGCCTCCAATTCCTCCGCCAGCAGCGCGCGCATCCGCGGCAGGGCGGCGCTCGGCACGTCGAGGCAGCGGATGAAGCAGGCGGCGGGGTCGAGGAGCACCTTGGCCCGCATGCCCCCGCGCCCGCCGGCCACCGCCGCGATGCGCTCGGACAGGTCCGCCGCCCCGGCCTCGAACCGGTAGGTCCGTGCCTCGCCCTCGCGGCGGTCGATCACCGTCACCGCCTCGTCCCCCGGCGCGCCGAGGCGCACGGTGAGGGCGGTGGGCAGGCGGTCGGCCCGGGGCTCGGAGAAGCCCGACAGGTGCACCGCCGCATCGAGGAATGGCCGCAGCCGCGCCGCCTGGGCTCCGGCCAGCCAGTGGCGGAACGCGGACGGAACGGCGGATGGGGCGCTCACGGTCAGGCTCCGGTTCATCGCATGAGCCTTCGTTAAGCCTCCGGTATTGCTAACCGCTTAAGGTTGTAGTGACGAAACCTGATTCCACCGCGTGGGGATCGCCGCGAGATCCGAGAGTTGAGGGCCCCATCGCATTCCGCAACGATCTCTCCGGCGGCCGGGGACACGACGACAGGACGACCGGGCGATGCTGAACATCTGGGCCGCCAAGAGCCGCCCGCTGCGGGCGGTGCCCGACCGGCGCGGCGACCGGCGCGGGGCCCGCGACGCGGCGCGCGACTTCATCGCCTTCCTCGCTGAGCGGGAGGCGCTGGACGCGGCCGGGCACGAGCGGGCGCTGGCCGCCCTCGACCTGCCGGGCCGGCGCGCCCTGCCCGTCCTGCTGGTGGAGCTCGGGCTGATCCACGAGGCGACCCTCGTCACCGCCCTTTCGGAGGCGACGGGCCTGTCCATCCTCGACCCCGAGGAGATCCCGCCCGCCCCCGTCCTGCCCGAGGCGATCGGCGGCGAGTACTGCGCCCGCGCCCGCATCCTGCCCGTCGCCGCCGGGCCGGACGGGCTCACCGTGGCCGTGGTCGATCCCTTCGACCCCGAGACCGTGCCGGCGCTGGAACACCTCGCCGACCGGCCGGTGGAACGGCGCCTCCTCGGCCCCGGCGGGTTCGAGCGGGCGCACCGGGCCGTCTACGGCGATGCCGCGCCGGAGGAGGACGGCGCCGTCGATGACGACCTCGCCCGCCTGCAGGACGTGGCGAGCCAGGCGCCCATCGTGCGGCTGGCCGCCCGCCTCGTGCGCAAGGCCTTCGAACTCTCGGCCTCGGACATCCACCTGGAGGCCGAGGAGGCCGACATGCGGGTGCGCTACCGGGTCGATGGCGTGCTCATCGAATCCGAGCGGCTCGCGAAATCGGTGCAGCTCGCGCTGACCACCCGCATCAAGATCCAGGCCGGGCTCAACATCGCCGAGCGGCGCCTGCCCCAGGACGGGCGCATGAAGGCCCCCGACCGGGGCCAGGAGGTCGATATCCGCGTCTCGACGCTGCCCACCGCCCATGGGGAGAGCGTGGTGCTGCGCGTGCTCGACGGCTCCCGCCGGGTGGAGGATTTCTCCGATCTCGGCTTCGACGCCCCGGCCATCGCGCGGATCGAGGCCATGACGAACCGGCCGAACGGCCTCGTCCTCGTCACCGGCCCCACCGGCTCGGGCAAGACCACCACCCTCTACGCGGCGCTCAAGCGCCTCAACGGGCCGCATCTCAAGGTCGTCACCGTCGAGGACCCGGTGGAATACCGGATGGCCGGGGTGAACCAAGTGCAGGCCCATCCCGGCATCGGCCTCGACTTCGCCGCCGCGCTCCGCTCCATCCTGCGCCAGGACCCGGACGTGGTCATGGTCGGCGAGATCCGCGACGGCGAGACCGCGCGGATCGCCGTGCAGGCCTCGCTGACCGGCCACCTCGTGGTCTCGACGCTGCACACCAACTCGGCCGCCGCCGCCGTGACCCGGCTGATGGACATGGGCGTCGAGCCCTATCTCATCGCCGCGACGCTCAACGGTGTCGTCGCCCAGCGCCTCGTGCGCCGCCTCTGCGACGACTGCGCCGAGACCGTGCCCGGCACCGCGCGGGACCGGATCGCGCTGGGCCTGCCCCCCGGCAGCCCCCTGACCCTGCGCCGCCCCTGCGGCTGCCCCGCCTGCAACGGCACCGGCTACCGGGGCCGGATGGTCGTGTCCGAGGTGATGCTCCTCGACGGGGCGTTGCGCGGGATGATCGCGGAGCGCGCCGGGGAGCAGGCCATCGCCGACCGTGCCCGGGCCGGCGGCATGACCTCCCTCTCCCAGAGCGGGCGGGCGCTGGCGATGGCCGGCCGCACCAGCCTCGACGAGGTCGGCCGCGTCCTCGAGGGGATCGCCTGATGGGCCATTTCGCCTACAGGGCCTACGCCGCCGACGGGCGCACCCGCGCCGGCAAGGTCGAGGCCGAGACCCGCCAGCGGGCCGTGGCGCTCTTGCAGGGCGAGGGGCTGCGGGTGTTCGCCATCGAGCCCGCCGCCGCCGGGCCGGACGCCTTCTGGAAGCGCGACCTGTTCGGCCGCGACCGGGTGAACGACACCGCCCGCGTCGCCTTCCTGCGGGAATTCGGCACCCTGCTCGGCGCGGGCCTCACCGTCGACTGGGCGCTCCGCCTCACCGAGCGGCAGGCCTCCAAGGCCCTGCGCCCCATCCTCACCGATCTGCTGGAGCGGGTGGTCGGCGGCGCCTCCCTGTCGCGGGCCATGGGCGCGCATCCGCAGGCCTTCCCGCAGGACATGGTCGACATCATCCGGGCGGGGGAGGCCACCGGCACCCTCACCGACGTCATCGCCTCGCTCACCGCCTCCATCGCCCGCCGCGACGCGGTGCGCCGCCACCTCGCCTCCGCGATGATCTATCCCGGCCTGCTGGTGCTGATGGCGATCGGGACGGTCGCGATGATCGTCGGCGTGCTGGTGCCGGCGCTTGCCCCGATGTTCGAGGGCAGCGGGCAGGCCCCGCCCTTCGCCATCCGCGCGGCCGGGGCGCTGGGGGATTTCGTCTCCGCGTGGTGGCCCGTGCTCCTCGGCGGCCTCGCCGCCGCCCTCGCCCTGCTGGCGCGGAGCTGGCGCCGGCCCGGCTTCGCCGCCGCCCGCTCGGCCCTGGCCCTGCGCCTGCCCCTGGTGCGGGACGTGGTGATCGGCATCGAACTCGGGCGGATCTGCCGGGTGCTGGCCACCCTCCTGCAGGCGCAGGTGCCGGTGCCCGACGCCGTGGCCGCCACCAAACCGCTCGCCGGCAACCGCGTCTTCCGCCTCGCCCTCGACGAGGCCGGGCAGCGCCTCGTGGAGGGCGGCAGCCTCGCCTCCGGCCTCGGACGCCTGCGCCCCTACGCCCCCTCCACCCTGAACCTCATCGCCAGCGGCGAGCAGGTGAACCGTCTGGGCAGCGTGCTCGGCCACGCCGCCGAGATGCACGAGACCCAGACCCGCCAGCGCATCGACGGGATGCTCGCCCTGTTCACCCCCCTCGTCACCGTCGCCATCGGCGGGTTGATCGGCGGGCTGATCGTGTCGGTGATGGGGGCGATCCTGAGCGTCGGGCAGTTGGCGCAGTAGGAGCGAATAGGGAGTAGCGAATAGCGAATAGCGAATAGGGAGTAGATGGGGCGGTGAAGCGGTGAAGCGCGGTGCGGGCCGCCTCAGTTCAAGCCTCTATTCGCTATTCGCTACTCCCTATTCGCTATCCCCCCTATTCGCTCTTACGCCAAAGGCGTGAGCACCAGGGCGGCGTGCAGGCCCAGAGCGAGGAACGGGCCGAAGGGCAGGCGCGTCCTCGCATCGAGGCGGGCGAGCACCACAACGAGAAGCGCCGACAGGCTCGCCACCAGGAGGACGATGGGGAGACCGGCGAGGCCCGTCCAGGCCGTGGCGGCGGCGAGGAACTTCACGTCCCCGAACCCCAGCCCGATCCGGCCGCGCAGGCGGGCATGGAGCGCCCTCACCCCCCAGAACAGGCCGAAGGCGACCGCCACCTCCCCGGCGCGCAGGAGTACGGAATCCGGATCCTGCCAGGCCGCGAGAGCGAGCCCGCCGACGAGCAGCGCGAGGTTCAACCCGTTCGGGATGATCCGCCGCCGCCAGTCGATCCAGGCGATCGGCAGAGTGAACGGGAGGGGCGCGAGGGCGATGAGGAGGTCGGCGGGGGGCACGGGCCTCAGGCCCGGGCCGGGCCGACCCGCACGAACTGGCTCGCCGGGATGCGCGCGGGGCGGGACGTGGCCGCCTTGCCCCGGCGCAGGGCGCTCCATTCGCGCAGGTGCAGCCACAGCGTGTAGGCGCCGATGGAGCCCGCCGCGACGCCCGTGAGCCACAGGCCGATCAGCGTCCCATAGGCGACGGTGCCGTTCAGTTCGCGCATCAGCCCCAAGGCGAAGGCGGTGTACCACGACACCCCCGAGACCGCGCCGGAGACGAGGAAGATGCCCGTGCGCGCCCCCGAGATGCCGTCGAGCATCGGGCGGCTGACATCGCGCAGGATGCCGGGCAGGATCGCGCTGTGGATGACAAGCCCGTTCAAGGTGAGCACCACCACCACGGTGATCTTGGCCCAGAGCTTCGGGTTCTGGAACTTCTCCGGCGATTCCGCCGCGTAGACCGCGAGGAAGCCGAGCCCCGACAGCCACAGCAGCACGATGCCCACCGTGCAGACCTTGCTGACGAACAGGAAGATCCGCGCAATCTCCGGCGGCAGCCCGCCCCAGCGCATCCAGCGCAGGATCCAGAAATCGAGCATCGTCGCCCCGCCGAGGCCGAAGCACAGGCCGACGAGATGCAACGCCACCAAGAGGGTGAGCACCCGCACCGGCGGCAGCGGACCCGGCAGGGCGAGGGTCAGCGGTTCCGCCAGCGCCGGGGTCACGGCCAGGAGGCCGAGCATCAGGCCGGCGCCGATGGGAAGAACAAGGCTCGCGCGCAAACCGTTCATCGTCTCTGGCGGCCCTTTCGGGCCCGTCCCTCCGGGAGTGCGACGGTTTTGTCGCAGGCCGCCGTTAACAAAGTTGAAAACCGGCGGTGGGTCCTGGCGCGAAAACCACCCATGAAACGGGGTCTTGCCAGCGAAATCTTTAGAAAGCCCCGCGATCATGCCGACCTATAGACGTCGTGATTATCGGAGCCGGGAGATGAACGGGACCAAGAGCCGCGCCGAGGCCGAGGAGGCCGGGGAGGCGGGCTTCTCGCTGGTGGAACTGCTGGTGGTGCTGGCGATCATCGGCATGATCGCGACCATGGTGACGCCGCAGGTGCTGGGCTATCTCGGCCGCGCCAAGGGCGAGACGGCGCGCATCCAGGTCAAGAACATCGCGCAGGCGGTGGAGCTGTATTACCTCGACCTCGGCGGCTATCCGAGTTCCGACCAGGGCCTTCAGGCGCTGGTGCAGCCGACCGGCCCCGGCTGGCGCGGCCCCTATGTGCGCGATGCGCGCGGCCTGGTGGACCCGTGGGGCCACCCCTACCTCTACCGCTCGCCGGGCATGGCCGGCTCGCCCTACGAGGTCTACTCCCTGGGCAGCGACGGCAAGGTCGGCGGTTCGGGCGAGAGCGCGGACGTCGCCAGCAACTGACGGGGTTTCCAAAGGGCGAGCCCTTTGGCGGGTGCAGGGCGGAGCCCTGCGAGGACCCAGGGGCTTAGCCCCTGGACCCCACCAAATGACGGGGTCCTTTGGGATCCCGTTACTCCTGCGCGAGGCCGTACACCGCATCCCCATACCGCCGCAGCGGCCCGCCCTCGCCCGAGCGCTTCCACAGCCGGGTGTTGAGCGCCGCCACCGGATCGCGACCCGGAATGGCGAAACCCCGCGCGATCAGCGCATCGTGGATCTCCCGTGCATGGAGGGGCCGCCCGGCCTCGTCGAGGACGGCGCAGGCCGCCTCGACGAGGGCGCGGCCGTAGCGGCGGGCGCCGGTCGGATCCTCGGCGAAGGCCACCGGCTCGGGCGCGGCGGCCCGGCGAGGGCGGGGCGCCGGAGCGGGGGCCTCCCTCTCCTCCACGGGCTCCGGGGCAGGCCCGGGCGTGGGCGCCGACCGGGAGATCCCGGCATTCAGCCGCCGGCCGAGTTCGAGGTAGAGGACGAGGTCGGCGATCTCGCGATCGAGGGCTTCGCGCTGCCGCCGCAGCTCCGCCAGCCGCTCTTCCGCCTCGTGTTCCGAGAGGCCCATTCCGTTCCCACCGCGTCAATTCCCTTCATGGAATAAGGGAATACTGCGGTCCGGCGCAATGGAATAATTGGCGTTCCCGGCCGTTATTCCATATCTTCCGTATGTTTCCCTGCGATCTTCCGTTTCATTCCCTTCCGGGGGGGAACGAGCAGGGCGGTCTCATCGGCGGGGGAGAGAACGAGCCCGTTCTCATCGAGGCTCGCCGGCAGCTTCGGGAACACCTCCTGCAGGTGGGCGAGATCGGCCTTGAACCCCTGCCGGAAGCTGCGGATCGAGGCGTTTTCGGCCCCGAACTGCTGGTGCAGGTTGCTCCAGGTCAGCCGCAGGGGCCTCGGCAGGGCCCGCAGGCGGTAGCCGAGCCAGAACAGCAGATCGAGCTTGCGCGCCGAACCGGAGAAGGCCTTCGCCGCCCGCATGTCGACGGGCAGGGCGTGGCGGATCAGGGTCTCGTAGAATTCCTGGTCGAAGCGCACGATGCGCCCGCCATCCTGCACCTCGTCTCCCTCCCCCGCGCGGGAGCGCCACAGCTCGAGGCTGCGGAACGGCGGCACGTTGAGGGTCGTGGCGCTGTCGCGCCCATCCCACAGGCCGATCTGCATGGTGCAGGCGGCGAGCCGGTTCAATTGCTCCTTGAACTGGCGGATCGTGCCGCGCTCGCCCCCGGTCACGGCAAAGCCCATCTCGCGCATGAAGCCCGAGAGGGTGTCGGCCACCTGCACCACGGCGCTGCGCTGGCGCACCGCCTCCGTGCAGAGGTGCAGGAGCATCAGGCGCGCCTTGGGCCCGTAGGGCAGGCCCTGGGGCTCGAAGGCGCCCGTCGCCGGGTCCTTGAGCCGCCCGGCGATGAGGTTCAGCGAGTTGCGCCCGTAGGTGCGGGAGAATTCCCGCAATGCCCCCGGATCGCGATAGGGCAGGCCGCACAGGGCGAGAACGGAATGGATGTGCTGGAGGTTCTCCGGCAGGGCGGGCTCGTTCTCGATGACGAGGCGCACCGCGTCCCGCCGCCGCTGGTCCCGCGACAGCTCGGCCCGGCGCGCTTCCTCCTCACCCTGGAGCGCGCGCGCGGCATCCCGCTCCCGCTGCCGGTGGTGCAGGTGGGCGACGATCTGCGCGAACAGGAAGCCGCCCCTGGCCGCTTCGAGTTCGGCCAGGAGGTCGGGATCGCGGATCTCCGCGACCATTGCCTCGATCCCCATCACGTCCCGTGCTCGAGCCCCGGTCCGCGCCGGACGGACCACCCACAGGACATGGCACGATTCGCGGGCGCGTGGCGTGAACGGAACGGACTTGTCCCGGCTATCCACGCTTCACGGGGCGGGCAGGCGCGAACCTTCCGAACCCCACGCAGAATTCGATACGCCCGATTGTCCCCGGACTTCACACCCTTCCCTGCCAATCGACGCCGAATTGCATACGCGGCCACGCAGAATCCCATGCGCGAGAGGTTCGGCCGCGCGCAGAATCCCATACGCCACCGCGCAGAGTCGCATACGCATCCACGCAGAGTCGGATACCGGAATGGGCCTCAACCCTTTGAGCGGGCAGTTCAATCGGCGCGGGCATATAACCTGCTGAACAGACTCTCTGATAAAACGTCTTTGATATATTTCCTAATGCGCGTGAGGATCGTTCGCCAAACCGGACGGAAGGGTTGGAAGGAATGACAATGGTTTTCCAGGGAATAACCCCGCTTCATCCACAAGCCGGCGGCTCGTGAGGACGGAATGCAGCTTCGACTTGACGAAACCCGGGGCGAAGGCTTCACCCAAGGCTCATTCCTCCAGGCATGGTTCGAAGGAGCCCGCCCTCCCCGTGGCGCCACCCGACACCCGCAAACCCGGACGGCCCTTCCGGCCCCGTCATCACAGCCGCCCGGCCCATCCCGGCGATCCCCCGCCCCGGCCCGCCGGCGACGATGCGATCGTTCTCTACGGCTGGCATCCGGTCTGCGAGGCGCTGGCCAACGAAAAGCGCGGCCTGCGCCGCCTCCTCGCGAGCGAGAACGCCATCCTCCGGTTGCAGGAGGCCTTCGGCGAGGCCCTGCGCATCGCGCCGGAGCTCGTGCGCCCGGCCGAGATCGGGCGGCTGCTCGGGGCCGATGCCGTGCATCAGGGGCTCTATCTGGAGGCGGATCCCCTCCCCGCCCCCGCCCTCGACGCGATGCCGGAGGACGCGCTGCTGCTCGCCCTCGACCAGATCACCGATCCGCACAATGTCGGCGCCATCGTCCGCACCGCCGCCGCCTTCGGCGTTACGGGCATCGTGACCACCGTGCGCCATGCGCCCGGCGCGACGGGCGTGCTCGCGAAATCCGCCTCCGGCGGGCTGGAGCACGTGCCGTTCATCACCGTCCGCAATCTCGCGGAGGCGCTGATCACCCTCGGCGAGCGGGGGTTCACCCGGATCGGGCTCGATTCCGATGCCGAGGTTGAGCTGGGAGCACTCAACGCGCCGCGGCCCCTCGTCATCGTGCTGGGGGCCGAGGGGAAGGGCTTGCGGGAGCGCACGCGCAGTTGCTGCGATACCCTCGCGCGGATCCCGTTCTCGGGGGCGATCCGAAGCTTGAACGTGTCGAACGCGGCGGCGATCACCCTGTACGCGTTGGGGCGCAAGTAGTCGGGGCGCCGCCCCGACACCCCGCCAAAGGGCTTAGCCCTTTGGGATTCCCGGATGGGCTGCGATGGCGCCGGCCGTCGTGAGCCAGATCTTGTCGCGGTGGGACGCGATGTGGGCGAGCGCCCGGCGCAGCGGAGCCAGGCGGTGGGGCTGGCCGGTGATGTAGGGGTGGAGGGCGATGCCCATCACCAGCGGCGCCGAGGCGGATTGCGCCAGCATCTCCTCGAACCCGTCGAGGATCGCCTGCGCGAACTCCCGCCCGGTCTCCTTGCGCGCGACGATGGCCGGGATGTCGTTCAATTCCTGCGGGTAGGGGATCGCCAGGATCGGATGACTGCGCGTGGCGAACCAGGTCGGCTGGTCGTCGTGGCACCAGTCGAGGAGGTAGCGGTAGCCGGCCTCGGCCAGGAGGTCCGGCGTGACATGCGATTGCGAGATCCACGGGCCGAGCCAGCCCTGCGGCGCCCTGCCCTCCTCGCGGGTCAGCACCTCCGTCGCCTCCGCGATCAGCGCCCGCTCGGCTGCTTCGTCGAGAACGCCCTGCCGCTCGGCGTTGCTGCGGCCATGGGCGACAATCTCGTCGCCCCGCGCCCGGAACGCCTCGATCAGGCCGGGACAATCCCGGTAGAGGCGGCTGTTCGCCAGCACGCTGACGGGCATATGCAGCGCGTCGAACAGGTCGCGCATCCGCCACGCCCCGATCCGGTTTCCCCAATCGCGCCACGCGTAGTTGAGCACGTCCGGCTGCGGCCCGCCCGGCGCCAATTCCGCCCCGAGCCCCGCCCCAAAGTCGAAGGTCTCGAGGTTCAAGGCGACATAGACCGCGAGCCGCCTGCCTCCAGGCCAGTCATAGACCGGCCGGTCCGGCAGGGCGCTGTAGGGGTATCGTCCGTGAAAGGGAAAGCTCATGCCGGGGAGATAGGTCATCCCCGATGGGGTTTCCAAAGGGCTGTGCCCTTTGGCGGGTGCAGGGCGGCGCCCTGCAATGGCGTCCGAACACGAAAAACCCGCCGCGTCTTTCGACGGGCGGGTTGTTCGTGTGTGTTTGGTTGCGGGGGTTGGATTTGAACCAACGACCTTCAGGTTATGAGCCTGACGAGCTACCGGACTGCTCCACCCCGCGCCAAGCGGTGTCGTGAGAGGGAATGTTTTTGCACGTGCGTTGTGCGGGTCTGGCGGCGACCGACTCTCCCGTGCCTTGAGGCACAGTACCATGGGCGCTGGCGTGTTTAACGGCCGAGTTCGAGATGGGATCGGGTTCTGGGCACGCCGCTCGAGCCACCAGACCGGCGCAACGCAAGGGCAGACGGCGGAGCCGTCTGCGGGTGTTCGGCAAGCATATTGTCTTTTTGCGACCGGACCGCTGTGTCTGGCTCCGCCAGCCTTGCGGCTGCCGAACCAGATGCGGACACGGATCACGGGGGCGATCAAGTCGATCGGGCGATTAGTACCGGTCGGCTCAACGCGTCACCGCGCTTGCACCCCCGGCCTATCGACGTGGTCGTCTTCCACGGCCCTCAAGGGAGG
>NZ_JBWJYL010000013.1:0-86638 GCF_056430985.1 Methylobacterium sp. Gmos3
TCTCTGGGAGACGATCCACAAAGCCTTCACGCGCTTCTCGCCCGAGGAGTGCCGCAACTACTTCACCGCGGCCGGCTACGAGGATGATGCTTATGCTTCAAGCTGATCGGGACCCGCTCTAGCGGACGCAGCGGCGACATCCGCTTTCGCTCATTGCTGCTTCAAAGCAGGCTGGCAGAAAGCCACTCCAAGCGGACATCGAGGGTCGTGGGTTTTTTAAACGTGAGCCAAAGGATGGGTGCGGGCAAGCCCAGGTCAGCTTGGACCCCGCGAAACTGCTCTGAGCCAGGGCAATAAGTGGCTTTTGCACCGGGGTGCAGTCGACCCTCAGCGATCGGCCAGCTGAATATGGAGATGTGAGAGGTCAAGCCCTTCGTACCGTACCTTATCAATCTCTTGAGCCAGTGATTTTGCCCGTAATCCTGATCCGTAGTTGTCTTCCGTTCGACCGCTTGACCATCCGCCGAGCGCGCGCACTCGTTCGGGCGAGATGTCGGCCTCGCGCAGCGCGTCCCGATAATTGTGCCGAAAGCTATGGAAAGCTGTTCGTGGCTTGGCTGCGCCACAGTGGTCTAGGAAGCGGGCAAACCACTTCGAAAAGATATCACTCCAGTAGCCGGACGCTTCTGCCGCAGTGAGTTCAGGGAACAGGCGCTCCTCTCCGCGGTCGGCTAGGGCATCCCGATACTGCAATAAGCCGCAACGCTTCAACTCGGGATGGATGGGTACGAACCGCTCGCCCGCCGCTGTCTTCACACGTTTCACACCGGCATCATCGGGGGCGACAATGATGACATCGGTTCCATCAATTCGAGCGACATCACGAACGAGTAGCTGGCATATCTCGTTCATTCGCATCCCAGTGAAGAGCGCGATAAGCGGCACCCAGAACCGGCCGCGACGGATAACCTGATTGCCTATGCGCGCATAGCCGGCCTCGTCATTCTGGCAACCAGTGTAGAGCGGGGCGTTGAAGATCTTGACGAGTTGCTCTGTCGAGAACGGATGTCGTCGATCCTTAGCAGCTACACCATCGACGCCGACGGAAAGACCGGTGGTCGGATTATCTGCCCGCACGCCCCGCGTGATGGCGAATTTCATCAGAGTGGAGAAGGCGGACAAGTAGGAACTTGCTGTGAGCCGGGTCATAAGCGGGGCGTCCATTTTGGCTGCGGCATCCGCAGCCTGAGACGCTGTAAGGTCAGGAAATCGCTTCGTGGCGCTTGCGGGTAGCCTGATCAAAAGACTCACCAGCTCGGCCACATCGGCGCGCTTGATCTGTGAGACATCCCGCTCGGCGCCAAACACCTCTTCGAACAGGCGGGCCTGAGCGGCGCCTTTCAGCTTCGATTTCGGTGCCATGCCCTGCCAAGCAGGCTCAGCTCGGTGCTGAGCTATCAACTCGGCCAGTGTGGTGCGCTTCGCCGCCCCGGACGGGTGCGGGAGATCGGCTGGTGCGCCCGCAAAAAAGGTATCTCCAGCGTGGTGGGAGAAATCGCTTCTCGCGTCTCGTAGTTCTCGTCTCGCTTGCTCCAGCGCGGCTCGGCGTACCAGGTGGATGAGATGCCGGAACTCGGGTGCGTTGAGATCGACCGCAATGCCGTGGCGCTCAAGGAGCCGTTTGGCTGTGCTGAACGTGCTGGCCTGACCGTTCGTGTCCGCTGGGTCCGCGAAGGTCGCCTCTTCGATCTCCAGGTCCATCAACTCATCCTGCCGCGACCAAGCAGGGGCTGCGCTTCGTTTCCGTTCGAGCCGAACGTCCTCACGCTCATGAAACCAAGCCCATGCGATGTGCTCCGCCTCGGAGCGTGTCAGCGCCCGAACCGGTGAGGGATTAAGCTGACGCTTGGCTGCGGCAATTTGAGCATCGATCGCGATGAGCTCACGCAGCAACAGCCGCCGAGCTTCTGAAAAATCGCCCGTACCCAGAGATTTTCGAAATTCGCGCTTTTTGATCAGCCCAGCTCGACGCAGGGTCTCGGGCACTTTGACCCTGACCCACCACGTGCTGCCCCTAAGCTGCAGACGTGCGTCCTTTTTTGCCATGGGGTTCGGGCAGCTTGGTGTACCAGTCTGGTGTACCAATCTAGCCCGGAAACTCATTGCCGAGCAATGAGTTCGTTGCCGTCCAACAGGTTAAAGAAACCTGGTGGAGCTGAGGGGATTCGAACCCCTGACCTCCGCAGTGCGATTGCGGCGCTCTCCCATCTGAGCTACAGCCCCGTCGAGGCGCCGGCCTTGTAGGCGCGGGTGCCTCAGCCTGTCAATTCCCGTCTCGCATGTCCGTCTCGCTTTCGCGGCGGCGGCGCGCGGAAACCGCCCCTCCCGAGGACATCGCGCAGACCGCATGTACGCCCTGCTCTGGCTCATCACCACCGTCATACAGCTCTTCATCTACGTGCTGATCGCGAGCGCCGTGCTGAGTTGGCTCGTCGCCTTCAACGTCGTCAACGTCCGCAATCCCATCGTCGCGCAGATCGGCGAAACCCTCTATCGCATCACCGAGCCCGCGCTCAGGCCCATCCGGAACCTGCTCCCCAATCTTGGTGGCGTCGACATCTCGCCGATCATCTTGATCTTGCTCCTGCTGTTCGTGCAGAGGCTGATTACGGTCGATCTCGTGCGATTTCTGATGTGATTCGGCTAACGCGACACTATTCTGCAGGGGGAACGCCTTGAAAACCAATCCCGGCCGGTTCTTCGAGGATTTCCGCCTCGGCGAGACCATCCGCCACGCGACCCCTCGCACGGTGACGACCGGGGACGTGGCCCTCTACACCGGCCTCTACGGGCCGCGCTTCGCCGTGCAGTCGTCGGACGCCTTCGCCCGCGCGCTGGGCTATCCGAAGAGCCCCCTGGACGATCTGCTCACCTTCCACGTGGTGTTCGGCAAGACCGTGCCGGACGTCTCGCTGAACGCGCTGGCCAATCTCGGCTATGCCGAGGGCGGCTTCCGGCGGCCGGTCTATCCGGGCGAGACGCTCTCCACCGTCTCCGAGGTCATCGGCCTGAAGGAGAGCTCCAACCGGCAGACCGGCGTCGTCTACGTCCGCTCGGTCGGCTCGGACGAGCACGGTGAGACCGTGCTCAGCTATTGCCGCTGGGTGCTGGTGCGCAAGCGCGACCCCGAGGCGGTGATCGCCGAGGAGCACGTGCCGACACTGGCCAAGGCCGTCGATCCGAAGGACCTCGCGGGCGCCCTGCCCCCGCTCATCGTGTCGGCCTACGACGTGGCGCTGGCCGGCAGCCCGCACCGCTTCGGCGATTATCAGGCGGGCGAGCGCATCGACCATGTCGACGGCATGACCGTCGAGGAGGCCGAGCACCAGATCGCCACGCGCCTGTTCCAGAACACGGCCAAGGTGCATTTCGACGGGCTCGCCGCCAAGGACACCCGCTTCGGCCGCCGGCTGATCTATGGCGGGCACGTGATCTCGCTGGCCCGCGCGCTGAGCTACAACGGGCTGGGCAACGCCTTCGCCATCGCGGGCATCAATGCCGGCCGGCATGTCGGCCCGCTCTTCGCGGGCGACACGGTCTATGCCTGGAGCGAGGTGATCGAGACCGCCGATGTCGGCCGGGACGATGTCGGCCTGCTGCGCCTGCGCACGGTGGCGACCAAGAACCAGCCCTGCACCGCCTTCCCCGACAAGTTCAACGACGGCTACGACCCGTCGGTGATCCTCGACCTCGACTACTGGGCCTTCGTGCCGAAATAAGCCGAGGCCGGGCCTCCGAAGGGTTCGACGCCTTCGGAGGCCCTTCGGACGCCATCAATCCCGCACGACCACCTTCGTGCCGACCTTCACCCGGTCGTAGAGATCGACCACGTCCTTGTTGGTCATGCGGATGCAGCCGGAGGAGACCGCCGCGCCCATCGTCTCGGGCTCGTTCGAGCCGTGGATGCGGTAGAGCGACGAGCCGAGATACATGGCGCGGGCGCCGAGCGGGTTGTCCTGGCCGCCGGCCATGTAGCGGGGCAGGTCGGGGCGGCGGGCCAGCATCTGCTGCGGCGGGCGCCAATCCGGCCATTCCTTTTTCATGGAAACGGTCTTCACCCCCGACCACGAGAAGCCCTCGCGGCCGACGCCGACGCCGTAGCGGATCGCCTCGCCGCCGCCGAGCACGTAGTAGAGCCGCCGCTGGCGGGTGGAGACCACCACCGTGCCGGGCTTCTCCTTGCCCGACCACGCCACCGTCTCCCGTGGGATCGCCTGGGTGCGGAAGCCATTGAGGAAATCGGCGAGCGGTCCCCGGTCGAAGAAATCGGCCCGGGCCGGCACGGCCTGAAGGGGTATGCCCCCGAGCATCAATCCGGCGATCGCCAGCGTCGCGATGCGTCCCGACATGCAGTATCCTTGCGTCCATCGATAGGCAGACCCGTGGGTCCTCAACCGGAACGGGCATCCGCATCGCGGCAGGGATGAGGCCGCCCGGCGGGGCGCGGGCGGGTTTCCGGCCGGGTGTGCGATCGCTGCCACACACGCTGCGGCGACGGTTGCGATTGCAACCGCGAGTGGCCGCGCTTATCTCAGCGGCGTGATCAGCCCGCCTGCCCCCTCGGCCCGCCTCGGTGCGGAGCCCGTGGCCTCCCGGCCCGGCACGCGGCTCGCGGCATTCGCCGCGGGCCTCGGGCTCGTCGTGCTGGGCCTGGTCGGCCTCGCCGTCTTCGCCTTCGGGCCTGCTCACATGGAAACGCCTGCCTCCGTCGCGGCGTTCCGGCCCGCCCTGGCGGTGGTGGCGCCGCACACCGCGCCGGTCGAGGCCCCGCTGATGCATCGGCTCGACCGGGACGGTCCTGTCGTCGCCGCCGCCGATGCCGAAATCTCCGCCGATTCGGCCCTGCCCTCCCCGGCGGCGCAGCCCGTACCGGTGCCCCGCTTCGGACCCGCGCCCTTCCGTGAGGCGAACACGGCCCTGCCGACGCCCGCGCCGATCGCCTCGCCCCTGCGCCCTCCCCGCGCGGCCTGAGCCGACGCGCATCGGAATTCGGACACGGACCGGGGCCATGGTGCCCCAAAGCCCGGACCTGCCGACGGCGCCGCCATGAGTCCCTCGACCCAGCCTTTCGATCGGCCCACACGATTGCCGTCCGCATCCGCGAGACGCCAGTCAGGAGCGTCGCAACCCGTGATCCGCCTGCCCCTCCCTTCCGTCCGCGCCCTGGCGCTCCTGCCGGTCGCCGCGCTCGGCCTGTCGCTCGCCGCCTGCAACCAGCGCGAGGCCGCCGCCCCGACGCCCCCCGTGCCGGAGGTCGGGTTCGTCACCGTCCACGCCCAGGCGATTCCCTATGTCCGCGACCTGCCCGGCCGCGTGGCGCCGATGCGCATCGCCGAGGTGCGCTCCCGCGTCTCCGGCCTCGTGGTGAAGCGGCTGTTCGAGCAGGGCAGCCAGGTCAAGGAAGGTGACATCCTCTACAAGATCGACCCCGCCCCCTACGAGGTCGAGCTCGCCAGCGCCGAGGCGGCCCTGGCCCGCCAGGAGGCCGCGCAGGTCCTCGCCCGGCAGCAGGCGGACCGGCTGGAGCAGTTGCTCTCGCGCGCCACCGCGAGCCAGGCGCAGTACGATGCCGCCTTCGCCGGGAAGAAGCAGGCCGAGGCCGAGGTGGCCGGCGCCAAGGCGACCCGCGACCGGGCGCAATTGAACCTCTCCTGGACCGATGTCCGCGCCCCGATCACCGGCCGCATCGGCCGGGCTCTCCTCACCGAGGGCACTCTGATCGAGCCGGGCCAGACGGGGGCGCTGGCCACCATCCAGCAGCTCGACCCGATCTACGTCGACATCACCCAATCGGTCGGCGAACTGAACCGCCTGCGCCGGGACCTCGCCAGCGGCGAGCTGGCGCGGCTGGAAGAGAATTCGGCCAACGTCCACCTCATCATGGACGACGGCAGCCTCTACCCGCTCGCCGGGCGCCTGCTCTTCTCGGACGTGACCGCCGACCCGAGCACGGGCCAGGTGACGCTGCGGGTGCAGTTCCCGAACCCGCACGACGAGCTGTTCCCCGGCATGTATGTCCGCGCCCGCATCAAGCAGGGCATCGATTCGGACGCCATCGCCGTGCCGCAGCAGGCGATCCAGCGCACCGACGACGGCCGCGCCGAGGTCTGGCTGATCCGCGAGGACCAGACCGTGATGCGCCAGCCGGTGGAGGTCGGCCCGGTGGTCGGCGGCGACTGGCTGATCCGCTCCGGCCTGAAGGCCGGGGAGCGCGTGATCGTGGACGGCTTCCAGAAGGTGACGGTGGGGATGACGGTGAAGCCCGTCGACCAGACCCCGCCCCATGCCGAGGCCGCGCCGCAGACCGACGCCGACGAGGCGACCGAGAAGGCCGACACGCAGCAGCGCGCGCAAGCCGCCGCGCAGCGCCGCTGAGGGAGGCGCTTCATGGCCCGCTTCTTCATCGACCGGCCGGTCTTCGCCTGGGTCGTCGCGCTGTTCATCCTGCTTGGTGGGGCGCTGGCGATCCCGAACCTGCCGGTGGCGCAGTATCCGGTGATCGCGCCGCCCTCCATCGCCCTCTCGACCGCCTTCCCCGGCGCCTCGGTGGAGAGCCTCTATACGGGCACGACCCGGCTTATCGAGGATGAGCTGAACGGCGCGGCCAACATCATGAGCTTCGAGTCGACCACCGACTCGTTCGGCTCCGTGAACATCACCGCCACCTTCCGGCCGGGGACCGACCCGTCGCTCGCCTCGGTGGAGGTGCAGAACCGTCTCAAGCGCGTGGAGGCCCGCCTTCCCCTCGAAGTGCGCCAGAACGGCATCCTCGTGGAGGAGGCCTCCGCCGCAACGCTCAACATCATCACCCTCATCTCCACCGATGGCGGCATGGACGAGGTGGGGCTCGGCGACTTCCTGATCCGCAACGTCATCAACGAGATCCGCCGCATCCCCGGCGTCGGGCGCGCCACGCTCTACTCGACCGAGCGCTCCCTCCGGGTCTGGGTCGATCCCGACAAGCTGCGCGGCCTGTCGCTGACCCCCGGCGACGTCAACGCCGCCATCCGCAACCAGAACATCCAGATCGCCTCGGGCGCGGTCGGCGCACAGCCGAGCCCGTCCGCCAACGCCCTCACCGCGCCCATCGTCGTGAAGGGGCAGCTCTCCACGGTGGAGGATTTCGGGGCCATCGTCCTGCGGGCGAATTCGGACGGCTCCAACGTGCGCCTGCGCGACGTCGCCCGGATCGAACTCGGCGGCGACGCCTACCAGTTCTCGACCCGCCTCAACGGCGGTCAGGCGGCCGGCATCTCGGTGACGCTGGCCCCGGACGGCAACGCCCTGGAGACCGCCAAGGCCATCCGCGCCAAGATGGAGGAGCTGTCGCCGTTCTTCCCGCCGGGGCTGAAATGGGACATCCCCTACGACATCACCCCGGCCGTGAAGGCTTCCATCGAGAAGGTGCTGCACACCCTCGTGGAGGCGGTGGTGCTGGTCTTCCTCGTGATGTTCCTGTTCCTGCAGAACATCCGCTACACGCTGATCCCGACCATCGTCGTGCCCATCGCCCTGATGGGCACGGTGACGGTGATGTGGCTCGCGGGCTTCTCCGTGAACGTGCTCACCATGTTCGGCATGGTGCTCGCCATCGGCATCCTCGTGGACGACGCCATCGTCGTCGTCGAGAACGTCGAGCGCATCATGAACGAGGAGGGGCTGCTCCCGAAGGAGGCCACCAAGAAGGCCATGGATCAGATCACCGGGGCGATCATCGGCATCACCCTGGTGCTGATGGCGGTGTTCGTGCCGATGGCGTTCTTCCCCGGCTCGGTGGGCATCATCTACCGGCAGTTCTCCATCGCGATGGTCACGTCCATCGCCTTCTCGGCGCTGCTCGCCCTGTCGCTGACGCCCGCGCTCTGCGCCACCTTCCTGAAGCCCATCGAGAAGGGCCACGGCCATGCGAAGGGCGGCGTGTTCGGGCTGTTCAACCGGTTCGTGGACCGGGAGACCGCCCGCTACGGGCGCGGCACCGCGTGGTTCATCCGAAAGTCCGGCCGGGTGATGCTGGTCTACGTCGCGCTGGTCGCCGGCACGGCCTACGCCTTCGTGCAATTGCCGGAGGGCTTCCTGCCGGTGGAGGACCAAGGCTTCTTCACCGTCGACGTCCAGACGCCCCCCGGCGCCTCGTTCAACCGGACGCTGACCGCCGTGCGCAAGGTCGAGGAGCATCTTCTCGCTCAGCCGGGCGTCGCCACGGTCACGATCCTCAACGGCTTCTCGTTCTCGGGCCAGGGACCCAACACCAGCCAGGCCTTCGTGACCCTGAAGCCCTGGGACGAGCGCGACGCGGCCAATTCCGCCGCCAACCTCGTGAAGGGCACCAACGACGCCCTCGCCGGCTACCGCGACGCCACCATCGACGCGCAGGAGCCCCCGCCGGTCGACAACCTCGGAAACGCGGCGGGCTTCTCCTTCCGCCTGCAGGACCGGGCGCAGCGGGGCTACGCGGCCCTCACCGCCGCGCAGGCGCAACTCATGGCGGTCGCCAAGCGCAGCCCCGTGCTGAAGAACGTGAAGATCGAGGGCCTGCCCCCGACGCCCCAGGCGGAACTCGTCATCGACCGCGAGAAGGCCGCCGCGCTCGGGGTGAAGTTCGAGGACATCAACGACGTCATCCAGGTGAACCTCGGCTCGGTCTACGCCAACGACTTCCCGAACCGGGGCAAGATGCAGCGCGTCTATGTCCAGGCCGAGCAGTTGCAGCGCCTGAACGCGTCAGACATCCTCAACTACGCGGTGAAGAACAGCTCCGGCACGATGGTGCCCCTGTCCTCCTTCACCGAGCTGAAATGGGGCGTCGGGCCGAGCCAGATCGTCGGCTTCAACGGCTACCAGTCGGTGCGCATCACCGGCGAGCCTCGGACGGGCTACACCTCCGGCGATGCCATCGCCGAGATGGAGCGGCTGATGCTCCAACTGCCAAAGGGCTTCGGCTACGCCTGGACCGGCCAGTCGGAGCAGGAGAAGCAGGCGGGCAGTCAGGCGACGCTGCTGCTCGCCCTCTCGGTGCTGATCGTCTTCCTGCTGCTCGCCGCCCTCTACGAGAGCTGGGCGATCCCGGTCTCGGTGCTGCTCGTCATCCCGCTGGGCGTCATCGGCTCGGTGGCGGCGGTGCATCTGCGGGGGATGCCCAACGACGTGTATTTCAAGATCGGGCTCATCACGATCATCGGCCTCTCGGCCAAGAACGCGATCCTGATCGTGGAATTCGCCCGCGACCTGTGGAAGCCCGGCACCTCGGTAACGCGGGCGGCCATCGACGCGGCGACCCTGCGCTTCCGGCCCATCGTGATGACCTCGCTCGCCTTCATCTTCGGCGTGGTGCCGCTCGCCATCGCGACCGGCGCCGCCTCGAAGAGCCAGCAGGCCATTGGCACCGGCGTGATGGGCGGCATGATCACCGCCACCGTGCTCGCGGTGTTCTTCGTGCCGGTCTTCTTCGTGGTGGTGATGCGCCTGTTCCGCCGCAAGGCGGTGCAGGAGGGCGAGACCGCCGCCGCGCGGGAGAGCCCCGCCGCGCCCCGCATCCACGCGAGCGCCGCCGAATGAGGCGGCGTTCCCCTCCCCTCGGGGCGACGAAAAAAGCCGCCCCGAGGGGGGCGGCTGAGCGAGTCATCAGGGAGGCATCAAACAGAGTGGACGAAACCGAGTCGCACTCGACATCCAGAAAACTGGATGACGCCTTTATGAAGTAAAAACCTTAACGGCCTGTTAAGGAAAGTCCGGCGGCCGCCGCCAAACCGTCCCTAAACAGTACAAAACCCGTCATTGCGAGCAGAGCGAAGCAATCCAGGGCGGCTGGACGCAGCAGAACGTCGCGTATCCCTGGATTGCTTCGCTTCGCTCGCAATGACGGACCGTCGCCAAACGGATCAGGCCGCGAGGCTCGCGAACAGGCCGCGCCCGTCGGTGCCGCCGATCAGGCCTTCGACGAAGTTTTCCGGGTGAGGCATCATCCCGAGGACGTTGGCCTTCTCCGAATAGATCCCGGCGATGCTGTTCAGCGAGCCGTTGCGGTTGGACTCGACCGTGATCCGGCCCGCCTCGTCGCAATAGCGGAAGGCCACACGGCCCTCGCCCTCGATGCGGGCGATGGTGTCGGGATCGGCGAAGTAATTGCCCTCGCCATGGGCGACGCAGACGTCGATCACCTCGCCCCGCGTGTAGGCGCGGGCGAAGCGCGTATCGGTGCGCTCGACCCGCAGGGTCTGGCGGTGGCAGATGAACCGACGGTCGACGTTGCGCATCAGCACGCCGGGCAGCAGGCCCGATTCGCACAGGATCTGGAAGCCGTTGCAGATGCCGAGCACGAGGCCGCCCCGGGCCGCGTGGGCCCGCACCGCGTCCATGGCCGCCGCGCGGCCCGCGATGGCGCCGCAGCGCAGGTAATCGCCGTAGGAGAAGCCGCCGGGCAGCACGGCGAGATCGGTGCCGGCGGGCAGCGCCGTGTCGGCATGCCACACCATCGAGACCTTCGCCCCCGACAGACGCAACGCCCGTGCGACATCCGCCTCGCGGTTGGACCCGGGGAAGACGACGATGGCGGCGTGCATCAGGCGATCTCGATCGCGTAATTCTCGACGACGGTGTTGGCGAGAAGCTTCTCGCAGGCCGCCTTCAGGGTCTCCTGGGCCGACGCGGAATCGGCGGCGGCGACCTCCAGATCGAAGACCTTGCCCTGCCGGACGCCCTCGATGCCGGCGATACCGAGCGACTTCAGAGCCGCCTCGATCGCCTTGCCCTGGGGATCCAGCACGCCGGTCTTCAGGGTGACGGTGATTCGGGCTTTCATCGCTGTGTAACTCACCGGTTGCCGAGCGCGCACCGCGCCGGCGACATCGAACATGTGACCGGCGATCCTTAGATCAGCCCGCTCACCTTGTCGAACGTTCAGAAAGGTCCGCGCCCCTGCATGCAACGCAGGGTCAGGACCGTTTGGGGGCGGTGATCGGCTCGATGCTCGTGGCGCGGCGCCAGAGCTGGAGCATGATCCAGGCGGCGAACAGGCTGAACACGCCCATCAGCACATGGCCGACCCGATCGCCGAGGTCGAACAGACCCGCCAGCGCCCAGCCGGCCGCGATCGCCACGGCGAACACCTCCGTGCCCACCAGAACCATCATGCTCAGGATGGTGACCGCATTGCGTGCGTTCACGAGTTCAGCCCTTCCCGCCGCCCGTCGACCGGGCTCGCAAGGCGTTCTGCTACCTCAGGGCGGGCAGGCGGCGCAAGCAGCGCCGCCCGTCTCGCCCACTCAGCGCGGGGCGCGCTTGGCCAGGATGCGCTGGAGCGTCCGGCGGTGCATGTTCAGGCGGCGCGCCGTCTCGCTGACATTGCGCCCGCAGAGTTCATACACCCGCTGAATGTGCTCCCACCGCACCCGGTCGGCGGACATCGGGTTCTCCGGCGGATCCGCGCGCTCGCCCGGCTGGGCCATCAGCGTGCCGTGGATCTCATCGGCATCGGCGGGCTTCGCGAGATAGTCGAAGGCGCCGAGCTTCACGGCCGTCACCGCCGTGGCGATGTTGCCGTAGCCGGTGAGGATGACGCCCCGCGCCTCCGGCCGGCGCTCCTTGAGCCGGGCGATGACGTCGAGGCCGTTGCCGTCGCCGAGCCGCATGTCGATCACCGCGAAGGCGGGTGCATGGGATTCGACGGCCGACACGCCTTCGGCCACGCTCTCGGCGACCTGTACATGGTAGCCGCGGCTCTCCATCGCCCGAGCGAGGCGGGTGGAGAAGGGTTTGTCGTCGTCCACGATCAGGAGGCTGCGATCGGTGAAGGCAGCGAGCGGATCGGTTTCACTAAGGATCGCGGCCTCGGCGGTCGCAGAGGTCCCTGATTGCGTGAGCATCGGGGGTCCTTTCGAAGATGTCTCCGTTGAGACCACTATATAGGCACGATGTCGCGTGGCGGCAGGGGCGCGGAACCACTTATCTCGGGCGAGTGACGGGGTACCGCACCTCTTTCGAAGATGTGGCGCGCCCACGAAACCCGGACGATGGCGCCATGTTCGCCGGCGCCGGCCGCGTTCGACAGGCCGATCTGCGCGCCGGACCGCTCGATCAGCGTCTTGGCGATGAACAAACCGAGGCCGAGGCCCACCGTCTCACTGCCGCCGGGGGGCGATTGCTCGGCGCTGCGGGTCGTGATGTAGGGCTCGCCCGCCCGCAGCAGCACCTCCGCCGAGAATCCCGGCCCGTCGTCGCGGATCTCGATCCAGGCCCGGTCGTGGTTCCACTGCCCGGTGATGGTCACGCGCGTGGTGGCGAAATCCGCCGCGTTGTCGAGGATGTTGCCCAGCCCGAACATGACGCCGGGGTTGCGGCGGCAGGAGGGCTCCGGCCCATCCCCGTGGCACGAAGCATCGATCACCACGCCGAGCGCCCGCTGCGGCGCCACCAGTTCCTCCACGAGGTGGCTGAAGGTGACGGTGGTGAGGAAGTCGCCCCCGTCGCCGTCGCCCTCGCCGTCGAGGGAGGTGAGCTTGCCGAGGATGCCGCGGCAGCGGTCGACCTGCTCGCGCAGGAGGGCGAGATCCTCCGCGACGGCCGGCGAGGCATCCGGCCCGAGCTGGCGGATCAGTTCCTTCGAGACGACCATGATCGTGCCGAGCGGCGTGCCGAGTTCGTGTGCCGCCGCCGCCGCGAGCCCGTCGAGCTGCGACAGGTGCTGCTCGCGGGCCAGGACGAGTTCGGTGGCGGCGAGCGCCTGGGCGAGCTGGCGCGCCTCCTCCGCCACCCGCCACGCGTAGACGCCGGTGAAGGCGGTCCCGAGGAGGATCGCGGTCCACACCCCCGAGACGTAGAGGAACGGCAGTTCGATCTTTCCGTCCGCGAACCACGGCAGCGGCCGGTGGACCAGGGCGAGCAGCGTCGCGAGGCCGATGGCGAGCAGCCCCAGCGCCAGGGTGCGCTCCGGCGGCAGGGCGGTGGCCGAGATCAGCACCGGGGCGAGGAAGAGGAGCGAGAACGGGTTCTGCAACCCGCCCGTGAGGAACAGGAGCGCGGCCAGTTGCACGATGTCGAAGGCGAGCAGCAAGGCTGCCGAATCGGCGTTCAGGCGGTAACTCGCCGGGAAGCGGATGCGCAGGGCGAGGTTCAGCCACGACGAAGCGGCGATGACGAGGAAGCACCAGCCGAAGGGCAGGTTCAGGCCCAGCCCGAACTGCGCCCCGACCACGGCGGCGCTCTGCCCGGTGATGGCGAGCCAGCGGAGCCGAACGAAGGTATCGAGCCGAAGCTGCCGCGCCCTGCCGTCGAGACCGGCCAGTCGCTCCTGAATCGTATGCATCCTGGGAAACTAGGGTGCTCCGGCCAAAACCGACATCGATCGCGAGAGAAAGCCTGGACGATAAGCCTCGTCGGGCAAGGCTGAGGCCAGGGGCCGCGCCGTTACGGCCTCGTTCAGGCGGAACCTTCATCGTAAGCTTGGGGTTGCCACGGGCCCGACGGGGCGCGCCCCGCCGACGAGGAAACCACCATGCTGCTGGCCTATGGACTGTTCGAAGGCGCGCGATTGATGATGGCTCCGGCGCGCTTCGCCGCCGACCTCACCCGCCACAGCATCCAGAGCCCGGCCAACCCCCTCGCCTACTCGCCCTATGCCCGCTCCATCGCGGCGGGCTGCGAGATGTTCGAGCGGGTGACGCGGCGCTACGGCAAGCCCGCCTTCGGCCTGACCGAGACCGTCGTCGAGGGGCAGCGCGTCCCCGTGACCGAGCGGGTCGTCTCGGAGCGTCCGTTCTGCCGGCTGATCGCCTTCGACCGCGCCTTCCGCACCCCGCCCGCCGAGCCGCAGCCGAAGCTCCTCATCGTCGCGCCGATGTCGGGCCACTACGCCACCCTGCTGCGCGGCACCGTCGAGGCGATGCTGCCGAACCATCAGGTGTTCATCACCGATTGGACCGACGCGCGGATGGTGCCGCTGCTCGCCGGGCCCTTCGACCTCGACACCTATATCGACTACCTGCGCGACATGTTCGCCGAACTCGGGCCGGACCTGCACGTCATGGCCGTGTGCCAGCCGGCCGTGCCGGTGATGGCCGCCGTGGCGCTGATGGAGGCCGAGGACGAGCCGCACGTCCCCGTCTCGATGACGCTGATGGGCGGCCCCATCGACACCCGCCGCTCGCCCACCGCCGTGAACTGCCTCGCCCAGGAGCGCGGGCAGGACTGGTTCGAGCGGAACACGATCAGCCTCGTGCCCGCGATCTATCCGGGCGCCTTCCGGCGGGTCTATCCGGGCTTCCTGCAATTGTCGGGCTTCATGGCGATGAACCTCGACCGGCACGTCACCGCCCATACCGACATGTTCGACCATCTGGTGAAGGGCGACGGCGATTCGGCCGAGAAGCACCGGGACTTCTACGACGAGTACCTCGCGGTGATGGACCTCACCGCCGAGTATTACCTTCAGACCGTGGAGACGGTGTTCGTGAACCACGCCCTGCCGAAGGGCGAGATGCTCTCGCGCGGGGTGCCGGTGGACCCGGCCGCCATCCGCCGCTGCGCAATCCTGGCCGTCGAGGGCGAGAATGACGACATCTCCGGCGTTGGCCAGACCAAGGCCGCCCTGGACATGACGCCGAACCTGCCCGCCTCTCGCAAGGCTTACCACCTGCAGGACAGCGTCGGCCATTACGGCGTGTTCAACGGCTCGCGCTACCGCTCGATCATCGCGCCGCGCATCGCGTCCTTCATCCGCGAGATGGCCGCCGAATCCACCCGGCGGCCGGTCTATCTGCGCAGCGTCGGCTGAGACGCGGGCGGCTCAGGCCGCCTTCGCCGCCGGCTGCGCGGCGGGGCGCGGGTCGAACAGGGTCCGGTAGAGGGCGCCCGGCGTCACGGAGCGCCCGTCGCCGTCGATGATCGCCACCTCCGCGAGGCCGGCGGCGGACAGGCTCATCGCCTGATCCAGGGCCGCCAGGAGCGAGGCATGACGATGATCGCGGCGGCCGAGGGCGCAGCGGGCGGTGACGGTGTAGTTCACGGGGCGGAATCCTCTGCGGGCGGGCGCCGCGTCTCTCGCGGTCGCCATCGCCTCCGTCACCCGCAATAACGGCAAGACGTTGCCTTAAGGTTGTCCCGCCGCCGATATCGAACAAAATCGCGCATATGTGTTTAGTGCGCGATTAACCGTTGTGCCCGCGCAGGGCCGGCAGGCCGATGCCGGTGGCCTCGAAGCCGCCATCGACGGCCACGACCTGCCCCGTCACGTAGGACGCCTTGTCCGAGCACAGGAACACGATGACGTTCGCCAATTCGCTCTCAAGCCCGTAGCGGGCGAGCGGCACCGCGTCGTGGTAGGCGGCGCGGATCTCGGGACTGTGGACCGCCTTGGCCATGGCGGTGTCCACGGGGCCGGGGGCGACGGCGTTCACGCGGATGCCGTGCTGGGCGAGTTCGACCGCCTGCTGCTTGGTGAGCTGGGCGAGCCCGGCCTTGCTGGTCCCGTAGGCGACCCGCAGCGTCGAGGCGCGCAGGCCTGAGATCGAGGTGATGTTCACCACCGCCCCGCCGCCATGGGCGGCCATGAGGGGCGCCGCCGCCTGGGTGCAGAGGAACGGCCCCGACAGGTTCACGGCCAGCACCTTCGACCAATCCTCGAAGGTCGTCTCCAGGAGCGGCTTGAAGATCGCGATGCCGGCATTGTTGACGAGGGCGTCGAGCCGGCCGAACCGCTCCTCCACCTGCCGGACCGCTGCACTCACCTGCGCCGGATCGGACACGTCGGCCACGATGGCCAGCGTCGCGTCGGGCTTGGCGAGGCGGCCCATCGCGGCCTCCAGGTTGCCGCCGTCGATGTCGAGGAGGGCGACCTTCCAGCCCTCCGCGAGGAAGCGTTCGACGCTGGCGAGGCCGATGCCCCGCGCCGCCCCCGTCACGAGGGCGATGCGGCCTTCGGCCGACCTTGGGGTTTCCTGCATGGTGCGATCTCCGTCGCGGGGTGGGCCCGGCGGCCCTTGAACTCAAGGAATCCGGGTGCTGGCCCGGACCCGCTCCTCGGCGGCGCGGATCGCCTCCGGGGTGCCGACATGCAGCCATTGCCCGTCGAGGCGCATGCCGAAGAGCCGTTCCGAGGCGATGGCCTTGTCGAACAGCCGATTGAGGGAGAAGGCCCCCTCCGGCGTGTCCGCGAACAGGGCGGGCTTCAGGATCGCGACGCCCGCGTAGATGAAGGGGGCGACCTTGCGCTCGCCGCGCCGTTCCAGGCGCCCGTCCGCCGCCATCAGGAAGTCGCCCGCGCCCTCGTAGCCGAGGCTCGTCGTGGTGGGCGCCACGAGGAGGAGCGCGTCCATGCGCGCGCCGTCCCAGGCGGCGATGAGGCGGGACAGGTTCGGCTCCGGGCCTTCGAGCCAGAAGGAATCGGAGTTCAGCACCACGAAGGGCGCCGCGCCCATCAACGGCAGCGCCTTGCGGATGCCACCGCCGGTCTCCAGCAGCGCCTCGCGCTCGTCCGAGACGGTGAGGCGCGGCGGCCCCGCCCGCCGGGCGAGATGCGCCTCGATCTGTTCGGCCAGCCAGTGGACGTTCACCACCGCGTCCGTCAGCCCCGCCTCGGCCGCCCGGTCGAGGGCGTGGTCGAGGAGCGGCTTGCCCGCCACCGCCACCAGCGGTTTCGGCAGGGTGTCCGTCACCGGCCGCATCCGCGTGCCGAGGCCGGCGGCCAGCACGAAGGCGCGGGTGATCGGGGTCTCGGGGGCGTCGCTCATGGAAGTCATCCTGGCCGTCGCGCGGAATCAGGCCTCTTAGCTGTCGGCCTCTTGGCTGTCGGCGACGGTGCCGGGCAGGTGCCGCGCGTGCCAGTCCCGCACGGCCGCCAGCGCCGGATGGGCGAGGTTGCGGGCGAGGTAGCCCTCGATCCGCGGCAGGTGGGCGAGGTAGCCGGGCTTGTCGTCCCGCCGGTCGAGCCGGGCGAAGATGCCGAGGATTTTCGTCGCCCGCTGCGCCGCCAGGAGCGCGTAGGCGGTGGCGAAGGCGCCCATGTCGAAGTTCGGGTCGCGGGCACGGCGCTCGCGGACATAGAGGCCCAAGAGCCGCAATTCGAAGTCGGCGCTGGCGTCGACGCGGGCATCCTGCAGCAGCGACGCCACGTCGTAGGCCGGATGGCCCATCACCGCGTCCTGGAAGTCGATGACGCCGACCCGTTCCAGACCCTCCCGGTTCGGCAGCCAGATCAGGTTGGGGGAATGGTAGTCGCGCAGGGTCCAGGTCGGGCGGGCGGGGATGGCGCCGTCCAGCGCCTCGCGCCACAGGGCGACGAACTCGTCGCGGACTTCCTGCGACAGGCTCACGCCCCGGATGGCGGGGGCGTACCATTCCGGCAGCAGCTCCGCCTCGAAGAGCAGCGCGTCCTTGTCGTAGGGCGGGATCACGTGGTCGATCCCCGCCGCCACCGGCAGCACGGCGGGCAGGTCGGTGGCGTGGAGTTTGGCCAGCAGCCGCACCGCCTCCGCGTAGCGCTCCGGCCGGGGGGCGCCGTTCTCGATCACCGGCTCGCTGCCGAGGTCCTCGAGGATCAGCAGCCCCTCGGTCAGGTCCTCGCCGTAGACCTTCGGCGCCGAGAAGCCGAGCGCCCGCAGGCCCCGGTCGAGGGCGACGAAGGCGTGGACGCTCTCCGCGAGGTGGACGATGGCCGAGTAGGGCTTGCCGTCGCGCACGGGCGGACCGTCCGCCCGCGCCGGGGAGATCATCAGCACCGCCGTGGTGCCGTCGGGCTTGCGCAGGCGCTCGTAGGCGCGGGACGAGGCATCCCCCTGCATCAGGATGCGCTCGGCATCGTCCCAGCCGGCGCGGGCCAGGAGCTTGCGCACCGCCCGCGCCCGGTCGATGCGGGCCTGCATGCCGCCGAAGCCCTCGATCCGGGCGAAGCGCGAGCCCTCGCCGAATTCCGGCCGCAGGGCCAGGGCGACGGACAGGAGCGGGCCGCCATGGGCCGGCATCTTCTCCGGCCACTCGACCAGGGTGATCGCCCCCTCGGCCATCTCCTCGAAGCCGAGTTCGACCAACTCGTCCGGGTCGCGCAGCCGGTAGAGGTCGGCATGGACGATGGGGCGCCCGTCGCGGGCCGCGTAGGGCTGGACCAGGGTGAAGGTCGGGCTCGGCACTTCGAGGGCGGGATCGCCCGTCAATTCGCGGATGATCGCGCGGGCCAGCGTCGTCTTGCCGTCCCCGAGGCCGCCGGAGAGCGCCACCCGGTCCCCCGGCAGCAGGAACTCGCACAGGAACAGGCCGAGGTCTTCGGTCGCCATCTCGTCGGGCAACACGAATTCCCAGGCGGATCCCGCCTCGCCGGCTTCCTCGCGCACGTCCTGATCGTCGCCGCCCAAAACCACCTCCGCGCGCTTGCGCGCATGGTCCGTAAAGCAGGGACCGATGCAAGCCCTATCCCGCCGCCGCGCCTGTAACGCGATAGGGCGGTGCAGGGAAAGCACGCCCGCGACTCCCGGTCCAGGCTGGCACGGCGCTTGCCACGGCGGGACGCCGTGACACCAACGAAGGCACGTCACGGTGCGGAGGACAGGATGAAGCGCGAAGACCTCACCGAGAAGCTGCTCGATATCAAGCGGGAAAAGGGCTGGAGCTGGAAGTACATTCACGAGCAGATCGGCGGCCTGTCGCCCTTCCTGATCACCGCCGCCTGCATGGGCCAGATGAAGCTGCCCAAGGCGCAGGCGAAGCGTGCCGCCGAACTGTTCGGCCTGACCGAGGCCGAGGAGCGCATGATCAACGAAGCGCCCTATCGCGGCTCGATCCCCTCCATGCCGCCGACCGACCCGCTGATCTACCGCTTCTACGAGCTGGTGATGGTCTACGGCACGACCTTCAAGGAGCTGATCCAGGAGGAGTTCGGCGACGGCATCATGTCGGCCATCGACTTCAACATGGACATGGCGCGCGAGGCCAACAACAAGGGCGACCGCGTGAAGCTGACGATGTCGGGCAAGTTCCTGCCCTACAAGTATTACGGCAACGACGAGGGCACGCCGGAATACGGGTTCAAGGAGGGCTGAGGCCTTCTACCGGGATGCCGTCACGCTGAGCATCGGCAGCGTGACGCTCAAGGCCGCCTCGGGCTCCTTCGGGGGTCCGAGGCTCGCCAGGGCGGCGAGGCCCAGCGCCAGCGTCAGGGCGAGGAGCGACGTTTCGAAGCCGCGATAGACCCATTCCATCGTCACCTCCCGCGTTGAGATCCGAGGATCGGCGCGAAAGGTTACGATCCGGCTTACCAGCCGGACGCGACGAGGGCGGCGCCGGCCGCGATCAGCACGACGCCGGCCCAGGCCGCCGCGCTCAGGGTCTCGCCCAGCAGGCTCGTCCCGAGGATCGCCACTAGCACCACGCTGAGCTTGTCGATGGGCGCGACGCGGGCCGCCTCCCCCAGGGACAGGGCGCGGAAGTAGCACAGCCACGACGCCCCCGTGGCGAGGCCGGACAGGATCAGGAACAGGAGGCTGCGGCCGGAGATCGTTCCCAGCGCGGCCCCCTGCCCCGTCGCCACCACGATGGCGGCGGCGAAGAGCAGGATCACCACCGTGCGAACCAAGGTCGCGACGTCGGAGGGGACGCCCGAGACGCCGACCTTGGCGAGGATGGCGGTCATCGCCGCGAACACCGCCGACAGGATCGCCCAGAAGCGCCAGGATTGCAGAAGCACGGTCAAGAATCGCCCTCCGGCGGGTCGACCCGCCCGGGCCAGGGATACCACGCCCTGCGGGAGCGCGGCCCACCTCGCCACCCCGTCATTGCGAACGCAGTGAAGCAATCCAGGGACGCGCTACGTCCGCAGACGGCCCGCTGCCCTGGATTGCTTCGCTTTCGCTCGCAATGACGGGTGTGTGGAATTGTGCCGTCGGCGATCATTCCCCCCTCCCCGCAAGCGGGGAGAGGGGGGCAACGACGCCTACAGCAGCTTCTCGATGGTGATCGGCATGTCGCGGACGCGCTTGCCGGTGGCGTGGTGCACCGCGTTGGCGATGGCCGCCGCCGTGCCGACGATGCCGATCTCGCCGACGCCCTTCACACCCAGCGGGTTCGCCTTGTCCTCCTCGTCCACGAAGATCACGTCGAGGTCGTGGATGTCGGCATGCGCCGGCACGTGGTACTCGCCGAGGTTCCGGTTCATCCAGCGGCCGAGGGTGTGGTCGAGCATCGACTCCTCGTGGAGCGCCGAGCCGATCCCCATCACGGTGGCGCCGATGATCTGGCTCCGGGCCGTCTTGGGGTTGAGGATCTTGCCCGCCGCGATGGCCGAGACCACCCGCGTCACGCGGACCTGACCCAGCTCCTCATCGACCTTCACCTCCACGAACACCGCCTGGTGGGTGAAGCATTCGAACTCCTTGGCGAAGTCCGAATCCGGCCCGGCCTCGCCCACGACCTCGATCCGCTCGAAGCCGCCGGCCTTCATCGCGTCCACGATGGCCACCGAGCGGGACGGATCGTCGGCCAGCGCGATGCGCCCGTTCGAAAAGACCACCCGCTCGAAATCGGCGTTGGCGAGGGGCGAATCGTCCATCTGCCGGGCGAGCACGAAGACCTGGGCCGCGATCTCGCGGCAGGCCTTCATCGCCGCCGTGCCGGAGGAGGCCGCCGTCCACGAACCGCCCGCCACGGGGGCCTCGGCCAGCGACGTGTCGCCGAGCTTCGTCGTCACGTCCTCCATCGACAGGCCCAGCGTGTCGGCGCCGATCTGCGTGAGGATCGTGTAGGTGCCGGTGCCGATGTCGCCGGTGGAGTTGCCGAGTTCGAGCTTCCCATCCGCGCTCAGCACCGCCCGGCACTTGGAGGGCATCATCAGCGCCTCCCAGATGCCGGAGGCGACGCCCCAGCCGACGAGCTCGCGGCCCTCGCGCATGGAGCGGGGCTCCGGGCTGCGCTTGGCCCAGCCGAACCGCTCGGCGCCCTGCGTGAAGCAGGATTTCAGCGCCTTCGAGCCGAACGGCTTGTCCTCGATGGGCTCCCGGTCGGTGTAGTTGATGAGCCGCAGCTCGATCGGGTCCTTGCCGAGCTTCTCGGCCAGCTCGTCCATGGCGCTCTCGAGGGCGAACAGGCCGGAGACCGCGCCGGGGGCACGCATGTCGCCGGGGGTCGCCGTGTCGATCTTGGCGAGCTTGTACGTGAGCTTGACGTTGTCGCAGGCGTAGAGCGTGCCCGACCAGTTGACGATGTTCTCCTGGTAATCCTCGTAAGCCGAGGTGCCGTGGACGGCATCGTGCTTGAGGGCCTGGAGGGCGCCGTCCTGGCCCGCGCCGAGGGAGACGGTCTGCACCGCCTCGGCCCGGTAGGTGAAGCTCCACATCTGCTCGCGGGTGAGCACGATCCGCACCGAGCGGTTGAGATCGCGGGCCGCGAGCATCGCCAGGAACGCCTGGAATTGCGGGCGCAGGCCCGATCCGAAGCCGCCGCCGAGATAGGGGTTGAGCACCCGCACCTGCTCCGGCTTCAGGCCGAAGGCGCCGGTCAGGTACATCTGCGTGTTCGCGACGCCCTGGACCTTGTCGTAGACGGTGTAGCTGTCGTCGCCTTCGACCACGACTGTCGTGGCGTGCGGCTCCATCGGATTGTGGTGCTCGTTCGCCAACCGGTACTGCTGGTTGACCTTGATCGGCGCCTTGTCGAAGGCCCCGTCCGCGTCGCCCCACGGATCCGGCGGCGGCTTGATGCCGTCGCGCTTGGTCGGCGGGTCGTAGGCCTCGCCGAGCAGGGCGTCGATGTCGGTCTTCGGGGTCTCGGCCTTGTAGGACACCTTGACCAGGGAGGCGGCGTAGCGGGCCGTCTCGAAATCCTCGGCCAGCACCACCGCCACCGGCTGGCCGGAGAACATCACATTGGCGTCGAGGAGCGGCCGGTAGGGCACGCCGGGCGGGCCGACCATGTCCTTGTAGCCATCCGGGTCCTCGGCCATGTCCGGACGGTTCTCGTGGGTGAGAACCTTGATCACGCCGGGCACGGCCTCGGCCGCCGCCGTGTCGAAGCCCGTGATCGTGCCGCGGGCGATGGTGCTGGTGACGATGTAGCCGTGCGTCAGGCCGGGGGCGGAGAACTCGGCCGCGTATTTCGCGAGGCCGGTCACCTTGGCGGGGCCGTCGACGCGGCTGCGCGGGCTGCCGACGTGACGGTCGGTGCCGGAGGCGGGGCTGATCTGGGTAGCCATGGGCTGTGACCTCACTGAATGCGCTTGTCGCTGAGCGACTGGGGCGTGCCGGCGGCGGCCTGTTCGAGGCCGCGCACGATGGCCCGCCGGGCGAGTTCGATCTTGAAGCCGTTCTCGGACTGAGGCTTCGCCTCGGCCACGATCATCTCGGCGACGCGTGAGAAGGTCTCCCGCGTGGCGGGCTTGCCGGCGAGTTCGGCCTCGGCCTGCCTGTTGCGCCAGGGCTTGTGGGCGACGCCGCCGAGCGCCAGCCGGGCGGTCTTGATCGTGTCGCCGTCGAGTTCGAGGGCGGCCGCCACCGAGACCAGGGCGAAGGCGTAGGAGAGCCGGTCACGCAGCTTCAGGTAGGTGTAGTTCTGCGCGAAACCCTGCTCCGGCAGGTCGACGGCCACGACGATCTCGCCGGGCTTCAGGTTCGTGTCCTTCTGGGGCTCGTTCCCCGGCAGGCGGTGGAACTCGGCGAAGGGGATCGTGCGCTCGCCCTCCGGCCCGCTCACCTGCACCGTCGCCTCCAGGGCGGCGAGCGCGATGCACATGTCGGACGGGTGGGTGGCGATGCACTGGTCGCTGGGGCCGAAGATCGCGTGGATGCGGTTCACCCCGCCGATCGCCGGGCAACCCGAGCCGGGCTCGCGCTTGTTGCAGGGCGTGCCCGCGTCGTAAAAGTAGTAGCAACGGGTGCGCTGGAGCAGGTTGCCGCCGGTCGTGGCCGCGTTGCGCAGCTGCGCCGAGGCACCGGCCAGGATCGCGTTGCGCAGGAGCGGGTAGCGCTCCGCCACGCGGGAATCGTAGGCGACGTTCGCGTTGGTGGCGAGCGCGCCGAGGCGCAGGCCGCCGTCCTTCTCCTCGATGCCTTTGAGGGGCAGGTGGGTGATGTCGATGAGCCGGCCGGGCTTCTCGACCTCGTACTTCATCAGGTCGAGGAGGTTGGTGCCGCCGGCGATGAAGCGGGCACCCGCCCCGAAGGCGCCGACCGCCTCCGCCACCGTGCCGGCGCGGACGTATTCGAAGCGGTTCATCGTGCGCCCCCCTGGTGCATCACGTCCTCGATGGCATCGACGATGTTGGTGTAGGCGCCGCAGCGGCAGATGTTGCCGCTCATCGCCTCGCGGATTTCCTCGCGGCTGTGGGCGTGGCCCTCGCCCATCATGCCCACCGCCGAGCAGAGCTGGCCGGGGGTGCAGTAGCCGCACTGGAAGGCATCGTGCTCGATGAAGGCTTCCTGGATCGGGTGCAGGGCGTTGCTGCCCTTGCGCTCACCGAGGCTCGCCAGACCCTCGACGGTGGTGATCTCGGCGCCGTCCTTCATCACCGCGAGGGTGAGGCAGGAATTCACCCGGGTGCCGTTCACCAGCACGGTGCAGGCGCCGCACTGGCCGTGATCGCAGCCCTTCTTGGTGCCGGTGAGGTCGAGGCGCTCGCGCAGGAGATCGAGGAGGGTGGTCCAGGGCGCGACCTGCAGCTCCCGCCGCTGGCCGTTGATGGTGAGCGTGATGCCGATGGGCGTGTCCGCCGAAACCGGCGGACTCTGTTCGAGCTGCATGGCGTCGTCCGCGAAAGGGGCCGGCGGGGCCGGCGGGAATGGTCGGGTTCCGGCGGCGGGGCGCATCGCGACGGCCCACCCGCGACCGGGTCCGTCGATAACCATTCCAAACTGCGGGTGTTCCGGGCGGACGGACACGGTGCGACCGTGGGTGCCGGCCGCACCACGTTCCCCGTCCGCCTACCCCGTCATTGCGAGCGCAGCGAAGCAATCCAGGGCAGCGCTGCCTCGTCCGGAGACGTCGCGCCCTGGATTGCTTCGGCTTCGCCTCGCAATGACGGCGGAGCGAGAGGACGGCGGAGAGGGTGAGGGGGCTCCCCGGACGAGACTCCTCCGGGAAGCCCCCTCACCGCCGCTGCGGCTTCGCCTCCGCTTCCCGTTTGCACGACGAGGTGCAAACGGGCCTCTCCCCGCAAGACGGGGAGAGGGGGACCCCGCGCCCTCCGGCGATACGACGGCCCCTGCCCATTGCCGCCCGCCGCCGGCCTCGGCTAACCCTGGGCCGACCGTAAGGCATTCCGGAGCCAAGCCATGGCCGCCCTCGACGCGATCCTGAACGACATCGACGCGGATCTCGACAACGCCCTCGAACGGCTCTTCGCCTTCCTGCGCATCCCCTCGATCTCGACCGATCCGGCCTATGCCGGCCAGTGCCGGGAGGCCGCCGCGTGGCTCGCCGCCGACCTCACGGCGCTCGGCTTCGCGACCAGCGTCGAGGACACCTCGCTCCACCCGGTGGTGCTGGCCCACAAGCCGAAGGCGAACGCGCCGCATGTCCTGTTCTACGGCCATTACGACGTGCAGCCGGTCGACCCGCTCGACCTCTGGACCCACCCGCCCTTCGAGCCGCGCCTCACCGACGAGGGTGGCCGCAAGCGAATCGTCGCCCGGGGCGCCTCGGACGACAAGGGCCAGGTGATGACCTTCGTGGAAGCCTGCCGGGCGCATCTCGCCATGAGCGGCGAACTCCCCTGCGGCGTCACCATCCTCATCGAGGGCGCCGAGGAGAGCGGATCGCAGGGTCTGCCGGAATGGGTCGCGGCCAACCGCGACCGGCTCGGCTGCGACGTGGTCCTCGTCTGCGACACGGGGATGTGGGACCCGCGGACGCCGCAGATCACCTCGTCGCTGCGCGGCCTCTGCTACTTCGAGGTGAAGGTCACCTGCGCCGACCGCGACCTGCATTCGGGCTTCTTCGGCGGCGCGGCGCGCAACCCGATCCACGTCCTGTCGCGCATCGTCGCCGACCTGCACGACGCGGACGGCCGGGTGACGGTCCCCGGCTTCTACGAGGGCGTCCACGAGCGCCCGGCGGAGGTCATCGAGCAATGGCGCGGCCTCGGCATGACCGCCGAGACGCTCCTCGGCCCCATCGGCCTCAAGGAGCCGGCGGGCGAGAAGGGCCGCCTGCCGCTGGAACTGGTGCAGTCGCGGCCTGCCTGCGACGTGAACGGCATCTGGGGCGGCTACACCGCCGAGGGCACCAAGACGGTGATCGCCTCCACCGCCTCGGCCAAGGTCTCCTTCCGCCTCGTGGACGACCAGGACCCGGCCGCCCTCGCCAAAAGCTTCGAGGCCTTCGTGCGCGAACGCGTGCCGGCCGATTGCTCCGTCGAGGTCATCACCTACAAGGGCTCGCGGGCGATCAGCCTGCCCTTCGACATGCCGGAACTCGCCACCGCCAAGGCGGCGTTGCAGGAGGAGTGGGGCGTGCCCGCCGTGACCGTGGGCGCGGGCGGCTCGATCCCGATCGTCGGCGACTTCAAGCGGCTGCTGGGCAAGGACACGCTGCTCATCGGCTTCGGCCTCGACGACGACCGCATCCACTCGCCGAACGAGAAGTACGACCTCACGAGCTTCCACAAGGGCACACGTTCGTGGGCGCGGATTCTCTCCGCCCTGGGCGCCAGGGGCTGAGAGCCCCGTGCCGTAGGACACCCCACCCGCCCATTCCCCCGCCCCGAGGGGATGGCCCGCCGAAGCTAAGCCGTCTCATCGATGGAACCGATGGGAGGAGGCAGGCGGAATGCGGGAGTTCATGACAGGGGGCGCGGCCCTCGGCCTGGGGCTGAGCGCGGCCCTCGCGGGAGGCGCGGCGCGGGCGGGCTCGGCGGCGCAGCCGGGCCAGACCATCGGCCTGCCGACCGGCGCGCAATTGCCGGTCGGCCTGTATTTCGTGAACCTGTCGAGCTTCGGCGTGCGCGACACCGCGCCGGCCTCGTCGGAGTCGAACGTCAACCTGCCGACGCTCGCCCTGGCGACGCCCTGGACGGTGCTCGGCGCAAGGGTCCAGTTCTTCTTCACCCAGCCGGTGGCGGCGTCGAGCCCGCGCGGCGGGCCTTACCAGAGCGGCATCGGCCAGCAACTCCTCGCCGGGCAGCTCGCCTGGGACCTCGGCAACGATGTCGGCGTCAGCTACCTGTTCGGCGGCTACCTGCCGATCGATACCCGCTTCCTCACCCAGGAAGCCTCGCTCTCGCACCGCTTCGCGGCGAGCTACACCGGCAACGGCTTCAACCTGACGGCAAACCTGCTCTACGGCACGTTCCTGAACGAGCGCTCGCCCTTCGGCGTGCTCTACCCGGACTATTTGAACCTCGATGTCACCGCGACGAAGAAGTTCGGAAAGTTCGAGATCGGCCCGGTGGCCTTCGGCTCCACCGACCTGCCGACCAACGTCGCCGGCTACCGGCGGCAGGGGCAGATCGCGGTGGGCGGCCTCGTCGGCTACAATTTCGGACCGGTGAACCTGCAGGCCTACGTCACCCGCGACGTGATCGAGCGCAACTACGGCGGCTACGAGACCCGGGGCTGGCTGCGCGCCATCGTCCCCCTCTACCAGGACAAGAAGGACACCGCGCCGAACCGCACCCTCGTGACACGGGAACAGGGCGGATAACCGCCCCTTCGTCCGACTTCGTCTTCGCTTCCTCCAACAAAAGACCCCCGCGATCCTCGGATCGCGGGGGTTCTTCGTGTCAGACCGTCTTAGCGATGGGCGCGGCGGGGCGCGGTGCCCGAGGCCCAGTGCGGGGCGACGATGTCGCCGCGGCTGACGGTCGCCCGGTGGCCGTCATGGTACATCGGCGCGCCGGCGATCTGGCCCGTGCCCATCCGCTGGGAATGGAGCGACTTCGGGTTGTGGTACGGGTCGCTGACGTAGCTGCTCATGTGGCCGCCGCCGGCGGCCTGGCGGCTGCCGTCGCCGCCTTCGGCATGGGCCAGGGACGGCAGGGCGAGAGCGGTGACGGCCAGGCCCAGGATCGCAAAGCGCTTCATCTCATAACCCCTTCGAGGTGCCTTGGCGCCGAACCCCCTGTCCTGCGCCGATGAGAAGAACATAGCGCCTGTTTTCGAATGTATAAGTGCGCATGCGCACAGTATATCTATCTGTAATTTAATCCGTATACTATCAATACAACGTGCGCCGACACACATCGGGCGTGGAGTGCGGGACTAATCCTCTGCCCCGGCCGTCAGCGGCGGGCGATCCGCCGGTCGATCCAGGACCAGAGGGCGCGGATCTCGGCCGCCGCGTAGTTGGCGGGGGCGTGCTCGGTGACGCCCCGGCCCAGGGCGATGGCGTCCTGATGATCGACGCGCTGGAGCAGGGCGGGCTCGGCCATCATCCCGAGCCCGGCGAGCTGCTGCGCGTAGAGTCCGGTGCGCGGCGACGGCGGCGGCGGGCACTGGTTGAGGACGAGGGCGAGGCGTTCGGCGAGACCCTGCCCGGCCAGGAGTTCGATGGTCGGCAGGGCCGCCATCAGGTCGAGGCGCGAGGGGCGGATCGGGATGAGCACGAGATCCGCGAGCCGCAGGATCGCCGCGACACCGCCGATGGAGGAGCCGGGCGTGTCGATGATCGCGAGGGTGCGCCCCTGCTCGGCCTGCTGGTCGAGGATCGGCTGGAACTGCGCGAATTCCCAGGGTCTCAGCCGGTCGACGACGGGTTCGGCCTCACCCCGGAGACTTCCCCAGGCGCAGAGTGAACCCTGCGGATCGGCGTCGAAGGCGGTCACGCGCTCGCCGGCCTGGGTCGCCGCGACGGCGAGGGAGGCGGAGAGCGTGGTCTTGCCGGTGCCGCCCTTCTGGACGGCGACCGCGACCACGCGGGGGCGAGGGCTGGGATGGGGGCCGGTGCTCACGCGCGGCCATCTGTCGGTTCGGGGCCCGTGCGGCGGGAGTCCATCGTGCGATTCCGTCCCCGGGCACGGGCGGGGAGCCGCCTGATTCCGGGCGGTGCAGGCTTACGGCAGGCGCGGCCTGCGGGAAACCGCACGCCGCGCCCCGCCCACAACCAGCGCCGGGCGATGTCAGTGGATCGCGTCGATGATCTTCGCCTTGGGGCTCGCGTCCGGCGCGGGCGAGGAGCCGGCGACGAGGGTGCTGCCCGGCTTGGCGACGGTGAGCCCGATGGCGATGAGGGCGAGGATCGCCGCGAGGCTGGCGGGGAACAGGAAGGCCATCTCGCCGAAGCGGTAATCGAGCAGGCCGCCGAGCACCGCGCCGGTGCTGAGCCCCGCCCAGAGCGGCGCCTGGATCCAGAAGGAGGGCGCCACGGTGCCCATCAGCAGGTTGGCGCAGCCGGTGCCGAAGCGGACCACGGCGCCGGTCACGTAGGTGAGCGCGAGGGAGCGCCCGCCCTCGTCCTGCAGGGTGGCGTTCTGCAGGCCGAGCGCCAGCACGATCGGGTAGGCATGGAGCGGGTAGGCGAAGCTGCCCCAGGGCATCAGCAGGCCGGTGGCGAGCAAGGCTGCCTGGATCGTCAGCAGCACCGAGAGCCGCCAGCGGCCCACCGCCGCCGCGATCAGCGTGCCGAGGAACGCGCCGAAACAGAACACCGCGATGGTGCTCGCCACGCGGGTGACGTTGTCCCAATCGCCGTTCGCCACCGCCACGCCGAAGCGGGTGGTGTTGCCCGACATGAACGACATGAAGAGCTGCGAGAATTCGAGGAAGCCGATGGAATCGGCCGTCCCGGCGAGCATCGCCAGGGCGATGGCGAAGAACAGCCGGGTGCGCGGATCGGCGGGGAACGATTTGTCCGCCGGGAGCCCGGCCTTGTCCGTCTCGATCCGCTCATTGACCATGCGTCACCCCCCGTGACCTTGGCCGCCCCGTGGCGGCCGACCATTAATGGACGGAGCCGCCCGAGGTTTCATCCAAGCTCTGGTTGCAGTGCGGCAATGCGACCGGGCACCGGCCTTCCCGCCTCGAACCGGACCGTCGCCTCGCGCAGGACCCGCACCGCGAGACCGGCCGACCCGGCCGCCGCGATCAGGTGAGCATCCGCATGAGCGTAGCGCCCGTCCGTGCCGAGGCGCGCCGGAGGGTCCGCCGCGTCGTCCGGCGGCGACTGGACGGTGAAGGCCGCCCATCCCCCCGGCCTGAGCACGCGGGCGATGCCGGCGAGGATCGGCGCGAGGTCGGCGCAGTAGATGAACACGTCCGCCGCGATGCAGAGATCCGCCGAGGCCGCCGGCTCCTCGCGGAGGAACGCCCCGAGTTCGGCCGCGACCAGCCTGTCGTAACAGCCCTTGGCGCGGGCCTGCGCCAGCATGGCGGGCGACAGGTCGACCCCCGTGAGCCGCCCGACCCGATGGGCGATGGCCGCCCCGGCGAGGCCGGTGCCGCAGCCGAGATCGAGGGCGGCCTCGAACCGTGCCGGCGCGGCGGGCAGCACGTCCGCCACGAGGGCCGGCCCGACATAGCGCAGCCCCTCGACGAGGTGGCGCTCGAAGCGCGGCGCGTAGCCGTCGAACAGGGCGCGGACATAGGCGGGCGTGAGGGCGGCCCCCTCCCCTCGTCCGAGCCGGGCGAGATGCAGCCCGGCGCCGATCCGATCCTCCGGGTCGAGGCCGCGCGCCGTCGCGTAGGCCACGAGCGCGGCCTCCTGTTCGGCGGCCTCACGGGTGGCGGCAAACAGCGCCTCCCGCGCCCGCCCGAGGAGCAGCCACGCGGGGGCATAGCCCGGGGCGATCTCCACCGCCTGGGCGGCAAGATCGGCGCAGGCCGCTGCGTCGCCCTCCACGAGGCAGGCCTCGGCGTAGCGATAACGGCGGTCGGCGAGGAGATCGCCGGAACTCTGGGGGACGTACATGCGTCGAACAGGGTTTGGAGAAGGGCGAGCCCTTTTGCGGGCGCGGGGCGAAGCCCCGCAAGGTGTCTGATCGAGGGCCGATGTCCACACGCGCGAGCGATCTGCTCACCCTCACCCGCGAGGGGCTCTACTGCCCCCTCGGGCAGTTCCACGTCGACCCGACCTGGCCGGTGGCGCGGGCGCTCATCACCCACGGCCATGCCGACCATGCCCGCGCCGGCCACGCCCATGTGATGGCCACCCCCGAGACCCTGCGGATCATGGCCGTGCGCTACGGCGAGGATTTCTGCGGCTCCTCCCAGGAGGCCAAGCTGGGGGAGACCCTGCGGGTCGGCGACGTCTCCGTGCGCTTCGTGCCGGCGGGGCATGTGCTGGGCTCGGCGCAGATCGTCATCGAGCGCGACGGCGTGCGGGTCGTCGTCTCCGGCGACTACAAGCGCGCCCCGGACCCGACCTGCCTGCCCTTCGAGGTCGTGCCCTGCGACGTGTTCATCACCGAGGCGACCTTCGGCCTGCCGGTCTTCACCCATCCCGACACGCGGGGCGAGGTGCGCAAGCTCATCGCGTCCCAGAGGCTCTTCCCGGAGCGCACCCACATCGTCGGCGCCTATGCCCTTGGCAAGGCGCAGCGGGTGATGGCGCTCCTGCGCGAGGAGGGCTGGGACGGGCCGATCTATCTCCACGGGGCGATGGAGAAGCTGACCGACCTCTACAAGCGCGAGGGCATTCCGCTGGGCGAGACGCGCAAGGTCGTGGCCGCCGAGCGCAAGGACTTGGCGGGCGCCATCGTGATCTGCCCGCCCTCCTCCATCCAGGACGTGTGGTCGCGCAAGTTCCCCGATCCCGTCACCTGCTTCGCCTCCGGCTGGATGCGGGTGCGCGCCCGCGCCCGGCAGAAGGGCGTGGAACTGCCCCTCGTGATCTCCGACCACGCCGACTGGCCGGACCTGTGCCGTACCATCCGCGAGACCGGGGCCGGCGAGGTCTGGGTGACCCACGGGCAGGAGGACGCCCTGGTCCATTGGTGCGGCAGCGAGGGCATCCGGGCCAAGCCGCTGCATCTCCTCGGCTACGGCGACGACGGCGAGGCCGAGCCCGTGGCGGCCGGCACGGAGGAGGCGGCGTGAACGACTTCGCCCATCTCCTCGACCGCCTGGGCTACGAGCCCCGCCGGAACGCCAAGCTGCGGCTGTTGCAGGATTACTTCGCCCGGACGCCCGACCCGGAGCGCGGCTATGCGCTCGGCGCCATGACCGGCTCCCTGAGCTTCCGCGAGGCCAAGCCGGCCCTGATCCGGGGGCTGGTGGAGGCGCGCATCGACCCGGTGCTGTTTCGCCTGTCGCACAATTACGTCGGCGACCTCGCCGAGACGACGGCCTTGATCTGGCCCACCACGCCCCTCCCTCCCCCCTCGTCTCACCCTCATCCTGAGGTGCCCGCCCCGGCGGGCCTCGAAGGAGGGCTCCAGAAGACTCCGCGATCCCTGGAGCCCTCCTTCGAGGCCGCTGTCGCGGCACCTCAGGATGAGGGCGTGGATGGGATCGCTGCGCCGCCATCCCGCGCCGGCATCGGCCACAACAACCCCCCTCCCCCGAGCCTCGCGGAGGTGGTCGAGACCCTGGCCAGTACGGCGAAGAAGGACCTGCCCGGCCATCTCGCCACGTGGCTCGACGCGCTGGACGAGACCGGGCGCTGGGCGCTCCTGAAGCTCGTCACGGGCAACCTGCGCGTCGGCGTGTCGGCGCGGCTCGCCAAGACGGCGGTCGGGGCGCTTGGCGGGCACGAGGCCGACGCCGTCGAGGAGGTGTGGCACGGGCTGGAGCCGCCCTTCGCCAGCCTGTTTGCCTGGGTCGAGGGACGGGCCGAGCGCCCCGAGACTCTGAACCCGGCGCCCTTCCGGCCGCCGATGCTCTCGCACCCGATCGAGGAGCGGGACGACCTCGACAAGCTCGAGCCGGAGGCCTTCTCCGCCGAGTGGAAGTGGGACGGCATCCGCGTGCAGCTCGTCGGCGGACGCGACCGCGAGGGCGTGCAGGTGGGACGGGTCTATTCCCGCACCGGCGAGGACATCACCGGGGCCTTCCCCGACCTCGCGGAGGCGATCACGTTCGAAGGCGCCCTCGACGGCGAGTTGCTGATCCTGCGCGAGGGCCGGGTCCAGAGCTTCAACGTGCTGCAACAGCGGCTCAACCGGAAATCCGTGACGGGCAAGCTGCTGGAGGAATTCCCGGCGCATGTGCGCGCCTACGACCTGCTCGCGAGCGAGGGCGAGGATTTGCGGCCCGAGCCGTTCTTGGCGAGGCGGGAGCGGCTGGAAGAGGTGATCCGCCGCCTCGACCACGCCCGCATCGACATCTCGCCCCTCGTGCCCTTCGCGGATTGGGAGGCGTTGGCCGCCGCCCGCGCCGACCCGGCCTCCGTGGGCGCCGGGGAGGATGCGGACGCGATCGAGGGCGTGATGCTCAAGCGGCGCAACAGCGCCTACCTGCCCGGCCGCCCCAAGGGCCCGTGGTGGAAGTGGAAGCGCGAGCCGCACATCGTGGACGCGGTGATGATGTATGCCCAGCGCGGGCACGGGAAGCGCTCGTCCTTCTACTCGGACTACACGTTCGGCGTGTGGCGCGAGGCGCCGGAGGGCGGCGACGAGCTGGTGCCGGTGGGCAAGGCCTATCACGGCTTCACCGACGCGGAACTCGCCAAGCTCGACCGCTACGTCCGCAACCACACGACCAAGCGCTTCGGCCCGGTGCGCGAGGTCGCCTACGGGCGGGAGGCCGGGCTGGTGCTGGAAATCGCCTTCGAGGGCGTGCAACGCTCCACCCGCCATAAGTCGGGGGTGGCGATGCGCTTCCCGCGCGTCAGCCGCATCCGCTGGGACAAGCCCCCGGCGGAGGCGGACCGGATCGACGTGCTGGAGCGCATCCTCGCCCGGGGCGAGACGGAGATCGCCCCCGGCGCCAGCCTGCAGGAGGACGCATGAAGAGCGGTCGGTTCGGACGGGTCGAGGCGCTGGCCTCCGGGCCGGTGACGCAGCAGGCGAGCGGCCGGCTCATCGTCGCCACGCCCGGCCAGGGCTTCACCGACATCACCGCCGCCATCGCCGGCTTCGTGCACGAGAGCGGCATCGGGAACGGCCTCGCCAGCGTGTTCTGCCGGCACACCTCGGCCTCCCTCACCATCCAGGAGAACGCCGACCCGGACGTGCAGACCGACCTGCTCACCGCCCTCGACGGCCTCGCCCCCCGGCACGGCGCCTATGTCCACGGTTCGGAGGGGCCGGACGACATGCCCGCCCATATCCGCACCATGGTCACGGATTCCGGGCTCGTGGTCCCGGTCCTCGGCGGCCGGCTCGCCCTCGGCACGTGGCAGGGGATCTACCTGATCGAACACCGCGACCGCCCGCACCGCCGGGAGGTGCTGCTGACGGCGGTGGGCGGGTAGGCGCGAAACATTCAGGAACACACCCGGCCTTAACGATCCCGAAACCATAAAGGCCAAGCCGGCACCCGCCCCGATCCGCGCGGGACGTCCGGGCAGGACGACGACGCCATGAGCCTCCTCGACGCGGTCTCGAATTCCACCAGCGGCCTCTCCGCCCAGGCCTTCGCCCTCAACAACATCTCCGGCAACATCGCCAATTCCTCGACGGCGGGGTTCAAGAGCACGGAGACGCATTTCGCCGATCTCCTCGCCGAGACGGAGGCCGGCTCGCAGCCGGCGGGGGGCGTCTCCCTCAGCACCCGCTCCACCCTGCAATTGCAGGGCACCATCGCCTCCACCGGGGTCTCGACCAACCTCGCGATTTCCGGCGACGGCTACTTCATCGTGAAGGGCAACACCGGCTCCACCGCCACGCCGAGCTTCGGCGGCCAGACGGGCTACACCCGCCGCGGCGACTTTTCGGCGGATGCCAACGGCTATCTTGTGAACGGGGCGGGCTATTACCTGTTCGCCGGCCCCTCGGCGAGCACGCCGGTCCAGGTCGCCACGGGCGGCGACGCACCGGCGAGCCTCGCGATCTCGCCGGCCGGCACGATCACCGCCACCAACGCCGACGGCAGCACCAAGAGCCTCGGCACGATGACGCTCGCCCAGTTCGACAGCCCGGACACCCTCGCCCCCCTCGACGGCGGCACCTATGTCGCCACCGCCAGTTCGGGCGCCCCGAGCTACGGCCTCGCCGGATCGAGCGTCACCGCCGGCTCCGTCGAGCAGTCGAACGCCAGCATCTCGGACCAGTTCGCCAAGATGATCGAGACGCAGCAGGCCTACAGCGCCAACACCAAGGTGCTGAACGCCGCCAACGAGATGCTGCAGGACGCCCTCACCATGTATGTGTGAGGCGCCTCACTCCTCCAGCGACGCCAGCAGCTTCTGCGTCGAGTAGACGCTCGCCGCGTCGAGGGGAAAGGGCTTCGGGACGGCGCGGGGGGTGTCGACCGGGTAATCGCCCGAGCGATACCGCTCGACGCAGGCTTCCAGCGCCTCCACCAGCAGGTCCGGCGCGATATAGGGCAGCGACGTCAGGTCGAAGCGATCCGTCATGCGCCGGTCGTCATAGTCGTTGGTGATGACCATCAGTCCCGCCTCGGCCATCTCCAGGGGCGGATAGCTCGGATGGGGCGACAGCATCAGCGAGATGCCGATGCTGGAGCGGTTCAGCCAATAGGCGTATTGCTCCAGCGTGAGCTTGCCGAGGATCGAAAGGTTCTGGATCGGCGTCGCCAGCCGCGGGTCGTAACCCTCGCCGAGGGAGAGGATCCGCCACGTCGCGGCCTCGACCGGATTCTGCATCTGCCATCGCGCCAGGGCGTCGCAGATGATCTCGAACGCGTTGCGATGCACCGTCGGCCGGCCATAGAAGACGATGACCTTCTCCCGCCGCACCGGGTTGAGCAGCTTGTTCATATTGTCGTTCAGCTTATAAGGCAAGCAGAACTTCTTATCGAACCTGTACCGCGAGGTACCAAAGAATTGGTATAATTCCTCGGAGTTGATGATCGCCACGTAACGGTCGGCATTGAAGTACGTGCTTTCCGCCAAGGCGTACTTCACGCTCCAACCGTAAAAATTCGGCTCGAAGTCCTGGATCAGGTACACGAACTTTCTTGCCCGCGAGAAATTTCTCTCGATAAACGATTGGGCCTGCCGGGCGTGGAGAGCCGTCCACCAAGCCGTCGCGAAGAACACGTCCCCTGCCCGGACAGGCAGGCGCGAGAAGGTGCGCGAACTCGCGTCGATGAGGGTGAAGCGCGAGTCTTCATCGGATCCGTCGATCATCTGCGTGACGTAGTCGGAGAACACCGCTTTGGCCTCCGGCGAGACGGGCAGGTCCGTGGCCACGATGGCGAAATCGACCTCGTCACCTGAAGCCCTGGCGATGTCCCGGAACAGCTTGAGGGCGGTGGAGATGCCACCGAACGTTCCCTGCGGGTTGACCGTCGGCACCAGCAGCACGAAGCGCGGTCGCTCGGACGGCGAGCGCGTGAACAGGATTTCCCTCGTTTCGGGAATGGCGCGAGCGAGGGGAAGATGGCCCGACACCGCGCCGGTGAGAAGGCTCCTGTCGATCCGCGCGAGGGCCTTCTGGAGTTGCGCCTGCGTCTCGACCGCGAGGATGCATCGGGCAACCGGATAATCGGCGCCCCGGGCGAGGACCTTCGCCCAGCCGAACCCGCAGCTCTCCCCGAAGTACAGAAGGCTGCGCTCGATGGTGTGAGCCAGGGTGCCGTCGACCTGGGCGGCCTCCTCGTCGAAGTCGTCGATGGTGAGGCCGAGGTCCAGAAGGGGCTTCAGCGCGCCGGTCCGCGCCCAGAACATCGTGCCGGAGGGGAAATCCAGCACCATGTCCTTGCTCAGCGTCACCCCGGCCCGCCGGAGCAACCGCGAAGCGGCCTCGAAATTGTACCCCCAGTTCAGCATGCCGCGCACTTCGTAGAGGTGCTGCGGGAAGACGAAGCCCTTGCGATGCGTATCCAGCAGCGCGAGGTTCGATTCCATGATCGCCTTCGAGCCGATCAGGCTGGCGAAAAGGTACTCCCGCCAGGTTGCGAGGACATCGCCGGCATGGAGCGATTTCTTCGTGTGCAGATGCAGGAGCGCGGGATAGGCCGCGAAGACGTCCCCGAACAGGGTGACCATCGGCCCGACGTCGCGACCGCGATTCGGGGCGATGCGAACCTCGACGCGGCCTCGCCCGAAAGCCTGGCCGGCTTCAAGGATCTCGGTCTTCTTGGCCTGCGTATCCGTCGAGACGAAGACGTCGATGGGACAGGGGCACTCCTCGAGCTTCTCGAAGATCTCGCCCATGAGGTCCGGGTAATAGGCGTGGACGATGGCCGCGACCCGGGGAAAACCGAACCCGCGCAGGTCGTCGGGCAGGGGAATGGCGAGGGCGAAATCGTCCTCGTCCAGCGGGCGGCGTGAAGGAACTACGCCGTTCGGCCGGACCAACTCGTTGGTGTGAAGGAAGTCGAACTCCGCACCCTTGTGGCCGAGCGCCCGTCCGATGCTGACATAATGGACGAAGGGATCGACCTCGCCGTACGTGCCCCCGTACTGCCTCGTGTAATAGTGTGGATCGAAGTCCTGCGCCGGCCGCCTTCCCTCCCTGGATCCGTGTTCCAGATAGTGGAGGATCGGATCGAGCTTCGGGTCAGCGAGATCGGGGTTCTCTCGGCGATAGAACGCGGCATCAAAATGACCCTTTATGATGTCGTAATCGCGCGCAAATCTTTTGTACTTATTGTTTCGCCGCAATATATTGAATTTCATCACGCTCGCGCTCACAGTGTCATCGAAGCGATACGACTGTCATCGCGGGCGATCCATGGAACTTGTCGCGATGAGTGTTGATGGCCTGAACGTCCGACGTTCGGCTCCGAGACGATCCTATGGAGCTGGGGATCACGAGCCGGCATTCATGCGCAGCGGCCTAAAGCGATCCCGTGTTCCCGGTCAATAGGCCGGGGATAAGGTGAGGATCGGTCGACATGCTGCGGAAAAAGACCGGCGAATGAGATGCTTGTTCTGAAGGTGCTGGGCAAGTAGGCCTCCGCCTTTGCGAGCGTGTGCGAAGACGATCCGGTTCGAGCCGAAACCGCTTCAGCGCCTTGTTCACGCAGCGATTTTTCCGGACTCGGCGGATGCCTCCGTCCGGATCGATGCACCGGCCTACAGGAACTTCAGCGGGTCCTTCTCGGGCGGCGCGGGGGCGACGTCGTTGCGGTTCCACCAGCCGCCGCCGAGCGCCACGAACAGGGCCGCCGTGTCGGCATATTGCGTGGCGCGGGCCGAGGCCGAGGTGACCAGCGCCGAGAGGTAGCCCTGCTGCGCGATCAGCACCTGCGACGAGTTCACGGCGCCCGCCGTGTATTGCTTGCGGATCAGTTCCAGGCTCTCACCCGTGGCCTTCTCGGCGGCCTGGGCGGCGGCCACGGCCTTCGCATCGGATTGGAGGGCGCGCAGCGCATCCGCGACGTTCTGGAACGCCGTGATCACGACCGCCTTGTACTGCGCCTGAGCCTGGTTCAGGCTCTCCTCCGAAGCCCTCTGGCGCCGGAACAGGGTGCCCGCGTCGAAGATCGGGGCCGTCGTCTGGCCGATGATCGTGAAGAAGGCCGCGCCGGGATTCGTCACCGAGGCGAGGCGCACCGCGCTCGACCCACCGGTCACCGAGATGTTGAACTGCGGCAGGCGGTTGGCCACCGCCACGCCGACATTCGCCGAGGCCTGCTGCACCAACGCCTCGGCGGCCTTCACGTCCGGCCGCTGCTGCACGAGGCGCGAGGGCAGGCTCACGGGCAGGCGCGTCGGCAGGCGCAGGGTCGCCAGCGAAAAGGTCTCGGACACCTCGTCCGAGGGCAGCCGCCCGGCGAGCGCCGTCAGCAGGTCGCGCTGGATCGCGAGCTGCTTCTCCAGCGGCGGCAGCAATTGCTGCGACAGCGCCAGCGCCGCCTGCTGCTGCACCACGTCCGACCCGGCGATCTGCCCGAGGGACAATTGCTTGTTGTAGAGGCCCAGCACCTCGGTCTGGGCCTGGATCACCTTCTTGGTGGCGTCGATCTGCGCCCGCAGGGACGCCTCCTGGATCGCCGCCGCCACCACGTTGGCGGTCAGGCTGAGATAGGCGGCCTCCAGCTGGAAGCGCTGGTTCTCGGCCGTCGCCTCCAGGGATTCGATCTGCCTGCGGTCGGCTCCGAACACGTCGGGGTTGTAGGCAACCACCGCCTGCGGGGTGAAGAGCGAGTAGAGATACCGCGCCTGGTTGTTGAGCGGCGATTGCAGCTGCAGGCCGGGCGCCAGGGCTTCCTGCGCCAGGGGCGTCGCGGTGAGCGTCGGGTAGAGGGTGCCCTTCTGGGCGAGCACGTTCTGCTGCGCCACTCGCAGCCCGGCCTGGGCGGCCTCAAGGTTCGGGTTGTTGGCGAGCGCCTGCTCCACGAGGCGGTTGAGCGCCTTCGAATGGAACAGGGTCCACCATTGCCCGGGGATGTCGGCACCGGGGACGAAGCTCTGGTCGGCCGATCCGCCCTGGCGGGTCCGCACCGTGTCGGCGGCCGAGGGGTTCGCCAGCGGCTCCTTGGTGTAGCGGGCGACCGGCGGCGCCTCGGGCGGGACGAAGTTCGGCCCGACCGCGCAGGCGGACAGCCACGCCGCCGCCAGGGATCCGGCGACGACGCCGCGCGTCGTCCGGGCCGCCGCGACCCGCGCGGCACCGTTCCGGCCCCTCCTCGTCATCATGCCCCCGCCGCGGTTCGACACCCGTTCCGCTCCCCGCGAGAAGCGCCGCCGGTGCGGCCGGAGTCAATCCGAACTCCGCATCGCGGGCCCAGCCAGCCGGGCGCCTGTGGCCCGCCAGCCACGGCCCTCCGGAAGAGCCCGGCCATCACGCCGCCATCCGGTGTTCGCGCAAGGCCCTGGCCTCAGGGTTGGTCTTCCGCCGGGAGAACAGGGAGATCAGGATCGGCACGATCACGAGGATCAGGTTCGGCGCCAGGATGATGCCGCCGACCACGACGAGGGCCAGCGGCTTCTGCACCTGCGAGCCGATGCCGGTTGAGATCGCCGCCGGCAGCAGGCCGACGCAGGCCGCGACGCAGGTCATCATCACCGGGCGCATCCGCACCACGGCGGCGTTCCAGATCGCCTCCGACCGCTCCCAGCCCTCCTCGAGGAGCTGGTTGTAGTAGGCGAGCAGGATCACGCCCTCCATGGTCGAGATGCCGAACAGGGCGATGAAGCCGATCGCCGCCGAGATCGAGAACGGCGTGCCCGTCACGAACAGGGCGAAGATGCCGCCGATCATCGCCATCGGGATCACCGACAGGGTCAGCATCATGTCGGTCACGGAGGAGAAGTTCACGAACAGCAGCAGCGCGATCAGCAGCAGGGTGATCGGCACGACGAGGCTCAGCCGGGTCGCCGCCTCGGTGAGGTTCGTGAACTGGCCGACCCATTCCATGTGGTAGCCGGAGGGCATGTCGACCTCCTGCTCCACCCGGCGCTGGGCCTCCAGCACCGTCGAGCCGAGGTCGCGCCCGCGCACCGAGAACTTCACCGGGATGTAGCGTTCCTGATCCTCGCGGTAGATGAACGAGGCGCCGGAGACGAGATCCACGTCCGCGATCTCGGAGAGGGGCACCTGCACCACGCCGCCATTCGGGTTCTGGGCGCCGACCGCGATGTTGCGGATCGTGGCCAGCGACGAGCGGTATTCCTTGGCGAGGCGCACCCGCATGGGGAAGTGCCGGTCCGAGCCGTATTCGTAGAGGTCTCCCACCGTTTGGCCGCCGACCGCCGCCTGGATCGTGGTGTTCACGTCGCTGATCGACAGGCCGTAGCGGGCGGCCTTGTGCCGGTCGACGTCGATCCGCACCGTCGGCTGGCCGAGGGATTCGAACACCGACAGGTCGGTGATGCCCGGAACGGTCGAGAGCACCGCCTTCACCTGGTTGGCGGTCTTCGTCAGCTGGGCGAGGTCGGAGCCGTAGATCTTGACCGAGTTCTCGCCCTTCACGCCGGAGGCCGCCTCCTGGACGTTGTCCTCGATATACTGGGAGAAGTTGAACTCGATGCCGGGAAACTCCTGGTCGAGCCGTGCGCTGAGGTCGTGGATCAGGGTGTCCTTGTCCAGGCCCTTGCGCCACTGGTCGATGGGCTTGAGCGGCGCCAGGATCTCGACGTTGAAGAAGCCGGTGGCGTCGGTGCCGTCGTTCGGCCGACCCTGGTGCGACAGGACGGTCGTGACCTCCGGCACCTCCTGGAAGATCTTGCGCAGGCGCTGCACGTAGGCGTTGCCCGCCTCGAGGGAGATCGAGGACGGCATGGTGCCGCGCACGTAGAGGTTGCCCTCTTCCAGCTTCGGCAGGAATTCCAGGCCGAGATGGCGCGCGGCGAGCCCCGAGCCGAGCAGCACCGCCAGCATCACGGCGACGGTGAGCACCCGATTGTGGAGGCCGAAGCGCAGCGCCGCCTCGTGGGCGACCCGCAGCACCCGGACGATCAGGGTGTCGCGCTCCTCCAGCTTCTTCGGCAGCATCAGAGCCGACAGGGCCGGCGAGACGGTGAAGGTGGCGATCAGGCCGCCGACCAGCGCGTAGGCGTAGGTCTTGGCCATCGGCCCGAAGATGTGGCCCTCGACGCCCGACATGGTGAAGAGCGGCAGGAAGCCGACGATGATGATCGTGGCCGAGAAGAAGATGGCCCGGTTCACCTCCGAGCCCGCGATGGCGATGGTGCCGAGCCGCCCCTTCAGGCCCCCCGGTGCCGCCTGCCCCTCGGAATGCTCCGGCTCGGCGAGATGGCGAAAGACGTTCTCGACCATGATCACCGTCGCATCGACGATGAGGCCGAAATCGATGGCGCCGAGCGACAGGAGGTTCGCCGAATCGCCCCTGATCACCAGGATCAGGATGGCGAAGCCGAGCGCGAAGGGGATCGTCGCCGCCACGATGATCGCGCTGGTGAGCGAGCCCAGGAACAGCCACTGCACCACGAAGACCAGCACCACGCCGAAGACGAGGTTGTGCATCACCGTGTGGGTGGTGGTGTGGATCAGCCCCGAGCGGTCGTAGATCCGCTCGATCTTCACGTCCGGCGGCAGGATCGTGGAGGAATTGATCTTGTCGATCTCGGCCTCGACCCGCTGCAGCGTCGGCAGGCTCTCGCCGCCGCGGGTCATCAGCACGATGCCCTCGACCACGTCCGGCTGGTCGTCGTGGCCGACGATGCCGAGCCGGGGGGCGTTGGAGACGCGCACCTCGGCCACGTCCCGCACCAGCACCGGCACGCCGTTCACGAGGCTGATCAGCGTGTCCTTGATGTCGTCCATGTCGCGGATCAGGCCGACGCCGCGCACCACGGCCGATTGCTGGCCGACGTTCAGCGTCTGGCCGCCGACGTTGATCGAGGCGTTGTTCAGGGCGGCCGTCAGTTGCACCAGCGTCAGGCCCTGCGCCTGGAGCCGGTTCAGGTCGACCGCGATCTCGAATTCCTTGGCCTTGCCGCCGAAGGCCGTCACGTCCACCACGCCGGGAATCGCCTTGAAGCGGCGCTGGAGCACCCAGTCCTGCAGGGTCTTCATGTCGGTGGGCGAGTAGCCCTTCGGGCCGACGAGCTTGTAGCGCATGATCTCGCCGACCGGGCTCGTGGGCGAGATCGAGGGCTGGGCGCCGTTGGGGAGCTGCGGCGCCTGCGACAGGCGGTTGAGCACCCATTGCTGCGCTTCGTTGTAAGTGTACTCGTAGTTGAACTGCACCTTCACGTCGGAGAGACCGAACAGCGAGATCGTCCGCACCACCTGGGCGTTGGGAATGCCCGCCAGGGCCACCTCGAGCGGGATGGTGATGTAGCGCTCGATCTCGTCCGCCGACTGGCCGGGATTCTGGGTGATGACGTCGACGAGCGGCGGCACCGGGTCCGGATAGGCCTCGATGTTGAGCTTGGTGTACGCCGCGTAGCCGATGCCGAGCATCAGCACGAAGAGCAGGCAGACGAGGACGCGCTGCTTGAGCGCGAAGACGATCAGACCGTTCATCGGGCCCGCCTCACGACGCCTTGTCGCCCGTGGCCGCCCTGTCGATGAACAGGGCGCCGCGGGTCACGATCTGCTCACCAGCCTGGAGGCCTGAGACGACCTGGGCGTTGTCCGCGTTGATCAGCCCGAGCTGGACGTCCCGGGCCTCCACCGCTCCGTCCGGCCGCGCCACCCAGACATGGGTGCGCCCGCCCTCGTAGACGACGGCGCCGAGCGGCACGCTCGGGCTCGGCTCGCCCTTTCCGGTGATGATCGTGTAGGTGGCGAACATCTCCGGCCGGAGCACCCGGTCGGGGTTGTCGACCTCGCTGCGCACGGCGAGCCGCCGGGTCGCGGCGTCGAGGCTCGCGGCCATGTAGTTGACCCGGGCCTTGAAGATGCGAGTGCCGAAGCCCGCCACCTTCGCCTCGACCTCCTGGCCGATGCGGATCTTGGGGATCTCGCTCTCGCGCACGTTGGCGATGAGCCAGACGGTGGAGAGGTCGCCGATCACGAATTGCGGGTCGCCGGAGGCGCTGATGTACTGGCCGATGCCGACCTTGCGCTGAACGATGGTGCCGGCGATGGGCGCGCGGATCTGAGTCTCCGGACTCATCGTGCCGTTCTTTTCGTAGGCCGCGATCTCCGAATCGGACTTGCCGAGCAGCCGCAGGCGGTTCTTCACCGCGTCGAGGGCGGCCTCGGCGGTCTTCAGGTCGCTCTGCGCGGCGATGACGTCGTTCTGCGCGGATTGGTAGTCCTTCAGGGCCACCGCCTTGGCCTGGAACAGCTCCTGCTGCCGGTTGGCGATGGTCTGGTCGAGCTTCAGCAGGGCCTGCTGCTTCTGCAGGGTGTTGAGGGCGGCCTGATAATCGTTCTGCGCCTGGACCATGTCCGTGGCCTCGACCACGAACAGCACGTCCCCGGCCTTCACGTCGTCGCCCGCCCGGACCAGCACCTTGGTGACACGGCCGGCATAGGGCGAGACGACGGGCACGTTGTCGTCGTCGTTGAGGGCGATGCGCCCCTCCGCCGCGCCTTCCGGCCGGAAGACTTGGGTCGCCACGGGCAGGATCTCGAAGGAGGCGCGCTGCTCCTTGCTCGGGCGGAACACCCGCTCCACCGGGGAGGCCTTCGTCACATCGATCCCGGGGTCCTTGTCGTCCGAGGCGAACAGGCCCTTGGCCGCGGCCACGATTCGCTCGCCGAGGTCGCGCGCCTCCTGCGGGCGCAGGAAGGCGAAGGCGCCGACACCCCCGAGGATGACGAGAAGGACCAGAAGGCCGAGGCCCCGTCGCCGACGGACGGGCCGCGTGCGGGAGGTGCCTGCCTGATCCTGGTGAAGGGGGTTGCGGGCGTCCATGGAAGTCGTTTCAGCCGGGCGGGGAGACATCGACCGCGATTCGCGCTTGCCTCGGAAGCAAGCGTTGAACCGAAGGTTGGCGCTTTTCCAAGGCAATGGCACGAAGACACGCGCGCCACCGTCTCGGGAGGGGGGTTAGAACCTCGGCTGCCGCGCGGCAAACGACGGTTTCGTGAGGGGTCCCCCCGTGTGTGAGGGAGGGGCATGACGGACCTGTGACGGTCGGGGGACCAGGGGTCTTCCGTTGGCGGGCTCGCGTGACAATGTTACAGCCGCAAACCCCGACGACCCTTCGCGAACACGGCAGGCCGCTATGGCACATTCCCCCCAGACGGACGGCAAGATCCCGGTCACGGTGCTCACCGGCTATCTTGGCGCGGGCAAGACGACCCTGCTCAACCGCATCCTCACCGAGAATCACGGGCGCCGCTACGCAGTCATCGTCAACGAGTTCGGCGAGATCGGCATCGACAACGATCTCGTCGTCGGCGCGGACGAGGAAGTGTTCGAGATGAACAACGGCTGCGTCTGCTGCACCGTGCGCGGCGACCTGATCCGCATCATGGATGGGTTGGTGAAGCGCCGGGGCAAGTTCGACGCGATCATCGTGGAGACCACGGGCCTCGCCGACCCGGCCCCCGTCGCCCAGACCTTCTTCGTCGACCAGGATGTCGGCGACGCCGCCCGCCTCGACGCGGTGGTGACGGTGGCCGACGCCAAGTGGCTGACCGAGCGCCTGAAGGACGCCCCCGAGGCGAAGAACCAGATCGCCTTCGCGGACGTGATCCTGCTGAACAAGGCCGATCTCGTTTCGCCCGCCGACCTCGACCGGGTGGAGGGCGAGATCCGCGCCATCAACCCGCTGGCCAAGCTCCACCGCACGACGAACTGCGCGGTGCCCCTCGACGCGGTGCTGGAGCGCAACGCCTTCGACCTCGACCGCATCCTCGACCTGGAGCCCGACTTCCTCGAGGAGGGCCACCACCATCACCACGATGCGGAGATCCGTTCGATCTCCGCGAAGATCGAGGGCGAGGTGGACCCGGAGACGTTCATGCCGTGGATCTCGAACCTCACGCAGGTCCAGGGTCCGGACATCCTGCGCTGCAAGGGCATCGTCGCCTTCCCGAACGAGCCGAAGCGCTTCGTCTTCCAGGGCGTGCACATGATCCTCGACGGGGATGTGCAGGGCGATTGGGGGAAGGACGAAAAGCGTGTCAGCCGCGTGGTCTTCATCGGCCGCAACCTCGACGAGGCGACGATCCGCAAGGGCTTCGAGGCCTGCCGGGTTTAAAGCCCCCTCTCCCCGCCTGCGGGGAGAGGGCCGCGACGACCTCGTCGTCGGCGCGGCGAGGCGGCAGCCGGGGGTGAGGGGGCGCGCCGAACGCGCCTCATCCGGTAAGCCCCCTCACCGCCGCTGCGGCTTCGCCTCCGCTTCCCACGGACACGACAAGGTGTCCGTGGGCCTCTCCCCGCAAGCGGGGAGAGGGGGTTGCCCGTGCCTGGGTGAGGGGCGGGTATAGAAGAGCGTCGACGGTGAGCAGTCCCCTCGCCCCGCCTGCGGGGAGAGGGCCGCGACGACCCCGTCGTCGGCGCGGCGAGGCGGCAGCCGGGGGTGAGGGGGCGCGCCGGATGCGCCTCTTCCGGTAAGCCCCCTCACCGCCGCTGCGGCTTCGCCTCCGCTTCCCACGGACACGACAAGGTGTCCGTGGGCCTCTCCCCGCAGGACGGGGAGAGGGGAAGGCGCGTCACACCACCACGGTGATCGCCTGCGCCGCCCGCGTCAGCCCAGTGTAGAGCCACCGGGCCCGGTGCTCGCGGAAGGCGTAGGATTCATCGAACAACGTCACCTTGTCCCACTGCGAGCCCTGCGCCTTGTGCACGGTGAGCGCGTAGCCGTAGGTGAACTCGTCGGTCTCCCGGCGCTGGTAGAGGGGGATCTCCTCATCGGAGCCGGCGATCATCGCCCGCAGCACCTTGATGTCGGTGGGGCGGCGGCGCAGCGCCGGATCGTCCTCCGGCACGATGTCGAGGCGGACCATGTCCGGCCGGGGCGGGGCGCGGAGCGCATGGACCGTCCAGGTCGAGCCGTTGAGTAGGCCCTTCACCCGGTCGTTGCGCAGGCAGACCAGCTTCTCCCCCACCGCCGGCATCGGATCGGTGTGGCCGGCGATCTCCCGCAAGCGGTTGTTGTAGAGCCGCCGCGTCTTGTTGAGCCCGACCAGCACCTGATCGCACTCCATGACCTGCGCCGGATCGAGGTCCCGGCGGGAGACGACGCGGCTCTCCCCGAACTCCCCCCGCTCCAGCCGGCCGCCCTCGCGCACGGTCATGGCCATGCGCACGATCGGGTCGTCCTTGGCCTGCCGGTGGACCTCGGTGAGCATCACGTCGGGCTCGGCCTCGGTGAAGAAGCCGCCGCCGCGCACCGGCGGCAGCTGGGCCGGATCGCCCAGGACCAGCACCGGCTTGTCGAAGGACAGGAGGTCGTTGCCGAGGTCGGAATCGACCATCGAGCATTCGTCGATGACGATGAGGTCCGCCTTGGCCACCGGGCCGGAGCGGTTGAGGGTGAAGGTCGGGCCGCCGCCCTCCTCCGCCTCCTTGGTGCGATAGATCAGCGAGTGGATCGTCGCTGCCTCGTGGCAGCCCTTCTGGCGCATCACCGAGGCGGCCTTGCCCGTGAAGGCGCCGAACACCACCGTGCCGTCGACGTCCTCGGCGATGCGCCGGGCCAGCGTCGTCTTGCCGGTGCCGGCATAGCCGAACAGCCGGAACACCTGCGCGCCGCCGTCGCGGCGCCACGCGTCGATCGCCTTCAGGGCCGCGTCCTGCTGCGGCGCGTAAGCAGCGGTCATCGCGGGGGCGACCTCACGGCCAGCGCACGGTCGGCGGCAGGGAGGACAGGATGGAGGCGACGTTGCCGCCGGTCTTCAGCCCGAAGATCGTGCCCCGGTCGTAGAGCAGGTTGAACTCCACGTAGCGCCCGCGCCGGACCTGCTGCTCGTGGCGGTCCTCCTCCGTCCAGGCCTTGCGCATGTTCCCGCGCATGATTGGCGGATAGGCGTCGAGGAAGGCGAGGCCGACCGACTTGGTGAAGGCGAGGTCCGCCTGGGGCTCCTCGCTCCAGCGGTAATCGTAGAAGATCCCGCCGATGCCCCTCGGCTCGTTCCGGTGCTTGAGGTGGAAATACTCGTCGCACCACGCCTTGTAGGCGGCATAATCCGCCCCGTGGGCCTCGCAGGCCTTCTGCAGGCAGGCATGGAAGTGCCGGCTGTCCGGGTCGTCCTGATTGCGCCGCCGTTCCAGCACGGGGGTCAGGTCGGCGCCGCCGCCGAACCATGCCTTGGTCGTCGCCACGAACCGCGTGTTCATGTGCACGGTGGGCGCGTGCGGGTTCCAGGGATGGGCGATCAGCGAGATGCCGGTCGCGAAGAAGCGCGGATCCTCCGCCGCGCCGGGCATCTGAGCCCGGAACTCCGGTGCGAATTCGCCATGCACGGTCGAGATGTGGACACCGGCCTTCTCGAAGGCCCGGCCCTTGAGCATCGCCATCACCCCGCCGCCGCCCGGCACGCCGCTGTGGTCGGTGCGCTGCCACGGCGTCAGGACGAAGCGGCCGGGCTCGCGCGGGGCGTCCGGGTGCAGGGGCTCCTCCGCCTCGTCCTCGATCGCCTCGAAGGCGGCCACGATCCGGTCCCGCAGGGTGGCGAACCAGGACGCGGCCTCCGCCTTCATGGCGGCGACATCGGCCTCTCGGACCGGCAGGCCGAGGGCGGCACGGGGATCGGCGGGCATGCTCATGGTAATGGCTTTCCCACCCCGCCAAGCGGGCGTCAATCGGCGGGCGTCAATCGGGGGCGGCGCCCCGCCGGAGCGTGTATAAGGGCCTCCCGCGAAGCCCGTCCTCGCCTTCCGAAACCCCGCCCGCTTCATGACCGCCCGCCAGGCCGTCTTCACCGTCTCCCGTGGCGTGCCGTTCCTGCCGGCCGTGGCCGACGCCCTGCTGTCCGGGCAGCTGGTCGGGCCGGTGGCGCGGGACCCGCTGGCGCTGGCCTCCGTCTCGATCTACCTGCCGACCCGCCGGGCGGCCCGCGCCCTGTCGGCGATCCTGGCCGCGCGGCTGGGCGACGCGGCGCTGCTGCCGCGCACCGTGCCGCTCGGCGAGGCGGACGAGGCCGAACTCGACCTCGCCGCCGATCCGCTGCTCGGCGCCACCCCGGCCCGGCCGCCCATCGCGCCGCTGGAGCGGCGGCTGATCCTCGCCCGCCTCGTCCGCGCCTGGGCGCAGACCGTCGACCGCTCGCTCCTGCCCCTGCAGGACGAGGTGCCGTTCCTCGTGCCCTCCTCCCCCGCCGACGCGGTGGGGCTGGCGGGCGACCTCGAAGGGCTGATGGATTCGCTCACCGTCGAGGGCCTGCCCTGGTCGGAGATCGCGGGGGCGGTGGAGGCGGAGTATTCCCGCTACTTCGGCCTGACCCTCGACTTCGTGAAGATCGCCGCCGAGAACTGGCCGAAGCTCCTCGACGCGCGCCAGCTCGCCGACCCCGTCGCCCGCGCCCGCAGCCTGATCCTCGCGGAGGGCGAGCGCCTCGCCAAGACCCCGGACGATCCGGTGATCGTCGCGGGCTCCCTCGGCTCGGTGCCCGCCACCGCCAAGCTCATCACCGCCGTGGCGAGGCTGCCGCGCGGCGCGGTGGTGCTGCCGGGGCTCGATCTCGACCTCGACGAGGCCGGCTGGGACGGGATCGAGACCGGCGAGGGCTTCACCCGCACCATCGCCCACGGCCATCCGCAGGCGATCCTGCACCGGCTGCTCGGGCCGGGCGGCCTCGCCATGAACCGGACGGAGATCGTCGCGCTCGGCACCCCCGACGACGCCGGGACGGCCCGCGCCCGGATGCTCTCCCAGGCGCTCCGGCCCGCCGACACCACCGATGCGTGGTCGATTCTCGACCCGGCCGAGCGCGAGGCCACCGCGCAACTCGGCCTCGACGGGCTCGCCCTGGTGGAGGCCACCGACGAGCGCGAGGAGGCGCTGGTCGCCGCGCTGGCGCTGCGCGAGACCCTGGAGACGCCCGGCGCGACGGCCTTCCTCGTCACCCCCGACAGGGGGCTCGCGGGCCGGGTCGCCGTCGAGCTGCTGCGCTGGGGGATCGTCGCGGAGGATTCCGCCGGGCTGGCCCTGGCCGCCGCCCCGGCCGGGCGCCTCGCCCGCCTCGCGGCGGAATTCGCCGCCGACCTAGCCCGCGAACAGGCCGACTCCCTCCCCGCCCGGCTCATCGCCCTGCTGTCGCACCCGATGGTGCGCCTCGGCCTCGCCCGCGCGGATCTGGTGCGCGGCGCCGCCGCCCTGGAGATCGGCCTGCTGCGCGGCCCCGCCCCCGCCCCGGCCCTGGCGGGCCTGCGCCGGGCGCTCGCCGCGCGGCGGACGGGGGAGGACCCGGACCGCCGCCCGCCCCGGGCCGAGCGGCGCCTGACGGAGATCGACTGGGAGCTGGCCGCCTCGATCCTCGACCGGCTGGACGGCGCCTTCGCCGAGTTCCCCGGCCCAGACGGCAGGGGCACCCACGACCTCGTCGCCCTGGCCGCCGGACACCGGAAAGCCTGCGAGGCCCTGCTCTCCGGCCCGGAGGGGGACGAGGCAGCGGAGGCCGAGGCTTCGCTCGCCTGCCTCGACACCCTATTCGACGACCTCGACATGGCCGAGCCCGGCGGGATGGAGGGCGAGTTCGCCGACTATCCGAGCTTCTTCACCACCCTGACGCGGGAGCGGAAGGTCGGCTGCGCCGGACCCTCGCCGCATCCACGCCTGCGCATCCTCGGGCTGATCGAGGCGCGCCTGCTCGAGGCCGACCGCATCGTGATCGGCGGCCTGGACGAGGGCGTCTGGCCGGTGCGCACCGTGACCGACGCCTTCCTGAACCGCCCGATGCGCGAGCGGATCGGCCTCGACCCGCCGGAGCGGCGGATCGGCCAGATGGCCCACGATTTCACCGAGGCCCTGGGCTGCCACGATGTGGTGATCACCCGCGCCCTCAAGCGCGACGGTTCGCCCACCGTCCCCTCGCGGCTGATCCAGCGGATGCGCGCCTTCGCGGGCGAGGAGGCCTGGGGCACGGCGCTGAACGCCGGGCGGCGCCTGTCGGGCCTCGCCGCCGCCCTCGATGCCGCGCCCGCCCAGCCGCGCCTGAAGCGGCCCGCGCCCAAGCCCGACCCGGCCCTGTTCCCCCGCAGCCTCAGCGTCACCGAGATCGAGACCCTGGTGCGCGACCCCTACGCGATCTTCGCGCGGCACGTCCTCGGCCTCGATCCCCTGGAACCGCTGGCCGCACAGCCCGGCGCGGGCGAGCGCGGCACCCTGGTCCACCGCATCTTTTCGGAGTTCGCCACCGCGTATCCGCAGGCACTGCCGCCGCTGGCGCACGAGCGCCTGGATCAGATCGCTCTGAAGGTCTTCGCGCCGATCAGCGAGGCCTATCCGAGCCTCTTTGCCGAATGGCGGCCGCGGTATACGCGAATGGCCCTCGCCTACCTGCCCTGGGAGGCCGAGCGGCGGCCCGGCCTCACCCGCGTCCATGCCGAGATGTTCGGCCGCTGGACGATTCCGCTCGGCCGCGAGACCTTCACCCTGCGCGCCCGCGCCGACCGGATCGAACTCCGGCCGGACGGCACCGCCTGCATCGTGGACTTCAAGACCGGCACCGTGCCGAGCGCGAAGGAGATCTTCGCCGGCTTCTCGCCGCAGCTGACGCTGGAGGCGGCGATGCTGATGCAGGGCGCGTTCAAGGACCTGCCGCGCACCGCGCAGACGCCGGACCTGCTCTACGTCCAAGCCTCGGGCGGGCGGAAGGCCTTCGTGCCGATCCCCGTGAAGCCGCCCCGCGGCGACGAGCGCAGCGTCGAGGCGATCGTCGCCGACCACATGCAGCGCCTGCGCGGCCTGATCGCCCGGTTCCTCACCGGGGAGGCGGCCTTCACCTCACGCCCCTACCCGCAATACGCGAAGGGCACGGGGGCCTACGACCACCTCGCGCGGGTCAAGGAATGGTCGCTGGGCGGCGAGGGCGGCGAGGAGGAGTAGGGCCTCTAAAGGGCGCCGGGCCGCTTCAGCTCGATCTCGATGAAGGCGATCGGATGATCCGCGCCGTTCATCACATCGTGCCGGATGCCGGCCGGGCGGGTGTAGGTGTCCCCGGCCTTCAGGGCGGTCTCGCTCACCGCCTGTCCGTCATGGACCCGCAGGATGCCGTCGGCGAGCATCACCACGACATAGGGCCAGCCGTGCTCGTGCCAGCCGGTGACCGCGCCGGGCGTAAAATCCCAGCGCGTGACGCGCACGGAGGCGTCGTCCTGCTGCACCGTCGGCACCGCAGGGATCGTGCAGGCGAAGCCCGGCATCAATGGCAGCCGCAGGAGCCCGAGCCGCAGCCGCCGGACTTGGCGGGCGCCACCGTGTCGCGGTCGAGCCCCCGCTCCGCGAGTTCGCCGAGATAGGTCTCCCATCGCCGCACGTAGTTGCGGCCGAGTTCGTGCAGGTAGCCCCAGCCGTAGAGGCCGGTGTCATGCATGTCGTCGAAGGTGAGCTTCACCGCGTAGTTGCCGACCGGCTCCACGCCGAGGATCGCGACGTTGCGCTTGCCGCCGAGCACCTTCCGCTCGGCGGGGGAATGACCCTGCACCTCGGCGGACGGGCTCGACACCCGCAGGTATTCGGCCGGCAGGGCGAAGCGCGTGCCGTCCTCGAAGGCGACGTTGAGGATCCGCTTGTCCGGGGACAGGCGCAGCTCGGTCGGCCAGAAATCCTGGCCTTGGTCCTGGGTCTGGACAGGGTTCACGGGTCACACCGTTGCGGCAATCGGGGGTTGCGCTCACTGGGCACGCTTGCCCGGGGGCGTTCCGGCCATCATATCTGGCATAATGGCCGATGACATCTCCCTCCCTTCGACGGTCCTGCCGGCCGGCGCGAGGCCCGCGCCGCTGATCGACCCGTTCCAGCGGGCGATCTCGTACTTGCGCATCTCGGTGACGGATCGCTGCGACCTGCGCTGTGCCTATTGCATGTCGGAGACCATGCAATTCCTGCCCAAGCGCGACCTCCTGAGCCTGGAAGAGCTCGACCGGCTCTGCGGCGTGTTCATCGCGCGGGGCGTGCGCAAGCTGCGCATCACCGGGGGCGAGCCCCTGGTGCGCCGGGACATCATGCACCTGTTCCGCCGGCTCTCGCGCCACCTCGACTCGGGCGTGTTGAAGGAACTGACCCTCACCACCAACGGCACGCAGCTCGCGCGCTTCGCGCCCGAACTGGCGGCTCTGGGGGTGAAGCGCGTCAACGTCTCCCTCGACACCCTGGACGCGGCCAAGTTCAAGGACATCACCCGCCGGGGCGACCTGCCGGTGGTGCTCGGCGGCATCGAGGCCGCGCGCAAGGCCGGGATGCAGGTGAAGATCAACGCCGTGGCCCTGCGGGACGTCAACGGCGACGAGATCCCCGACATGATCGCCTGGGCCCACGGGCTCGGCATGGACATGACGCTGATCGAGGTGATGCCGCTGGGCGAGATCGAAACCGACCGGACGGACCAGTTCCTGCCGCTCTCGGTGGTGCGCCAGCGCCTGGAGAGCCGCTACACCCTCACGCCGCTGCCCGACCGCACGGGCGGCCCGGCCCGCTACGTGCGCGTGGAGGAGACCGGCGGTCGCCTCGGCTTCATCACGCCGCTGACCCACAATTTCTGCGAGAGCTGCAACCGGGTACGCCTGACCTGCACCGGCCAGCTCTACCTCTGCCTCGGCCAGGAGGATTCGGCGGATCTGCGCGCCGTGCTCCGCGCCACGCAGGACGATGCCGTGCTGGCCCGGGCGGTGGAGGAGGCGATCTCGCGCAAGCCCAAGGGCCACGACTTCGTCATCGAGCGCCAGCGCCCGGCCGCCGTGCCCCGGCACATGAGCGTCACGGGGGGGTAGCGGAGCATCCCCTCTGCCCGCCTGTGGAGGGAGGGGATGCCCGTGCCTTGGTGACGGGCGGGTCTGGGAGAGCGTCGACGGTGAGCATTCCCCTCGCCCCGCTTGCGGGGAGAGGGCCGCGACGACCTCGTCGTCGGCGCGGCGAGGCGGCAGCCGATGGTGAGGGGGCGCGCAGGATGAGACTCCTCCGGGAAGCCCCCTCACCGCCGCTCCGGCTTCGCCTGCGCTTCCCACGGACACGACAAGGTGTCCGTGGGCCTCTCCCCGCAGGCGGGGAGAGGGGTTGCCCGTGCCTGGGTGACGGGCGGGTATGAGAGAGCGTCGACAGTGAGCATTCCCCTCGCCCCGCTTGCGGGGAGAGGGCCGCGACGACCCCGTCGTCGGCGCGGCGAGGCGGCAGCCAACGGTGAGGGGGCTCACCGGACCAGCCTCTCGCGGGAAGCCCCCTCACCACCGCTCCGGCTTCGCCTGCGCTTCCCACGGACACGACACGATGTCCGTGGGCCTCTCCCCGCAGGCGGGGAGAGGGAAAAGAGGGGCCGCCCCTAGAACGGGATGTCGTCGTCGAGGTCGTAGCCCGCGCGGCCACCGCCGCCGCCCGTGGACGGGGCCGGGCGACGCTCGCCGCCCTGGGCGCGGCCACCGCCGAATTCGCCACCCCGGCCGCCGCCACCACCGCCGCCGAAATCACCGCCACGGCTGATCTGGCCGCCGCCCTCCTCCTCGGAGGCGAACTCGCCGCCACCGCCGCCGCGCCCGTCGAGGATCGTCAGCTCGCCGCGGAAGCGCTGCAGCACCACCTCGGTCGTGTACTTCTCGACGCCCGACTGGTCGGCCCACTTCCGGGTCTGGAGCTGGCCCTCGACATAGACCTTCGAGCCCTTGCGCAGGTACTGCTCGGCCACCCGCGACAGGTTCTCGTTATAGATCACGACCGAGTGCCACTCGGTCTTTTCCTTGCGCTCGCCGGTGGCCTTGTCCTTCCACGATTCCGAGGTCGCGATCCGCAGGTTGCAGACCGGATCGCCCGAACCGAGTCGGCGAATCTCCGGGTCGCGCCCGAGATTGCCCACCAGAATCACCTTGTTGACGCTGCCCGCCATCGATCTCTCCTCGCGTTCCGCATCTCACGGGGCTACACTTGCCGCCTACACATGCGCTCGTCTCCACCCCTCGGCAATGCCGGCCGGACAGGATCCCACAGGCACCTGAGGCAACCCACAAGTTCTACTTTTGTTCTTGTGATTCGACAATCCCCAGGTTGCGAAAACTCTCCTAGATCTTCATCAATCCGTAGCATCCTCCGGTGTAGCGAGAGAGCCCCGTCCGCTCAGCCGCGCGTGACGTCACCCGGTGAGAATCGCGGCCGCCCTCGTCCGCCTGCTGGCTCTGCTGGCCCTGATCTGGGGATCGGCCCCCGCGACGGCCGATCCCGTGCGCATCGCCTCCGGCGTCCAGTACGAGGCGATCGGCCGCTGGGACGCGGACAGGCTCAACCACATCCTCACCACCGACACCCCGGCCTTCGCCGGCATCCCGGTGACCTACACGCCGGCCCGGAACGCAGTGAGGCTCTACCGGGTGACGTACCCCTCGGTGATTCCCGAGCGCGGGAACAGGCCGACCGTGGCGTCGGGCCTCGTCGCGGTGCCGGAGACCGGGGAGGCCGCCCTGCCGATCGTGTCGTACCAACACGGCACGGTCTACGGGAAACGGCAGGTGCCCTCCTTCCCGGGGGAATCGCCGGAGACCCAGCTGATGCTCGCCCAGTTCGCCGGGCAGGGCTACGTGCTGATCGGCGCCGACTATTTCGGCCTCGGCCTCTCGGAGGAGCCGGAGGGCTACATGGTCAAGGCGAGCCACCAGCAGGCGACCACCGACATGCTGATGGCCGCCCGCGCAGTGCTCGCCGACCTCAAGGTCGCCACAGCCGACCTGTATCTCGGCGGCTGGTCGCAGGGGGGCTTCGTCACCCTGGCGATGCTGGAGAAGCTCGAAGCCTCGGGCGTGCCGGTGAAGGCCACCGCCACCGCGAGCACGCCGGCCGACGTCTTCGCGGCGCTGAGCGGCTTCCTCGACTATCCGCGCAAGAACGACGCGACCTGGGTGCCGACCCTGTTCATCCTGTCGGCCTTCTCCTTCGAGAACTATTACGGCGTGCCGGGGCTCGCCCGCTCGCTCCTCACCGACGAGGTCTACGACCTCGCCAAGCGCGCCTACGAGCGCCTGCCCTTCGACCCGAGCGCGGTGCCCACCGACCTGCGCAAGGTCGTGAAGCCCGCCTATTACGACCCGCGCTTCTTCGCGGATTCAGCCTATGGCCGCCTCGTGGCGCAGACGCAGTGCTACCGCTGGGTGGTGAAGACGCCCGTCCGCACCTTCTACGGCGAGGCCGACGAGGCCATTCGCACCGAGCTCGGGCAATTGCCGATGGCCTACCAGAAGTCCCTCGGCAACGACCGGGTGGAGGCCGTCTCCACCGGCCCCACCAGCCACCGGGGCAACTTCGCCAAGGCCGTCCCACAGTGGAAGACGTGGTTCGACGGGCGGTGAGCGCCGCTCATCCCTCGCTTCGGTGCCCTCATCGTCTTTGCGAGCGTCAGCGAAGCAATCCAGGCGGCGCGGCCCTCTTCGGACATGTCGCGCGCTGGATTGCTTCGGCTCCGCCTCGCAAAGACGGCGGGGGTAGGACTGTGCCGTTCAGCCGGAAACCGTCTCACTCCTCGCGGAGGATGTGCAGCCGGCGCACGGTCAGCTCGTCGATCTCCAGGGAGCCGATCCGCGCCCGGCCGATCGACAGGCGGCCGACGGCGAAGGCGCCGAACACCACCACGCCGAGGGCGAGCGCCCCCATCGCATAGGCCCCCGCCGCCCCGGCCCCGAGGGTCTGCGCCCCCGTGGCGCTGGTGCCCCGGGCGCGGTTGGCGGGCGGTCTCGGATCGTCCATGCGAGGCTCCTCGCGGTGGCGTGGCGGTCAGTATAGCCGGTTCACGTAGGCTTCGGCGATGGAGGCCTCCGCCTCCTCGACGGGAAGCGCCCGCGTCTGGTCGGCGAGGATGCGGCCGAGGCTCGGGAAGCCGTCACGCGGGACATGATGGGCCGGATCCCACAGATGGGAGCGGATCAGCGCCTTGCCGCAATGGAACAGCGCTTCCCGCACATGCACGACGAGGCCGGTTTCGGGAACCTTGCCCTGCGCGACGAGGGGCTCCAACAGCGCCGGGTCGCGGGTGATCTCGGCGGCGCCGTTGACCCGCAGGGTCTCGGGGATGCCGGGCACGAAGAAGATCAACCCCACATTGGGGTTGGTGAGGATGTTGACGAAGGAATCGACCCGGTTGTTGCCCCGCCGGTCGGGGATCACCAGGGTGCGCGCGTCCGGCGCCGTCACGAAGCCGGGGGCGTCACCCCTCGGGCTCGCGTCCACGTCGCCCGTCCCGTCGGCGCTGGCGAGCACGAGGAAGGGCGACAGGGCAATGAAGCGCAGGGCATAGGCGTCGAGGTGGTCGAGCACCTTCTCGGCGGCCAGCGCCCGCACCGGTCCGATGCCGGCGCGCAGGGCCGTCTCGTCGCGGATCACGGATTCGTCGTGGGTGTCGCTCGCCATGAGATGCTCTCCCTGACAGGAAGGCGTGCATTCCCCGTGCCGGCGGGTCAAGCCGGGGCCGTCACGGCCAGACGGTGATCGCCACGGGCCGGCGCAGGAGGTCCCTGTCGGAGGTGATCGCGCAGCCCTCGACGCGCAGGCTCGCATAGGTGAGGAGCGCCGTGTCCCCCGCATCGTCGAAGTTGCGGCCCCGCGCGGCGGGATCGAGGAGCGACGGATAGGCGATCATCCGTCCGCCGGCCATGCAGGGATCGTCGTAGAGGGTCTTGCCCGCGATGAGCAGGCGCGGCCGGTCCCAGGTGAGGAGGTCGCGGGAGGTGGTCCAGTAGAAGCCGGACGTCTCGTACGCGCCTCCGGCTTTCGCCATGAACACCGCGATGAAGGCGCCGCTCGTCCGGTGGCGGATCACCGCCCCGACGGGTCCAGGGAACGGCCCGACCGGCCGGCAGGAGGCGGGCGCCCGGATCGCACCCCGGTACGGATCGGGGAAGGCGGCGGTGAAGCCCGCGCCGGTCCAGGCCCGCCAGCGGGACGGATCGGCGGGGTCGTCGCTGCGGAACAGGCAGACGCCCTCGTCCTGGCCCTTCCAGCCGGTGGTGGAGGCGAGGAAGTAGCGCCAGCGCCCGTCCGCGACGATGTTCGACGGGTTGAAGAAGCCCCGGTGGCGGCCCTGCCCGACCTCCTGCCGGAACGGCGCCCCGGCGACCACGGCGGGGGGGCTCGCGCGGGTGAATCGGCGTCCGCCATCGGCCGAGGCGGCGGCGGTGATCGTGTTGTACCAGCACGCCATGTAGAGCCCCGCCGGGCAGCGGCCGGGATGCTCGTTCGCCTGATACTCGTGATGGACCAGGGCCGCCACGGCGCGCCCGTCCTCCGTCCAGGTGGCGGTGATCCACGAGCGGTCGTCATAGGCGGCGGGATCCGCGTTGCCGGCCGAATCGAGCACCACCGTGCAATCGAGCGTCAGGTGATCGAGGTCCGGGCCGCGCAGGGCACGGTTGCGGTAGTGCATCCCGAACAGGGCCACGGCGCCAGAGGCCTCGCGGAACGCGCGGGCGGGGGCGTCGGGCACGTCGGCCCCGTCGCAGGCGTCGCGCTTCGCCGAGAAGACGGTGGAGGGCGGCCCGACCAGGGTCAGCGCCGAGAGCGGGGGCTCGGGAGCCCCCTGCGCGAGGGCGGCAGCGGTCCCGGCGAGCAGGAGGGCGAGGGCGAGGCGCGGCATCGGGGACGGGCTGCGTCCGGGCGGCGCCTGGACAAGTGCCCCGAACTTCGCTTGAGAACAGTTACACTCTCCTTGTCGACACGGGCCGTCATGCTTCTCCTCATCCTCGGCCTCGTGCTGTTCCTCGGCACCCACGCCTTCTCCATGCTCAGCGCCCGCCGGATGGCCCTCATCGGGCGGATCGGCGAGAGCCGGTTCAAGCTCGGCTACACGGCGCTGTCGCTGCTCGGCCTGATCCTGATCGGCGTCGGCTTCCACGATTACCGGCTGCAGGGGATGATCCCGGTCTGGGATCCGCCGGTCTGGACGCGCCACCTCGCGCTGACGCTGGTGCTGCTCGCCTTCATCAGCCTCGCGGCGACCTACATCCCGAGCCACATCCGCGCGAAGGCGAAGCACCCGATGCTGCTCGCCGTGAAGATCTGGGCCACCGCCCACCTGCTGGCCAACGGCGACCTGGGTTCGATCCTGCTGTTCGGCGGCTTCCTCGCCTGGGCGGTCTCGGCCCGCATCAGCATCAAGCGCCGCGAGCGGGCGGCGGGCGTGCCGGCCGGGGGCCGCGCCGCCGTCGCCGTGCCCGTGGGCTGGCGCAACGACGTGCTGGTGGTGCTGATCGGCACCGCCGCGTGGTTCGTCTTCGCCCGCTACCTCCACTACCCGGTGATCGGCGTGCCGGTCTGGCCGGGGAGCATGTGAGGCCTCGGAGCGGTTCCGTCTTATCGCCTCGATTCCCGCCGTCATTGCGAGCGTCAGTGAAGCAATCCAGGCGGCACCGCCTCATCCGGACAGGACGCGCTCTGGATTGCTTCGGCTCCGCCTCGCAACGACGGCGAGAGGGTACGGACCGGGGCGTCCGGACGAAGCCCCCCCTCAGAACCGCGCGACGATCTGCGCGCGGATCGTGCGCGGGGCGCCCGGGGTGATGTTGTTGTTATTGTCGGCGGTGGCGATGTACCGGCGGTCGAACAGGTTCTCGATGTTGACCTGCGCCCGGACGAACTCATTGATCTGATAGAACAGGCCGAGGTCGAACCGGGTGTAGCCGGGGAGCCGGACCGTGTTGTCCGAGGTCGCGAAGGTGTGGGCGTAGCTCAGCACCCCGACGCCGACCGAGAAATCCGGCGTCACGTCGAACTTGTTCCACAGGGTGAAGGCGTTGAACGGCACGAGCCCGACCCGGTTGCCCGGCACGATGGTGGCCGAGGTGGCGCTGGCGATGCGGGCATCGGTGAAGGAATAGCCGCCCGCCACCTGCCACCAATCGGTGACGTAGCCGTTCGCGCCGATCTCGACGCCCTCCGTATGGGTCTTGCCCGACAGGATGAAGAAGCCGGGATTGTTCGGGTCGGCCAGTCGCTGGTTGTAGCGGTCGAGGCTGTAGGCCGCCGCCGTCACCTGGAAGCGCGGGTTCACGTCGTACTTGACGCCGACCTCCGTGTTCTCGAACTGCTCGGGCTTGGCGATGACGAGGCCCGGCGTGAACACGCCGATCTGGTCGCCCGACGAGGGCAGGTAGGAGACGCTGTAGCTCGTGTAGAAGGCGAGGTTCGGCAGGGGCTTCAGCACGAGGCCGGCGCGGGGCGAGATCGGGTCATCGACCCGGTTGTTGGTGACGAGGGTGCGCCGGTCTGTCGATGAGAAGTCGAAATGGTCCCAGCGCAACCCGCCGACGAGTTGCAGCCACTCGGTGATGTCGACCTGATCCTGCGCGTAGAGCGCCGCGAGGCCGAGGTCGTAGCGGGAGTTGGCGTCCGTCGTGCCGTTGTTGCGCAGGAAGGTCGGCACGAAGGTCAGCGGGCTGAGCGGATTGACCACGACGCTGCTCGCGAGGCTGTTCCCGAAGAACAGCGATTGCCGGAAGGCCGTGCCCTCCTGGTAGCCGAGCTCGACCCCACCGAGCAGCGTGTGCTTCACGTCGCCCGTCGCGAAGCGGTAGGTGAAGTCGTTCTGGCTGAAGTAGTTCGTCCGCGTCGTGTCGTTGCGATAGCCGGTGATCGCCACGGCGGTGCCGGCCGCGTTCACGGCGCCGCCCGGCAGGGTGTTCACGTAGTAGCGGTCGTAATCGGCGATGCGCAGCTGGCTGTGCATCTCGACGCCCGACTCGAAGAGGTGGTCGAGCTGCACCGTGGCGATGTTGGCATCGACCTTGGTGTGGTTGACGGTGGGGTTGCCGAAGAAGGTCCGCGTGTTGTCGCGGTAGCGGTAGGGCCGCCCGAATTGCGAGGGAATGCCGCGATCGGGGAAGCGATCGTCGTGGAAGAACTCGTAGGAGAGCTTCAGCGTCGTCTGCGGGTCGATGAGGAAGGTCGCGGTCGGGTTGAGCCCATAGCGCCGCAGGTCGCCGAACTGCCGGTAGGTGCCCGAATCCTCGATCATGCCGTTGAGGCGCACGAAGGCGGTGTCGCTGATTCGGTCGCCGATATCGACGGCGAGGCGCTTGTCGCCGAACTGGCCGCCACCCGCCACGATCTCGCGGACGCGGAACCCGTCCGCCTCCTTGAGCACCCGGTTGATGACGCCGCCGCCGCCGCCCCGGCCGAAGATCAACGAGTCGGGCCCCTTGAGCACCTCGATCCGCTGGATGTTGTAGAGATCGCGGAAGTACTGCACGTCGTCGCGGATGCCGTTGATGTAGAAATCCGCGCTGGTGTTCTGCCCGCGGATCACCACCTGGTCGCGGTTGCCCTCGCCCTGGGCGGGCACGAGGCCCGGCACGAAGCGCAATTGCTCCGTGAGGTTCTGGTAGTTCTGATCGAGGATCTGCTCCTTCGGCACCACCGTGATCGATTGCGGAATGTCGAGGACCGGCGTCGCGGTCTTGGTGGCGCTGCGCGTCTGCTTGGTGAGGTAGCCGACCGTCACGCCGCCCTGCGGCTCGGGCCGGCCGGCCGCGCTCTCGACCGAGAGCTGGTCAAGGGTGACGATTCCCGACTCCGGCGCAGCCAACTCGGCCTGCTGCGCCTGCACCGGGCTTGCCAGGCAAGTGCCGGCCAGCACAATAGAAGCGATACGCTTCTCAAAAACCCAAGTCATCCGACACTCCGCGACTTCGCTAGGAAGCCGTTCGATTGAAGATCTTAATCTCGATCTTCCGGATGGATTAATCGGAGCGTTTCTTCTCAATCAACATTTAATCCGCCCCCATGAATGGCTTTAATTTGGAAACTTCATCAGAAGAATTCCATGGAAGGACGGATGCCGCTGGCTTTCTTCGGGTTTTCTGAGAGATTTTATTTGGAACAGATAAAATTCAGAAACGTTTTGTCGGGCCTGTTGCTGGATTGTCACGCCGGGGAATCGGACCCGCCGGCCGGAGCGCGAGCCCCCCACGGGGCGCCACAGGTCGCCAAGTCCGCGCCCCTGTGTTAGGCGCACGGCCTTCGAGGATCGCGAGGTGGTCCGGCGCGCGCCGCCGGCCGGGATACGATGGCCGAGAACAAAGAATTCATCCGCGAGGTCGACGAGGATTACCGCCGCGAGCAGGTCCTCAAGATCTGGCGCCGCTACAGCGGCGTGATCATCGCGCTCGCGGTGCTGCTCGTCGCGGGCGTCGCCGGGTGGCGCTATTGGCAGACGCAGCAGCACGCGGCGGCCGAGGCGTCCTCCTTGCGCTTCGACGCGGCCAACCGCCTCGCCCGCGACGGCAAGGTCGAGGAGGCCGACAAGGCCTTCGCCGCCCTGGAGCAGGACGGCACGACGGGCTACCGCCTCCTCGCCCGCTTCCGCGCCGCCTCCGAGACCGCCAGGGCCAACCCGGCCAAGGCCGCCACCGACTACGATTCGCTCGCCGGCGACACCTCCCTCGGCGACGGCCTGCGCGACCTCGCCCGGCTGCGCGCCGCGCTGATCCGCATGGACGGCCCGAACCCGGATCCGGCGCTCGCCAACCTGCAGAGCCTCGCCGCCGGCAGCCCCTATCGCCACACGGCACGGGAGATGCTGGGCCTCGCCGCCCTGAAGAAGGGCGATTACGAGGAGGCGAGCCGGTGGTTCGACCAGATCGTCGCCGATCCCGACACGCCGCGCTCCCTGCGCGAGCGCATCGAGGTCTACGCGGCCATCGTCGCGGGCGGCCCCGTCACCCGGACGGAGGCCAAGCCCGAACCCGCCGCGCCGCCGCCGCCGATCACCCGCTGACCCTGAGACATAGAGACTGACACGATGGACATGCCGACCGTCGCGATCGTCGGCAGGCCGAATGTCGGCAAGTCGACGCTCTTCAACCGCCTCGTGGGCAAGAAGCTCGCCCTCGTGGACGACCGCCCCGGCGTGACCCGCGACCGGCGCGAGGGCGACGTCGCCTTCGGCGGCCTGATCTTCCGGGTGATCGACACCGCCGGCCTGGAAGAGGCCGACGACGACACCCTCACCGGCCGGATGCGGATGCAGACCGAGGCGGCGATCCTCGCCGCCGACGTGGTGCTGTTCGTCATCGACGCCCGCGCCGGGGTGCTGCCGGCCGACCAGTCCTTCGCCGAACTGACCCGCCGGGCGGGCTGCCCGGTCATCCTCATCGCCAACAAGGCCGAGGGCGGGGCCGGGATGGCGGGCGCCTACGAGGCGTTCTCCCTCGGGCTCGGCGACCCGATCCCCTTCTCCGCCGAGCACGGCGAGGGCCTGGGCGAATTGCACAACGCCCTGATCGAGGCCCTGCCCAAGCCCGATCCCGACGAGGAGGAGGACGAGGACGGCCCCGGCGGCCGGTCGCTGCGCGTCGCCATCGTCGGGCGGCCCAATGCCGGCAAGTCGACGCTGATCAACAACATGCTCGGCGAGGAGCGGCTGCTGGTCGGCCCCGAGGCCGGCATCACCCGCGATTCGATCTCCCTCGACTGGGAGTGGCGGGGCCGGCGGATCAAGCTGCACGACACCGCCGGGATGCGCCGCCGCGCCCGCATCGACGACAAGCTGGAGAAGCTCGCCGTCTCGGACGGGTTGCGCGCCGTGCGCTTCGCCGAAGTGGTGGTGGTGCTCCTCGACGCGACCATCCCCTTCGAGAAGCAGGACCTCACCATCGTCGACCTCGTGGAGAGCGAGGGCCGCGCCCTGGTGATCGGCCTCAACAAGTGGGACCTCGTGGCCGACCAGCCGGGCCTCCTCAAGCAGCTGCGCGAGGATTGCACCCGCCTGCTGCCGCAGGTGCGCGGCGTCTCGGTGGTGCCGCTCTCGGGCCTTGCCGGCCAGGGGGTCGACAAGCTGATGCAGGCGGTCGTCGATGCCGCCGAGGTCTGGGACCGGCGCGTCTCCACCTCGCGCATCAACGACTGGCTGAGCGACGCCCTGTCCCGCAACCCGCCGCCGGCGGTGTCGGGCCGGCGGATCAAGATCCGCTACGCCACGCAGGTGAAGAGCCGCCCGCCCCACTTCGCCCTGTTCGGCAACCAGCTCGACGCGCTGCCGAAATCCTACACGCGCTACCTCGTGAACGGGCTGCGCGAGGCCTTCGACCTGCCGGGCACGCCGATCCGGCTGAGCTTGCGCACCTCGCAGAACCCGTTCGACAAGAGCTGAGCCGGGCCAGGCTGAGCGGTGCGCGGGTCGGGGGCGAAGCGCAGGCCGTCGCGGCCTGCGTTCTTCACCGCGTAGAGGGCCATGTCGGCCCGGTGCAGGGCCGTCTCCAGCGGCTCGTCGCGCTCCATCAGCGTCACGCCGAAGCTCGCGGTGACGGCGTGCTTCTCCGGCAACTCCGGATAGCGGGTCCTCCTGCCGAGCGCCCGCACCGCCTCGACATGCGCCCGCGCCGCCTGGGGCGTGCAGGCGGGGATGAGCAGGGCGAATTCCTCGCCGCCGAGGCGTCCGCAGAGCGCCCCCTCGCCGCAATGCGCCCGCAGGATCGCCCCGAAGGCGCGGATCACCGCATCGCCCGCGCTGTGGCCATAGGTGTCGTTGATCGCCTTGAACCGGTCGAGGTCGGCTATGATCAGGGCGGCCGATTCACCCGGCGGGAGGGCGCGCAGGGTACGCGCGGCCCGTTCGAGGAAGGCGGCGCGGTTCGGCAGACCGGAGAGGGCGTCCGTCTGCAGCCGGTCCCTCGCCTCGGCCATCGTCTCCGCCACCAGCAGGCCGAGGAGGGAGAGGCCGAGCAGCAGCGACAGGATGCCCCCCGCCGTCTGCGAGTAGAAGGCGTAGGGGCTCGCCAGATAGGCGCGCACCCCCGGCCCCGCCCCCGCGAGGCCGAGCATGACGAGCTTCGCCGCGAACTGGAGGGCGCTGAGGCCGAGCACCGCCGCGAGCGCGAGATCCACCGGCCGCCGCGGCGAGTGCCGGGCCACGATCATCGCGGCGATGGCGAGCATCGCGGCGAAGGGTCCCTGGTAGCCGAGGGCCTGCTCCCAGGTTCCCCGGGGAAAGTCGAACACCACGAAGGCGTTGGCGATCACCGCGACGACGAGGACGGTCCAGAGGGCGCCCGTCCGCGCCTGCGGCCGGTAATGCCGGACGAGCCCCGCCGTGATCGCGGTGAGCGCCGTCATCAGCGATCCGAAGGAGAGGGTGGAGGCGAGGCGCACGGAGGGAATCGCGTCGACCATCCCCTCGATGGCGACCGTCGAGGCCGCCGCCACGAAGCCGGCGGCGCAGTAGCGGCCAAGGGCAAGGCTGGAACGCCGGGACACGGCCAGGAAGGCCGCGGCGAAGGACAGGCCGATGGCGAAGTTGAAGGCGAGCAGGAAGGTCGCGCTGTTCATGGACGGACGCCCTGTCACGCCGCGCTTCGGCGAGACTGCTTCCCTCCATAGGCCCCTCATCCTGAACGAAGTTGTAGTTTTGGACGATACCTCGATGACTAGTTGTCATTGCTAGAGCAGCGACCGATCATGGTGAGGCGGCCCCAACCCTCTCACCTCATCCTGAGGTGCCCGCGTCAGCGGGCCTCGAAGGAGGGCTCCAGCCTGCCGCGCGATCCCTGAAGCCCTCCTTCGAGGCGGCTGCGCCGCACCTCAGGATGAGGCCTTCGAGGCCGCCGCTTTGCGACGGCACCTCAGGATGAGGGGACGATCTGGAGAAGGCTGGCTGAACCAACATGATCGGATGCCGCCCTAGTGCATCGATCCAGACGAAGGCTTCGGCCGTGTCTGGAAAAATTGATGCAAAAACAAGAAGCTAGGGCAGAGACGCGTGAACGGAGTGAGTGCGTCACTGCTCTAGGCCTCAAGTCCTCGCCGTTACGTTTCGTCACGCGCTTGCCATCGAGACGATAGGTTTCCGCCGCTTCATGCGGCCTCCGGCCCGCACGGGGCCGCCATCCGGGAAGCCTCCATGAGACCACTCGTCCATTCGTGCCTCGCCGCCGCGACCTTCGCGGCCCTGTCGGGCATCGCCCTGGCGCAGCCAGCCGCCACCCCCGCCGCGCCGGAGGCGAATTCGGCGCGGGCGCAGTGCCGCGCGCAGGTCGACAGCCGGAGCCTGACGGGGCCGGAGCGCAAGGCGGCCATGCGGGATTGCATGAAGCCCCAGCGCGATGCCTGCCGCAGCCAAGCCGTCGCCAAGGCCCTGCCGAAGGGGCCCGAGCGCAAGGCGTTCATGCACCAGTGCCTCGGCGGCGCCGTGGCGGAGGCGCACTGAGCCCGCCTCAGCCCTCGATCAGGCTGCGGATGCGCGCGGCCAGGGTATCGAGGGCGAAGGGCTTGGTCAGAACCTGCGTGCCGGGGGCGAGATGGCCGTGGTTGAGGGCCGCGTTCTCGGCATAGCCGGTGATGAACAGCACCTTCAGGTCCGGGCGGCTCAGCCGTCCGGCATCGGCCATCTGCCGCCCGTTCATCCCGCCCGGCAGGCCGACATCGGTGACGAGAAGGTCGATCCGGGCCTCCGATTGCAGCACCTTCAGGCCGGAAGGCCCGTCCGCCGCCTCGATGGCGGCGTAGCCGAGGTCGCCCAGCACCTCGGCGACCAGCATGCGCACGGTCGGCTCGTCATCGACCACCAGCACGGTCTCGCCGGCCCTGGCCTGGGCCGCCTCCACCGGCTCGGGGATCTCCTCCTCCTCGGCCTCGCCGAGATGGCGGGGCAGGTAGAGGCAGACCATCGTGCCCTGCCCGACCTCGGAATAGATCCGCGCCTGCCCGCCCGACTGGCGGACGAAGCCGTAGATCATCGACAGGCCGAGGCCGGTGCCCTCGCCCAGGGGCTTCGTCGTGAAGAACGGATCGAAGGCCTTGGCGACGATGGCCGGCGCCATGCCGGTGCCGTTGTCCGAGACGCAGAGCGACACGTACTGGCCGGGCTCGACGTCGCGCTCGGCGGCGGCGCGGTGGTCGAGCCAGCGGTTGCAGGTTTCGATCACGATGCGCCCGCCCTCCGGCATCGCGTCGCGGGCGTTGATGCAGAGGTTGAGGAGGGCGTTCTCCAGCTGGCTCGGGTCGACCAGCGTCGGCCACAACCCGCCGGCCGCCACCACCTCCACGGCGACGGACGGGCCGACCGTGCGGCGGACCAGGTCCTCCATCCCCGCCACGAGACGGTTCACGTCGGTGGGCTTCGGGTCCAGCGTCTGGCGGCGGGAGAAGGCGAGCAGCCGGTGCGTCAGGGCCGCCGCGCGCTTGGCCGCCCCCTGCGCCGCGCCGATGTAGCGGTCGAGCTCGCCGGTGCGGCCCTGGAGCAGGCGGGTCTGCATCATCTCCAGGGAGCCGACGATGCCGGCGAGCATGTTGTTGAAGTCGTGGGCGAGGCCGCCGGTGAGCTGGCCCACCGCCTCCATCTTCTGCGCCTGCCGCAGGGCCTCCTCGGTCCGGGCCAGGGCCTCGGCCCGCTCGCGCTCGGCGGTGATGTCGCGGCCGACCGCGTTGATCAGGTTGTCGCTCGGGCGGGTCGACCACGCGATCCAGCGATACCCCCCGTCCCGCGCGCGGTAGCGGTTGTCGAACCGGGCATGGGACATCCCGCAGGAGAGGTCGCGCGCGCCCTCCAGGGTGCGTCCCACATCCTCGGGATGGACGAGATCGAACAGGTTGCGGCCGACGAGCTCGTCCTCGCGCCAGCCCAGGATTTCCGTCCAGGCCGGGTTCACGGCGGTGACGATGCCCTCGAAGGTGCAGCGGAGCATCAGGTCGCGGGAGAGCTGCCACAGGGCGTTGCGGTCGGCGGTGCGCTCGGCCACCAGCCGCTCCAGGGCCACCGCCCGGCGCTTGCCCTCGTCGATGTCGGTATCGGTGCCGACCCAGCGCGCGATCGCCCCGGCCGCGTCGCGGATCGGCTCGGCGCGGACGAGGAACCAGCGGAAATCCCCGTCCGCCCGGCGCAACCGCATCTCGTGCTGGTAGACCGTGCCCGTGGCGAGGGCGTGGGACCAGTCCGCCGCCGCGCCGGGCAGGTCCTCCGGGTGGACGACCTGCCGCCATCCGTCCAGCCCTTCGAGCTGGCCGGGGGCGAGGCCGGTATAGGCGTAGGTCTGCGCGTTGAACCACGTGAGGGCGCCGTCTGGGCGGGCCGACCAGACGTGATTCGGGATCGCCTCGGCCAGGATGCGGAATTGCTCGTCGCTCTCGCGCAGGCGATCCTCGGCGCGCTTGCGCTGGGTGATGTCGCGGAACAGCACCGAGACCTGCCGCCGGCTCGCGGGCTCCACCCGCGCCGCCGAGACCTCGATATGCCGCCCGACAGTGACGAAGGCCCGCTCGAACCGGATCGGCACCCCGTTGCGCAGCACCCCGCCATAGAGGTCGAGCCAGCCCTCAGCCTCGCCCGGCGCGATCTCGCGCAGGCGCTTGCCGACGATGTCGGGGATGCCGGTATGCCGCTGGTAGCCGGAATTGGCGACCACGTGGACGTAGTCGCTCAAGGGGCCGTCCGGCCCGTCGATGAACTCGATGATGCAGAAGCCGTCGTCCACCGCCTCGAACAGGGCGCGGTAGCGCTGCTCGCTCTCGGCCAGGGCGTCGCGGACGGCGCGCTTCTCCGTGACGTCGCGCGCGATGCCCTGGAACCGCAGCGGGTGCCCGTCCGCGTCGCGCTCGATCTCGCCCTTGCGGGCGATCCAGCGGATCTCCCCCGTGTCGGGGCGGCGGATGCGGTACTCCACGTCCTTCGGCGGCTCGCCGCGGCGGCGGTTGGCGGCGGTCGAGACGAGGTGTCTGTCCTCCGGCAGGACCAGGCCCTCGAAGGCTTCCGCCGGGTAGCTCTCCCGCTCCGGCATCCCGTAGAGCCGGCAGAAATGCGGGGTCGGGTAGAGGATGCCGTCGGCGATCCCCACCGTGAACAGGCCGATTCCCCCCGCCTCCTGCGCCCGCAGCAGCCGCGCCTCGGCGAGGCGCAGGGCGGCCTCCGCCTCCAGGGTGGCGGAACGGGGGGGACGTGTCTTTGGGGTGGGGGTGTCCATGGGGTGACGCAGCAGAAGACTGGGTGCCGTCCTAACCGATAAGCCTTACCGAAACCGGCGACGCCGAATACCGGCGGCACCGGATCGGAAGCGATTCGCTCTTGGGTTGTATGTCTGACCATTTTTCGGTCAGTCCACGAAATTCCTCCGGGCCGTTGATCCATGTAATTGTGGCACCCATTCGAGTGGATCACGGTCATTGCGTCGGATTCGTCCGGCCGGTCCCGCCGACTTTGGCATCCCCCCGTTCATGGTCGGTGGGACCGCTCCCTGGCGGGGAGCCCGCGCGCCGGCAGGATGAACCGTTTTCGTCCCCGGAATTAAACTTCCAGTTGCGTTTATAGTGGCGCCTGTCCTGTCTTCGGCGGCGACTCGCGCGGAAGTAGAGATTGATTAGGATTCATCGTGGCATTGTGATGCGACTTCCGGTGGGAGATCGGAATCATGCCACTCGACGGGCGCCCGAGCGCCGGCCGCCATGTCTGAAATCCTTCTGATCAGTGACGATCTTCGTCATTCCGAACGGCTTGCGCGGGGTCTCGACGATCCGCAATCCTGCCGCATCCACGATCTTTACGAGACGGACGCACCGTCCGGACGCCCGTCGCTCATCGTCAGCGACGTGCAGGACCTCACCTCCGATGCGCTGGTGCGCCTGCGCCGCTGCCTCGACGCGGTGCACGGCCAGGGCGTGCCACACATCCTCCTCGTGCATCGCCATGCCGCTCGCGCCGAGATCCAGGCGCGGCTGATCGGCGCCGAGACCGTCCCCGCCGCCAAGGCCCTGCGCCTGCTGCCGGAGCGGGTGCGCGACCGGGCCGGGCCGGTGCCCCTCGCACCCGCCTCGGCCGCCGCCCACCGCCATGCCCGCGAGGCCGGACGCTTCCTCGACGATGTGTTCTTCTCCGGCGAGGCGCCGACGCCGGACCTCGCCGACACCGGCACCGAACTCGTCGCGCAGGCCATCCTCGAGACGGGCATCGCGGACTGGGTCCGGGCGGTGCAGCGTTTCGACGACGTCACGCACCAGCACATCCTGCTCGTGGCCGGCCTCTCGGCCGCCTTCGCCTGCGCCCTGGGCCTGAACCCGTCCGACCGGCACCACCTCGCCAAGGCGGCGTTGCTGCACGATGTCGGCAAGACGCGGATTCCCGCCGCCATCCTCAACAAGCCGGGGCGCCTCGACCCGAACGAGTTGCAGGTGATGCGCACTCATGCGGCCATCGGCCATGCGATGCTCGTGGGCTCCGGCTTCGACGCGTCGACGCTCACCGTCGTCCGCTCCCATCACGAGATGCTCGACGGTTCCGGCTATCCGGATGGCCTGCGCGACCGGGAGATCCCCGATCTGGTGCGGCTCGTGACCATCTGCGACATCCACGCCGCCCTGATCGAGCGGCGTCCCTACAAGTCGGCCATGTCCGAAACCGCCGCGCTCGCGATCATCGAGTCGATGGCGGGCCGGCTGGACGCCGACCTCGTGCGCGCCTTCCGGCCGGTGGCGGACGCATTCGACGCGGCGGCTATAGGGGCAACGGCATGACGGATGCCAGCGACGCGGACATCATGTTCCGGAACGTGCGCCGCGAGGAGCGCAAGGAAACGAACTGGATCGCCAAGATCCGCCTGTTCGACGGAACCGAGATCGCGACCTCGGTGAAGGACATCTCGGCCTCGGGCGCGCGGCTCGCGGTGCCGGAGGGAATGGATTTGCCCGAACGCTTCATGTTCCGGGTGATCGGGCACGATTTCGTCTGCGCCGTGAAGGTGGCGTGGCGGCGCGGCTCCCATGTGGGCGTGCAGATCGAGCGGGTCGGCAAGCTGGAGGCGAAGGCGGTCAAGCAGCCCGAGCCGGAGGCCGCAGCACCCGAGCCGAGCGGCGGCGCCATCAGGGGCCTGCGCGGCAGCCGGATCTCGGCGTTCTGACCGGACCGCCCCGGCGTGCTCGTGCATCGATCCAGACGAAGGCGTCAGCCGTGTCTGGAAAAATTGATGCAGAAACAAGAAGCTAGGGCAGAGACGCATGAACGGAGTGAGTGCGTCACTGCACTAGGGCGGGACCGCGACGGCGGACGGGACGATGGCGCGGCTCAGCATTCGGATCGACATCCGGCCGGATTTCCGGATCGGGCCGGGCAAGGTGGCGCTTCTGGAGAAGATCGCGGAGCACGGCTCGATCGCGGCGGCGGGGCGTGCGCTCGGCATGTCCTACCGCCGGGCATGGCTTCTCGTGGAAGCGATGAACGCCGGCTTCGGCCGGCCGGTGGTGGAGGCGCAGACCGGCGGTCGCGCCGGGGGCGGCGCCCGCCTGTCGGACCTCGGCACCGACATCGTCGCCCGCTACCGCGCCATCGAGCAGGCGGCCGAAGCCGCCGCCGCGCCGTTCCTCGACGGGCTCTAGACGACCGCCGCCGCGAGCGCCTCGGCCGGATGGTTCCGCCCCGTCAGGCGGCGACGCCCGTCTTGCGCCAGCCGAAGGCGAGGCGGCTCAGTCCCGCCGCCCCGAAGGCGCACGCGGCGCCATAGAGCAGGACCCGGCCGAAACCTTCGGCCAGCGCCGCCCGCGCCAGCGCCGGATCGATCCCGCCGACCTCCGCGCTCGCCAAATTCCCGGCGGCGATGGCCTCGGCGAGATTCTCGCGCATCGCCACGTCGAGATGGCTCGCCCCTTGGAGGAGGCCGGCGCCGACGCCTTGGAGCAGCAGGGCGCCCATCAGCGCGATGTTGAGCGCCAGAGCGATCATCCGGGCGCTGACGTCCATGCCGGAGGCCATCCCGGCGCGCTCGATGGGCAGGGCGCCGGTCGCGGTGTTCGTGACGGGCGTATTGGTCAGGCCGAGCCCCGCCCCCGCCACGAGGCAGCCCGGAAGCATCGCCCACCACGTCGCGCCGATCCGCATCAGGATGAACCCGAGCCCGATCGTGAAAAGGCCGAGGGGAATGACCACCGCCGGCCCGCGTCGCGCCAACAGGCGCTCCGCGAAGGGTGGCACGATCAGCGTCGGCAGGGTGTAGGCCAGCAACGCGAGCCCGGCCGTGGCCTCCGTCAGACCGAATTCGGCCTGGAACCGGATCGGCAGGTAGATCACGAAGGGCCAGAAGCTGAAGTTCATGCCGGCCGAGCCGATGAGCGCGCCGGAGAAGGCCCGAATGCGGAAGGCGTCGAACGCGAACATCGGCCGTCTCGCGCGGATCTCCACCGCGACGAAGGCGCCGAAGCTCACGACGCCGATTGCGGCGAGCCCGAGCCCCGCCGGATCGGCCGCCGTGAGCCCCCGCCCCCGCATGATGAGGAAGACGAGGCAGAAGACGGACGCCGAGAGCGTCGCCATGCCGGGCAAGTCGATCCGGAGGGCGTGGGGGTCGCGGGATTCGGCCACGCCGTAATGGGCGAGCCCGAACGTCGCGAGCGCCAGAAGAGCGTGAACGAGGAAGACCCACGTCCAGCCGATGAGGACGACGGTCAGGCCGCCGACCAGCGGGCCGAAGCCGAGGCCGATCCCGAAGATCACGCCCCACCAGCCGAAGGCCGCGCCGCGCTCGGGGCCGTCCCGGAACTGGTGCGACAGCACGGCGATCTGGCAGGCGAGCATCCCCGCGCCGCTGATGCCCTGGACGAAGCGGGCGGCGATCAGGACGGGGGCGGACGTCGCGAGCCCGCAGGCCAGGGACGCCGCCCCGAACACGGCGATCCCTGCCATGAAAACCCGCTTGCGGCCGAACCGGTCGGCCAGGGCCCCCACCGCCATCAGGCTCGTGGTCATCGCCAGCGTATAGGCGTTCATGATCCACTGGAGCTGCCGGAAACCGGCCGGCAGGACGTGCTCCAGCGTCGGGAGGATGCTCGGGATACTCGAGATTTCCAGGCCCAGCATCAACGCCGACAAGCAAATCGCGGCCAAAGCCGCATGCTTTTTTTCGAGCCCTGTCTGGTGTTCACGACACAACACCTTGGTCATATGCGGAACCATCGACCTCACGCCGACCGATTTTTGTCGATCTCGATCCATCAATACTTCTATATTAGAGCGAATTGATAGATCTTGATCACACTCGATCTTGCTTATTCGCATCGAGGATGGCAAACGATATCTGTGACAACGATTCTGGATGGACGGGGCGATGGCGCTGGACGTCGAGGGTGTCCGTACCTTCCTCACCGTTGCGGACCACCGAAGCTTCACCCGCGCGGCGGAGGCGCTCGGCACCACGCAGGGCGCCGTGAGCGTGAAGCTGAAGCGCCTTGAGGACCGGCTCGGGGCGCGCCTCATCGAGCGCACGCCTCGGCAGGTGCGGCTCTCCGCCCAGGGCGAGACCTTCCTGCCCGCCGCGCGGGAATTCCTGGCGGCGCACGAACGGGCGCTCGCCGGGCTGACGGCGACGCGGCGGCGCTTCCGCCTCGGCATCGCGGGCCATGTCATGGGGCCGGAGGTGCCGGTGCTGCTGGCCAAGCTCAAGGATCTCGATCCGGCACTGACGGTCGAGGTGCTGGTCGATTCCTCTCGGACGCTCATGGACGGGTTCGAGGAAGGGACCCTCGACGCCGTCATCATCCGCAGCGATGACGACCGACGGGAGGGCGAGGTGCTGGGCGCCGAGCATTTCGCCTGGTTCGCCGCGCCGAGCTTCGAGTACCGGGCGGGCGAGCCCCTGCGGCTCGCGGCCACGTCACCGTGCTGCGCGGTCCGCGACGTCGCCACGCGGTTGCTCGACCGCGCGGCGATCGCGTGGGAAGAGGTGTTTGTCGGCGGCACGGCGGCCATCGCGGCCGCCCTCTCGGCCGGCCTTGCGGTCTCCGCCTATCCGCGCCGCCTCGCGCCCGCCGGTGTCATCGACGTCGGGAAGGCCTTCGGCCTGCCGCCGCTGCCCTCGCTAGCGATCGTGCTGCACTCGTCCCTGTCCGATCCAAAGACCAAGGAGACGCTGCGCGCCATCACGGCGGCCTTCCGGGAACATGGCAAGCCGAGCCGGCAGGCCGCCGGCCTCGGCTGACGCACGACAGCCCTACGCCACCGCCCCCGCGATCCAGTCCACCGCCGCCGCGAGCGCGCCGCGCTCGTCCCGGCCGGCGGCGCGGGCCGCCTCGTAGGCCGCGATCTGGCGGTCGGCGCTGGTGCCCTCCGCGACGATGGCGCGGGCGCGGGCCACGTCGCGCTCGCAGCCGAGCGCCTTCGCATCCTCCGCGATGAGGGCCAGCACCGCCTCCAGGGCCTGCGCGAAGGGAACCGCGTTCCCGCGCGATTCGTCGATCAGCGCCGCGTGGATGCCGTCGCGCTGGGCGCGCCACAGGTTCTCGCCGGCGAGCGCCCGCGACACGCCGTCGAGCCCGGCATTGAGATCGGGCCGGCGCACGCACAGGCGCACGAGGCACCGGAACAGGGCGGCGATGCAGAAGGAATCGTCGAGGCGCGTGCAGGCATCGGCGATGCGCAGTTCCAGCGTGGGGAACTTGATCGAGGGCCGCAGCGACCACCACAGGTAGCTCGCATCCGCGATGGCGCCCGCGCGGGTCAGGATCGCCACGAGGCGGTCATGGGCGGCGGCGTCCGCGAAGATCTCGGGGAAGCCGGTGCGGGGCATCTCTCCGAAGACGCAGAGCCGGTAGGCGCGCATCCCCGTCGCCTCCCCCTGCCAGAAGGGCGAGGAGGCCGAGAGCGCGAGCAGCATCGGCTGGAACGGCAGGAGCCGGTTCATCAGGTCGACCCGCGCGTCGGGATCGGGCACCTCGACATGGACATGCATGCCGCTGATCAGCGCCCGGCGGGCGGCCATGCCGAGATCGGACAGGATGTCCTGATAGCGCTCGCCGTCCGAGGCGGTCTGGCTCCGGCGCCGGGCAAGGGGCTGGGTGCCGCAGGAGAGGAGCGCGAGCCCGTGGTTCGCCGCGATTCCCCTCAGGTGGGCGCGCTGGCCGGCGAGATTCTCCCGCGCCGCGTCCATCGCCGCGAGCGGCGGGGTGCACAATTCGATCTGCGCCGCGACCAACTCCCGCCCGGTCTCGGGCAGGCCCGCTTTCGCCTCGGCATGGAAGGCGGCGAGGTCGCCCTGCGGCGTGTCGCGGGTGGCGGCATCGGCGAGGAAGTATTCCTCCTCGATGCCGAAGCCGTAGGGATGCTCGCTCATGTCCGCCTCAGGGCGCCGCCGACGAGCCAGGCGGGGTCGAACCAGCGGTCGGCCTCGCCGTCATAGGGCAGGCGCGTGATGTCCCAGTTCTGGATGTAGCGCGCGTAGACGTTCCACACCGCGATGCCCCCGCCGACGAAGATCCGCCGTCCGGGATAGCGCGCGAGGACCGCCTCGGGATCCTCGTGGGAGCGGATCACGTCGATGGTGCGGTCGCGGAAGGCGAATGCGGGCACGGCCTCGATGGTCTTCGGCCCGGCGATGAGCACGTGGCCCTGCGTCTCGGCGAAGAACCGCGTCACGTCCTCGACGTAGAGCGGATCGGTGTTGCCCTCCCAGGGCAGGCGCCCGTCCAGGCCGAGCTGGCCCCGCTGCCCGATGGCGCACATCGCCCGCACGTCGATCATTCGGTTCCTCCCGCCTCCCCCGTTCCATAGCCGGCCCCGGCCCGCCGGGCCAAGCGGACCGGCGTTCCTCATTCGCGTATTTGGAGAGTGGAACTATAAGTACAACTTTTTCGACGCTTCTATAGAACAACTCCGCGTTAACGCCTTGGATTGTAAGTGGTGTCGCCTCAGGCCGAAGGTTGTTTCAGTTCCGGGTCTTCGTCATGCGCTCGTTCAACGATCTGAGGCTCATCGCCAAGCTTGCCCTGCCGGCGGGGCTCGTGCTGCTGATGGCGGCGGGGCTGCTGCTCATGGCCCGTTCCGGCCTCGACACCCTGCGCGGCACCGCGGACGAGATCGTCGACGGCCAAGTGAACCGGGTCGTCGCCGCCCTGCGGATGGCGGATGCCCTCAACGCGGCGACCATCGCGCAGAAGGGCGTGATCGTGGAGGGCAGCGGCGATGTGCTGCAGGCTCTGGCCGAGAAGCACCGCGAGGCCGAGGCGCGGGCGGGCCGGGAAGCCGAGCGTCTCGCCTCGCTCGCCACGGATGCGGAGCAGCGGACACAGGACGAAGCCGCCCGCGACGCCGTGAAGGGCTACCTCGCCTTCTCCGACAAGGTGGTCACCAACGCCAAGCAGGGCATGACCGATATCGCCTTCGCCCTGTCGACGCAGGACGAGGCGCCCCTGCGCGCGAAGGCGCTCGCCGCCGTCGAGGCGCGGGTGACGCGGGCGCTCGGCGACCTCTCGGCCGCGCGGGAGAACGCCGAGCGGGTCGCCGCCGCCACGAAGGACCGCCTGACCTGGCTCGCCGGCCTGGGCCTGAGCGCGGCCTTCGCCCTGCTCGCGGCGATCGCGCTGTACGGGATCGCCCGCCCCCTCGCCCGCATGGCGAAGGCGATGAACGACCTCGCCGCCGGGGATCTCGGCGTCACGGTCGTCGGCACGGAGCGTCGGGACGAGATCGGCCTCCTCGCCCGCGCCCTCCAGGTGTTCAAGGACGATGCCGCCGCCGCGCGGCACCTCACCGCCTCGGAGGCGTCGCGCAGCGAGGCCGCCGCCCGGCGCGCCGCCGCCCTCGACGCCCTCGCGCAAGCCTTCGAGGAGCGGGTCTCCGGTCTGACCCGCGCCCTCTCCTCGGCCTCGGCCGAGATGGAGGCCACCGCCCGCTCCATGACCGAGACCGCGCAGGATGGGACACGCCGCACCGTCGCGGCGGGCGGCATCGCGCGGGAGACCTCCGCCAGCGTCCAGACGGCGGCGGCGGCGAGCGAGGAGATGACCGCCTCGATCCACGAGATCCTGGAGCAGGTCTCGCATTCCTCCGACATGGCCGGGCGCGCCGTGGCGGATGCCACCCGCACCGACGCCACCGTGCAGCAATTGTCCGCCGCCGCCCTGCGGATCGGCGAGGTGGTGCAGATGATCTCGGCCATCGCCGGCCAGACCAACCTGCTCGCCCTGAACGCGACCATCGAGGCCGCCCGCGCCGGTGAGGCCGGACGCGGCTTCGCGGTGGTGGCCGCCGAGGTGAAGGAGCTGGCCGGGCAGACCGCCAGGGCCACCGACGAGATCGGCGTGCAGGTCGGCCAGATCCAGGCGGCGACGGAGGCCGCCGTGGGCGACATCCGCCGCATCGGCGCGGCCATCGGGGAGATGTCGGCGCGGATCGGGGGGGTTGCCGCCGCCATGGAGCAGCAGGGCAGCGCCACGGGCGAGATCGCCCGCAGCGTCGCCCACGCGGCCGGCGGCACGGCCGAGGTGAGCACCACCCTGGCGGGCCTGCGGGAGGGCAGCGAGCGCACCGGGCTGGAGGCCGCGAAGGTGCTTCAGGCGGCCCGCGCCCTGTCGGAGCAATCCGCGCGGCTCACGCACGAGGTCGGCGGTTTTCTCGCCGAAGTGAAGGCGGCGTGAGGGCTTCGCCCTCGCCGCTCACTCCGGCGCGCGGGGCGTCAGCAGCCGGTCCTGCCTGAAATCGTAGATCAGGCCGGTCTCCCGCCAGTCGGGGGAGGCGAGGCGCACGAAATGCGGGGCCAGATCCTCCGGCGTGGGCAGGGTCTGCGGATCCTCCCCCGGCATGGCCGAGCGGCGCATCCGGGTGCGCAGCGCCCCGGGGCTCACCAGCATGGCGCGGATCGCCGTCGATTCGGTCTCGGCGGCGTAGGTGCGCACCAGCGCCTCGAGGGCCGCCTTGGTGACGGCGTAGGGACCCCAATAGGCCCGGCAGGAATGCGCCGCCCCCGAGGTCACGAAGATCGCTCGGCCCGCATCCGACATGCGCAGCAGCGGATCGAGGGAGCGAATGAGCCGCCAATTGGCGGTGACGTTGATGTCCAGCGTGCTCGCCCAGATCTTCGGGTCGATATGGCCGAGCGGCATCAGCACGCCGAGCACGCCCGCGTTGCCGATCAGGATGTCGAGCTTGCCCCAGCGCTCGTGGATCGCCCCGCCGAGGCGGTCGATGGCGTCGAAATCCTTCAGGTCGAGGGGCACCAGGGTGGCGCTGCCGCCGATCCGGCGGATCTCGTCGTCGAGTTCCTCCAGGGCGCCCTGGGTGCGGGCCACCGCCACGACGTGAGCCCCCGCTTCCGCGAGGGCCAGGGCGGCGGCGCGGCCGATGCCGCGCGAGGCGCCGGTGACGACGGCGACGCGGCCGTCCAGGGATTGGGGAGCCATCGGGATCAATCCGCCTCGGCGAGCATCGCCATCTGCCGGGGGCTGGCGATCGCCAGATCGGTCAGCCCCGTCGGATAGTCGCCGGTGAAGCAATGGTCGGTGTATTGCGGACAGGCGCTGCGCCGCTCCGTCTCGCCCATCGCCCGGTAGAGGCCGGGGATCGAGAGGAAGGCGAGCGAATCCGCGCCGATATACTCGCGCATCCCTTCGAGGTCGTGGGTGGCAGCGAGCAGCTTTTCCCGCTCCGGCGTGTCGATGCCGTAATAGTCGGGGTGGGTGATCGGCGGCGACGCGATGCGGAAATGCACCTCCGCCGCGCCGGCCTCGCGCATCATGCGCACGATCTTCACCGAGGTCGTGCCGCGCACCAGGCTGTCGTCCACCAGCACGATGCGCTTGCCGGCGATGGCCGCGCGGTTGGCCGAGTGCTTCATGCGCACGCCGAGTTCGCGCACCGACTGGGTCGGCTGGATGAAGGTACGCCCGACATAGTGGTTGCGGATGATCCCCATCTCGAAGGGGATGCCCGTCTCCTGGCTGTAGCCGAGGGCCGCCGGCACGCCGGAATCCGGCACCGGCACCACCACGTCCGCCTCGGCGCGGGATTCGCGGGCGAGTTCGTGGCCGATGGCCTTGCGCACCGCGTAGACGCTCTTGCCGTTCACGATGGAATCCGGCCGGGCGAAGTAGATGTACTCGAAGATGCAGGGGCGCATCGGCAGCGCATCGGCGAAGCGGATCGACTCGATCCCCTCCTCCGAGATCACGACGATCTCGCCGTTCTCGATGTCGCGGACGTAGCGGGCGCCGATGATGTCGAGGGCGCAGGTCTCGGAGGCGAGCATGTAGCGCCCGTCGAGTTCGCCCAGCACCAGCGGGCGGATGCCCAGCGGGTCGCGGGCGCCGATGAGCTTCTTGTTGGTGAGCGCCACCAGGGCGTAAGCGCCCTGGATCGCCTGCAGCGCATCGATGAAGCGCTCGATGATGCGGGGTTTGCGCGAGCGGGCGGCGAGGTGGAGGATCACCTCCGTGTCCGAGGTGGACTGGGTGATCGCCCCGTCGCGCACGAGGTCGCGGCGAATCGAGAGGGCGTTGGTCAGGTTGCCGTTATGGGCCACTGCGAGACCGCCGCCCGCCAGCTCCGCGAAGAGCGGCTGGACGTTGCGCAGGATCGTCCCGCCCGTGGTGGAGTAGCGGACGTGGCCGATGGCCGAGCGGCCCTTCAGGCGCTCGATGGTCGCCGCGTCCGAGAACGAATCGCCGACGAGGCCCGGCCGCCGCTCCGAGTGGAAGACCTTGCCGTCGAAGGAGACGATGCCCGCCGCCTCCTGGCCCCGGTGCTGCAAGGCGTGGAGCCCCAGCGCGACGATGGCCGAGGCGTCCGGGTGGCCGAAGATGCCGAAGATCCCGCATTCCTCGCGCAGCGTATCGCCATCGAGGTCGAACCGCGCGGTATCGAAATCCTCGGAGGCGTCGACGGGGGCTCGCGACATGATCGGGCTCGGTCACTTCCTGGGGGCGACGGACACAAGGCGGCCTGCGTCACGCCGCCGTCATGTAATCGCTCCCGCCGCGCAGGCCAACGGCGTCGGCCGCAGGGCAGCGGCCCGCGCCGGTCAGCGCTTGGGGGCCGTCTCGGTCCGCTTCTGGACGGTCGCGTCGTCGGCGGGCGCATCGGCCGCCTCGTTCGGCGGGCTGACGGGCTTGGGCTTCTTGAACTGCTTGAGGAAGCCTTCCGGGTTCTCCGGCAGCTGCGCCACCAGCGCGTCGCCGGACTTTTCCAGCATCGGCCGGGAGCGGGCCTGCGCCGCCCAATCCGGCACCTTGCCCTGCACCAGCCAGGACAGGAACACCCAGCCGATCACGCAGATCAGGAAGCCCCGCGCCGCGCCGAACAGGAAGCCGAGGGAACGGTCCACCGCGCCGATGCGCGAATCGAGCACCACGTCGGAGATCTTCACGGTGATGATCGACACGATGATGAGCGTGACGAGGAAGATCGCCGCGATGGAGCCCACGAGGGCGACCGTGTCGCTGCTCACGTGCTGCTTCACGGTGGGCAGGAGCATCGGGAAGAACGACCATGCCGCCGCCGCCGCGACGACCCAGGCGACGATCGCCAGGACTTCGCGCGTCACGCCACGGACGGCCGCCAGGAGCGCGGACACGGCAACGATGCCGAGGACCACGAGATCGAGGACTGTGAACGGCATTGCCTCACTTCAGGAACGCACGGGAAGCGCCGACGAGGCCCGTGCGGCTCTCCCGACCACTCCCTCAGTATATCTTGCCGAACCTCGGCCGTCACCGGGGGGCGGCGGACGGGTGACGCCCTGTATCACCGTTGCATCAGAATGGGCCAGTGCCCCCGGGCTCGCCGGAGCGGCCTTGCGGGTTCCGTCGTTGCCGAATGGGGGGCTGTGGCTCTACGTCCGGCGTGACGATGCGAGCGGGAGAGGCGGTGTGGCTGAGGTGCGGGGGAGAGCCGGGGGGCATGGCGGCCGGCTGACGGTCGACCTCTCCGCGCTCGCCGCCAACTGGCGGCGCCTCGCCGCCCTGGCGCCGGGGGCCGAATGCGGCGCGGTGATCAAGGCCGACGCCTACGGCACCGGCATCGACCGCGCCGGCCCCGCCCTGTGGGACGCCGGGTGCCGCAGCTTCTTCGTGGCCCATCTCTCGGAAGGGCAGGCCGCCCGCGACGCCCTGCCGGAGGCCGCGATCTACGTGCTGAACGGGCTGCCGCCGGGTTCGTCGCCGGCCTTCGCGGAAGCGCGCCTGCGCCCCGTCCTCGGGAGCCTGGAGGAACTGTCCGAATGGGCCGCCTTCTCGCGGGGGCGCCACCCTGCGGCGCTCCATGTCGATACCGGCATGAACCGGCTCGGCTTGTCCGTGCCCGAGGCCCTGGCGCTCTCCGGCGATCCCCGGATCGCGGCGGCCGGAATCGACCTCGTGATGAGCCACTTCGTCAGCGCCGAGCAGCCGGCGGATCCGGTCAATGCCCGCCAGATCGCGGACTTTTCCCGCGTGCGGAAGGCCCTGCCCGCCTTGCGCGGATCGCTCGCCAACTCCTCCGGCCTCTTCCTCGACGGCGCCCGGCACGACCTTCTGCGGCCGGGCTACGCCCTGTTCGGCGGCAACCCGACCCCCGGCGCGCCGAACCCGATGAGCCCGGTGGTGCGGCTCGAAGCCTCCATCGTGCAGGTGCGGCAGGTCGAGGCCGGCATGAGCGCCGGCTATAACGGCCGCTGGACGGCGCCCGGCCCCCGCCGCCTCGCGACCCTGTCGCTGGGCTACGCGGACGGCCTGCCCCGCGCCTTGAGCGGGCGCGGCCATGCGCTGGTGGATGGGCTCGCCTGCCCGATCCTCGGCCTCGTCTCGATGGACCTCATCATCCTCGACGTCACCGACGCCCCCGCCGCCCGCCGGGGCGCCTCGGCCGTGCTGATCGGCGACAGCCTCGACGTCGATGCGGTCGGGAAGGCCGCCGGCACCATCGGCTACGAGATCCTGACCAGCCTTGGTTCCCGTTATGTTCGGGATTATAGAGGGTAGGACGAGGACACTCCCCTCCACGTCCTCATCCTGAGAAGCTGTCCGGACGGGTACAGCCCCCTCCGTCCTTGCGAGCGCAGCGAAGCAACCCAGGGCAGCGGGACAGTCCCGAACCCTGGCGCATCCCTGGATTGCTTCGCTGCGCTCGCAACGACGGGGAAGGTGGGGAGACGAAGCGCGGCAGGCGGACGAGTCGAAACGGAATGGCCAAGATCCACCAGACCTTCGTCTGCCAGTCCTGCGGGGCGGTCTACAACCGCTGGCGCGGGCGCTGCGAGGCCTGCGACGGCTGGAACACGATCCAGGAGGAGACCTCCGCCGGCCCCGGCCAGTCCGGCCCCGCCGCGACGCGTCCCTCCCGCGCCCGCGGCCGGGTCTTTCCCCTGGAGGGGCTGACCGGCGAGGCCAAGGAGGCGCCGCGCACCCCCTCCGGCATCGGCGAGCTCGACCGGGTGACCGGCGGCGGCTTCGTGCGCGGCTCGGTGATCCTGCTCGGCGGCGATCCCGGCATCGGCAAGTCGACCCTGCTGATGCAGGCCGCCGCCGCCATGGCCCAGCAGGGCGCGGGCGTCGCCTACATCTCCGGTGAGGAGGCGGTGGGGCAGGTGCGCCTGCGGGCCGAGCGCCTCGGCCTCGCCAAGGCCGACGTGCGGCTCGCGGCGCAGACCAATGTCGAGGACATCGTCGAGACCCTGAGCCAGGGGAAGCCCCCGGCCCTGGCGGTGATCGATTCGATCCAGACCATGTGGACCGAGACCGTCGAATCGGCCCCCGGCACGGTCACGCAGGTGCGCGCCTCGGCGCAGGGACTGATTCGCTTCGCCAAGACCACGGGCACGGCGGTGATCCTCGTCGGCCACGTCACCAAGGACGGGCAGATCGCGGGTCCGCGCGTGGTGGAGCACATGGTCGATGCGGTCGCCTCCTTCGAGGGCGACCAGGGCCACCATTTCCGCATCCTGCGCGCGGTGAAGAACCGCTTCGGACCCACCGACGAGATCGGCGTCTTCGAGATGACCGATGCCGGCCTCTCGGAGGTGCCGAACCCCTCCGCCCTGTTCCTCGCCGGCCGCGACCAGCAGGCGGCGGGCACCGCCGTCTTCGCCGGGATGGAGGGCACCCGGCCGCTCCTCGTCGAGATCCAGGCGCTGGTGGCGCCCTCCTCCCTCGGCATGCCCCGCCGGGCGGTGGTGGGCTGGGACCCGAACCGCCTCTCCATGGTGCTCGCGGTGCTGGAAGCCCATGCCGGCATCCGGCTCGGGAGCCACGACGTCTATCTCAACGTCGCGGGCGGCCTTCGGGTGGTGGAGCCGGCCGCCGACCTCGCGGTGGCCGCCGCCCTGGTCTCGTCCCTCTCCGGCGCGGTGCTGCCGGCCGAGACGGTGTATTTCGGCGAGATCGGCCTGTCGGGGGCGATCCGCCCGGTCGCCCAGGCGGGGGCGCGGCTGAAGGAGGCGCAGAAGCTCGGCTTCGCCAAGGCCCTCATCCCGCAGGGGCGGGGCGAGGGTGAGACGATGCTCTCCGTCGAAACCCTGCGCCACATCGCCGACCTCGTGGCCGGAATCGGCGCGGGTTCGGCGCGCAAGGGTGGCAAGGCGGGCGGACGTGGACGGGCGCCTGCCCACGAGTACGAGGACGAGTACTGATCCTCAGGCGATGTAGGGGGTGTGCTTGTCGCCGCCGGTGAGGTTCGACCCGTCGTTGGCGCCGGAATTGGCCGGGTTGGTCTCGGTCCGCTGATCGCGCGGCTGCTCGGGAAACTGGGTGAGCGGACGCCAGGGGGTCGGCGCCACGCCCAGGCGCAGGGCGCTCGGCAGGCGGAACAGCCAGACCGCCAGCACCATCCACGGGACGACGAAGAACACGAACGCGGCGAGACCCATCTCGATCCTCCCGAAAGGGGGGCAATGCACCAGAGGCCGAAGGGGATCCGGTGTTGCCGCGCAACAGGCCGTGGCTCCCCCATCCGCCAACGCCGTCTTTGCGAGCAGAGCGAAGCAATCCAGGGATCCGCCGCATCCGGTCAGGTCCCGCTGCCCTGGATTACTTCGCTGCGCTCGCAAAGACGGTGAGGGTTTCATGGGCCTCCCGCGCAGTGTCCTTCCCCGCCGATCGAAGCACGCCCGGTGGACGCACCGCCCTTCCCCTGCGTATGACCGTCAGGGTGAGCGCGCGACAGCCCTCTCCCGGAGCGGCGTCCGAACCGGATGCCGGCACCCTGGCCGCGCGAGGCCGCGGACAGCGGACGCGCGCGCCCTTCGTCCAGGCCCCCGGCCGGCTGCGCGCTTTCGTCCGGCGCAGCGAGGGCGGCCTCGTCCTGCTGGCGACCTTCGTCGGCGCCGTGTCGGGGCTCGCCGTCTCGGGCATGACGCTGCTGACGCAGGGCCTGCGCGAACTCCTCTATCAATTGCCCGCCGGAAGCCGCCTGAGCGCGGCCGACGCGGTGAACCCGGTCCTGCTGCTCGTCGGCCCCTGCCTCGGCGGCATCGTGCTGGGGCTCCTCATCCTCGTCGTCAACACCGTGCGCGGGCCGCGCAAGCGCCCTGCCATCGACCCGATCGAGGCCAATGCCCTGCATGGCGGGCGCATGTCCCTGCGCGACAGCCTCTATCTTGGGCTGCAGAACGTCATCTCGAACGGCAGCGGCGCCTCGGTCGGCCTCGAAGCCGGCTACACGCAGATCTGCTCCGGCGTCGCCTCGCGGCTCGGCATCGCCTTCGAGCTGCGCCGGGGCGACCTGCGCACCCTCGTCGGCTGCGGCGCGGCGGCGGCCATCGCGGCGGCCTTCGGCGCCCCGCTGACGGGGGCGTTCTACGCGTTCGAATTGATCATCGGCACCTATTCCATCGCCATGCTGACGCCGGTCGTCGTGGCGGCCCTGTGCGGCAGCCTGATCTCGCAGGCGATCCTCGGCACGCAGCCCCTCGTCGCCTTCGACAACATGCAGGCCGTGACCACCTCCCACGTCACCAGCCTGGAGATCGTGCCGAGCCTGATGCTCGGCCTGTTCTGCGCCGGGCTCGGCATCGCGGTGATGCGCGGCGTCACCCTGGTGGAGCAGATCGTCCAGGCCTCCGGCCTGCCGCGCGTGACCGCCCCCGTGTTCGGCGGCCTCTGCGTCGGGGCGCTGGCGCTGGCCGGCACGCCGCAGGTGCTCTCCGGCGGCCACGGCGCCCTGCACAGGCACTTCCTCGAGAGCGCGCAGGGCTATACCGGCCTCGCGCTGGCCGGGCTGTTCGTTGCCAAGGCCGTCGCCTCGGCCATCTCCATCGGCGCGGGGTTTCGCGGCGGCCTGTTCTTCGCCTCGTTGTTCCTGGGCGCCATCGCGGGGAAGTTCTTCGCCGTCGCGGCCCCGCTCCTCGTGCCGGCCATGGCCGGTTTCGGCCTGACGCCGCTGGCCTACGCGGTGATCGGCATGAGCGCGCTCGCCGTCGCGGTGATCGGCGGCCCGCTCACCATGACGTTCCTGGCCCTCGAGGCCACCGGCAGCCTGCCCATCACCGGCCTCGTGCTGGCGGCGGTGATCGCCTCCTCGCTGACCGTCCGAAAGACCTTCGGCTATTCCTTCGCCACCTGGCGCTTCCACCTGCGCGGCGAGAGCATCCGCAGCGCCCACGACATCGGCTGGATCCGCTCCCTCACGGTCGGGCGGCTGATGCGGCGGGACGTGCGGCCGGTGCCCCTCGACACCCCGCTGGCGACCTTCCTGCGCGCCCATCCCCTCGGCTCGCCGTCGCGGGTGGTGGTGGCGGACGGCACGGGCCGCTACGCCGGCATCGTCTCGGTGCCGGAGGCCCATGCGCTGGCCCGCGACGCCGCCTCCGGCGAGCAGCCGACGCTCTCCGACCTCCTGCGCTTCACCGACGATTTCCTGACACCGGAGATGAACGCCAAGGAGGCCGTCGGCGCCTTCGACCGGACGGAGAGCGAGGCACTCGCCGTCCTCGATCCCGCGCGCACCGTGCTGGGGCTCCTCACCGAGAGCCACACGCTCAAGCGCTACAGCGAGGAACTGGATCGCCAGCGCCGGTCGATGGTCGGCGAATCGGTGTGAACGTCAGGCCGGTGGATTGACCCGGCGCCCCTGGTCCGCACCTTGGGCCGCAGACGAGAACACGCGGAGGAACCCATGGCAGAGCGCAGCTACCGCATCGCGGTCATTCCCGGCGACGGCATCGGCAAGGAGGTCGTGCCCGAGGGCGTGCGAGTGCTGGAAAAGGCCGCCAAGCGCCACGGCTTCTCGCTCCAGCTCGACTGGTTCGATTTCGCGAGCTGCGACTATTACGAGAAGCACGGCCGGATGATGCCGGAGGATTGGAAGCCGCAGATCGAGGGCCACGACGCGATCTATTTCGGCGCGGTGGGCATGCCCCAGCGGGTGCCGGACCACATCTCCCTCTGGGGCTCGCTGATCCTGTTCCGGCGGGAATTCGACCAATACGCCAACCTGCGCCCGGTGCGCCTGATGCCGGGGGTGAAGTGCCCGCTGGCCGACCGCAAGCCCGGCGACATCGATTTCTGGGTGGTCCGCGAGAACACCGAGGGCGAGTACTCGAACGCGGGCGGGCGGATGTTCGCCGGCACCGACCGGGAATTCGCCCTTCAGGAGACGATCATGACGCGCCACGGCGTCGACCGGATCCTGAAGTTCGCCTTCGATCTCGCGCAGACCCGGCCGCGCAAGCACCTGACCTCGGCCACCAAGTCCAACGGCATCTCGATCACCATGCCGTACTGGGACGAGCGGGTGCGGGCCATGGCGAAGGCCTACCCGGACGTGACCTGGGACCAGTACCACATCGACATCCTCACCGCGCATTTCGTGCTGAACCCGGACCGGTTCGACGTGGTGGTCGCCTCGAACCTGTTCGGGGACATCCTGTCCGACCTCGGCCCGGCCTGCACCGGCACCATCGGCATCGCGCCCTCGGGCAACATCAACCCGGAGCGGGTGCATCCGTCGGTGTTCGAGCCGGTCCACGGCTCGGCCCCCGACATCGCGGGCCAGGGCATCGCCAACCCGATCGGCCAGATCTGGTCCGGGGCGATGATGCTGGAACACCTCGGCGAGCACGCGGCGGCGGCCGAGATCGTCACCGGCATCGAGCGGGTGCTGGCCGAGCGGACTCTTCGGACGCGCGACCTCGGCGGCAACGCCGACACGCAGGCCTGCGGCAAGGCCGTGGAGGAGGCGCTGGGCTGAGGCTCAGCCCGCGGCGGTCGCGGAGCCGAGGGTCGTCAGGGCCCTCAGCTCCTCGGCCTCCCGCTCCAGCGGCCTCGGCTCGCGGAGGAAGGGCGCGAGATAGGCGTCGAGATGCCCGTCACCGGGCAGATGCACTTCCCTGGTCAGGGCCGTCAGGAAGGCGGCCTTGTCCGTCTCGTGCCACGCGACGGAGAGGCCCGCCCGGTGGGCCAGGACGGTGTGCACCGTCATGATGGTGCGCCCGTTGCCGTCGAGGAACGGATGGGCGTGGGCCAGCGAGCCCAGCACCTCGCCGGGCTTCGCCCGCATGAACGCGTGATCGTTGCCCTGCCGGAGGGCGTAGTCGGCGGCCCGGCGAATGTCCTTCGGGAAGGCGAACATCCTGTCGTAGCCGCCGCGGCTGATGTTGGCCTGCGGCGCGGTCTCCCACCGGTCCTTCCCCGCCCAGGGATAGACCGAGCCGAACAGGGTCGCATGCGTGCCGAGGATGTCGGCGTAGGTCAGCGGGTTCCGGCGGGACAGGGTAGCGACGGCCTTGCCGACCTTCATCATGAAGGCCCTGTGCTCGAGTTGCTTTACCCGGGCGAGGTCTTTGAGACCGGCGACGTTGCGGAGATAGCCCCGTTCCTCGAAATCGCCGAAGACGTCGAAGTTCAAGCGGCCAAGCCGTCCCGCTCGGCCAGGTAACGCGCATGAAGCAGCGTGTTCTCGATGTCGGGGATGGCTTCGGCCCGGCCTAGGGCGACGAGCAGCCACTCGGTCTCATCGAGGTCCACGTCGTCCCCGGCCACGCGCGAGACCGCCTCGGCCCAGTCGTCGAGCCCCGCCCGCTCGTAGCGGATGCCGTGACGGCGGGCGAGATCGCGGATGGTGTCCCGGGCCGTCATCACCTCGGCCTCGGGACGAACGGCAGCCTGTGCGGTCATGGCGAACTCCTCGACAGGAATTCTACCCCATTCCCCGCCATCCCGTCGACTCTTTCGGACGGCGGGGATCGCCGCTCAGCGCGGCCGGCGGCGGACGCTGACGACGTTGTCGGAGAGGTCGGCCTTCTCGGCCTTGGCGGCGGGCAGCGTCTCGGTGACGACCTTGACGATGCTCGGAGCGTCGAGGCCGGCCTCCGCGTACATCTTCTCCGGCTTGTCGTGGTCCTGGTACGCATCCGGCAGGGTGAGCGTCCGCACCCGCACCCGGCCCGCATCCAGCGCGCCCTTTTCCGCCAGGAGATGCAGCACCATCGCCCCGAACCCGCCGCGCGAGCCCTCCTCGATCGTCAAAAGCACCTCGTGCCGCGACGCGAGATCGAGGATCAGCGCCTCGTCCAGCGGCTTGGCGAAGCGCGCATCCGCCACCGTCACCGCCACGCCCTGCTCGGCCAGCGCATCCGCCGCCTTCAGCGCC
>NZ_JBWJYL010000014.1:0-74236 GCF_056430985.1 Methylobacterium sp. Gmos3
CAGCTGATCACGTATAAATCTCAGACGGAGCCTCACATCGAACGCAATCGCTTCACAGCGAAAGGTCCGGTGAGCTCAAAAGGAGATCCAACAGATCAGCGTCTCGTCTCTCACGATCCAGCATTACGCCAGATCCGCAAGGACAACCGAAAACGCCGTCCGCGTCTCCCTTCCTCAATATCACAATGTCAAAGAGCAGGATCGCCGGCTTGGCCGGACGACCTCACACCTAAAGGACAAAAACAGCAGTGCGTCCGGCGTTCGCCGGCCAACTCTGCCGCGATGTTCAGAAGGTGCGTCGTCAACCGGTCCGCTTCCGCGGCCGGCGCCGATGAGCAGGGGTATACGGACCGCTCCCCCGCCCGTCAATCGCAAAAATCGCCGGACCCGAAAAAATCTCGCCCTTCCTTGGAACCGGCGTGCATTTGGTGGGAGACGATACGCGCGGCCTGCGCCTCAATCTCGACAACCTGTCCTCCGACATGGTTCCTCTATCGAGGGCTACCCGCCGGCCAATGCCGGCCGCCATCCCAGACCGCCGCGACCGCGCCGACGGTGAACGTTCTGCAGGACCAGCGAGTGAAGCGCGAGCGATACAGGATCGACGGCGCGCTGCCCGTCGCACAGGGCGGCCCGGCCCCCCTCGATCTGTTCGGATCCGAGGCGACGCAGGTCGACCGGCGCACGGTGAACCTGCGCTGGCTCTGCGCCAGCTCTCTCACCGGCCTCACCGGGGCGGCATTGATCGCCGCCGCGCTCCACGTCTCCATACAGGGCGATCTGTCCTACGCGGCGATTCCCGACCAGCCGAGCGTCTTGCCGCGCCTTCAGCCGAACGAGGGCAGCGCCAACGTCGCGCACAAGGGCGACCGGCTGGTGCGCAACCCGATGGTGGCCTCCGCGCGTCAGAGCTTCCGCGCCCCGGTGACGGTGCGGCTCGGCGACCGCGAGATTATCAAGGCCAAGCCCTTCGTGCGGATCACGACGCCGCTCTCTCTAACAGTGGGCACCTACGCGTCCGACCTGCCGCGATTCGACCCGATGAAGTTCTCCTCGGACGAGCCCCAGGAACGCGCCGCCGACGCCGGCAACGACTCGCCCGGCGCGGAGGTGACCGTGGTGAAGCGCGACCTCGTCGGACTCGCGGTCGATCCCGCCGCGCCGGCCCTCAGCGATGACGACGTGATCGCGCAGGTCGAGGAGGAGCGTCGCCTCGCGGCAGAAGCCGGACGGCGCACGACCATTCCGATCGCGCCGCAGATCATGCTGTCTCGCACCTTGCAGCAGGCGGCCGGTGCCCTCGACGGAGCGCCCAAGGAGAACAATCCGTTCAAGGCGATCGAAGTGCTCGTCGTCCCCGAGAACGTCTCCAAGCTCGCGAAGACGGACCTGAAACCCAACGAACCGCCCCTGGTCGAGGAACGCGATCTCGCCCTGGCCAAGGGCGAGACGCTCGAAGCGACCCTCAAGAACACGGGCTTCGCCAATGACGAGCAGATCCGGGGGATCGTCGCGGCGCTCGGCGGAAAGACGAAGACGGCCGCCCTGTCCGAAGGCCAGCAGATGCGCGTGCAGATCGCGCCCGGCGCCAACCCGAGCAATGCGCGGCAGGTGACCCGCGTGGTGCTCTACGGCGAAACCGGCATCGAGGGCATCGCCGCGATCAACGACCGCGGCACCTTCGTCTCCGTCGCCCCCCCGACCGAGGACTTGACCGGGCAGAAGCCTCAGCCCCAGGCCGAGGCGACCGACGAGGAGGACGAGGATTCGGGCTCCGGGCCGCGCCTCTACCAGAGCTTGTACGAGACGGCGGGCCGGCACGACATTCCGCGCACCACCGTCGAGGATATCGTGCGGGTCTTCAGCTACGACCTCGATTTCCAGCGACGCGTCCAGAGCGGCGACGGGCTCGACGTCTTCTATACCTACGACGAGGAGAACTCCGGCGCCGACCGGCCGGACCTGCTCTATGCTGCGCTCACGCTGGGCGGCGAAACGCGCAAGGTGTTCCGCTTCCAATCGCCCGATGACGGCTCGATCGACTATCTCGACGAGCAGGGCCGGTCGTTGAAGAAGTTCCTCCTGCGCAAGCCCATCGCGGACGGCATCATGCGCTCGGGCTTCGGCTATCGCCGCCACCCCGTCCTCGGCTACGCCAAGCTGCATACCGGTGTCGACTGGTCCAACCCGATCGGCACGCCGATCATGGCCGCCGGCAACGGCCTCGTGATCCGTGCCGAGATGACCTCCGGCTACGGACGGCGCGTCGAGTTGCAGCACATCAACGGCTACGTCACGACCTACAATCACATGTCGCGGTTCGGTCGCGGCATCACCGAAGGCGTGCGCGTCCGCCAGGGCCAGATCATCGGCTATGTCGGCTCGACCGGCCTCTCGACGGGCGCCCACCTCCATTACGAAGTGATCATCAACGGCCATTTCGTGGATCCGATGAAGATCCGAGTGCCGCGCGGGCGCGAACTGGATGGCCGGCTCCTCGCCGACTTCCGCCGCCAGCGCGAGCAAATCGAGGCGACGATGCAGAAGGCCAAGAGCGCCACGGCGCTGGCCCAGCGCGACGCGGCGATCCGGTAAGGCGCCTCAGGCGAAGCCGAGCCGCGCGCGGATTTCCTCCGCGCTCACCCCGGCCTCGCGCAGCGATGCGAGGCTCGGCGACCCCCGCGACTTGGCGAGCTTGCGCCCCTCCTCATCCTGGATCAGCGCGTGATGCCGATAGTGCGGGGTCGGTAAGCCGAGCAGCCGTTGCAGCAGGACATGAAGCGCCGTCGCCGCTTCCAGATCCGCGCCACGCACCACGTGGGTGATGCCCTCCAGCGCATCGTCGTGCACGACGGCGAGGTGGTAGCTCGTCGGCACGTCGCGACGGGCGATCACGGCGTCGCCCCAGGGTGAAGGATCGGCCGGCAGCCAGCGCTCGCCGCTTTCATCGAACGTCACGAAGCCGAGGGGGCCTTCCTTCGATGCGGAGGGGAGGCTGCGCGAAAGGGCGAGCCGCCACGTATGCGGTTCACCGGCCTCGCATCGGGCGGAGGCCTCCCTCGGGTGCAGGTCGCGACACGTGCCGGGATAGAGCGGTGCGCCGTCCGGATCGGAGGCCACGGCGCGCGCACGGATGTCGCTCCGCGAGCAAAAGCAGGGATAGGCCCAGCCCGCCGCAATGAGTCGATCCCGCGCTGAACGAAATTCGCTCATATGCGCCGATTGGCGACGCACCGGCTCGGGATAAGAGAGACCGAGCCACGCGAGATCGGCCAGGATCGCCTCGGTGAATGCGGGCTTCGAGCGCGCCGGGTCGATATCCTCGATGCGCAACCGGCAGATCCCACCGAGATCGGTCGCGATCTTTTCATTGAGCAGGGCCGAATAGGCGTGGCCGAGATGCAGCCGACCGTTCGGGCTCGGCGCGAATCGCAGAACCGGCGACGCCGTGCTCACCCGTCGTTGCGGATCAGGCACCGCTCGACACCGGGCTCGCAGGCGATGCCCGGCAGGGAGCAGGCCACATTGTCCGGCCAGCGCTTGCAGACCTGGCAGCCGTCCGTCCATTCGACGCAGGTCGGATCGTCCGCCACCTTGCGCGGGCCGGAGCCGTGACCGCCCGGTGCCAGGGCACCGACCAGCACGGTCATGAGCGTCACGGCGACGATGCCGACGAGGGCGAGGCGCTCGCCCGATGAAAGCGAAGGGTGGGGCTTCTGCGACATGCCGCCTTGTTCGCGTGGGTTGGTCCGTCCTGTCAACGCGATCACGGCTTCGGCACCGCAAAGCACGACAACCTAGCAATTTGTAAAACTTTTTTCGGCCATTGGTACATAACGGCTCACGAAAGCAAGCTAGCATTCAATTCAAATGCTATATCATCTGTGCTGTTTTAGCATTACCGAAAAAACAACATGATACCATCGATCCAATACGCAGATCAGGGCATGTCTCGCGCCGAAGTGACATCCAAGACGTCAAATTTTTGAGTTGCAACGTCGAAATAGCGCGACTGTGAATTGTGCTAATCGCTTGAGCGCGGTATACGCTCATCCATGGAGCTTTTCAGGTCATTCTCCCGCAACATGGATTGGGTCGATGTCTTCTACGTTCGATGATCGCCTTCTGTCGCTGACCGCTGAAGTCGTCACGGCTTATGTCAGCAACAACCACATTCAGCCTTCGGACCTTCCCGAGGTGCTGACCAACGTTTACAGGGTGATGTGGGACATCGAGAGCAAGCGGCGGCCGATCGAGCTTCCGCCGAGGCTGACTCAACAGGAGATCGAGCGGTCGATCACGAAGGACTTCCTGATCTCGTTCGAGGACGGCAAGCCCTACAAGACCCTGCGCCGCCACCTCGCGATGCACGGTCTGACCCCCGACGAATACCGCGCCAAGTGGGGCCTCGACGCCAGCTATCCGATGACCTCGCCCTCGTATTCCGAGCGTCGCTCGGAGCTCGCCCGGGCCCTCGGCCTCGGCAAGATGCACCGCGTGCCCTCGGCGCAGCGCGGCGCGCAGGCGGCGGTGGCGCAGGCCATCGCGGCCCAGGCCGTTGCCGGCTCCCGCGCCAAGCGCAAGGTCGCCGCTGAGTGAGGGAAAGACGGGCGCTTCGGCGAAGGTGTCGCGCGCCTGCCTTAATCGGCTCCGATAGGCTCCATGCAAAGGCTCCCGCTCGGTTCGGCCGGCGGGGGCGCCCGCATTCGGAGCCCTGTATGACGACCCGCCTGCCCCTCGCCGTGCTCTTCGCCGTGATCCTCGGCGGCACCGCCTCCGCGCAGATGGCGCGGACCGAGCCGCAGGACAGCGCGGGCAAACAGGTGCCGCTGAGCCGGGGCGAAGTGCAATTGTCCTTCGCGCCGGTGGTAAAGCGGGCGGCCCCCTCGGTGGTGAACGTCTACGCCTCGCACGTCGACAAGCGCTCCAACGCGCGCACCAGCGCGATGGAAGAGTTCATGCGCCGCTTCTTCGGCGAACCGGATGGCGGGCGCGGCCCCCGGGGCGACCGGGCGCAGAAATCCCTCGGCTCGGGCGTGCTGGTGGACGGCTCGGGGCTCGTCATCACCAACGCCCACGTCATCGACAACATGAACGAGGTGCGCGTCGCCCTGTCCGACAGGCGGGAGTTCGAGGCGTCCATCGTCCTGCGCGACAGCCGCACCGACCTCGCGGTCCTGCGCATCAAGGAGCCGCCGGGCGGCCTGAATCCGATGCCGTTCGGCGATGCCGACAAGCTCGAGGTCGGCGACTTCGTGATGGCGATCGGTAATCCCTTCGGCGTCGGCCAGACGGTGACGCAGGGCATCGTCTCGGCGCTGGCGCGCACGCAGGTCGGCTCGGCCGACTACCAGTACTTCATCCAGACCGATGCCGCGATCAATCCGGGCAATTCCGGTGGCGCGCTCGTCAACCTCCAGGGCCAATTGGTCGGCATCAATACGGCGATCTACTCGCAATCCGGCGGAAGCCACGGGATCGGGTTCGCCATCCCCGTCAGCATGGTCAAGGCCGTGGTCATGGCCGCCAAGGACGGGCTGACGGTGGTGCACCGGCCCTGGCTCGGCGCGCGGATCCAGAGCGTCTCGCCCGACATCGCCGACAGCATGGGCCTCGACCATCCGACCGGCGTGCTGGTGGCGAGCCTCCAGCCCAAGAGCCCGGCGGAGGAGGCGGGGTTGAAGCGCGGCGACCTGATCCTCTCGGTGGATGGCCAGGTGGTCGATGACCCCGAGGCGTTCGGCTACCGTTACGCCTTGAAGGGAATCACCGGCCAGACGAAGCTCGGCATCCTGCGTGGCACGACCCGCCAGACGGTGAACGTGAAGCTTACCCCGGCGCCGGAAACGCGCCCGCGCGATTCGCTGAAGGTGCGCACCCGCTCGCCCTTCCTCGGGGCGAGCTTCGTGAACACCTCGCCCGCCGTCGCGGAAGACCTTCAGGTCGATTTCACGGTCGACGGCGTCGCCGTCGAATCCGTCGACGAGGGCTCCTTCGCCGCCCGCGCCGGGCTTCAGAAGGGCGACGTGGTGGTCGCGGTGAACGGCATGCCGATCGCCACGACCAAGGATCTCGACCGGGTCACCCGCGCCATGCCGGGCTCCTGGGAGATCGTCATCAACCGCAACGGCGAGGTGATGACCTCGATCTTCAGCGGTTGAGGATTCCCGGCGGGCGCTTGCATCGGCCGGGGCGGGCGGTGTTGATGCCGGGATGCCAGATCTGTTCGGATCCTCCGAGCCCGCCCCCGCCGAGCTTGCTCACGACAGCGGGACCAACCGACCTCTCGCCGACAGGCTGCGACCGCGCTCCCTCGACGAGGTCGTCGGCCAGGAGCACCTGACCGGGGAGGGCGGCGCGCTCACCCGCCTGCTGCGCGGGCGCAACCTCGGTTCGCTGATCTTCTGGGGGCCGCCGGGCACGGGCAAGACCACGGTGGCGCGGCTTCTCGCCTCCGCCACCGACCTGCATTTCGAGCAGATCTCGGCGATCTTCTCGGGCGTGCCGGACCTGCGCAAGGTGTTCGAGGCCGCCCGCAAGCGGCGGGCGCAGGGACAGGCGACCCTGCTCTTCGTGGATGAGATCCACCGCTTCAACCGCGCCCAGCTCGATGCCTTCCTGCCGGTGATGGAGGACGGCACCGTCACGCTGATCGGCGCCACCACCGAGAACCCGTCCTTCGAGTTGAACGCGGCGCTCCTCTCCCGCGCCCGCGTCCTGCTGTTCCGCGCCCTCGATCCGGGGGCGATCGCGAGGCTGCTGGCACGGGCCGAAGACCTGACGGGACAAGCCCTGCCGCTGACGGAGGAGGCGAGGGGGGTTCTCGTCCGCATGGCGGATGGCGATGGCCGCGCGGCGCTGACATTGGCCGAGGAGGTCTGGCGCTCGGCGGCGCCGGGCGAGACCTTCGACGCCGAAGCGCTGCAGCGGATCGTGCAGCGGCGCGCGCCGGTCTACGACAAGGCGCAGGAAGGGCACTACAACCTGATTTCCGCGCTCCACAAGACGGTGCGCGGTTCGGACCCCGATGCGGCCCTCTACTACCTGTGCCGGATGCTCGACGCGGGCGAGGACCGGCTGTTCATCGCCCGGCGGCTCGTGCGCATGGCGGTGGAGGATATCGGCCTCGCCGACCCGCAGGCCCTGGTGATCGCCAACGCGGCCAAGGACGCGTTCGACTTTCTCGGCAGCCCCGAGGGCGAGCTGGCCCTGGCCCAGGCGGCGATCTATCTCGCCTGCGCGCCGAAATCGAACGCGGTCTACACGGCCTATAAGGCGGCGACGCGCCTCGCGACGGAGGCCGGTTCCCTGCCGCCGCCGCGGGTGATCCTCAACGCGCCGACCAAGCTGATGAAGAAGGTCGGCTACGGCGAGGGCTACCGCTACGACCACGACGAGCCCGACGCCTTCTCGGGCCAGGATTACTGGCCCGAGGCGCTCGGCCGGCAGCATCTCTACGCGCCGACCGAGCGGGGCTACGAGACCCGCCTCGCCGACCGCCTCGCCCGCTGGGAGGAGATGCGCCGGGCGAGGCGCGAGGAAGGCTAGGGCCGCGACGGGTCAGGCGCGCTCGATGGCCAGCGTCGCCTCTTCCAGCGCCTTGGTGATCGCCGCCGCCTGATCGTCGTCGAGGGGACCGCGCGACAGGCGCATGTGCAGGGCGAATTTCAGCCCTTCCTTGGCGCGCATCACCGAGGGGGGCGGGCCGTCGCCCTTGGCGGCGAGCGCCTCCTCCATCCGCGCCAGGATCGCGTCCACCGCGTGGCGGTTGGCGGACAGGTGCGCCTCGCCCTCCGGCGTGATCGTGTGCAGGCGCTTGGTGCCTTCGCCCTGGCTGACCGTGACGAGGCCCATCTCCTCCAGCAGGGTCAGGGTCGGGTAGACCGTGCCGGGGCTCGGGCTGTAGGCGCCGCCGACCCGCTCCTCGATGGCCTTGATGATCTCGTAGCCGTGCCGGGGCTTCTCCGCGATCAGGTGCAGGATCACGAGGCGCAGATCGCCATGGGCGAAGAACCGGGCGAGGTCGCCCCGCCCGCCACGGCCATGCCGCCCGCCGGGGCCGCGCCCGAAATGACCGCCCGGCCCGTGATCGGGACCACGGCCGTGACGGCTGTGAGAGAGAACGCGTTCGTCGAAATAGGGATGCATGGTTGTCGACTCAGTTTCGATGTATCTAAATTTGAGATATATCGAAACCGTATCGAGCGCAAGGGACGATCGGTTCAGTCGCGTTCGGAGAGGGAGGCGAAGGCGGCGGCGAGGGCGTCGGCCTGTGCTTCGCTGAGATCGCTGATGCAGAGATGGTCGCCGACGAAGAGCGTCCACACACCGTCGTAGGTCGCTACCTTGCGGATCCGCATGGTCGGAACTCCGGCTCTGGCCGGAGAAACAACGCGGAGCAGGACCCCGCGTTGCAACGCGCTCGCTACTCGGCCGCCGCCTGGACCGGCAGGCCACCGGCCATCCAGGCGGCGAGGTCGTCCCGTGCCCGGTCGGTGAGGGCGCGCTTCTTCAGGACGGCCTTCTCCGGCCCGCGCAGGCGGCGCCCGGCCTCGCCGCGCGGCATCCGCTCGAGGGGCGGAAACAGACCGAAATTGACGTTCATCGGCTGGAACGAGCGCGGCCCGCCGCCCCCCTCCTCGGCGGACACGTGCCCGCCGGTGATGTGGGCGATGAGCGCGCCCAGTGCCGTGGTCTGCGGCAGGGGAGCGAGCGGCGCGCTCGCCGCGTCGGCCACGGCAAAGCGCCCGGCCATCAGGCCCACGGCGGCGCTCTCGACATAGCCCTCGCAGCCGGTGATCTGACCGGCGAAGCGCAAGGCGGGCCGTGCCTTCAGGCGCAGGGTCGCGTCGAGGAGGCGCGGGCTGTCGAGATAGGTGTTGCGGTGCAGGCCGCCGAGCCGGGCGAACTCGGCCTTCTCCAGGCCGGGAATGGTGCGGAAGATCCGCACCTGCTCGGAATAGGTCAGCTTCGTCTGGAAGCCGACCATGTTGTACAGCGTGCCCAGCGCGTTGTCCTGCCGGAGCTGGACGATGGCACAGGGCTTCCGGTCCGGGGCGCGGGGATTGGTGAGGCCGACCGGCTTCATCGGCCCGTGGCGCAGGGTCTCGGGGCCACGCTCCGCCATCACCTCGATGGGCAGGCACCCGTCGAAATAGGGCGTGCCCTCCCATTGCTTGAAGCCGATCTTTTCGCCGCCGATCAGGGCCGCGATGAAGGCGTCGTACTGCTCCCGGTCCATCGGGCAGTTGAGATAGTCGGCGCCGGTGCCCCCCGGCCCCGGCTTGTCGTAGCGCGACTGGAACCACGCGACGTCCATGTCGATGGACTCGCGGTGGACGATGGGCGCGATGGCGTCGAAGAAGGCCAGCGACTCGGCACCCGTGAGGGCGCGGATGCCTTCGGCGAGATCGGGGGCGGTGAGGGGGCCGGTCGCGACGATGCACGGACCCCATTCCTCCGGCGGAAGTCCGGCGACCTCCTCGCGCACCACGGTGACGTTGGGGTGGTCCTCCAGCGCGGCCGTGACGGCGGCGGAGAAGCCCTCGCGGTCCACTGCGAGCGCCCCGCCCGCCGGAACCTGATGCGCGTCGGCCGCCCGCATGATCAGCGAGCCGAGGCTGCGCATCTCCTGATGCAGCAGGCCGACGGCGTTGCCGTGCGCGTCGTCCGAGCGGAAGGAGTTAGAGCAGACGAGCTCCGCCAACCCCTCGCCCTGATGCGCCTCCGTGCGGCGCACGGGCCGCATCTCGTGGATCACGGCGTGGTGGCCGGCTTCGGCGACCTGCCAGGCGGCTTCGGACCCGGCGAGCCCGCCGCCGACGATATGGATGGTGTGCGTCATGCCCGAAAATAACGGAGGGCCGCCCCCCGGATCAACAGGGGACGGCCCTTTGCCTCGTCAAGCGGGCCTGAGCCCGGCGCGATCAGGAGCGAGCGATGCCCGGGATGTCGGTGCGGGTGATGCCGAGGTCGGCAAGGTCGCGATCCGACAGGCGCGAGAGCTGGGACACCGTATCGCGATAGCGGAGGTAGGCGCGGACACGGGACAGAACGCTGCGAGCGGCAGACATGGTACTCTTGGCCTCTTATGAGGCAGGCGATGCCGAACGGAGTGGCATCCCTGCCTGTTGTTGGTGCAATGCACATATAGTCCCGTTGCGCTGCATCGTCAGAGCTAAGGTCAAGCATCTGCCCTGCATCTGAGGCATGGCCAGCTTAAGAACTGGGCAACCATACCGGGTGTTCATTCTGTGGGCGCATGCGTCGGCCTGCCCCGGACATGCGAAAGGCGCCCCGCCGGCCAGCGGGACGCCTTTCACTATTCGCAACTGCGAAGCGGCTCAGTAGAACGGGCGGGCCCCGTAATAGCCGTAGGGCCGGTAGATCGGCCGGGGCCGGGCATAGCCATAGCCGTAGACCGGAACCGGGCGTCTCCAATAGGGGCGCGGGCCGTAACCCCAGTTCGGGCGGCAGACGCCCCAGGGGTTCGGGTGGAAGCCGGGGCCGCAGCCGCCGGCGGCCTGAGCCGAGCCCGCGAAGCCGAGACCGCCGGCCACCAGGGCGGCGGCGAGCAGGACCGGCTTGACGACAGCTTTGCTGCGAATGGCGCTCACGATTGCCATGAGAGAATCTCCATCGTCTCCCGACGCCCAGGCGCCGGTTCGAGGGGGAGAATCGGCCCGGCGACCTGAACGGACCCTGAGATTACGGTTGTAGAATTTGCAGGGTCGAGGCGTTTTCGCGGCAGAGTTGCGATGCCCTCAATGGACCGAGGGCGTCCGCAGGAAGGCGTGACGATCCCCCGAGACGATGTTGAGCAGGACCGTCCGCCCGTCCCGCCGAATCGTCAGCGGGATCCGCGCCCCGGCCTCGCCCAGCGCCCAGATCGAGCGGAACATGGCGGCGAGGTCCGAGATCGGCTCGCCCGCCACTGCCGTGACCACGTCGCCGCCCTGCAAGCCCGCGCCCTCGGCGGGCCCGCCATCGGCGAGGCCCATGATGACGATGCCGTCCTCGCTCTCGGTGGCATAGAGGCCGAGCCAGGGGCGGGGCGCCCCGTCGACGCGGCCGCGCATGCGGAGATCGTCGAGGATCGGCGGCAGCAGATCGATGGGCACGACCATGTTGATCGCGCGGCCCGCCGCGCTGCCACCTTGCTGCAATTGCAGCGAGCCGATGCCGAGGAGGTCGCCCTTCGGCCCGATCAGCGCCGTGCCTCCCCAATGGGGGTGCGAGGGCGCGGTGAACAGCGCCTCGTCGAGGACGTATTCCCAGTAGCCCGCGAATTCCTGGCGGGCGATCACCTCGACGGCGACACAATGAGAGCGCCCGCCCCCGCCCGCCAGCACCGCCCGGTCGCCGATCTTGAGGGAGGCCGAGCGGCCGAGACGCAGGACGGGGGTGCCGAGGTCGCCCAGGGCCTGGACAAGGCCGAAGCCCGTCGCCGCATCGAAGCCGAGGACATGGCCCGGCACGGACCGGCCCTCGCGGGTGGTCAGCCACACGCTCTCTGCCTCCATGACGAGATAGCCGACGGTGAGGACGAGCCCGTCCTCACCGATCACCACGGCGTTGCCCGCGCGCTCGGTGCCCAGCGTCTCCGCGGTGAAGCCGTCCTCCGGCACCCGGCTCGACAGGGACACCACGGCGCCGATGGCACGGTCGAGGTCGTAGGTGTAATCGGCGGCCTTCGGCTGAACCTGAACCGGGATCTTGCGTTCGCCCTGCATGGTCGGCGTCCCTTGGCCTCGCACAGCCGGCGGGCGCCGTATCGGCCACCCGCGTGATTCCTGAAGGATATCTAACTAGGCGATCCGAAGCCGCCCGACACCCGGTGCGGCGGCAGGTCTGGGTCGCCGAAACGACGAACGCCCGGCCTCCATGAGGAGACCGGGCGTCTGCGAGAGCGGAGGATGCGGCGCGCGGAGCGCCGCAACCGGGACCGATCTCAGTACTTGCGGACGAGCGGGGCCGGGACCGGCGAAGCGGCGGCCGGGCTGTACAGCGGGATGATGAAGCGGATCCAGCCGTCGGTCGAGTAGTCGGAGCGGCCGGCGCGGAACGCGGTGGCCGTACCGGGGATCGTGGCGCCGGTCACGACGTCGCGGGCGACGTAGGCCTGGACCTTGAACACCTTGAAGTCGTAGCCGACGAGACCGCCGAGGGCGAAGCGGCCGCGGTTGCCGGCCGCCGCGCTGAACGGGCTGATGTCGAAGTTGTAGGTGCCGTAACCGACGGCGCCGATCTCGAAGTTGCCGAAGGTCTTCGTGGCCGTGAGGTCGAAGTTCAGGGCGTCCGAGAGGCGGATCGGGCCGATGGCGGCGCCGACCGGACCACCGAAGCGGCCGGGCGAGTCGTAGATGTTGGCCGTCAGGTTGGCGGTGATGTTCCAGCCGTCACCCGTGTAGCTGCCGGCGACGCCGAAGCGGTAGGTGTTGGAGGAGAGCTGCGGCAGGATCGGGGTGCCGATCGGACGGCCGGCAGCGTTGAACTGGCCAGCGTAGAGCGAGCCACGGTCACCATCGAGCTCGTTCAGGTAGACACCGCCGAGCAAGCTGACGCCGAAGTTGCCGCCGAGGTCGAACGCCCAGATGCCGCCGATGAACGTACCGACGTTGATCGAGATGTCCTTGTTGGCCTGGCCAGCCGGGTTGCGGGTGAAGGCGAACACGGTCGGGGGAGCCACGAGGAGCTCGATGCGGCCGCCGAACGGAACCAGCGGGGTCGACCACACGAGGACCGGGATGTTGACGGCCGTATCGGCGTCGTTCCGGCCGTCGGTGCGGCGGTAGGTGAAGGTGTTGATCGCGTACACGCCCTCGGGAAGCGGCGCGCCGACCGCGAGGCCGACCTGCTCACCCGGAACGGTGGTGCTCTGCGCGTGAGCGATCGTAGACGTCATTCCGACCGTGAGCGCGACCGCGCCGGCCGCGAGCCAGTTCTTCATCATTATATCGGTCCTTCCCAAGGTCTCTGGCTTCCGTCCCGCTTTCGGCATTACCGTGCCGGTCGTCTCCGCCTATGCGGTCGCCGTTCGTTTCAATGCCGAGCGCCCCCACGGAGCCGCCCCGTCTCAACGTCTGGGACTATTCTACAAAGGACCTCGGAAAGACAGAGCAATGCTTGCCGGTTTGGCACGTCGAGCCGAACCGTTGCGCAAAAGTCGCATTTTTGCCGCGTTGCAACACATGGTCAAAACGGCGCGTTCGGAAAAATATCGTTGAATGGTCAAGCTGTTGTCCCGGTCCGAGACGGGACGAACCGGCAAACGCCGCGCCCCGATCCAGCGGCGCCGCGAGCCCCGGACACCCGTAGCCGGGGCATCTTTTTGGATTGCCTAAGCCCGAAACGCCCGATGCCGGGGCCGAATCATGGCGCGTCGTCAGGCGCTTCGCCTACGGAAGCGGCAAAAATTGCCGATCCGCTCAGCCGGCAGCCTTGCGTCGAGGCGCGGGCTTGGCCGCGCGGCGTTCCAGAACCTCGCGCAGGAAGCGCCCGGTGTGACTCGCGGGTGAGGCGGCGATCGTTTCCGGCACGCCCACGGCGACGACCTCGCCGCCGCCGTCGCCACCCTCCGGCCCCATGTCGATGACCCAATCGGCCGTCTTGATGACTTCGAGATTATGCTCGATGACGACGACAGTATTTCCCTGGTCGACCAGCTCGTGCAGTACTTCCATGAGCTTGGCGACATCGTGGAAGTGTAGCCCAGTCGTGGGCTCGTCCAGAATGTACAAAGTGCGGCCCGTGGCGCGCTTGGACAGCTCCTTCGACAGCTTCACCCGCTGCGCCTCGCCGCCCGACAGGGTGGTCGCCTGCTGGCCGACGCGGACGTAATGCAGGCCGACGCGCTTCAGCGTCTCCATCTTGTCGCGGATCGAGGGCACCGCCTTGAACAGCTCCGCCGCTTCCTCGACCGTCATGTCGAGGATGTCGGCGATCGATTTCTCGCGGTACTTCACCTCGAGCGTCTCGCGGTCGTAGCGCTTGCCCTTGCAGACGTCACAGGTGACGTAGACGTCCGGCAGGAAGTGCATCTCGATCTTGATGACACCGTCGCCGGAGCAGGCCTCGCAGCGCCCGCCCTTAACGTTGAAGGAGAAGCGGCCCGGCTGGTAGCCCCGCGCCTTGGCCTCGGGCAGGCCGGCGAACCAATCGCGGATCGGCGTGAAGGCGCCGATATAGGTGGCGGGGTTCGAGCGCGGGGTGCGCCCGATCGGCGACTGGTCGATGTCGATGACCTTGTCGAGGTGCTCCAGCCCCTCGATCCGGTCGTAGGGCGCCGGGTGCTCCACCGCCCCGTTCAGCTTCTTGGCCACCGCCTTGTAGAGCGTGTCGATCACGAGGGTCGACTTGCCGCCGCCGGACACCCCCGTCACGCAGGTGAAGGTGCCCAGCGGAATCGCGATGTCCACGTCCTTCAAGTTGTTGCCGCGCGCACCGAACACCTGAAGCGTACCCTTGCGGCCCTTCCGCCGTGCGGTCGGCATCCGCACCGCCATCTCGCCGGTCAGGTACTTGGCGGTGAGCGAGGCGGGGTTCGCCAGCACCTCGGCGGGCGTGCCCTGGGCGATGATCTCGCCGCCGTGGATGCCCGCGCCGGGGCCGACATCGACCACGTAATCGGCCTGGAGAATGGCGTCCTCGTCGTGCTCCACGACGATCACCGAGTTGCCGAGGTCGCGCAGGCGCTTCAGCGTGCCGAGCAGACGCTCGTTGTCCCGCTGGTGCAGGCCGATGGAGGGCTCGTCGAGCACGTAGAGAACGCCGGTCAGGCCGGAGCCGATCTGGCTCGCGAGGCGGATGCGCTGGCTCTCGCCGCCGGACAGCGAACCGGAGCCGCGCGCCAGCGTCAGGTATTCCAGGCCGACATCCATCAGGAAGCTCAAGCGGTCGCGGATCTCCTTGAGGATGCGGACCGCGATCTCGTTCTGCTTGGCCGTCAGCTTCTCCGGCAGGTCGGCGAACCATTGGTGCGCCTTGCTGACCGACAGGTCAGTGACGTCGCCGATGTCGTGCATCGCGACCTTCACCGCCAGCGCCTCGGGCTTGAGGCGCTTGCCGAGGCAGGCGGCGCAGGGCGTCTCGCTCATGAAGCGGCCGATCTCCTCGCGCACGGCGTCGGAATCGCTCTCCTTGTAGCGGCGCTCCAGGTTCGGGATCACGCCCTCGAAGGGCTTGTTGACCGAATACCGGCGCAGGCCATCGTCGTAATAGAAGCGGATCGCCTCGCGGCCGGACCCGTATAGCACCACGGCGCGGTCGGCGTCCCTCAGCTTGCCCCAGGGGGTACTGGTCTCGAAGCCGAAATGGGCGGAAAGGGCATCGAGCGTCTGCCCGTAATACGGCGAGGTCGATTTCGCCCAGGGCGCCACCGCCCCGCGCTTCAGGCTCAAGGCCGGATCGGAGATGACCAGTTCGGCGTCGATCCGCATCTCGTGGCCGATGCCGCCGCAGGTCGGGCAGGCGCCGAACGGGTTGTTGAACGAGAAAAGCCGCGGCTCGATCTCGGCGATGGTGAAGCCGGAGACCGGGCAGGCGAAGCGCGACGAGAAGGTGATGGACTGCGCCTCCTCCCCCTCGGCCACGTCGGCGTAGACGATCTCGGCGATGCCGTCGGCGAGGTCGAGGGCGGTCTCAAAGGAATCGGCCAGCCGCGAGGCGATGTCGTCACGCACGACGATGCGGTCCACCACCACGTCGATGTCGTGCTTCAGCTTCTTGTCGAGCTTGGGCGCGTCGTCGATGGCGTAGAACTCGCCGTCGATCCGCAGGCGCTGGAAGCCCTTCTTCTGGAACTCGGCGATCTCCTTGCGGTACTCGCCCTTCCGGCCGCGCACCACGGGGGCGAGCAGGTAGAGCCGCGTCTTCTCCGGCAGGGTCAGCACCCGGTCGACCATCTGCTGGACGGTCTGGCTCTCGATGGGCAGGCCGGTAGCCGGCGAATAGGGGATGCCGACCCGCGCCCAGAGCAGGCGCATGTAATCGTAGATCTCGGTGACGGTGCCCACCGTCGAGCGCGGGTTCTTCGAGGTGGTCTTCTGCTCGATGGAAATGGCCGGCGAGAGCCCGTCGATCTGATCGACATCGGGCTTCGACATCATCTCCAGGAACTGGCGGGCATAGGCCGAGAGCGATTCGACGTAGCGGCGCTGCCCCTCGGCGTAGATCGTGTCGAAGGCGAGCGACGACTTGCCCGAGCCCGAGAGGCCGGTGAACACCACCAGCCGGTCGCGGGGGATCGTCAGGTCGACGTTCTTCAGATTGTGCTCGCGGGCGCCGCGCACGGAGATGACGCGCTGGTCCCGCGCCGCCGGGCCGGCCGAATCGAACAGCTTCTCCAGCTTGGCATCGATGGACGCTTCGGCCTTGGCCGCGGCGCGCGGAGGCGCCTTCGCGGTGGCCTTCACCGTCGACTTATCCGTCACTTTGGCTGTCACCTTGGCGCCGGCCTTGCCGGCGGCGGGACGGGGGCTCGCGGGTTCGGCGGCCTGCTTCTGGGCTCCGGCACGGGCTCTGGCCATGAGGGCGGCGGTCTTTCGAGGCGTCGACGCGGATGGGGAGGCGTCCGGTGAACCGGCCGCGGCACCGGCTCATGTCGATCCCCGCTGGCCGATGGCAAGGTGCGACGGTCCATTCGCGGACCCGCCCCCGCGTCAGCTTGCTAGAACGAAATGAGTACGCGGGCAACCGGCCCCGCGCAGGGCAGGCTGGCGCCGGCCTGCCTTGCGGCCAAGCGCGGGCCGCCCCAGAGGTATGGCTCCGCCACCCGATTGCCGACACCTGCCGATGCAGATTCTCGCCGCGACCGAGCCGCGCGCCACCCTGACCCGCGACGGCGCGTGGTCCACCCGCCTCCTGTTCCTCATCGTCGGCCTCGGCACCGCCGCCTGGGCGCCGCTGGTCCCGCATGTGAAGGCGCAGGCCGGTTTGAGCGAGGCGCAACTCGGCCTCCTGCTGCTCTGCCTCGGCATCGGCTCCATCGCGGCGATGCCCCTCGCGGGCGGGGCGGCGGCGCGGTTCGGCCTGCGGCCGGTGGTGCTCTTCGGCACGGGCGCGATCGCGCTGCCGCTGCCGATCCTCGCGAACGCCGATTCGGCGTGGCTGTTCGCGCCCTGCCTGCTCCTGTTCGGCGCGGGGATGGGTGCGGTCGATTGCGCCATGAATCTCCAGGCCGTCGCGGTGGAGAAGGCGAGGGGACGCCCGATGATGTCGGGCTTCCACGGGCTCTACAGCCTCGGCAGCCTCGTCGGAGCGCTGGCGGCGGGGGCTTTGCTCTTCGCCGGGCTCGGGATCGGCACCACGACCCTGCTCGCGGTCGCCGCCATCGCCGTGATGTTCGCAGCCTCCTGGCCCGGCATCCTGGCGCGGGCCGCCACGGCGGGCGGCCCCGCCTTCGCCCTTCCGCGCGGGATCGTCCTCGTCATCGGCATCCTGTGCTGCATCACCTTCCTCACGGAGGGATCGGTGCTCGATTGGAGCGCCGTGTTCCTGTCGCAGGACAGAGGCGTCGATGCCGCGCGGGCGACGCTCGGCTACGCTGCCTTCTCGGTGACGATGACGGCCGGCCGTCTCGCGGGGGACGGGATCGTCGCATGGCTCGGGCGGAGGCGCGTCCTCGTCCTCGGCGGGCTCTGCGCCGCCGCCGGCCTCGCCCTCACGGTCCTCGTCCCGGCCTGGGAGGCGGCGCTGGCCGGCTACGCCCTGGTCGGGGCGGGCTGCGCCAACATCGTGCCCGTGCTGTTCACCGCCGCCGGACGCCAGACGGCGATGCCCCCGAGCGTCGCCGTGCCGGCCGTGACCACCTTCGGCTATGCCGGGGTGCTCGCCGGCCCGGCGCTGATCGGCTTCGTCGCCCAGGGGACGAGCCTGCCGACCGCCTTCATGACGGTCGCGGTGCTGCTGGTCGGCGTCGCGGCGGCGGGGCGGGTGCTGCGCCTGTAAGGCCCCGGCCTAATCCGAAAAGCCTTCGAGCACGATCTTGCCCTTGGCCCGGCCGGATTCGATCAGGGCGTGGGCCCGCCGGAGGTTGTCCGCATCGATGCGCCCGTAATGCTCACCCAGGGTGGTGCGCAGGCGTCCCTCGTCCACGAGCCGCGCGACCTCGTTCAGGAGCCGCCCCTGCTCGGCGATGTCGGCGGTGGCGAACATCGAGCGGGTGAACATGAACTCCCAGTGCAGGGACAGGCTCTTCCGCTTCAGCACCGAGATATCCAGGCTCTCGGGATCGTCGATCAGGGCGAAGCGCCCCTGCGGCGCGATCAGTCCGGCGATCTCGGTGAGATGCAGGTCGGTGTTGGTGGTCGAGAAGACGAGGCCCGGCGCGCCGATCCCGAGGGCCGCCACCTCGGCGGCCAGCGGCTTGCCGTGGTCCACGACATGGTGCGCCCCGAGATCCCGGCACCATTGCGCCGTCTCCGGCCGCGAGGCGGTGGCGATCACCGTCAGGTCGGTGAGCTGCCGGGCGAGCTGGATCGCGATGGACCCGACTCCGCCCGCCCCGCCGACGATGAGCAGCGCATGGGCCGCGCCGGGCACGGGCCTGCCCGTGTCGAGCCGGTCGAACAGGGTCTCCCAGGCGGTGATCGCCGTGAGCGGCAGGGCGGCGGCCTGCGCCCAATCGAGGCTCGTCGGCTTGCGCCCGACGATCCGGGCATCGACGCAGTGAAACTCGGAATTGGTCCCCGGTCGGCCGAGATCGCCGGCATAGAACACCGCGTCGCCGGCCGCGAATTCCGTCACCTCCGCGCCGGTCGCGACGACGGTGCCGGCGGCGTCCCATCCGAGCACCTTGGCGCCGCCGGCCTCCGGCTCGGCCCGGCGCCGGACCTTGGTGTCCACCGGGTTCACCGAGATCGCCTCGACCTTCACCAGCAGGTCGCGCGGTCCCGGCTCGGGCTCCGGCAGGTCGAGGTCGATTAGCGCCTCGTCCTGGGTGATCAGCAGGGACTTCCGGTATCCGACGGCGCGCATCGCGACCTCCTCGTATCGAGGCCCGCGTGATGCCGCCGCTCTTCCCGGCGCGCAAGTACGCACATAAAAGGCCACTAGTGTCGAAAAGGATACCGTCATGGCCCGAACCCGCCACCACAGCGGCGATTGCAGCCCCGGCTGCGCCGTGGAAGCCACGCTCCGGCTCATCGACGGCAAGTGGAAGGGCGTGATCCTCTACCACCTGCTAGAGGGGACGATGCGGTTCAGCGAACTCCGGCGCCGGCTGACGAGCGTCACCCAGCGGATGCTGACGAACCAGCTCCGGGAAATGGAGGCGGACGGGCTGATCGCGCGGAAGGTGTACGCCCAAGTACCTCCCAAGGTTGAGTATAGCCTCACCGAGCGCGGCCGCTCGCTGCAACCTGTCATTTGCGCATTGAAAGCTTGGGGCGATTTGCACACCGGCGATGCAGAATCTCTTCGCCCTGCTGCTTAATCAAGCAATTTGCCTCCACATAAGCTCCGCATCGGAAACGATAATTTTATCAAGCTTGTCGAGTATTGGACAAACGAACACTATCCCTGGCTGAGTTATGATGTTCCTCGCGACGCTCCATTCCCGCATCCTGGCCGTCGCGCTGGCGCCGTGCCTTGCCTTCGCGGGGGCCGCCGGGGTCTCGATCTCCCATCAGTGGGAACGGCGTGCCGAGATGGTGCAGGTCGAGGATTACGTCGGCCTCTCCTCGCGGATCAGCGCCTTCGTCCACGAGGCACAGCGGGAACGGGGCGCCTCCAGCCTGTTCCTGGCGGCCAAGGGCACGCAGTTCGGCCAGGAAATGGCGGCGCAGCGGGTCCGCACCGACGCGGCGCTCGGCGGCCTGCGGGAAGCGGTCTTGACGGGGGGCTTCGCGGCGATGGGCGGGACACCCGCCGCCAGCGCCAAGGATTTCGCGGACAGGCTCGGCGGCCTCGCCGCGCAGCGCAAGGCGATCGATGCCCTGTCGATCCCAGCGCCGCAAGCCGCCGTCTATTATACCGGCATGATCGGCTCGGGCCTCGGCCTCGTCCGCGCCATGGGCGGCGCCATGGACGAGGCCTCGATCGCGGCCCGCGCCCAATCCTACGCAGCGTTCCTGATGATGAAGGAGGCCGCCGGCCAGGAGCGCGCCGCCGCGTCAGCCGTGTTCGCCTCCGGCCAGTACGACCTCGCGGCCCTACGCCGGCTCGCGACCCTCGCGGCAGATCAGGCGAGCTACACAAAGCTGTTCCGCTCCGCCGCCGCGCCGACGCAGGCCGGCGCCCTCGACGCGGCCGAGGGAAGCGGCCCCTCCCGCGAGGTCGCGCGGCTGCGCGAATCCCTTCTCTCCCTCGCTCCGGGCGAAACCCCGGCCTTCCGCGACGCGCCGGGCTGGTTCAAGCTCGCGACGCAGCGCATCGACGCGCTGAAGGGTGTCGAGGACCAGCTGACCGGCGAACTGATCGGGCAGGCGCGGTCCCTGCGCGCCGATGCGGAGCGGCTGCTGTGGCTCTGGATCGGCGGGGCGCTCGCGCTGCTCGCGGCCTCGGCCGGCATCGCCGTGGCCCTCGGCACCGCGATCAGCCGCCCGCTCACCCGCCTCGCGCATGCCCTCACCGTCATCGGCCGGGGCGAGGGCGAGGGCGATGCGGTGGTGCTGCCGGCTGGCGGCCCGCGCGAGTTGCAGGCGATCACCGGCGCGGCTTTCGCCTTCCGCGAGAGCGTCGCGGAGCGCCGCACCGCACGGGCGGCGCAGGAGCGGATGGCCCTGGAACACGCCGCCGCCCAGCGCGAGACGGCCAAGCTCCTCGCCGACGATTTCGAGGGACAGGTCGGCAGCATCGTGGAGGCGGTCTCGGCCTCGGCGAGCCAACTCGAATCCTCGGCGCTGGGCATGGCCAAGGCCGCCCGCGACACGACCGGGCTGAGCCGCGCGGTCGCCAGCGCCTCGGCCTCGGCGGCGGGTTCGGCCGATGCGGTCGCCGCCGCGACGGAGGAACTGTCGGTGTCGGTGCACGAGATCGCCTCGCAGGTCGGCGCCTCGGCCAACCTCGCCGCCACCGCCCAGCGCGACGCGGACGGCGCGGCGGCGGAGGTGCGCCGCCTCGCGGAGGCCGCCGCCAGCATCGGCGAGATCGTCGGGATGATCTCCAGCGTCGCCGCGCAGACCAACCTGCTGGCCCTGAACGCCACCATCGAGGCCGCCCGCGCGGGCGAGGCGGGCAGGGGGTTCGCGGTGGTCGCGGCGGAGGTGAAGGAACTCGCCGCCCAGACCACCCGCGCCACCGACGACATCTCGGTCAAGGTCGCGGAGATCACGGGGGCGACGGCGGCCTCGGTGCGCTCCATCGGCGGCATCGCGACCGTGGTCCGCGACCTCGCCCGGATCGGCTCGGACATCGCCGCCATGGTCGAGGAGCAGGGCGCCGCCACCGCCGAGATCGCCCGTACCACCGCGCAGACCTCGCAGGACACCCGCGCCGTCTCGGGCCATGTCGCGGGGGTCGATGCCGCTGCCGCGACTGCGAGCCTCGGTTCGGATCAGGTGCTCACCGCCGCGAGCGATCTGTCGCGTCAGGCGGGGGCCCTGCGCGGAGCGGTCGCAGGCTTCCTCACACAGGTAAGGGCGGCGTGAGTCGTCCTCTCGCCACAGAGTCGACTCATTTCGGGCATGGTCTGACAGGCCGGGGCCGTGCCATCGCGCGGTGATCGGTTTAGAGGTAAGAACGCGCCCCTGGCGAGGCGCTGAGCGAGACGTGGGGGCGTCGAGCATGAATCGGAACGCGTACGGCCAAACCGATCGCAGCCTGGCCTGACGGCTGCGATTCGCTTGGTGTTCCTTCGACGTCCGTTCTCCCTGCCGCAGGGGGCTGCCCGCGCGGTGCTGATCGCCTGGGCGGCGAGTGCTGCCGGCCTTCTGCTGCCGGAGCCCGCCCGCGCCTTCGACCTGTTCGGCCTGTTCGGTTCCGAGCCGGAGCCGCCGGCCCCGAGCCCGACCGCTCTGCCCTATGCGGCCAAGATCACCGGCACCGACGATTCCGACGTCCTGACCGCCGTGCAGGACGCCTCCGCCCTGTACCGCCTGCGCCAGGAAGCGCCCCCGGACGGGGAGGGGCTGGTGCGCCGCGCCGAGGCGGACATCCTCAAGCTCGCCGACGTCCTCTCGGGCTACGGCTACTATCAGGGCCGGATCGAGATTCGCATCGACGGCGTGCCCGTCGCCCCCGGCCGGACCGAGGCGGCAGTGCGCGCCGCCGAGGCGTGGCGCAACCGCGGCCTCGTGCCGGTGAAGGTCGCCGTCGATCTCGGGCCGCTCTACACCCTGCGCCGGATCGCCGTGCGCGACCGGGCCGGGCGGCCCTTCCCGGAGGAGGTGCTGCCGCCGCGCCTCACGCGCGTCGATGACGACGTGCCGGCCCGCTCCGCGACCGTGCTCGCCCGCGAGGCGGCCATCGTCGACAATTTTCGCGCGCAGGGGCACCCCTTCGCCAAGGTGGTGGACCGCGACCCCGTGGTGGACGATTCCGCCCACGTCATGGACGTGACCTTCACCCTCGATCCGGGGCCGAAGGCCGGGATCGGGACGGTGAGCGTCCGGGGCGCGGAGGGCATGGACCCGGCCACGATCCGCTCCTTCATCTATGCGGAGCCGGGCGATCCGTATTCGCCGCAGGCCGTGTCGGCGATTCGCCGTTCGGTGGCGCGCCTCGAAGGCATCGGCGCCGTGCGGGTGCGCGAGGGGACCGAACTCGACGCGGACGGCAACCTGCCGCTCTTCGTGGAGGTCAGCGAGCGCGAGAAGAACCTGATCGGCGTCTCGGCGCGCTACTCGACGGTCGATGGGCCGGGGGTGCGGGCCTATTACGCCAACCGCAACCTGTTCGGCGGCGGCGAGACCTTCCGCCTCGACGCCGATCTCTATTATCTCGGCCTCGGCTACGACCCGTTCGCGCAGCAGCGCAAGCAGGCGGGCATCGGCACCAACGGCCTCGGCGGGCGCCTCTCAGCGACCTACGTGCAGCCCGCCCTCTGGGGCACCCGCAACGATTTCCTGGCGAACGCCTTCGTCACCCGCGAGGTGCAGCAGAGCTACCTCGTGGACGGCGGCGGCGTCTCCGGCGCGATCCGCCACCGGTTCTCGGACACGTTCTCGGCGCAGATCGGCCTCGACGCGCAGGCGGGCCGCTCGCAGGACGCGCTGGGCACGGTGAACTACCGGCTGATCGGCGTGCCGGCCTCCGTCACCTACGATTCCACCGACAGCCTCCTCGACCCGACCAAGGGCTTCCGGGCCATCGCGTCGCTCGCCGCCTATCCCGGCGGCCTCTCCGATCCCGGCATCCTCGTCGCGAAGGCGCAGGGCTCGACCTATTATTCGCTGGACGACGAATCCCGCTTCATCCTCGCCGGCCGCGTCGGCTTCGGCTCGGTCTCGGGGGCGAAGCTCGGGGAGATCCCGGACAATTTCCGCTTCTTCGCGGGCGGCGGCGGCTCGGTGCGCGGCTACCCCTACCGGACGCTCGGCCCCATCGGCCCGTTCAACCTGCCCATCGGCGGGCGCAGCCTGCTCGAAGCCTCCATCGAGGCACGGATCAAGGTGACGGACACGATCGGCGTGGTGCCGTTCTTCGACGCGGGCACGGCCTTCGCCTCGTCGCTGCCGAACTTCGATGAGACCATCCGCAAGTCGGTCGGCATCGGCCTGCGCTACTACACCGGCATCGGCCCGATCCGCGCCGACCTCGCCTTCCCCCTCGACGCCTACAAGGGCGGCCATGTCCGCCCCGCCGTCCTGTATCTCAGCCTCGGGCAGGCGTTCTGATGGCCTTCTTCACGCACGCTGCCTCTCCCTCCCCCCCGTGCGGGGGAGGGTACCCTGCGAAGCAGGGGGGGAGAGGGGAGCGACGGCTCAGGAGAGATCACGCGGCGCGCCACATCCTGAACCGTCGCTCCCCTCTCCCGACCCCGGCTGACGCCGGGGCCACCCTCCCCCGCAGAGGGGGGAGGGGGATGGCGATACTGATTCTTCTCCTCTGCCTCGTCACCCTCGCGCCGCTCGCGCCCCGCGCGGAGGACGGCGACAAATCCGTCCTCGGCGGGCTTCTCTCGAAGGCGCTCTCCACCCCCGCCTCCCGCGTCACCATCGGCGCCGTGGACGGTGCGCTCTCCTCGGACGCGACCATCCGCGACGTGGCGGTGAGCGACCGCGCGGGAATCTGGCTCAAGCTCGACAAGGCGCGGATCTCCTGGCGGCGTCTCGCGCTCCTGTCGGGCCGGCTGGAGGTCGACACCCTGGAAATCGGCCGGCTGGAGGTGCTGCGGCGCCCGCTTCCCGGCCCGACGCCGGAGGAGGCCAAGCCCGACGGCAAGTTGCTGCCGGACCTGCCGGTGAAGGTCGAGATCAAGGGCTTCAAGCTCGCGGAACTGGTGCTCGGCGAGGAGATCGCCGGCCAGCCTGCCCGGCTCTCGGCTCAGGGCAGCGCGAAGCTCGGCGCGGCGAGCGAGGGGCTGGACCTTCGCGCCGAGGCCAAGCGACTCGACGCGGCCGGGTTCTTCGGCCTGACCCTCGCCTACGTCCCGAACGGCGACAAGCTCGAATTGAAGGCCAGCCTGCTGGAGGAGGCGGGCGGCCTGCTCTCCAAGGCCGCTTCGATCCCCGGCGCGCCGCCCATCGCCTTCGACCTCGACGGCAAGGGCACCCTCGACGCCTGGAACGCCACCCTCGACTTCACCGCCGGCCCGGAGATCGGCGCCAAGGGCGGCGCGAAGATCTCGCGCATCGGCGCCGAGCGGCGGCTCTCCCTCGATCTCGCCGCGCGCATCGAGGGGCTGGTGCCCGGCCCGGCCGCCTCGGTCTTCGCCGGCACGACCAAGCTCGACGGCGGTCTCTCCTTCGCGGATAGCGGCGCCTTCCGCATCGACCGGCTGGACCTCGCCTCCCGCACCGCGCGGCTGTCGGCCGCCGGCGGCATCACCGCCGACCGGATCGCCGACCTGACCCTTCAGGCCCGCGCCCTGCCGACCGAGGGCGAGGTGACGAAGGCGGGCGAGTCCGAGATCGCCAAGCTCGTCTTCGACGGCAGCCTCAAGGGCCCGCTGACCACCCCGACCGTGCGCGGCAAGCTCGACGCCGCCGGCATCCGCAGCCGCGATTCCGACCTCGACAAGGTGGCCGCGACCCTCTCCGTCGAGCCGGAGGGCGACCCGAAGGCCGGGCGCTTCGCCATCATGGCCGATGGCGATGCCGAGGGCTTGCGCCTCGCCGACCCGGCGCTGCGCCGCGCCATCGGCTCGGCGGCGAAGCTCACCCTGCGCGCCAGCGCCGGCCCGGACGGGGTGATCGACGTGTCGCGCCTCTCTGCCATCTCCGACACCGCGCAGGCCTCCTATGTCGGGCGGCTCGGCCAGAACGTGCTGGCCGGGACGCTCCAGGCATCGCTCCCCGACCTCGCCGCCTTCTCCGGCCTCGCCGGGCGGGGTCTCGCGGGGAGCGTCGAGGCTAAGGCACGGCTCTCGGGCGATCCGGCCCGCAAGGCGCTCGCCGCCGATCTCACCGTCACCGGCTCCGGCCTCGCCACCGGCAGCGGCCCGGCCGACCGCCTCCTCGGCCGGGGGCCGACCCTCACCGGCCGGGTCTCGCGGACCTATGACGGCTACGGCTTCGACCATCTCCGCCTCGAAGGCGCGGGCCTGCTGGCCACGCTGCAGGGGCAGGCGACGGCCGCCGCCGCGGATGTGGCCGCCCGGGTCGACCTGAAGAGCCTCACCGACCTCGATGCGCGCTTCACCGGCCGCGCCGCCCTCGACGCGCGGCTGACCGGCTCCCTGGAAAAGCCCGACCTCGCCGCCACGCTCACCGCCCCCTCGGCCAGTGCCGACGGGCGACCGATCCGCAACCTCGCCATCGAGGCAGCTCTAAAAGACGCGACCGGCGCGGCGGACGGCACCGTGAAACTCTCCGGCGACGTGGGCGGCAAGCCCCTCTCCGGCGGGGCGCATGTCGCCCGCGCCGCGCTGCCGGCCGGGACCGATTGGGTGCTCGACCGGCTTGCCCTCACCCTCGGCTCGGTGGTGATCGAGGGCAATGCGGCGCTGGCCGAGGCGACGCAGCTCGCCGCCGGCACCCTCGCCGTGCGGGCGGGGAACCTCGACGACCTTTCGCCGCTCAGCCCCGAACCTCTCGCCGGACGCCTCGACGCCACCGTCACCCTCACCCGCGACGGCGGACGCCAGGGCGCGGCGATCCGCGCGACCGGCGCGAACCTCCGCTACGGCGACACGGCGCTGGCGCGGCTCGACGCCGACCTGCGCGGCGCCGACATCCGCGCCCGGCCGGTCCTCGACGGGCATCTCGATGCCGACCGGGTCGTGGCCGCCGGCCAGATCATCGACACGCTGCGCCTCGCCGCCACCGGCACCGCGAGCGCCAGCGACGTGGTGCTCACCGCCCGCGCGCGCGGCTTCGCCCTCGATGGCGCCGCCCGGCTGATCCCCGCCGACGCGACGCGGATCGAGATCGCCCGGCTCTCGGCCGCGCGCGGCGCCGACCGCTTCGCCCTGACGGGTCCGGCCACGATCACCCTCACTGACGGCGGGGCGGTGATCGACGGCCTGTCCATCGCCGCCGGCTCGGGCCGCGTGCAGGTCTCCGGCCGGGCCGGACAGAACCTCGACCTCAAGGTCGCGATCCGCGCGCTGCCCCTGTCCCTCGCCCGCATCGCCTCGCCCGACCTCGCCCTGTCGGGCACCCTCGACGGCGAGGCGGACGTCCACGGCCCGGCGAGCCGGCCGGAGGGGCGATACGCCCTCAAGGTCGCGCGCCTCGTCGCGCCGCAGACCCGCAGTGCCGGCCTGCCGCCCATTGAGGCCGAGGCGCAGGGCACGCTCTCGGGCGGACAGGCCAGCCTCGACGGGCGCGTGAGCGCCGGGCGCGGCATGGCGCTGACGCTCTCCGGCTCGCTCCCCATCGAGCCCGGCGGTCCCCTCAACCTGCGCGGCAAGGGCACCCTGGACGCGGCGCTCGCCAATTCCATGCTGAGCGCCACCGGCCAGAGCGTCGGCGGCAGGGTCGCCATCGACGGCGGCGTCACCGGCACCCTCGCCGCGCCCCGCGCCGAGGGCAGCGCCACCCTGTCGGGGGGCAGCTTCACCGATCCGCTGAACGGCATCCGCTTTACCGCCATCGAGGGCCGCGTCACCGGGCGGGGCGACAGCCTCGTCGTGGAACGCCTCACCGCCTCGACCCGCAACGGCGGACGGGTCGCCGCCTCGGGCAAGGTCAGCCTCGACCCGGCCGGGGGCTTCCCCGGCGCCTTCCGCCTCACCGCCGAGCGGGCGGAACTGGTCTCCAGTTCCCTCATGACGGCGGTGGCCGGGCTCGACCTGTCGCTCTCCGGCCCGCTCGCCCGCACGCCGAAGATCACCGGCCGGGTGGACGTCGCCTCCATCGACGTCGCGGTGCCCGACCGGCTGCCCGCCACGGCCCGGCCGCTGCCGGGCGTGCGCCACGTCAACACCCCGCCGGAGTTGCGCGCCCGCCTCGCCAAGCGCGCCGAGGCGAAGGCCGTCCGGGGGCGGGGGCGCGGCAAGGCTGCCGCCCCCTTCGATGCCACCCTCGACGTCTCGGTCGATGCGCCGAGCCATATCTTCGTGCGCGGCCGGGGCATCGATGCCGAACTCGGCGGATCGCTGCGGGTGACGGGCTCCTCGCGCGATCCCCGCGCCAACGGCGAATTCTCCATGCGCCGGGGCCGGTTCGACCTCGTGGGCCAGCGCCTCGATTTCGACCGGGGGCGCATCACCTTCGCCGGCAGCCTGACGACCCCCGATCTCGACTTCTCGGCCCAGACCAAGGCCGGCGACGTCACAGCCCGCGTGGCCGTCTCCGGCCCGGCCGACGCGCCGCAATTCGCCCTGACCTCGGACCCGTCCCTGCCGCAGGACGAGATCCTGTCGCGCCTGCTGTTCAAGAAGGCGGCGGGCGGTCTCTCGCCGTTCCAGGCGCTGCAACTCGCCCAGGCGGTGGCGCAGCTCTCCGGCGGCTCGGCGGGGCCGGATGTGTTCGAGCAGGCCCGCAAGGGGCTCGGCCTCGACAGCCTCGACGTCTCGACCGGGGCAAGCGGCGGCCCGGCGCTCGGCGCCTCGCGCTACATCTCCGACCGGGTGAGCATCGGCGTGAAGGCCGGCGCCAAGCCCGCCGACACCGCCGTGGGCGTCGATGTCGACGTGACCCGGCGGATCAAGCTCAAGGGCGAGGCGGGCAGCGACGGCCGCACCAGCCTCGGGGTCGGCGCGGAATACGAATGGTAGCCCTTCCCCCGGCGATTTGCGTGCTCCGGGATCGACTTGGCCGGCTCATGGTCTAGTCTTCCCCCGGCCGGACGACCGCAGCGAGACCGATGGACGACCTCTACGAGAACGACGACAACCCTTCGGTGCCGGAGGGCGGCTTCCTGCGGAAGCTGCCGATCATCAACCGGCGCGGCCTTCATGCGCGGGCCTCCGCGAAATTCGTGCAGACGGTCGAGCGGTACGATGCCACCGTCACCGTCACCCGCGCGGGCGAGACCGTGGGCGGTCGCTCGATCATGGGCCTGCTGACGCTGGGCGCGGCCATGGGCACCCGCATCGCCGTCACCGCCGTGGGCGAGGACGCGCAGGCGTGCCTGGACGCCATCGAGGCGCTGCTCGCCAACCGGTTCGGCGAGGACGAGTAGCGCCCGTCAGGGCCCGGCTGGAAAGCGACACTTGTCCCTTTCGCCCCCTCATCCTGAGGTGCCGGTGCGCAGCGGCGGCCTCGAAGGAGGGCTCCAGGGATCGCGGAGCCTTCTGGAGCCCTCCTTCGAGGCCCGCTGACGCGGGCACCTCAGGATGAGGTCTTGAGTGGGATAAGGGAGGCTTTCCAGTCAGACTTTCAGGCGCTCTTCTCCGGCCACGTGCAGAGATCGGCGACGGGGCAGCGCGGGCAGGCGGGCTTGCGCGCCGTGCAGGTGTCGCGCCCGTGCCGGAACAGCCAGATGTGGGCGCCGTCCTTGTAGGCGTCGGGCACCAGGGCGGCGAGGCCGTCCGCCACCGCATCGACGGCGCGGCCGGGCGCCAGGGGGATGCGGTTCGAGACCCGGAAGACATGGGTGTCGACGGCGATCACCTTTTCTCCGAAGGCGAAGTTGGCCGTGACCTCGGCAGATTTCCGGCCGATCCCCGGCAGGCGCTGCAAGTCGGCCGCTGTGCGGGGCACCTGCCCGCCGAACTCGCTGGCCAGCGCGGCGCAGAGCTTCAGGATCGCCCGCGTCTTCGACGGGCCGAGGCCGACCGGGCGGACGATCGTCAGGATCGCATCCTCACCCAGCGCCAGGAGCGCGTCCGGCGTGCCGGCCTTCGCGAACAGCGCGTCCGAGACGCGGGCGACGGTCGGGCCGGTGGATTGCGCCGAGAGCAGCACGCTCACCAGCAGCCGGAACGGATCCTCGACTGCGAGACCGGCCTTCGGGTCGGGATCGGCTTGCGCCAGGCGGGCCATCACCGCCTCGACCCGCCCGACCTCGCCGGCCGGAATCGTGTCACGGGATCGCGGGGCGCGGCTGCGCTTCAGGCCATGGATGATGTCGCTCGCCATCGGGCGGAGGTAGGGCGCCCTGGCCCGTGCCGCTCAGGCTGCGACGTCGGGGCGCCAGCCCTCGGGCCGCACGCCGATCAGCGCCCCCTCGGGGATGGGGCGGCGGCTCGGCGCGAATGTCGGCGGGCGGCTGGGCGCGGCCTCGGCTCGAAGAGCGGCGAGCCGCTGCCGCAGGGCGGCGCCGACGGCTGCGAGCCGCGCCCGGCCGGGCTTGGCGCCGGGGGCCGGCTCCCTGAGGCCGCCCTGGATCACGGTGAAGCGTCGCACCATCGTCTGTCCCGCCCTGAAGCGTAGGGTCCCGTTTCGGGACGCTCCGGCGCCGTCGAGGCGCCCTTTGCCCCGTGAGGTTCAAGGACGATGCCGCGCTCAGCCGCCGGGAATGGCGAGGGGGTTGTCGGTCAGGGCGGCGGCGTCGGGGGCATCGAGGCGGGGCCGCCCGAGGAAGGCGTCCCACAGGCGCTGGACGAAGGCCGGGTCGAGATCGGCGAGGATCAGGACGAGGCGCGAGGTCCGGTCGGGATCGGGCCAGGCGGACAGGGTCACGGGGGCGTGGACCACGTGCTGCACCCCATGCACGACGAGGGGCCGGTCGGGATCGTCGGCGAGCGCGACGAGGCCCTTCATGCGCAGGATCTTGGGCCCGTGGCCCGAGCGCAGCAGGTCGAGGAACATCTCGAAGGCCGGGCGCGGTATCGGCTTCTCGCTCGTCAGGCAGATCGCCCGGATCGCGGCGTCGTGCCGGTTCACGTCGAGGCCGGATTGCGGCTCATCCGCGAGGGCGGCGGCGCCGAGCCACGCCTTCACGTCCTCGCCCTTGCCGTCGAGCCCGAACAGGCCGCCGAGCAGGTCGTCGGGGGGCGTGTCGGCCGGCAGGACCGGCGCGGCCGGATTGAGGGCAGCGAGCCGGGTGCGCAGCTCCGTCGTGTCGGGGGCGAGGTCTTCCTTGGTGAGAACCAGCCGGTCGGCCACCGCCGCCTGCCGCATGGCCTCGGGATGGGCGTCGAGGGTCGCCACGCCGTGCACGGCATCGACCACCGTCACCACCGCCTGAAGCCGGTACCGCATCACCAGATACGGATAGTAGATCAGCGCGTGCAGGATCGGGGCGGGGTCGGCGAGGCCGGTCGTCTCGATCACCACCCGGCGGAACGGCGTGATGCGGCCGTTGTCGCGCTGGCGGAGAAGGTCTTCCAGGGTGGCGATCAGGTCGCCGCGCACGGTGCAGCACAGGCAGCCCGCGCCGAGGAGCACCATGTCCTCGTCCACCGTCTCGATGAGCAGGTGGTCGAGGCCGATCTCGCCGAACTCGTTGACGATCACCACCGTGTCGGCGAGCGACGGATCGCCGAGCCAGCGGTTGAGCAGGGTCGTCTTCCCCGCCCCGAGGAAGCCCGTGAGCACCGTGAGCGGGATCGGCTCGGGGCGGCGGGGATCGGGCGGCGGCGGGGCGGGAAGCGACATGACGAGGAGGCTGTTAGCCTACTCGTCGGCTTTGGCGGAAGCCTTCTTGGCGGGCTTGCCGGCCGGCTTGGCCGCGGGCTTGGCTGCGACCGGCTTGTGGGTGGCGGCCGGCTTGTGGGCGCCCTTCGCCTTCACCAGACCCTTGCCGGGCTTGGCTTCCGGCATCCCCGCCGTCTCGGATGCGGTGTAGGCGCTCGCCGAATGCGGGAGCGACGTCCCGGCCGCCGTCTTGCTGGCGGCCTTCGCGGCGCGGGCCTGGGCGGCGGCCTCCTTCACAGCCTGACGCTTGGCGAGCGCCGCCTCGCGCTTGGCCTTGGCGGCTTCGAGCCGCGCGGCGCGGACATTCGCGGCGGCGGCCTGGGCCTCGGCGGCCTGCTGGGCGAGGATCTGCTGGCCCTCGGCGGGATCGCGGCCGATCCAGACGGCGACGGGCTGCAGTGGCGCGCGGGGCGGCAGAGTGCGGGCGCGCATCGCGGGGCTGGAGAAGGCCGCCAGCGCCAGGGACGGCGAGGAGGCCGCCGTGCCGCCGACGAGCTGGGCGGCGGTGGTGGCGTTAGGGGAGGCCGTCACCGCGCCGGGGCCCTCGTCGATCGCCGGGACCTTCTTGCCGCCGCAGACATAGGGGCGCATGTCCGGCGGCGCGCCGAGTGCGGAAGCCGGCAGGGCGTCGAGCCCCGGCCCGCCGCTGCCGTCGCGGGCGAAGCCGTAATCGAACAGGTCGGCGGTCTTTACGTCGCGCTCGCGGGCGCTCGGCTGGCCCATGACGATGGCGACGATGCGCCGCCCGCCCCGCGTGGCGGTCGCCACCACGTTGAAGCCGCCGGAGCAGATGAAGCCGGTCTTCATCCCGTCCGTGCCGGGATAGCGGCCGAGCAGGCCGTTATGGTTCGGGATAACCGCCCCGCCGAACTGGATCGCCGAGATCGAGAACAGGTCGTGGTCGTCGGGGAAGTCGCGGATCAGGGCGCGGGCGAGCACCGCCATGTCGCGGGCCGAGGTCCATTGGCGCGGATCGGGCAGGCCGTTGGGGTTGGTCCACCGGCTGTCCTGCATGCCGATCCGGTGGGCGGTGTCGTTCATCATCGAGGCGAAGCCGTCGACCGTGCCGCCGAGGCTCTCGCCGATGGCGTAGGCCACGTCGTTGGCCGACTTCACCATGATGATCTTGAGGGCGTTGCCGAGGGTCAGCTGCGTGCCCGGCTTGAAGCCCATCTTCGAGGGCGGCTCTGCCGCCGCGTTCGGCGAGATGGTGATCAGCGTGTCCATCGAGGCCCGCCCCTGGCGGACGAGATCGAGGGCCACGTAGGTCGTCATCAGCTTGGTGATCGAGGCGGGATACCAGGGATCGGTCGGCGCCTGGGAGTAGATCACCCGGCCGGAATCGACATCCGCCAGAAGGATCGGCACCGTCACGGCACTCGCCGCCCCGCCGAGACCCGCGAAAAGGGCGGCGGCGCCGGCGGCGCGGGCCAGGAGACGGCCAATTGTATGATTGAGCATCGGACCTGTCTCGTCGTGAGCCGGCCTTGGCCGCTCACACCGGAGGAAAACGCGCGTCGAACATGCCTTCAACGCACGCTCCATGGCGATACGATGGCGGCCAGGCCCCCTGTGTGAACCGGGGACGTGCGAAGCAGGTGGTATGGTAAAGGCAGCACGTCCGCGCGGGGTGCGGGGTTGCGCGCGCCCGTCGCCGTGGCGCAACACGCATCCGGCGCTGGATCGGCGTCTGTCAAACCATCGGCCGAGGGCCGGCAACGGGCAGGGTTCGGGGATACGGGTGTCTTACGCGGTCAAGGAAATCTTCCACACGCTGCAGGGGGAGGGCGCCCAGGCCGGGCGCGCCGCCGTGTTCTGCCGCTTCAGCGGGTGCAATCTGTGGTCGGGGCGCGAGGAAGATCGCGCGACGGCCGCATGCCGCTTCTGCGATACGGATTTCGTCGGCATGGACGGGGAGGGGGGCGGTCGCTTTCCCGACGCGGCGGCGCTCGCCACCGCCATCGCCGCGACGTGGGAGGGCGGTCCCCACAACCGTTACGTCGTGTTCACGGGGGGCGAGCCCCTGCTCCAGCTCGACGCCGCCCTGATCGAGGCGGTCCACGGACACGGCTTCGAGATCGCCATCGAGACCAACGGCACCCTGCCCGCCCCGGCGGGGATCGACTGGATCTGCGTCAGCCCCAAGGGCGGCAACGCGCTGGTTCAGCAGCGGGGCGACGAACTCAAGCTCGTCTTCCCCCAGGTGGAGGCGAAACCCGAGGCCTTTGCGGACCTCCCGTTCCGGCACCGATTCCTACAACCCATGGATGGAGTTGACGCCGTCGCGAACACGCAGGCGGCGATTGCGTATTGCCGGGCCGACGCGCGCTGGCGCCTCTCGCTCCAGACGCACAAAATGATCGGGATTCCCTGAGGGGCCGATACCGCAACGCAAACTTTCACGCGTCGAAGCCTTGACACGGTGGGGTTCACCCCGGCATCGCCCCGGCTGAAAGTCATCCCGAGCGCCGAGGTTCCCCGTGAAGGTGATCGACACGCCTATTCCGGCCGTGAAGCGCATCGTTCCGAAGCGGTTCGGCGACGCGCGCGGCTGGTTCGCGGAAACTTTCAGAGCCGATGTTCTTGAACAGGCCGGAATTAGCGCCCCGTTCGTGCAGGATAACCAGTCCTTCTCGGCACCGCAGGGCACGGTGAGGGGGCTGCATTTCCAGATACCTCCGCAGCCTCAGGCCAAGTTGATCCGCGTCCTTTCCGGCGCGATCCTCGACGTTGCAGTCGACATCCGGCCCGATTCCCCGACCTACCGCCAGCACGTCGCCGTGCGGCTCGATGCCGACGGCGGCGAGCAGCTGTTCATCCCGCACGGCTTCGCGCACGGCTTTTGCACCCTGACGCCGGATGTCATGGTCGCCTATAAAGTCGATTCCTATTACAGTCCGGCTCACGACCGGGGCATCCGCTGGAACGATCCCGAGATCGGAATCGCGTGGCCCGTCAGTGAGGCCGATGCCGTGCTCTCGGACAAGGACCGGAATGCCCCCTGTCTCGGTGAAGCCGGCAAGCTGTTCTAATCAGCGCTCATCACGCCGGCCGCACCGAACAGAGGCGCAACACTGATCTCCACGCGGCATTGCGCCTGAATGCCGTCGTTTTGCCATGCAACGCGGATTTGGTCCGAGAGGGAATATTCGATGCGGATCCTCGTCACCGGCGGCTGCGGCTTCATCGGGTCCGCCCTGGTCCTGCACCTCGTGCAGGACCTCGGACACGAGGTCGCCACCCTCGACGCCCTGACTTATGCGGCCAACCCGATCTCGCTGAAGCCCCTGGAGGCCAGCGGTCGTCACAGGCTCATCGAGGCCGACATCTGCGACCGCGACGCGGTGCGGGCGGCCTTCAAGGAGTTCGCGCCTCAGGCGGTGATGCATCTGGCCGCCGAGAGCCATGTCGATCGCTCGATCACCGATCCGGGCGCATTCGTGCGGACCAACGTCATCGGCACGCAAACGATGCTCGACGCGGCGCGGGAGCGTTACGAGGGGTTGTCCGGCGTCGACCGCGAGGCCTTCCGCTTCCTCCACGTCTCCACCGACGAGGTCTACGGCTCGCTGCCGCCGGGCGGCTTCTTCACCGAAGAGAGCCGCTACGATCCGCGCTCGCCCTATTCCGCCTCGAAGGCGGCCTCCGACCATCTCGCCCGCGCATGGCACGAGACCTACGGCTTGCCGGTGCTGGTGACGAACTGCTCGAACAATTACGGGCCGCGTCACTTTCCCGAGAAACTGATTCCGCTGATGATCCTCAACGCCTTGGAGGGCAAGAACCTGCCCGTCTACGGCGACGGCCTGAACGAGCGCGACTGGATCCACGTGGAAGACCACGCCAAGGGCCTCGTCGCCGTGCTGGAGCGCGGGCGGATCGGCGAGACCTATCTGCTCGGCGGGCGCGCCGTGCGCAACAACCTCGCCGTGGTGAAGGGCCTGTGTGCCGCATTCGACCGGCTGCGCCCGGAGGCCGGGCCGCACGAGCGGCTGATCACCTTCGTCGCCGACCGTCCGGGCCACGACCGGCGCTACGCCATCGACTGCACCAAGGCCGAGCGCGAACTCGGCTGGGCGCCGCAGAAGACCTTCGAAGCGGCCTTGGAAGAGACCGTGGCGTGGTACCTCGCCAACGAAGCGTGGTGGCGGCCGATCCGCGAGGGCCGCTATCAGGGCCAACGCCTCGGGCTCGCCGGCTGATGAATATCCTCGTCCTCGGCGGTGCCGGCCAAGTCGGCACCGAGCTCCAGGCCAATGCCTGGCCCGTCGGCGTGCGCGTCCACGCCCCGTCCCGCGATGCCCTCGACATCACCGATCCCGCCGCGATCGCCGCCGCGCTCGATGAGCGTGACTACGCGGCGGTCATCAACACGGCCGCCTACACGGCGGTCGACAAGGCCGAGTCCGACGTGACCGCCGCGTGGCGCCTGAACGCGCTTGCCCCGGCGATCCTCGCGGAGGCGACGAAGGCGAAGGGGATCCCCCTCGTCCATGTCTCGACGGATTACGTCTTCGCCGGCCTGAAGGCCGAGGGCGCCTACACGCCGGACGAGCCGGTCGATCCGCGCAGCGTCTACGGCGCAAGCAAGGCGGCGGGCGAGTTCGCGGTGCGCACCGGCAATCCCCGCCACGCGATCCTGCGCACGGCCTGGGTGGTCAGCCCGCACCGGGGCAACTTCGTGAAGACGATGCTCCGCCTCGCCGCAGAGCGCGACAGACTCACCGTGGTGGACGACCAGCACGGTTGCCCGACGAGCGCGACCGACCTCGCCGCCGCCCTGGCGACCGTCGCCCTGCGCATGGCCCAGGACCACGCCGCACCGACCGGCACGTTCCACTGCGTGAACGACGGCTCGACCACATGGTACGGCTTCGCGCAGGCGATCGTGGCGGGCGGGGCTCGGCGTGGCGGTCGCGAGGTGCCGGTGGAAGGCATCCCGACATCCGCCTACCCGACGCCCGCCCGGCGCCCGTCGAATTCGCGCCTGTCGACCGATAGCCTGAGGGAGGCCTACGGCATCCGTCCGCGACCGTGGCAGGACGCCCTGGACGACATCCTGGACAGGCTCGCCGGACCCGCCCGGGCCTGAACCGCGAAAGAAGGAACCCATGCGATGAAGGGCATCATCCTCGCCGGAGGCTCCGGTACGCGGCTCCATCCGGCGACGCTGTCGATCAACAAGCAGCTCCTGCCGGTCTACGACAAGCCGATGATCTACTACCCGGTCTCGGTGCTGATGCTGGCCGGCATCCGCGAGATTTTGATCATCTCATCGCCGGAGCACCTGGACAATTACAAGCGCCTGTTCGGGACCGGCGAGCAGTTCGGCCTGTCCTTCACCTACGCGGTGCAGCCCCGGCCGGAGGGCCTCGCCCAGGCCTTCATCATCGGGCGGGACTTCGTCGGCGACGACGACGTGGCGCTGATCCTCGGCGACAACCTGTTCTTCGGCGCCGGCATGGCCGACCTGCTGAAGCGCGCCGTGGATCGCAGGCAGGGCGCGACGGTCTTCGCCTACCACGTCGAGAATCCCCAGGCCTACGGCGTGGTGAGCCTCGATGCGCACGGCAAGGCCACGAAGATCGTGGAGAAGCCGGAGAACCCGGAATCGACCTGGGCGGTCACCGGCCTCTATTTCTACGACAATCAGGTGCTGGACATCGCCGCCGCCGTGACGCCCTCTCCACGGGGAGAGCTCGAAATCACCAGCGTGAACGAGGCCTATCTCGAGCGCGGCGAGCTCTACGTCGAGAAGATGAGCCGCGGCTATGCGTGGCTCGATACGGGAACCCACGACAGCCTGCTCGAAGCCTCGGAATTCGTGCGCACGATCCAGCACCGGCAGGGGCTTCAGGTCGCCTGCCTGGAGGAGATCGCCTACGTCCAGGGATTCATCAACCGCGAGCAATTGATCGCGCGCGGCAAGCTGTTCTCGAAGACGTCCTACGGCAAGAACCTGCTGCGGCTCGCGGACGAGCCTCAGACGCGGGACGAGGCCCCCCTCATCCTCTGATACGGGCGCTCACTTCGGGCCGCAGCCGATGCAGATGCCCTGGGTGATCTTGTCGTCGACTTTCTGCTCCTGGGTCCGCCGCTCGCGGTTGTCCCCCGCGGTGGCGGCGCCCGCATCGCCACCGGCCGGCGGCATGGTCCGCCCGACCGCGCTGGTGTGAGGCGCCGTCACAGTGCTGGTCGGCCCGCCGCCGGTGCCGGTGCTCGCCTGGGCGAGGGCGGCGGCCGAGCCGCCGGCCCAGAGGGCGAGGGAGATCAAAACAGCGTGACGCATCGGCGGGCTCCTTCGCGTCGGTAACGCGACCGTCGTCCAGCGGTTCGATCGCGCGCGAGGGAAATTCGCGGCCCCGAACCTCATCGATCCCTCGGCGGATCCGGGTTTCCAGCGGCGTTCCGGCGCCCTACAGAGACCCGGACCCGACGACCAGCCCCGGAGCCGACGCCCCCATGCGGGAGCCCAATGCGATCGATTTCTGGCGCGGCTTCGCCCTGATCACGATCTTCATCAACCACATCCCCGGCAACACGTTCGAGCGCTACACCTTCTCGCAATACGGCATCTCGGACGCGGCCGAGCTGTTCGTGTTCCTGGCGGGGTGGTCGATCGGGATCGCCACGCGTGCCCGCGACGGCACGCCCGAGCCCCGCTGGCGCAGCGTGGTGCGGATGCTGGCGCGTACCGTCGAGGTCTACCGGGCACAGATCACGGTGATGCTGCTGGCGCTGGCGATCATCGCCGGAGCGGCGCTGCTCCTCGACAACCCGCTGATCCTCGAATGGCACAACGCGGGCAACTTCTTCGCGGACCCGATCCAGTCGGTCTGCGGCATGGCGCTGCTCACCTACCAGCTCGGCTTCTTCAACATCCTGCCGCTCTACGTGGTGCTGATCGGGATCGCACCGGTCATCGTGGTGATCGGCCGGGCGAGCCGCGTGCTGGCGCTCGGCCTCTCGTTCGCGCTCTACCTCGCGAGCCTGATCCTCGATTGGAACCTACCCTCCTGGCCGGGGGAGGGGACGTGGTTCTTCGATCCGTTCTGCTGGCAGCTTCTGCTGACGCTGGGCTTCGTGCTGCAGGATTGGAACCGCACCTCCCCCGCCTTCGGGCGCTGGGCGCGGCGGCTGATGCCCCTCGGGATCGTCATCGTGATCGTCGGCATCACCCTGTCGGTACTGGACATCCGGCCCGATCCGCTGATGGTCCCAGAGCCCCGGTTGTTATTCACGTTCGAGAAAAGCTACCTGACTCCGGCCAGACTGGTGCATTTCCTCGGGGTATTGTTGGCGTTTTCGCCACTCTACGCATTGATTGCGCCGCGAATCGGCCGGATCGTCGGATTCCTGTCGGGCCTGGGCAGGAACTCCCTGGCCGTCTTCTCGATGGGGTCGCTGTTGAGCCTGATCGGCCAGCTCGTCCGCTTCCAGACCGGGGGTGGGTTGCTGATCGACATGGCGGTTGCCGGCTGCGGTCTCGTCGCGTTGGGAATTACCGCATGGTTCGTCGAATGGCGTTCCCGCAGAGCCCCGAAGCCGCGTTCATGAAAAGGATCGTGTTCGCCCTCGGCCTGGGCATCCTCCCCGCCGCCGCGCAGGAGCCGGGCATGCCCGTGCCGTCGCTCGAATGCCGGGTGCCGGGCTCGCAGCTCTACAGCGTCGCCGGCCTCGCGGCCTCGAAGGCGGCCCTGGAAGAGCGGCACGTGCTGCGCATCCTGGCGATCGGCGGCTCCTCGGCGCCGGGCGCCTCGGCCTCGTATCCCGTGAAGCTCGAAGCCGCGCTCGAACAGGCGATGCCGCATGTCGACGTGATCATCGACCATCGCGGCCTGCCGGGTGAGATCGCGGCGGGGGCCGCCGAACGGCTGCGCACCCTGGTGGCCGATGCCGATCCGGATCTCGTCGTCTGGCAGGTCGGCACGCACGACGCCATCGCCCGGGTCGACCCCGCCGCCTTCGCCGAGGCGCTCGACGAATCCGTGGCATGGCTCAAATCCCACGGGATCGACGTGGTGCTGGTCGATCCGCTCTACACGGCGAGCGTCGCGACCGACACGGATTACAACCGCATCGTGGACGGCGTGCGCGACGTCGCCACCCGCGAGGGCGTGCCGCTGGTGCGCCGCTTCGAGGCCCTGCGCTACCTCGCGGCCCGAACCGAGAAGGGCGAAGGCCACATCCTCGGGCGGCAGTTCCGCCTGAACGATCTCGGCCTGCGCTGCATGGCCGAGCACGTCGCCTTGACGATCTCGGCCTCGCTCGCCCGCACCCCGACCCCGGCGCCGGCGCCCAAGCCGCCGAAGGAAACGCCCGCCTTAACCGAGCCGCAACGCGCCCCCGGCTAGACCGGATTGACGCGCCCGCGTTCGGCCGGGCGTGGGACGGAGCGCATCGTGGCGGCGACGATCCTGCCCGCACCGGCCCTGCGGCGGCTGCGCCTGCTGCGGGAGGGTTTCGGCGGGGGCGCCTCGGCGGTCTTCGCCATCCGCATCGCGGCGGCGGGCTTCGCCTATGCCGGTCAGGTCCTCGCCGCCCGGCTGCTCGGCTTCGACGCCTACGGCATCTTCGCCACGGTTTGGGTCTGGACGGCGCTGATCGGCCATACGCTGACCCTCGGCCTCGCCCAGAGCGCCAGCCGGTTCCTGCCGGAGGATCAGGCCAGGGGTGACATCGCCCACGCCCGCGGATTCCTGCGGGCAGGCGCCTTCGTCACGGGAGGCATCGCCCTCTCGGCCGGCGGCCTCGGCTTCACCCTGCTGCTCCTCGAACCCGATCTGCTGCCCGCGCCCTATCGCGTGCCGGCGATGATCGCCGCCGCGATCCTGCCGGTCTTCGCCATGCAGGATTATTGCGAGGGGGTCGCCCGCAGCCAGAACTGGCTCGGGCTCGCCATCGCGCCGCCTTACCTCCTGCGGCAATCGGCGATGATGGGCTTCATGGTGGCCGCGTCCCTCCTCGGGGCGCCGCCGGTCGCCGAGACCGCCATGGCCTGCATGTTCGCCGCCGCATCGGTGGCGACCGTTCTCCAGGCGAGGCTGCTCGCCGCGCGTCTCAGGGCCGAACTGCCCGTAGCCGCCCACCGCTACCGCTGGCGGCGCTGGCTCGGAACCGCCCTGCCGATCGCGGGCATCGATCTCGCCACCGCCGGGTTCAGCTTCGTCGACGTGATCGTCCTCGGCGCCCTGGCGAGCCCGTCCGAGATCGGCCTCTACTTCGCCGCCACCCGGATCCAGCAGATCGCCGCCTTCGTCCAATACGCCGTGAGTGCCGCCGCCCTCCGGCATTACAGCGCCGCGCAGGCGCTGGGCGACCGCCCGCGCCTGCTGGCCCTCGTTCGGCGCCAGGGACGCCTCACCGCCGGGGCGACCCTCCTGGTCGGGATGGGGCTGCTCGCCGTGAGCCCGCTGCTCTTCGCGCTGTTCGGAGCCTCCGCCTCCGAGGGCGTGCCGCTGCTCGCGATCCTGGTCGCGGGGGGCATCGGCGCGAGCCTGTTCGGGCCGGGCGCGGACCTCCTCACGATGCTCGGCGGCGAACGCCTCTGCGCGGCGCTGACCGGAGCGGCCGTGGCGGCGGCGGTGATCCTGTGCCTGATCCTCGTGCCGCTGTGGGGTCCCCTCGGCGCGGCCATCGCGATGGCGGGCGCCTCGATCGCCCGCGCTGCCGCGCTATCGCTCGCCGCCGACGCGCTGCATCGCCTCCCCACGCCGATCTGGGCAGCGAAGGGCGCCTCGCCGGATTAGGCCGCCTTGCGCCCCGGAATCCCGCCCGCCGCCTCGCGCCCGGCGGCCTCGGCGACCTTCTCGAGGCGCTGAGGGGTCGGGGCCGGCAGGCGCAGCAGCACGACGGTGCCGACATTCTCCTCGGACCGGATCCGCAGGCCGCCGCCATGGAGTTCGGCGGTGGAGCGGGCGATGGCGAGGCCGAGGCCGGAACCCTTGTGGCGGCTGGTGATCTGCGTCTCGACCTTGGTGAAGGGCTGGCCGAGCCGGGGCAGGGCCGCGCGGGGGATGCCCATGCCGCTATCGGCCACGAAGACATGGACATGCTCGCCCGCCCGGCGGACGCGCACTTCGACCCGCCCGCCCGGGCCGGTGAACTTCACGGCGTTCTCGAGGATGCCGAGGAGGATGCGGTGGATGCCGCGCACGTCGGCGAGAAGGTCCGTGCCCGCCCGGACATCGACGTGGATCTGCACGTCCTTGCGCTCGGCCTCGGGGGCGACCGCCTCGACGGCGTCGGCCACCGCCTGATCGGCGGGAAGGGCGCGGGGCTTGAGCCGCACGCGGCGGGCCTCCAGGCGGGCCATGTCGAGGATGTCGTCGATCATCGTGAGCAGGTGGCCCCCGCTCAGGCGGATGTCGCGGGCATATTCGCCGTAGCGCGGCACGCCGATGGGGCCGAGAACCTCGTTCTCCATCACGTCGGCGAAGCCGATGATGGCGTTGAGCGGCGTGCGCAGTTCGTGGCTCATGTTGGCCAGGAACTCGGATTTCGATTGGTTGGCCGATTCGGCCACCGCCTTCTGGTCGAGATAGCGCTCGGCGAGGTCGGCGAGCTGCTGGGTCTGCACCTCGAGGGTCCGCCGCGACCGTTTGAGATCGGTGACCGTCTCGATCAACTCGCGCTCGGACGCCACGAGCTGTTCCTGCTGGCGCTTGAGGCTGGTGATGTCCGTGCCGACCGAGACGTAGCCGCCGTCCCGCGTCCGCCGCTCGCTGATCTGCAACCATCGCCCGTCGGCGAGTTCCGCCTCGAAGGTGCGGGCGGTGGCCATGCCGATTTCCGGCGTCTCCCGGCGGATCTGGGGCAGGGCGCCCCGGCTCATCACGTCGATGTAGCGGCGGCCGGGCTGCGCGTCCTCGGCGCTGAGGGCGTGGAGGTGGCGGAACTTGGAATTGCACAGGACGAGGCGGTTGCCCTGGTCCCACACCACGAAGGCTTCCGAGATCGCCTCGACCGCGTCGCGCAGGCGCATGTCGTTGGCGGCGTTGGTCTCTTCCAGGGCGCGCTGCTGGCTGATGTCGACGGCGATGCCGACGAGGTGGCGCCCGCCATCGAACCCGTCCGCCACCACCTCGGCGCGGGCGCGCAGCCAGACATAGGCGCCGTCCGCCCCGCGCACGCGGAAGGCATGGTCCACATGTGTCTGGTTGGCAGCCACCGCGCGGGCGAGGCTGTAGAGGTCGCCATCGTCCGGATGGACCAGGGCGTTGACGGTGCCGAAGGCGAGGTAGGGCTGCTCGCGGCGGTAGCCGAGGAGCGTGTACATCGAATCGGACCAGTAGATCCGTCCCCTGGCGATATCCCAGTCCCACAGGCCGCAATCGCTGCGGCGGAGCGCTGTTTCGAGGCGGAGGCGGAGCTGTTCGCAGGCCCGGTCGGCCAGCGTGGCCTGACGCGTCTGCAAGCCGTAGGCGACGCCGACCCCGACGATGACGAGGATCGCCGCGCCGACGAGCACGATCTGGTCGCGGGTTCGCGCGCCCCAGCCGATCATCAGCGGATCGAGGGGCTGAAGCACCGCGATCTGCCCCTTGCCCCCCGGCAGGTTGTGCACCGCGGCCAGCGCCCGCTCGCCCCCCGGCAGGTCGATGAGCACCGCCCCGGCGCGCTCGCCGAGCACCGAGAGCGGTTCGCTGGGGCCGAGGATGTCGGTCAGGGTTTCCATCGCCGCCGGCAACGGCGGGTGGGCGACGGCGATGCGCGCGTCGGGGGCGAGCAGGACGAGGCGGCGGCCGGAATGGCGCCCGTCCTCGGGGAGCAGGGCGCGGAGGTCGGCCCGGCCGACCTCGGCCGTGCGCAGGGCATGGGCGGCGAGGCGGGCGAAGCCCTCCACCTCGGCCTCGGCCCCGGACAGGATCTCGGCCCGCTGTCCACGGATGTGGATCGCGGCCAGGGCGACGAGGCAGGCCAGGAAGATCGACAGCGCACCGGGTACGGCATAGCGCAACCAGCGCTCCGCCCTCTGCAAACGCGGATCCCGGCTGCGGACGGGCCAGACCGCCGACAGAGTCGAGTCCGCACGCGCGGAGAGGGAAGCGGAAACCGCCTCCGGCATGGCCGAACCTCACCCTCGGAGAATCGATCCGGCCGGGGCGCTGGCGCCCTGCGAATCTGACTGAATACAATCATCTGCGCAGGGTGTTTGTCCACCGCTTTTTTACCATTCCTCCTTGACTCGGCGGCTGCCGAACATGCCCTCAGAGAATCGCGTTAATGCAATCACAACAAGTGGTTAGCCGTCTTTCAGTGTCCGGCCGAGAATGTCCGCGACGTCCCTGGACAAACCCGGAACGGCCTTGATCCGGTTAAGCATTTCGGCGGCTACCGCGCGGCGGTTTTTTTCGAGGCGGCGCCACGATCCGAAGGCCGTCAGGAGCCTCGCCGCAACCTGAGGATTGGCAGAATCGAGGCTCTTCACAGTTTCGGCAACGAGGGCGAAGCCGGCCCCGTCGATTCGCGCGAACTGCGTCGGGTTCGCCATGCTGAAGCTGCCGATGAGCGCGCGGACCCGATTCGGGTTGGTCATCGAGAAGGCCGGGTGAGCCTTCAGCCGCTCGATCCGCGCCAGGGTCTCGGGTTCGGGAATGGTGGCCTGGATGGCGAACCACTTGTCGAGGACGAGGGGTTCGTTCGCGTAGCGCGCCCCAAAGGCGTCGAGGGCGGCTTCCCGCGCCGGGCCGGGAATCTGCGCGAAGGTGGCGAGGGCGGCGAGCCGGTCGGTCATGTTGCCGGCCGCGTCGAGGCGCCGGGCGGCCAGCGCCGCGCCGGCCTCGGGATCGCCCGCCGCGATCAGGTCGAGGGCGGCGTTGCGGAGCGACCGACGGCCGGCGGAGGCCGCATCGGGGCTGTAGGACGCCCCGTCCGCCGGGGCGAGGGCGGTGTCGATCCGTTCCAGGCGCGGGCGCAGGGCCCGGCCGAGATGGGCGCGCAACGCGTGCCGCGCCCGGTGGATCGCGTCGGGATCGACGTCGGCCGACAGCGAATCGGCCGCCTCGCCCTCCGTCGGCAAGGCGAGGACGAGGGCGGCGAAGGCCGGGTCGGCCAGCGCCTCCCCGTCGAGGAACGTGCCGAGCGCCGCCGCGAACGCACCCGCGCGGGTGGGGTCGGGATCGAGGATCAACCGCATCGCGACGTCCTGCGCCGCTTGCCAGCGATTGAACGGGTCGCTGTCGCGGGCGAGCAGCCGCAGGCGCTCCTCGTCGGTCAGCGCGAGATCGAGGCGCACGGGCGCCGAGAAGTCTCGCATCAGCGATGGGACCGGCGCCTCGGTGACGTTCTCGAACCTCAGTTCGGCCTCAGGCGTGGCCAGGACGAACACGCCCTCCGTCACCGCCGCGCAGGTCGCGTCGGTCAGCGGGCCGGAGGCGCCGACGAGGCCGAGCGCCACCGGGATGACGAGGGGTGGGCCTTCCTCCGGCAGATGCTGGGCGAGGTGGAGCGTATAGGTGCGGGCGGCGGCATCGTAGGTGCCGCTCGCCGCGAGGCGGGGCGTGCCGGGGCGCTCGTACCAGCGGGCGAAGGCCGAGAGGTCGCGCCCGGTCACGGCGGCGAAGGCGGCGAGGAAATCCTCGACGGTGGCCGCGCGACCGTCATTCTCCGCGAAGTAGCGGTCCATGCCGGCGCGGAAAGCGGGACCGCCGATCAGGGTGCGCAGCATCCGCACGATCTCGGCGCCCTTGTCGTAGACCGTCGCCGTGTAGAAGTTGTTGATCTCGGCATAGGCGTTCGGCCGCACGGGATGGCGTAGCGGGCCGGCATCCTCGGGGAATTGCCGGGCGCGCAGGGAGCGGACCTCGCCGATCCGGTGGACCGGCCGGGAGCGCATGTCGGAGGAGAATTCCTGATCGCGGAAGACTGTCAGGCCCTCCTTCAGGCACAACTGGAACCAATCCCGGCAAGTGACGCGATTGCCGGACCAATTGTGGAAATACTCGTGGGCGATGATTGCCTCGATGGCGGCGTAATCCGCGTCGGTCGCCGTCTCGGGCACGGCGAGCACGTACTTGTCGTTGAAGACGTTGAGACCCTTGTTCTCCATCGCGCCCATGTTGAAGGCGGAGACGGCGACGACGTTGAACACATCGAGGTCGTAGGCCCGGCCGAAGGCGCGCTCGTCCCACTCCATCGAGCGGATTACAGCGTCGAGGGCGTAGCCCGCGCGGTCCTCCTTGCCGGGCTCGACATAGACGGCGCAGGTGACGTTGCGCCCCTCCATCGTGCGGAACGCCGTCTCGACCTTGCCGAGGCGTCCGCCGACGACGGCGAAGAGATAGGCCGGCTTCGGGTGCGGATCGTGCCAGACGGCGTAGTGCCGGTCCTCGCCCACCGGGCCGGATTCGACCGGGTTGCCGTTGCCCAGCAGCACCGGGGCCTCCTCGCGGTTCGCCTCGATCCGCGTGGTGTAGACCGCCATCACGTCCGGCCGGTCGAGGAAGTAGGTGATGCGCCGGAATCCGTCCGCCTCGCACTGGGTGCAGTAGACGCCGTCCGTCCGGTAGAGGCCCATCAGCTTGGTGTTGGCCGTGGGATCGACCTGTGTGACGATCCGCAGGACGAAGGGACGCCGGGGCGGCCGGTGCAGGGTCAGGCCCGAGGGCGAGACGGCCATGGCCTCGGGCGGAACGGCGGTCCCGTCGAGGTCGAGGGCCACCAGCGTCAGGTCGTCGCCGTCGAGATGGAGCGGCGCCTCCGCATCGCCGGCCGGGTTCGGCCGCAGGGCGAGTTCCGCCGTGATCCGCGTCGCGTGCGCATCGAGCCGGATATCGAGGTCGACGCGGTCGATCAGGAAGGCGCTCGGGCGGTAATCCTCCAGGCGGATCAGCGGCGGCGTCTCTGTGCGCATACGAAGCACTCCGGGCAACGACAGGCCCCCGTTCTGGCGCCTCGGTGGCCCGAGCGCAACGCGCCTGCGGCGGTGCGTCCGTTGTGGATGGAGGGGACCCGGTAGGCCCCTGCCGCGTTGCCGGGCACAAGGGTGATGCGTGCGGGACCGGTATGGCCAATTCAGGGGTGCGGCGTCGGGCGACGGTGGCGGAACGCGGCCAGGAGGATGTGCCGCTCGTCCCCACGGGGGCACTCGCCGTGTCGCTCCTCGAACTCGCGGAGGAGGGCGGCCCGATCGTGCACGTGGCCCGCGACGGGCGGCGCCTCGATGAACTCGCCGCGACGCTCCGCGTGCTCCAGCCCGGCCTCGCGGTCGGCATCTTTCCGGAATGGGATTGCCTCCCGTTCGACCACGCCTCGCCCTCGCGGGCGACGATGGGCGCGCGCACCGCGCTGTTGCGCTGGCTGACCGATGCGCAAGCGCGGCCCTCGATCATCCTCACCACCGGCCCGGCCATGGCGCAGCGTCTGCCGCCGCCCGACACCTGGGAAGGCGCGCGCGTCACCTTCGCCGTGGGCGACACGATCGACGTCGCCGCCGTCACCGCCGAGTTGCAGCGCCTCGGCTACGTCCTCGACGAGCGGGTGGACGAGCCGGGCGAGGTCGCCATGCGCGGGCGGACTCTGGAAGTCTTCCCCGCCGCCGCTCCGCGCCCCTGCCGGGTGGAGCACGACAAGGGCCGCGTCACCGCGATCCGCTCCTACGATCCGGTCACGCAGCGCTCGGTGGCCGAAACCCGCGACCTGCTCGTCGACCCGGCCACCGAGATCCTGCTGAAGCGCGATGCCGAGGAACGGCTGGTGCCCTTCACCGGCCAGGAGCACGGCCTTCCGCGCTATTACAAGACACTCGTGACGCTCATCGACTACCTGCCCGAGGCCCGCCTCGTGGTGGAGGAGGGGACCGAGAGCCGTCTCGGCGCCTTCTTCGAGCAGGTGGAGGAGGGGCGGGAAGCCGCGAGCCGTGGGCGCCGCTCGGCCAAGGCCGTGGACGGGCTCTATCTCACGCCGAAGGAGTGGGCGGCGCTGGCCAAGGGCCATGCGCTGGCCGGGGCGACCGAGGACGCCGCCAGCGACGCGGCGGTGCCGGTCTTCGCCCGCGACAAGCGCCCCGGCGCCGCGATGGCGAAGTTCCTGCGCGAGCGTTTGACGGCGGGCGACCGTATCGTCCTCGCCGGCCCGAAATCGCCCCTGCGCCGCCTCGTACGCCGGGCTTCCGAGGTGGCCGAGGGGCCGATCCGGCTGATCGATTCGTGGGCCGAGACGGCCCGCGCCGCACCCGGCGCCCTGCTGGCGCTCGAGGCGCCGCTGAAGGCGGGCTTCCGCCTCGCCGGCACGACGGTGATCGCGGCGGCGGACTTCCTCGGACCGTCCGCCGCGCCGGTCGGCACGGCGGGTCCGACCCTGCCGCTGGGCGATGTCGAGCTGCGGCCGGGCGACGTGGCGGTCGACCGCGACCGGGGGCTGTGCGTGTTCGAGGGTCTCGAATCCGTCTCGACCACGGACGCGACGGAGGCGCTGCGCCTGCGCTTCGCCGACGACGCGGTGCTGATGGTGCCGGTGGATCAGGCCGAGCGGATCTGGCGCTACGGCTCGGAGCCGGAGGCCGTGACCCTCGACAAGCTCGACGGCAACACCTGGGCGCGCCGACGGCTCGAAGCCGAGGCGACCCTCGCCCGCACCGCCCGCACCCTCCTCGAAGCCGCGAAGGCGCGGCGGGAGGCCGGCGCGGCGAAGCTCGTGCCCCCGGCGAACGAATTGGAGCGCTTCGCGGCGGGCTTCGGGTTCTCGCCGACACCGGATCAGGCGCAAGCCGTGGAGGCGATCCTCGCCGATCTCGCCTCCGGCGAGCCGATGGACCGGCTGGTCTGCGGCGATGTCGGATTCGGCAAGACCGAGGTGGCGCTGCGGGCGCTCGCCGCCGCGATCTTCGCCGGCAAGCAGGCGGTGCTGATCGCCCCGACCACCGTACTCGCCCGCCAGCACGCCGCGACCCTGGAGCGCCGCTTCGGCCGGTTCGGTATCGAGGTCGGGCATCTCTCGCGCCTCGTCTCGCCCGCCGAGGCGAAGCGGGTGAAGCAGGGTCTCGCCGACGGCTCGATCCGCCTCGCGGTCGGCACCCATGCCCTGGCCGCCAAGAGTGTCGCCTATGCCGATCTCGGCCTGACGGTGATCGACGAGGAGCAGCGCTTCGGCGCCAAGATGAAGGCCGACCTGCGCCGCCTCGCGGCGGGGGGCCATGTCCTCACGCTGACGGCGACGCCGATCCCGCGCACGCTGCAATCGGCGCTGGTCGGCCTGCAGAGCCTCAGCGTGCTCGCGACCCCGCCCGCCCTGCGCCAGCCGGTGCGCACCGTCGTCACCGCCTTCGAGGACGAGACCCTGCGCGAGGCGCTGGTGCGCGAGCACCGGAGGGGCGGCCAGAGCTTCGTCGTCTGCCCGCGTATCGAGGACATCGCGCCCCTGCGGGAACGTCTGGCGAAGCTCGTCCCTGGTCTCGACATCGCGGTCGCCCACGGCGACCTGAAGGCGGCTGAGATGGACGAGACCATGGTCCGGTTCGCGGAAGGCTTGGGGGACGTGCTGCTGGCGACCGCGATCATCGAGAGCGGCCTCGACGTGCCCCGCGCCAACACCATGCTCGTCTGGGACGCCGCCCGGTTCGGCCTCGCGCAGTTGCACCAGCTGCGCGGGCGGGTCGGGCGCGGCCAGCGTCGCGGCGTCGTCTATCTGCTGAGCGATCCCGCCGCCCCGCCGAACCCGGCCGCCGAGCAGCGCCTGCGCGCCTTGGAGGCCATGGACCGCCTCGGCGCGGGCTTCGCCATCAGCGCCCGCGATCTCGACCTGCGCGGGGCGGGCGACCTCGTTGGTGAGGATCAGGCGGGCCATGCCAAGCTCGTCGGGCTCGGCCTCTACCGGCACCTGCTCGAACTCGCGCTCATGCAGGCCAAGGGCCTGCCCGCCGAGGATTGGATGCCCGACCTCGTGCTGGGCATCGCCGCCACGATCCCCGAATCCTACGTGCCGGAGCCGGAAATCCGCCTCGACCTCTACACCCGCGTGCTGCGCTTGCGGGAGGCGGAGGCCATCGAGGCCCTGGCGGCCGAGGTGGAGGACCGTTTCGGCGAACCGCCGGAGCCGGTCGCCGCGCTGTTCGCGCTCGGCCGGCTGCGGGCCACCTGCCGCCAGCTCGGGATCGCCCGGCTGAAGGGGGGACCGCAGGGCATCGCCGCCGAGTTCCGGCCCGGCTGCCGGCCGGGGCCGATGGCAGCCGCCGACGACCTCGTGCTCAAGGAGAACCGGATCGTCCTGCGGCGCCCCTGCGAGGAGCCGGCCCTGCGCGCCGAGATGGCCGCGGAACTGCTGGACCGCATCCGCGAGGCGCGGGAGCGGTCCCGCTGAGGGGCGGCTCAGGCCGCCTGCAATTGGGCGCCGATCTCTTCGCCTCTCCGCCACACCAGGCGGCAGATGTAGAAGGCCGGCGCGTGCTCGATCTCGAGCAGGAAGGTGTCGGGGATCAGATCCGCCTCCGGCAGCGTGACCCGGACGCCGACATCCGAGCGGTCGTAGACGAGGCAGGAGAGGGAGCGGTGTTCATCGAGGCAGATGCGCCCAGGGACATCGACTCGGGTACGGGGTAACGAGCGGCGTTCGATCATGGCGAACCTCGACTGAGGCCCATACCCTCTCACGGACGCGTACAGGCTACGTAAGACCTTTCGTTCAAATTGTCCGTATCGGGCCGGATAGGGCCGCGGATCGAACACGCGCCGTCATTGCGAGGCGGAGCCGAAGCAATCCAGAGCACGACCTTTCCGGACAGGGCGGCGCCGGCTGGATTGCTTCGCTTCGCTCGCAATGACGCCGGCGACGGCCGGAGCCCCCGAGCCGAAAAGGTGTCACGCCAGCAGGTAGGCCAGGAGCGCCCGCAACTGCGCCGGCTTCACCGGCTTCAGCATCAGTTCGGCCTGCGCTTCCACGACGCGGCGGCCGACCTCGACGCCGTAATCGGCGGTGGCGACGATGACCGGCGTCACCCAGCCCCGTGCGTCCCGCAGGTGATCGACCACATCGAGGCCGCAGGCCCCGTCGGACAGGTGATAATCGATGATCATCACGTCCGGCCGCTTCATCCCGTTGCGCAGGGAGTCGATCACGCCGGAGAGGGCACGGTGGCTCTCCACCTCGGCGTCCCAGCCGCGCAGCAGCCGTTCCAGCGCCTCGGCGGTGGAGGCGTCGTTCTCGATCACCAGCACTCGCGCCCCGGTCAGCGTCGTGGCGACCGGCACCGGATGCGCGGGCGCGTCCGGTGCCGATGGCGCGAGCGGGATCTCGACGCTCATCCGCGTGCCGCGCCCGACGCGGGAATGCAGATGGATGGGGTGGCCCAGGGCCGAGGCCATGCGCTGCACGATGGAAAGGCCGAGCCCCAGCCCCGGCCCGCCGGCATCCTCGCCGTCGCCCGTGCCCCGGTAGAATTCCTCGAAGACGAGGTCGCGCTCGTCCTCCGGGATGCCCCGGCCGGAATCGACCACGTCGATCCGGCACAGGCTGCCCCGGCGGCGCACGCCGATCAGCACCCCGCCCGATTCCGTGTAGCGCACGGCGTTGGAGACGAGGTTCTGCAGGATCCGCTGCATCAGCGCCGCGTCGGTGGCCACCACGGCGTCGCAGGCGCGGGTGAGCAGGCGCAGGCCCTTGCGCTCGGCGAAGGGCCGGAAGCTCGCCTCGATATGCGCCACGAGATCCGCGAGCCGCACCGGCTTGATCACCGGCCGCACCGCGCCCGCATCGAGCTTCGAGATGTCGATGAGGGCCTTGATCAGGTCCTCGATGGTCTGGAGACCGCGCTCCACCTGCCCGGCGACGGTCTGCGCCTCCGGGCCGGGGGCGAGGTCGGCCAGTGCCGACAGGGAGAGCCGGGCCGCGTTGAGGGGCTGGAGCAGGTCGTGGCTCGCGGCGGCGAGGAAGCGCGTCTTGGAGCGGTTGGCGGTCTCGGCCTCGTCCTTGGCCGCCTGCAAAGCCGAATTCGAGGTTTCCAGGCTCTTCATCAGGGAGGTCAGTTCCTCCGTGCGCGAGCGAACGCGGCCTTCGAGCATGATCGCGGTCTGGAACAGGGCATAGGCCCCGCCCTGCTGGTCCATGGTCCGCTCGACATGGGCCATGAGGGCGGCGTTGATGCGCTCCAGCTTCTCGATCCGGCGCGCCAGGGCCTCGCGGCTCTCGCCCTCCGCTTCCGCGACCATGGCCGTCCCGCTCACGCCGGATGGTTCCGGCCGATGGCGATGCCGGTGAAGGTCTGATTCAGGTGCATCGAGCGGTATTGCTCGCCGTAGGTCTCGAACCCGACCACGCCGTAGCGGCTGTAGAGGTCCGAGATGCGGTGGCGGCATTGCCGGCTCTCGGCATCGAGACGGCGCAGCACGCAATCGAAGCCGATCACGAGGTCGAGGCCGCCCAAGGTCTCGTCCAGGCCGGAGAGTTCGGCCCGCGTCGCCTCCACGATGTCGTGCGGCTCGGCCAGCGTCAGCACCGCGCCCTCGCTGATGGCGCAGAACAGGGTGAGCGACCCGTCCGGCTCCACCCGGCTGATCGACCGGCAATAATATTCACCCCCGACCTTCACCGCGAGGGGATAGGCGGCAAAGCTCATCGGCGTCAGGTGCTCGGGATCGAGCCCCACCGCCTTGGCGTATTCCCGCGCCGCCGGCTCGGCGTTGAGTTCGTAGACCCGCCGATGCTCCTCGGAGGCGGCGGTCACGACGAACTTGCGCTGGGTCGGGGCGAAGTTGTCGCTCTTGAAGATGCGGATCGGGAAATCCGTCTCAACGAGGATCAGCACCGCCGCGTTGGTATGGATCGCCCCGTCATGGATCAGCACCGTGCCGGCGAAGGCGAGGTCGTCCCCCGCCGAGCCGCCGACCAGGGGGATGCCGTCGAGGGCCCAGGCCACGGCCGAGACCACCGTCTCCTCCGCGTTGGAGAGCGCATCGATGAGCGAGAGGGCGAACTGGCTGCCCGGCACCGGCGCGACCCGGATCTGGTCGAGCTGCCGGCGCAGGCTGCGCACGGCGGTGGCGGTGCGGGCGACATCCAGGCAATCGATCCGGGTGAGCACGTCGCTGACGAGGCGGAAGCCCTGGCGCGGGAAGGCGATGGCGACGAGGCCGCGGTCGATGGCGCCGGCCGGGCTGATCCCGCCCGACGAGCTGCAGCCGAGCAGCGTCACGCCGGGGAAATGCGCGCCCACCGCCGCGACGAGATCCCCCGCGTCGTAGGCGGGCGAGAAGAAGACGAGCAGGTGGCCGATCGGCTCACGGTCGAGCAACGCCGCGACGGAGGCCACGGCCTCGCGCACGTCGGACGCCTCGGTCCAGGCAGACTGGATCCCGCAGAGATGCGAACGCATCCGCGTTCCATCGATCACGGCGCCACTCCCGCTCGGGGCCGCTCTCACCCGGCGGCCCTCGTGGGAGGAACTATATGTCCGCAACGGGGATTGTGGCAAACCGCGCCATCCGTCCGTCCCGCCCCATCGCCGCCCGGTCATTTCCCGGCTTCGGCCTCGCCGCGCGCGGGGGAGGGGCGGATGGCGGCCCCCCAGGGGAAGCGCCCGACCTTCACCGTCTTGATCGCCTTGAGCGAGGGCACGTCGATCACGGTCACGTCCCCCGAGACGCCGTTCGTGGTGACGAGCCTGTCCTGTTCCGGATTGATCGCGATGTGCCAGACCCGCCGCCCGACGAGGATGTAGCTCTTCACCTCGAAGGTCTTGGCATCCACCACCGCCACCCGGTCGGAGGGACCCAGCGCCACGAAGGCGAGGCGCCCGTCGTCGGTGAGGCCGATCCCCACCGGCTGGATCCGGTCCGAGGCGACGCCCTTGATCTCGAAGGGGATCGTCTTCACCACCTTGCGGGTCGCCACATCAATGACGGCGACCGTGCCGCCGATCTCGGAGGAGACCCACAGGGTCTTGCCGTCCTTCGAGAATTCCGCGTGGCGCGGGCGCTGGTCCACCTGCGTCGCATCGATGGCGGTGAGCGTCGCCACGTCGATCCAGTGGACCATGTTCGTGGTTTCGGAGGTCGTCACCGCGATCCGGCCGTCCGGGCTGACGGCCATGCCCTCGGGCTCGATGCCGACGTCGATCTGCGCCTTCACATGCTTGGTTTCGACATCGACCACCGTCGTCGTGGCGTTGTTCTCGTTGGCGATGAACAGGGTGCGCCCGTCGGGCGAGAGGGCGAATTGCTCCGGGTCCTCGCCGGAGGGCAGGTCGGTGAGGAGCTTGCCGCTGTCGGGGTCGATGACTTGCACGGAATCGGAATCGCTGGCGCAGACGAAGAGGCGCGTACCGTCCTTCGAGAACACCACGCCGCGCGGGCGCCGGCCCACGGGGAAGGTGCGCGTCACCGCGTAGGTCCCGGTGTCGATCACCGAGACCGTGTTGTCGCGCTCGTTGGTGACGTAGATCTCGGCGGCCCGTGCGGGCGCGATGGTGAGAAGAAGCGCCATCGCCGTCATTGCGAGCAGAGCGAAGCAATCCAGTCGCGCGGCGGCCTGAAACGTCCCGCTGCCCTGGGTCGCTTCGCTGCGCTCGCGATGACGCTGTCCGATCATGTCATCCTCCGAAGGCCTTGCAGGCGCTCTCGGGCCGGTCGAGACCCAGCGTGTCGAGTTCGGTGGCGCGGTGGAGGAAACCCTCGACCGGCGCCGTGCCGACCACCGCCCCGGGCCAGAGCAGGTAGAGGGGCTGCCGCAACTGCCCGTTCCAGGCGCGGAAGCTGAGCGCCCGCCCCTTGAAGCCGCCGACCTCGAAGGCGGGATCGAGCATCAGCGCGGCGATGGCGGCCGGATCGGCGGATCTGAGCTTTACCGCCGCCTCGCCCACCGCGTGGACGGCCATCCAGCCCGCCCAATCGACGGGGCTCATGGTCCGCCCGGCGAGCTTGCGGAACCGCTGCTGCAATTGCGCGGCGGCCCAGGCCTCCACCGCCCGGCCCCAGGCGGCGGGGGAGAGGCCCTGCGTGCCCACCACCGGGCGCGGGGATTCGGTGTTGTAGACGAGGTTCGTGCCGAACTCGCCCGCCTCGTCGGCCACCGCGACCACGTCGTGCTCGGGCCCGCGCGTGGCGAGGGCGAATTCCCGCAGCGCGCTGTCGCGCAGATCCGCGCCCCGCGCGTCGAACTTCGTCTCCGCGACGACCCGCGCCCCGAACTTCCGGGCGCTGCGCTTCAGGGATTCCGCGTAGAGCCCGTCCGCCGTGTCCGGCCCGGAAACGAGGAGGATGCGCGTCCAGCGCTTGAACACCAGCAACTGGACGAGGGCATCCGTCAGCATCGCCCGCGAGGGGATGACGTGCAGCACCCGCTTGCGGCACTCGGCATCGCGCAGGGCGGTGTCGGTGGCGCCGACATTGAGGAGCACGAGGTCCTTCGCCTCGGGGGCGTCGGCCAGGGAAAGGAGGTCGGCGGCGGGGGCGTTGACCACCACGAATTTCGGCCGGTCCTTGCCGGCAAGCAGTTCGGCCAGGGCGGCGCGGATGTCGCCGCCGGGCTCCACCACCTTGCTCGCCAGGGAGAGGGAGAGGCCGACGAACCGCCCCGTGGCGTTCGCGTCGCGCAGGCCGAGTTCGGCGCCCTTCAGCCCCTCGTCGGCGGGAACCGGATCCTCGTTGTTCAGGGGGTTCGGCCGCTCGATCCGCCGCTCGAGATAGGCGACGCCTACCGGCTCGGCTGCAAGCGCCACTTGCATGGCCAGGAGGCCGGCCGCGAGGAGCCCGGCGCTCCAGCGCGCAAGTCTCCGTCCCCGGCTCCAGGCCTCGGTCGCCGTCCGCATCCGGCTGTTCTCGTTTCCACCCGTCGGATCGTTGTTGAATCCTGGCATAGAGCCGGCATTCGCCTGGGGAAATAGGACCAAGGTGTGGGCTCGACATGGTTTGCGTAGCTGCAAGTCAACTCTTGGAAGTCAGCCCTTGGACCAAAGCACAATGGGTTCGTGTGCCCCGTCTTGATAGCCTTCCTTCAAACAGCCGCCCGAACGGACGGCGGATGACGGCCGATGGCCGCTACGGAGGGAAACGATGTCGAGAAGGCTTGCGCTCGCGGGCGGCATGCTGGCCGCGCTCCTGGTGTCGAGCGGCGCCGTTTTCGGCCACGGGGACGTGCAGCCCCAGCCGGTCAACACGGACGGCCTGCCGCCCCTCGGCGACACGTGGCGCGACGAGAACCCCTATCGCGACAACGCGCACGCGGTGAAGATCGGCTCCTCCGCCTACAACCAGAATTGCGCCCGCTGCCACGGCCTCGAAGTGATCTCCGGCGGCCTCGCCCCCGACCTCCGCTACCTGGAGAAGGGCAAGGAGGGCGACGAGTGGTTCAAGGAGCGCGTCACCCACGGCGCGATCATCGACGGCATGACCAAGATGCCGGTCTTCGCGGGAGTGATCTCGCAGGAAGGCCTGTGGGCCATCCGCAGCTACATCGAATCCCAGCACGTCGACAATTGAGCGCGGCCGGATGACCCGCTCCCTGCGACGACGCTCCCTGCTGCTGGCGGCTTCCTGGCTGCTGGCGACCGCGCCCGCCTTCTCCCGTCCCCTCGACGCCGTGCGCGCGGACGGCACCCTGCGGGTCGCGCTCTACGACGACAACGCCCCCTTCTCCGCACTGAGGGACGGGAAGCCCACGGGCATCGAGGTCGACATCGCCCAGGCACTCGCGGACGCGCTGAAGCTGAAGCTCGACCTGCGCCTCGTGGATGCCGGCGAGAATTCGGACGGCGACCTGCGCCTCGCCCTGTGGCGCGGCGACCTCGCGGGCTCGGCCCTCTCGGACGTGATGCTGCACGTGCCGGCCGACCGCATCTTCGCCCAGCGCAACGAACAGGTCTTCACCACGCGTCCCTACCTGCAGCAGCGCCTCACCCTGGCCTGGCGAAAAGGCACGACGGAGGATTTCGAGACCCTCGGCGATGTCGGCGACACGCCCATCGACGTGGAGGGCAACAGCGCCTCCGACGCGATGCTGCTCACCGCCAATGGCGGCCAGCTTCGCAAGAACCTGAAGCACTTCAAGAGCTTCGATGAGGCGGCGAAGGCCTTCCTCGCCGGGGATGCGCCGATCCTGGCGGGCACCCGCTCCGAGATCGAGGGGGCGCTCGCCGGCTCCGGCACCGCCATGGACGGCATCGGCATCACGCAGGTGAAGCTCGCCGGGCCGATCAAGACCTCGTGGGAACTCTGCGGCGCGGTGAAGAGTGATTCGCGCGATCTCGGCTATGCGGTCGGCGATGCGATGACCGCGATGATCGATAACGGCACGATGAAGAGCATCTTCGCCAAGCATGGCGTGAGCTACGAACCGCCGACCGGATACTGACCGGCGGCATTCCATTGCCGAATGCTTGAACCCGGCGCCGTTCGGCAACGGGAACAAGCATGTCTTTTGCCGATACTCCATCTTTATGGTTGGATACGACCTCTAAGATTATACTTATGGCCAATAACTTGGCGCAGAGACTCATCATAATCTGATCGTCGCGGAAGGCCGGCCATCAAAAGGGGTCCGAACCCCATCGGCCAACGGAATTCACCGGAGGAGATGTCATGAGAATGCGCACGCAGTTTCTCGCGGCGGTCGGGCTCGCCGCCCTGGCCGCAGGCGCGGCAAGCCTGTCGGCTTCGGCCAAGGAGCCGGAGAAGGCCGCGGCCGCCTCGGGCGGCGGGGTGACCGAGCAGGACATCATCAACGACGCCAAGACCCCCGGCGACGTCGTCACCTACGGGCTCGGGCCGAAGGGCCAGCGCTACAGCCCGCTCAAGGCCATCGACAAGGAGACCGTGAAGACCCTCGTCCCGGCGTGGTCCTTCTCCTTCGGCGGCGAGAAGCAGCGCGGCCAGGAGAGCCAGGCGCTCGTGAAGGACGGCACGATCTACGTCACCGGCTCCTATTCGCGGCTCTACGCCATCGATTCGCACACTGGTGAGAAGAAGTGGGAATACAACGCCCGCCTGCCGGAGGGCATCCTGCCCTGCTGTGACGTCGTGAACCGCGGCGCCGCCCTCTACAAGGACAACATCTATTTCGGCACCCTCGATGCCAAGCTGGTGGCGCTGAACACCAAGACCGGCAAGGTCGCATGGCGCAAGGACATCGACGACTTCAAGTCCGGCTACAGCTACACCGCCGCGCCGATGATCGTGAAGGGCAAGATCATCACCGGCGTGTCGGGCGGCGAGTTCGGTGTGGTCGGCCGCATCGAGGCCCGCGACGCCGAGACCGGCGAGATCGTGTGGAAGCGCCCCGTCATCGAGGGCCATATGGGCGAGCTGAACGGCAAGCCCTCCACGATGACGGGCAAGACCAACGAGACCTGGCCCGGCGACATGTGGAAGTTCGGCGGCGGCGCCACCTGGCTTGGCGGCACCTATGACCCCGAACTCAACCTGATCTACGTCGGCACCGGCAACCCGGGCCCGTGGAACTCGTGGCTGCGTCCGGGCGACAACAAGTGGTCGGCCTCGCGCCTCGCCATCAACCCCGACAACGGCGAGATCGTGTGGGGCTTCCAGACCACGCCGCACGACGGCTGGGACTTCGACGGCGTGAACGAGTTCGTGCCGTTCGACATGCAGAAGGACGGCAAGACCATCAAGGCCGGCGGCACCGCCGACCGGAACGGCTTCTTCTACGTGCTGGACCGGACCAACGGGAAATTCATCTCGGCCACGCCGTTCGTGAACAAGATCAACTGGGCGAGCGGCATCGATAAGGATGGCCGCCCGATCTACATCCCCGAGAACCGCCCCGGCGACCCGACCCAGGCCACCGGCGATGACAAGAAGGGCAAGTCCGTGTTCGCGGTGCCGAGCTTCCTCGGCGGCAAGAACTGGATGCCGATCGGCTACAACCCCGACACCAAGCTGTTCTACGTGCCCTCCAACGAATGGGGCATGGATATCTGGAACGAGCCGGTGAACTACAAGAAGGGCGCGGCCTATCTCGGCGCCGGCTTCACCATCAAGCCGATCTTCGAGGACCATATCGGTTCGCTGAAGGCGATCGACCCGGTCTCCGGCAAGACCGTGTGGGAATACAAGAACAAGGCACCGCTCTGGGCCGGCATCCTCACCACCGCCGGCGGCCTCGTCTTCACCGGCACGCCCGAGGGCTTCGTGAAGGCCTTCGACGCCAAGACCGGCGAGGAACTGTGGAAGTTCCAGGTCGGCACGGGCGTCGTGTCCTCCCCGATCACCTGGGAGCAGGACGGCGAGCAATGGGTCGGCGTCACCGCCGGCTGGGGCGGCGCGGTGCCGCTGTGGGGCGGCGAGGTCGCCAAGTCCACGGCCGGCATCAACCAGGGCGGAAGCTTCTGGGCGTTCAAGCTGCCGAAGAAGGTCGCGTCGCGCTAAGACGACGCCAGCGGCGGGATCGCTCCCCGGTCCCGCCCGACTCAGCGCCCCGGCCGGACTCTATGCCGGCCGGGGACGAGACCCGACGACCTCCACCCCCGGCATGATCGCGACGAGACCCATGCTGACGCCCTCGCCGGAAGCCGATACGCCTTCCGCTTCTGTCCGCGCCGCGACCGGCGCTATGGTTCTCGCCGCCCAAGGCGAGGGGGCGCAGTGTGGGGTGGCCGGGATGCAGTTGCTGATCGTCGATGACCATCCGCTCTTCCGCGAGGCGCTGGCCAGCGCCATCACCCTCGCCTTTCCCGATGCCGCCCTGCACGAGGCCGACGGGATCCGCAGCGCCTGCGAGGTGCTGGGCCGCGAGGCCGGCATCGACCTGATCCTCCTCGATCTCTCGATGCAGGGCGTCTCCGGCTTTGACGGGCTGGTCACGATTCGTGTGCGCTTCCCGCGCGTTCCCGTGCTGATCGTCTCGGGGCTAGAGGATCCGCGCATCATGCGCGAGGCGCTTCAGCGCGGCGCCTCCGGCTTCGTGCCCAAGGCGGTCGACAAGGCGACCCTCACGCGGGCCATTTCCGAGGTGATGAACGGCGCTCTGTTCACGCCTCCCGACCTTGCGGGGGCGCCGGAACCGGCTCCGAGTCGAAAGTCACCGCTCGCCGAGCGCGTCGCCCGCCTGACGCCGCAGCAGATGCGGGTTCTGATGATGATCCGCCAGGGCAAGCTGAACAAGCAGATCGCCCACGAATTGCAGGTCGGCGACTCCACCGTGAAGGCGCACGTCTCCGAGATCCTGCGCAAGCTCGAAGTGATCAGCCGGACGCAGATCGTGATCGAGACCGCCTATCTCGACTTCGACAAGAGCAACGGCGGCTTCCCCGCGGCCTGATCGCGGATTCTCGAAGGGTGAACCCCGACCTCCCGACCATCATCGCGGGCGGAACGACGCGACCAAGCGAGCCACGAGCGCATTTCCGGGGGAAACCCGGCTCATACCGTGTCCCTCGTCATTGCGAGCGGAGCGAAGCCATCCAGGAAGCCGCCATCGTCTCCGACCGCCCGCCACACTGGATTGCTTCGCTCCGCTCGCAATGACGACGGTGAATCGGACAGCGTAGAAAAGGCATCGCCGCCCGCAGGAGCGGGCGGCGATGGTCATGTCGTCGGATTAGAAGTCGCGCTGAACACGGATGCGGATCTGCTGCACCGAGTCGCTGCTGGTGGTCTTCACGGCGCCGCCGGCATTGATGGTGGCGATGCGAGCAGCGGAGTACGCGGTCGGATCCTTGTCGGTGTCGATCACGCGGCCGCTCTTCATGCCGATCTGCGTGTACAAGCCTTCGAGACCGATATCGAGATCCTTGACGGGCGACCAGATGATGTTGGCGCCGGCGACGAACTGGTAGTTGTCGCGAAGCGCCTGGCTCAGCTTGTAGAAGCGCGTGCCGGGTACGCCGACGGCGGAAGAGCCGTAGGCATTGCCCGTGCCGTTGACGGTGCTGAAGATCGCTCCCTGAGCCGAGCGCGCCGCGTTCGTGAACGACATCTCGCCGTACGAACCGAACAGCGCCGAACGCCACTCAGGCGCCCAGTAGTGCAGGTAGGCCGCCGAGACGGTGTAGCTGTCCGACTTCTGGAGCGCGCCCGTGTACGGGTTGATCGTCGCGTCGTTGAAGTACTGCTGGAACTTCTGACCCTGGATGGTCGCGGCGGTCTGCGCGTAGCAGCCGGAATAGGCGCAGTAGCCCGTGTACGACTGGGCACCGGAGCCATAGGCGCCCTGCAGGTACAGCGCATCGCCCGGGGCGATGAAGGGCGTGTTGACCTTGACGCCGCCCTGCACCGCGTAGCCGAGGGTGCTGCTGGTGTGGGCCGGCCCGCTCACGCCACCGGCCGGCGGGGTCGCAGCGAGGTTGCCGACGTTCAGCTCGTGCGAAGCGGCCGAGACCTGAGCCGAACCCCAGGGCTGATCGAGGCGGAGGGCCCCGACGAAGTCCGGCGTCCGGTTACGCTCGATCACGTCGACCGAACTCACGGCAGAGCCGCCCGAAGCGGTATGGACCAGAACAGGCGCGGGCAGCGCGGTGAGGCCGAAATTGGCGACCGAGCCGTTGGCGACAGTGGCCGAGGTGCTGACCGGAGAGAAGATCGGGCTGCGGCGGGCGGTCGGATCTTCCACCGACACCGTTGCCGAGAGGCCGCTACCCAGGGTCGCGGTGTAGGCGATCAGGTTGGTCGAAGCGACGTCCGAACCACCGGTGGCGCCCGTGAACTCGAAGTCGTGGGCGTAGAAGTCGAAGAACGAGGAGGCGCGACCGGCGGTGAGGCCGGCGAACTGGATGAAGGCCTTGTCCGCGTTCACGTAGGTCTGGTCGCGGCCGAACTGGTCGGTGCCGAGGCCGGGGAAGGCGTTGCCGACGCGCTGCTGCGTGCCGGAGGTGCCGCCGCCGTACGGGCCGCCGGAGCGCGAGGCGACTTCGAGACGGGTGAAGGCGCGCAGGGTGCCGTAGCCGGTCTGGGTGCGGGCATCGAGGTTGATGCGGGCGAGGCCACGGTAGCCGGTGGTGTCGCCGACGCCGTTCTGGCGCGAGTAGGTCGGCTGATAGCCGGCCTCGAAGCGGGCGCGGCCCGAGAGACGCAGGCAGGTGTCGGTGCCGGGGATGTAGAAGAAGCCGGCGCCGTAGGCCGAGCAGACGCGCACGAACTCGACGGGGGTCGCCTTCTTCACCGGCAGGTCGGCGGCCTGGGCGGCGCCGACGGAGGCCATGGCTGCGGCTGAGCCGAGCAGCCAAGTCTTCAGATGACTCATCACTTTCTCCAATCCCTCGGCCGCCGAGAAGCTCGAAATCCGCATTTCATGACGGAGAACGAAGACTTCAGACGGTCACGACCATGGCTGCCAAAGACATCGACGCTTGTGCCCCTTCGCGAGCGGCGCCATGCGAATGCCGTTGCCGGGCGCCGCCGCGTTCGTGAACTCGAACCGCGGGCAAGCATCCGGCGACCGAGAGCTAAGCGCATCGATCTCTGATTCTAAAACTAAAAAGCCTGTAGATCCGCTTGAAAAATCCGATGTTGCATATTTAAAACATAGAAATACATACCAATAGTTGGATATACCGTCAGACAACAACCTCCGATTGGTAATTCTTCGATCTGGACGGTTCGACTGAAACGCGGCAGATGGCGGCGCGCGATCGGCGCCCCTGGCCTTTGGTCCAATATCGAGGCGAGGCGCGCGCGCCCTATCGTGGCGCCAACGATCGAGGAAACGCGGGGGGCGGCGCGGCGCCGTCCCGGAGACGGCAGCGGATGCGGGTGTCCGGCGTTTGGCGCACCGGATGGATGGCCATGCTCATGGCGATCCTCGTGATCGCGTGGTTCTCCGGCCGCGCCTCGGCCGGCGAACTCGACCGGGCGGGGATCGCCCGGCATTTCCCGCCACCGCTCGTCGTCGGGGAGAAGGACGACGCGCTTCCGGTCTGGCCGATCCTCAAGCAGCAGGCGGGCTCCTACGAGGTCTTCGCCTACGCCTTCGAATCCGTCGATTTCGCGCCGATCCCCGGCTTCGGCGGAACCCCGCCCGATCTGCTGATCGCGCTCGCCCCGGACGGCACCTTTCGCGATGTGAAGGTGCTCTCGCACAAGGAGCCGGTCTTCCTCGAAGGCCTCGGTTCGGAGCCGCTCTTCGCCTTCGTCGAGCAATATGTCGGCCTGTCCGCCCGCCAGCCGATCCGTGTGGGGCGGCCCAATGCCCGCGCCTCGGGCGCCGCGCCGCAGAGCACGGTGGACGGCATCGCCATGGCGACGGCCTCGACGCGCACGATCAACCAATCCATCCTCGCCTCGGCGCTGGCGGTGGCGCGGGGCAAGCTCGGCTTCGGCGCCGCCAATCTCGGCCTGCGGGTCGAGGCGAAGCCCGATCTGTACGAGCCGCTGACCCTCGACGCGCTGCTGGCGCGGGGCTTCGTCACGCGGCTCACCGTCACGCGGGCGCAGGTGTCGAAGGCCTTCCGGGGCACGGGCGTCGAGGAGGCGGGGGAGGGCGCGCCGGAGGACGTGCTCACCGACCTCACCGTGGCCCTGCTCGACGTGCCGATGATCGGCCGCAACCTCCTCGGGCCGGCGCGGTTCGAGGCGCTGATGCGCGAACTCGGCCCCGGCAACCACGCGCTGATGGTGCTGAGCGCCGGCCCCGCCGACGCCGCCGAGAACCCGCTGGGCGAGACCTTCGTGCTCGGCTCCGTGCCGGAGCGCCTGGCGGTCTCGCAGGGCGGCCTCGTGGTCAACGCCCGCGACATGGCGGTGGAGCGGCGCGGCGCCGGGCTCGACCGGGGCTTGCCGGCCGGCGACTGGACCATCCTGCGGATCGACTCCGCCGCCGGGTTCGACCCTTCGGCGCCCTTCACCCTCACCGAGAAGATCGTGCGCGAACGCGGGCAGATCCTCTCCGAAAAAATCGCCCGCGAGTTCGGGGTGGAGACGAGGCTGCCCGCGGACCTGTTCGTGCGCGTCGCCGCGCAGGAGGGCGCCGACTGGACGGAATCCTGGCGCGCCCGCGTGCCCACGCTCGTGGGGATCGGGGCGATGCTGGCGATCCTCGTGCCGGTCCTGGCGCGGCAGAAAGGGCTCGTGGCGGATGCGACGCGCTTCCCGGCCTTCCGCCTCGTGTTCCTTGCCGTCACGGTGGGGTTCGTGGGCTACGCGGCGCAGGCGCAGCTCTCCATCGTGACCCTGATGGGGCTGGTGCGGGCGGCGCTCCGCACCCACGATTTCGCCTTCCTGCTCTACGATCCGCCCTCGCTGGTGCTGTGGGCGTTCGCGCTGGCGAGCCTCGTCCTGTGGGGCAGGGGGACGTTCTGCGGCTGGCTCTGCCCGTTCGGGGCGATGCAGGAGCTCGTCGCGTGGCTGGCGCGGCCCTTGAGACTCCGCCAATTCACCGTGCCGCCGAACCTCGACCGGCACGTGCGCAAGGCGAAATACGCCGTGCTCGCCGGCCTTCTCGCGGCGACCGCCCTGAACTCGCCCGCCGCCGACGCCATGGCCGAAATCGAGCCGTTCAAGACGGCGATCACCCTGTCCTTCCTGCGAAACTGGCCCTTCGTGGCCTACGCGGTCGGGCTGCTGGCGCTCAACCTCTTCGTCTACAAGGGATTCTGCCGCTATCTCTGCCCGCTCGGCGCGGCGCTCGCGGTCGGCGGGCGCCTGCGGATCCTGGATTGGATCCCCCGCCGCGCGGAATGCGGAACGCCCTGCCAGCTCTGCAAGGTCCGCTGCCGCTACGGCGCCATCGCGCGGGACGGGCGGATCGATTATCCCGAGTGCTTCCAGTGCATGGATTGCGTGACGATCATCCACGATCCCGGCCAATGCGTGCCGCAGGTGGTGGCCCGCCGTCACGCCAAGCGGATCGTGCCGCGTCCGGTGGAGGCGGTTCGATGAGCGTCCGCGTCACGCGCCGCCGGGCCGTGCTCGGCGCCTGCGGCCTCGCCGCCGCCGGGGTCGCGGGGTTTCGCGCTCGTGCCGCCGCCGGGGGGCTCGTCGCGCGCAGCCGGGCCGGGCTCGCCTTCGGCACCACCTTCGCCCTCACCGCCGCCGGCCCCGATCCCGAAGGTTTGGAGGCGGCGCTCACCGAGGGCATCGCCGCGATGCGCGCGGTGGAGCACCAAGCGAGCCTGTTCCGGCCGGACAGCGCCCTGTCCCGCCTCAACCGCGAGGGCCGGCTCGACGCGCCGCCCGCGCATCTCGCTGCGATGCTCGCCTTCGCCCTCGATCTCGCCGAGACGACCGGCGGCGCCTTCGATCCGACCGTGCAGCCGCTCTGGCCACTCTGGTCGCGGGCGGCCGAGGGGGGAGGGCGGCCAGACGCGCATGCGGTGAGGCAATGCCTTGCCCGGGTCGGCTGGCGGCGGGTGCGCCTGTCGCCGGAGGCGGTCGTGCTGGAACCGGGGACCGAAGTGACGCTCAACGCCGTGGTGCAGGGCTACGCGGCCGATGTCGTGATGGCCGCGCTGCGCGCGCGGGGGATCGCGGATGCCTTCGTGGATACGGGCGAGTTCGGCGCCGCCGGCACCCACGCGGACGGCTCGCCCTGGCGCCTCGGCCTCGCGGACCCGCGCCGGAAGGGCGAGGTCGCGGCGGTGATCACCCCGTTCACCGGCTTCGCGGCGACCTCGGGCGATTACAACATGGCCTTCTCGGCAGACTTCACCGACCACCACATCTTCGATCCGGCCACCGGCTTCTCGCCGCGCGGGCTTGCCGCGGTCACGGTGACGGCCCCGACGGGGCTGATGGCGGACGGGCTGTCCACCGCCTGCATGGTGCTCGGCCGGGAGCGCGGGAGCGCCCTCGTCGCGGGGCATCCCGGGTGCGCCGTGCGCATGACGGAAAAGGCATGAGCCGGCGGATCGCCTGCGCGGCCCTCGCCGCCCTCCTCGCCGGATCCGCTCCGGCGCGGGCGGCCGAATCTGTGGCCACCGCGCTCATCGTCTCCGTGGACGTGTCGCAATCGGTGGACGACGCCCGGTTCAAGCTTCAGATGGAGGGCATCGCCGAAGCGCTGGAGGATCCGGGCGTGCTGGCGGCGATCACCGGCAATGCCGGCGGCATCCTGTTCGCCATGGTGACCTGGGCCGACCGGGCGGGGATGCCGGTGCCGTGGCGGCGCATCACCAACAGAGCGGAGGCCTCCGCCGCCGCCGCCGCCGTGCGCGCGACGCCCCGTCAGGCGGGGGAGTTCACCTGCATCGGGCAGATGTTCCGCACCGTGGCAGCCAGCGTAATCCCGGCCATGCCATTGCCGGCCGACCGGATCGTCGTGGACGTGTCCGGGGACGGAATCGACAATTGCACCGACCCCGACACGATGGAGGCCGAGCGCAGGGACGTCCTGGCGCTCGGCGCGACAATCAACGGGCTGCCGATCCTCGTGCCGGGGGAGAACGACGTGGTCGGCGCGGGCGCCTACCGGGCTCCCGGCTACGGCCTGCGCCCGACCCCACTGCCGCAGGACCGGACGAGCCTCGAACAATGGTACCGCGCCCATGTGGTCGGCGGGCCGACCTCGTTCCTCCTGGCGGCGGCGGGCTACGGCGATTTCTCGCGGGCGATGCGGCGGAAGTTCGTGATCGAGATCAGTGCCTTGGAAGAAAACAAGGGGCGATAGCCCCTCACAGGAACCCGATGGAGAACCAGGGGACGAGGATGATGGCGAGCAGGCCGACGAGCAGCGCCAGGATGTAGCCGACGATGGGCCGCATCCCCGCGTCGGGGTGGATCCGGCTGATCGCGCAGGCGGCGTAGTAGCCGACGCCAAAGGGCGGGGCGAACAGCCCGACGCCCATCGCCAGGATCACCACCATCGCATAATGCACCTCGTGCACCCCCACCGACCGCGCGATGGGAAACAGCAACGGCCCGAACAGCACCACCGCCGGGATGCCCTCCAGCACCGAGCCGAGCACGATGAACGCCGCCGCCGAGACCAGCAGGAACCCGAGCGACCCGCCCGGCAGGCTCTTCATCGCCACCGCCAGGGTCTGCGAGAAGCCCGATTGCGTCAGCGCCCAGGCCATGCCGGTCGCCGCGCCGATGATCAGCAGGATCGCCCCCGACAGCGCCGCCGTCGTCACCAGCATCGGATACAGCCGGCGCCACGAGAACTGCCGGTAGATCAGCAACCCCGCCAGCGTCGCGTAGACGATGCCGATGGTCGAGACCTCGGTCGCCGTGGCGATGCCCTCCACCACCGCGTAGCGGATCACGAAGGGCAGGGCGAGCGCCGGCAGCGCCACGAGGAACGCCCGGCCGATCACCGCCCGCGAGGGGCGGGCCACGTGGCTCAGGTCCTCGCCCCGGTAGCGCCACCAGACCAGCGCGCACAGCGTCACCGCCAGCACCACGCCGGGCAGCAGCCCGCCGGTGAACAGCGCGGTGATCGACACCCCCGTCACCGAGCCGATGGTGATCAGCACGATGGAGGGCGGGATCGTCTCGGTCTGCGCGCCGGTCGCGGCGAGCAGCGCCACGAGGTCGCCCTCCCTGGCGCCGCGCGCCTTCATCTCCGGGAACAGCACGGGGGCGACGGCGGCCATGTCGGCGGCCTTCGAGCCGGAGATGCCCGAGACGAGGTACATCGCCCCCACCAGCACGAAGTGCAGGCCACCGCGCACATGCCCGAGCAGGCTCGCCAGGAACCCGACCATGGCTTTCGCCATGCCGGTCATCTCGATCAAGAGGCCGAGGAACACGAACAGCGGCACCGCGAGCAGGATCAGGTGGCTCATGCCCTCGTCCATCCGCCCGACCACCACCATGGAGGGGGCGTCGGTGGTGAGCGTCACGTAGGCGAAGGTGGACAGGCCGAAGGCGAAGGCGATGGGCACGCCGGAGAAGACCAGCATCCCCACCCCGAGGACGAAGAACAGCAGCAGGTTGAGGTTGCCGAGCCCCGGCAGGAGCGGCTGCACGGCCACGAGCGCCCCGGCGAGCCCGAGGCCGGTGGCCAGCGCGGCGAGCGTGACCTTCCAGTCGGCGGTCTCGGCGAGGCGGATGAGGGCGATGAGGAGCATCAGCCCGAAGCCGATGGGCAGGGCGGCGGCGCGCCACGCGTTGTTGAGTTCCAGCGCGGGCGTCTGGACGAAGGCCTCCTCCCCGGCGAACTCGTAGGCCGGGTGGAGGACGAGGCTGACGAAGACGAGGCCGGCGACGAGGGCCAGCGTCTCGAGGAAGGCGCGGGTGCGGGGTCCGCCCATGGCGACCAGCGCGGTCATGCGCATGTGCTCGGCCCGGCGGAAGGCGACGACGGCGCCGAGCATGGCGAGCCAGAGGAAGAGGATGCCGGCGAGCTCGTCCGACCAGATCAGCGGCTCGTGGAAGACGTAGCGGCTGACGACGCCGGCGAGCAGCACGCCGATCTCGGCGAGCACGAGGAGGGCGGCGGGGATCTCGACGAGCCAGCCGATGGCGGTGTCGAGGCGTGTCAGCCACCCCCGCGCCCGCAGGGGCGGGCCGTCCAGGCCGATCCCATGATCGCCCACGCCCGCAGCTTCCACCGCCGCGATATCCATCGCCATCCTCCCAAAGCCCTGTGCGGGGCCGGAGCCGGGTTGTCCCGGTCTCCGTGCGAACACATCCCATACCTGCCCCGGCCCGGCCCGTGAACCGGCCTCAGCCGAGCCACGCCACCAGCGCCGAGACAGTGAAGACCGAAACGAGGTGCGAGACGAGGATCGCCCCTGAGGTGACGCCCGCCTGCAACCCGTAGAGCTTGGCGAGGGTGAAGGGCCCCGAGCCGATGGGCAGGGCGCTGAGCAGCACCGCCGCCCGCGCCCAGAGGGGCGGCACGGGGAACACGTAATAGACGAGGAGGGCCGTCAGCGCCGGATGCACGACGAGCTTCAGCCCGACGAGGAGCCAGATCAGCTTTCGGTCCCCCGCCACGCCTCTCTCCTGCGCCAGGAACAGGCCGATGCAGATCAGCGCGCAGGGCGAGGCCGCGCCGCCGAGGAGCTTGGCGGAGGTGTCGAGGGGCAGGGGCACGGCCAAGCCGGTCAGCCCCACCGCGAGCCCGGCGATGGGCGCGAGGAAGAGCGGGTTGCGCAGCAGCGAGAGCAGCACCCGCTTCACGGTGCTGCGCCGGTCGACGCCCCGCCGCAGGTCGAACTCCACCATCACGATGGCGGTGAGGAACAGCACGCAGGCGGTGAACAGGGTGGCGATCACCGCCGCCGGCAGGCCCTCCGGCCCGAACACCAGCAGGCAGAGCGGAATGCCCATGAAGCCGACATTGCTGTAGCCCGCATCCAGCCCCTCGATGCTGGCATCCGCGACCGAGCCGCCCCGCCGCCGCCCGAGGCCGTAGGCGAGGGCGAAGGTCGCCGCGATGCCGAGGGCGAAGGCCGCCGAGAAGCCGAACTGCCCGATCTCGGCCGGCGTGATCCGCGCCATGGTGGTGAAGATCAGCGCCGGCAGGGCGAGATAGATCGCGAAGCGGTTGATGTTGTCGGTCGCCTCGCGGGTGAAGACGCCGAACCGCCCGCACAGGAAGCCGAGAAGGATCAGCGCGAAGATCGGCAGCGCCGCGTTCAGGACCGCCTGCATGCCTTGTCCGGGGAGGAAGGAGGAGGCCCGACCCCTACACGACCCTCCCGCCCCCGGAAACCGTGAGGCCCGGATCTGTCAGGCTTCGGCCCTTCCCAACGGGGGATATGCCCCACATCATACGGGCAGGGGCCTCACAACGGGACCATCATGGATTTCACGATCTCCCCGCGCGTCGAGGATTACCGCGCGCGCATCGCGGCCTTCGTCGACACCCACATCTTCCCCGTGGAGCGGGACAAGGCCGCCTATGACGGCCACGGCAACATCGCCCTGCCGGAGCTGGAGCGCCTGCGCGGCCTCGCCCGCGCCGAGGGCCTGTGGTGCCTTCAATTGAAGCCAGAGACCGGCGGGGCGGGCCTCGACAAGGTCGGCATGGCGGTCTGCTACGAGGCGATGAACCGCTCGATCTTCGGGCCGGTGGTGTTCAACTCCGCCGCCCCCGACGACGGCAACATGATGGTGCTGGAGAAGGTCGCCACCCCCGAGCAGAAGGCGCGCTGGCTCGATCCGATCGTGCGCGGCGAGGTCCGCTCCGCCTTCGCGATGACGGAGCCCCATCCCGGCGGCGGCTCCGACCCCGGCATGATCCAGACCCGCGCCGAGCGGCGGGGGGACACCTACGTCGTCACCGGCCGCAAGTGGTACATCACAGGTGCGGAGGACGCGGCCCACTTCATCCTGATGGCGCGGACCTCCGACGATGCCCGCAAGGGCCTCACCGCCTTCCTGTTCCACCGGGACAGCCCCGGCTGGCACATCGTCCGGCGCATCGGGATCATGGGGCCGGAGGAGCACGGCGGCCATTGCGAGATCGCCTTCGAGGGGCTGGAAATCCCCGCGCGCGACGTGCTGATGAACGAGGGCGACGGGCTCAAGCTCACGCAGATCCGCCTCGGCCCGGCACGCCTGACCCATTGCATGCGCTGGCTCGGCCTGTCGAAGCGCTGCGTCGAGATCGCCCGCGCCTACGCCGCCGAGCGGCACGGCTTCGGCATCCGACTGGCCGACCGGGAGAGCATCCAGTTGATGCTAGGCGACCTCGCCATGCGCATCGAGATCGGCCGGCTCCTCGTGGCCAAGGCGGCCTGGGCGCTGGACCGGGGCAGCTTCGCCCGCAAGGAGGTCTCCATGGCGAAGGTCCATGTGGCGAACCTCCTGCACGCGGCGGCCGACACGGCGATCCAGATCAACGGCGCGCGAGGCTATTCCACGGATACGCCGCTCGAATGGATCTACCGCTACGCAAGGCAGGCGCGGCTCGTGGACGGGGCCGACGAGGTCCACAAGATGGTGCTGAACCGCAACCTCGAGGTCGAGGGCGACGCCTTCTGGACCTGGGATGTGGGCGCGTAACAAAGGGAATGGTCGCCATGACGGACGTGGTCATCACCGGGGCCGTGCGCACGGCCATCGGCACCTTCGGCGGGTCGCTGGCGGCGATCCCGCCCTCCGAACTCGCCGCCCGATGCGTAACCGAGGCGCTCAAGCGCTCCGGGACCAAGGGTGAGGAGATCGGCCACGTGGTCTTCGGCCACGTCATCCCCACGACCCCGCGCGACGCCTACATCGCCCGCGTCGCGGCGATGGAGGGCGGCATCCCGCAGGATGTGCCGGCGATGACGGTGAACCGCCTCTGCGGCAGCGGCTTGCAGGCCATCGTCTCGGCCGCCCAATCCGTGATGCTGGGCGATGCGGACGCCGCGCTCGCGGGCGGCGCGGAGAGCATGAGCCGGTCGCCACACCTCCTGTCGGCGGCCCGGTTCGGCCAGAAGATGGGCGACATCACCGCCGTCGACTACATGACCGGCGCGCTCTCCGACCCGTTTGGCAACGGCCATATGGGTGTCACCGCCGAGAACATCGCGAGCCGCTACGGCATCTCCCGCGAGGATCAGGACGCCTTCGCCGAACAGAGCCAGGCCCGCGCGGCCCGGGCCATCGCCGAGGGCCGGTTCCGCGAACAAATCCTGGCGATTCCGGTCCAGCGCAAGCGCGAGACGGTGCCCTTCGACACCGACGAGCACCCCAAGGCCACGAGCCGCGACGACCTCGCCAAGCTCCGCCCGGCCTTCGCCAAGGACGGCAGCGTCACCGCCGGCAACGCCTCGGGCCTCAACGACGGCGCCGCCGCCCTCGTCCTGATGAGCGCCGACAAGGCCGCCCGCGAGGGTAGGGCGCCGCTCGCCCGCATCGTCGGCTACGCCCATGCCGGCGTCGATCCGTCCGAGATGGGGATGGGCCCGGTCCCGGCCGTGACGCGGCTGTTCGCGCGCACCGGCCTGCGCGCCTCGGACTTCGACGTCATCGAGTCGAACGAGGCCTTCGCCGCCCAGGCCTGCGCGGTGTCCCGCGCCCTCGACCTCGACCCGGACAAGGTGAACCCCAACGGCGGCGCCATCGCGCTGGGCCACCCCATCGGCGCCAGCGGGGCGATCATCGCCGTGAAGACCCTCTACGAACTCGCCCGCATCGGCGGCCGCTACGGTCTCGCCACCATGTGCATCGGCGGCGGCCAGGGCATCGCCGTCGCCTTCGAGCGCGTGCAGTGAGGCGAGCATGAGCGGCATCTTCGACCTGACCGGCCGGCACATCCTCGTGACCGGCGCATCGAGCGGGCTCGGGCGCCACTTCGCCGCCATGCTGGCGACGACCGGGGCGACCCTCTCCCTCGGCGCCCGCCGCGCGGAGGCGCTGGCCGAGACCGTCGCCGCCGTCGAGGCGCGGGGCGGGCAGGCCCAGGCCGTCGTGATGGACGTCACCGACCGGGCGAGCATCGAGGCGGCTCTGACTCAAGCAGAGGCGCGCTTTGGCCCGGTGTCGGTGCTCGTGAACAACGCGGGCGTCACCACCACGACCCCGGCACTCGACCTCTCGGAAGCCGAATGGGACGGGGTGCTCGATACCAACCTGAAGGGCGTGTTCCTCGTCGCCCAGGCCACCGCCAAGCGCATGGTCGCGGCGGGACAGGGGGGCAGCATCGTCAACGTCGCCTCGATCCTCGGCCTGCGGGTCGCGGGGGGCCTCGCGTCCTACGCCGCCTCGAAGGCCGCCGTGATCCAATTGACCAAGAGCCTCGCCCTGGAATGGGCGCGCCACGGCATCCGCGTGAACGCCTTGGCGCCAGGCTACGTGCGCACCGAACTGAACGCCGCGTTCTTCGATTCCGAGCCCGGCAAGGCCCTCATCAAGCGCGTGCCGCAGCGCCGCCTGGGCGAGGCCGGCGAACTCGACGGGGCGCTCCTGCTCCTCGCCTCGCAGGCCGGATCGTACATGACCGGCTCGGTCCTCGCCGTCGATGGCGGCCACCTCGTCTCGGGGCTGTGAGCATGGACGAGACGAGGCTCACCGCCTGGATCGCCGCGCATCTCGGCGTGCCGGATCTGCGGATCGAGGAGAGCCGCCCCCTCGGCGGCGGCTCGATCCAGGAAAACCGCCTGATCCGCTGCCGGAGCGGGGAGGGGGTGCGGGAGTTCGTCCTGCGCCGGGACGCGCCCGCCACCATCGCCTCCAGCCGCTCCCGGCGGGAGGAGTTCCGCCTGCTCGAAGCCGCCCACGCGGCGGGGGTGCGCGTGCCCGAGCCGGTCGGCTTCTGCGACGATGCGGGGGTGATCGGCGCGCCCTTCGCCCTGATGGGGTTGGTGCCGGGCGTGGGCCTCGGGCCGCGCATCGCCAAGGACCTCACCCTCGGCGGCGACCGCGAAGCCCTCGCCGAAGACCTCGGGCGCGAACTCGCCAAGATCCACGGCGTCCTCGATCCGCGCCAGGACCCGCCGCCGACGCTCGCCTTCATCGGCCCGCCCGAGCCGGACCCGGCCCGCGCCGAGATCGCGCGCCTGCGCGAAAACCTCGACGGGATCGGCGCCAAGCGCCCGGCCATCGAATGGGGCCTGCGCTGGGCCGAGGCCGCCGCGCCGTCCTGCCCGGCGCCGGCCCTCGTCCACCGGGACTTCCGCACCGGCAATTACTTGGTCGATGAGACGGGGCTGACCGCCATCCTCGATTGGGAATTCGCCGGCTGGGGCGATCCGGCCCAGGATCTCGGCTGGTTCTGCGCCGCCTGCTGGCGCTTCGGCCGGCTCGACAAGGAGGCGGGGGGCATCGGCTCCCGCGAGGCGTTCGAGCGCGGCTACATCGCCGGGGGCGGGCAGCCGGTGGACCGGCAGCGCGTCGCCTATTGGGAGGTGATGGCGCATCTGCGCTGGGCGGTGATCGCCCTGGAGCAGGGGGCGCGCCACGTCTCGGGTCGGGAATTCTCCCTCGAACTCGCCCTCACCGGGCGGATGGTGCCGGAACTGGAGCAGGCGATCCTCGCCGCCACCGCCCCCGCCGCCTGGCCACGGAGCCTTTCCGATGCGTGACGACCCTTCCGGCGCCGACCTGATCGAGGCCGCCCGCCGGGCGCTCGCCGAGGAGGTCGTGCCCGGCCTCACCGGCCGCCCGCGCTACGTGGCGCTGATGGTGGCGAACGCGCTGGGCATCGCGGCCCGTGAGATCGGGGAGGGGGATGGGCTCGCCGCCGCCGAGGCCGATCTGCTCGGGACGGACGATGCGGACGGGCTCGTCCGCGCGATCCGCGACGGGCGACGGGATGCCGACCCGGCTCTCCACGCCGCCTTGACCGCCCAGACGGCCATCGCAGCGCGCATCTGGAAGCCGCGCGGCAACCTCTGACATCCTATCGCGCGCGTTATACGTTCGGTGGCCGACCTGAGCATCGCGGGACCGACCTCATCCATAAGGGCGAGGCCGCCCAGGCTGTCACCGTCCACCCGCTGCCGCTGATCCAACACGACCCGACCCACCTCCATGTCACGGTGGCGATGGATCCTCAGTCCGCGCATCCGTGAAGACAGGGCAGGGTTGCGTCAGCGACGGCGCAGCCGTGTGAGGAGGGCCAGGGCAAGGCTGATCAGGGCGGTCGAGGCCGCGAGGATCGCGGCTTCCCGCGGCATCAGGGCAAGGTCCGAATGGCCGGTCGCCGCCTGCCACAGAAGGCAGAGGCACATCGCCACCGGCACGCTGAAGCACAGGGCCATGAAGGGGACGACGATCATCGGGCACCTGCCTGCCGGTCAGCCTCGTCTGCGTTCGTAACCGCCCGCGCCGCCATGCGATGGCGCGAAGTCTTTGTACTTGCACGATCTTTGCTGTCGATGGGACCGCCACCGGGTCGTTTCCCACCGCAAAGACTGCGCAGGCGTGAATGCTCCATTGACGAAGGAGCACGCCTCTCGCGCTCGGTGAGCCGGCTGAGATTTTTGTCGGTGGCCCTCGCGAACGCGATTGACAGCCCAATCGCGCCAGCCTATACGACCGCCTCCCGACGCGGCCAGCAAGCAATCGCGAGCCGCCAGGGCAGACTTTCCAAGACAAAGACAAGCAAACAAGGCACTTGCCAAGTCGGTTTGAAGTTGTTAGAGACTAAATCGCTCGCTGAAACGAGCGGCGCTCTTTGAAAAGTAAATCTGAGAAAGAGAAACGCGGACGGCGTTTGTCCTTGCGGACCTGGCGAAAGCTAGGTCGATAAGAGACTAAGCTGTCCAACGTTTCGTACTCACAACCTCGGATGGAAACATCCGAAACGTTTGTGAGTCTTCGTCAAATGTTGTGATCAGCTGAGATCAATCTCTTTAACGTGAGAGTTTGATCCTGGCTCAGAGCGAACGCTGGCGGCAGGCTTAACACATGCAAGTCGAGCGGGCATCTTCGGGTGTCAGCGGCGGACGGGTGAGTAACGCGTGGGAACGT
>NZ_JBWJYL010000015.1:0-60129 GCF_056430985.1 Methylobacterium sp. Gmos3
AGACAGCGGATGCCACGCGCTGGCGAAGATCGACGGATAAGGTTGTCGGCATGGGCTCCTCCTTGCCCCATCAACCCCTAGCCGCCCAGCACAGCTTCCGATCGGACGAGCTCCGCTCTAGCGGTCGGGGACGTGCAGGACGTCATCGCGACCGCGCTTGGCGGCCAGAGCGTCACCAACACCGTCGAGGGACGCGAGCGCTACACGGTCAACGTGCGCTACCCGCGCGCCTTCCGCTCGGACCCGCGGGCCATCGCCGACGAGGTGCAGGTACCGCTGCAGGCCGGGGGCACGGTGCCGTTGCGCGAGGTCGCCAAGGTCGAGCTCATGCGCGGCCCGACCTCGATCCGGACCGAGAACGGCCAGCTCGCGGTCTATATCTTCGTCGACATCGCGAGCCGGGACCTCGGGGGCTACGTCGCCGACGCACGGGCCGCGGTCGGCAGCAAGGTCAGGCTCCCGCAGGGCACGACCCTGCAATGGAGCGGGCAGTACGAGTACCTGGAGAGGGCCGAGGCGCGCATTAAGGTGGTGGTGCCGCTGACGTTGCTCGTCGTCTTCCTTCTGCTGTTCATCAACTTCCGCCGCCTGACCGAGACGCTCATCGTCATGCTGTCGCTGCCCTTCGCGCTGGTCGGCGGCATCTGGCTGATGTGGTGGATGGGGTTCAACATGTCGGTGGCGGTGGCCGTCGGGTTCATCGCGCTCGCGGGCGTGGCGGCCGAGACCGGCGTGATCATGCTGGTCTACCTTGACCACGCCCTCGACGAGGTCAGGGCCGCGTGCGACCGCGAGGGGCGGCCCCTCGCCCGCGAGGACCTGCGTCGGGCTATCATGGTCGGCACCGTCGAGCGGGTGCGCCCGAAGATGATGACGGTCACCGCGATCATGGCCGGTCTCATCCCCATCCTGTGGAGCACGGGCGCCGGCTCCGAGGTCATGCAACGCATCGCCGTGCCGATGATCGGCGGCATGGTCTCCTCGACCGTGCTGACGCTCGTGGTGATCCCGGCCGTCTACGCCCTGGTCAAGGGCCGGGGCCTGCCGGATGCGGAGGTGCGGCAAGTGCCTGCCCGCGAGCCGGCGATGCCCTTGGCGGCCGAATGACCGTTGGAGCGGAAAGGCGACGGGCCGAGGCGGTCGATGGCCGAAGTCGCCCATGACGGTTCAGCCCATGACAACACGAAGCTTGTTCGCCAACTCGTCCCGTCGGTAAGGCTTGCTCAGCAGGGGCAGGTCGGCGGGTACCGCGTGCTCGGCCAGCGCCGTGCCCGTGTAGCCCGAGGTCAGCAGTACCCGCAGGCCGGGGCGCAGCCGCCGGGCCTGAACCGAGAGCTGCACGCCGTTCATGCCGCCGGGCATCACCACGTCCGAGAAGAGGATGTCGATGCGCTCCGAACCTCCCAGGCGGTCGAGGGCCTCCGACGCCCGGGTCGCGGTCAGCGTCATGTAGCCGAGCTCGCCGAGGCTCTCGACCGCCATCTCCAGCACTGCCGGCTCGTCCTCGACCACGAGCACCACCTCGCCGGAGGTCGCCCTTCGCAGCGGAAAGGCGTTGTCGGGCCGGGGCTCGTCGGCCGCCTTCTCGGCCGAGCGCGGCAGGTAGAGTTCTATGGACGTACCTCGCCCCACCTCGCTCTTGATCTGCGCATGTCCCCCGGCCTGCCGCACGAAGCCGTAGACCTGGCTGAGGCCGAGGCCCGTCCCCTTGCCGACGTCCTTGGTCGTGAAGAACGGCTCGAAGGCGCGGGTCCGCGTGGCGGCGTCCATTCCCTGGCCGGTGTCGGTGACGGAGACGAGCACGTAGGCCCCCGGCCGGAGGTCCGGCCGGTCGGGGATCTCCACGGCGTCGAGGTGGCCGTTGCAGGTCTTCACCGTCAGGACGCCGCCGTCCGGCATCGCGTCCCGCGCGTTGACCGCGAGGTTCAGCACCGCGCTCTCGAACTGCCCCGGATCGAGCCGGACCGGGTCGAGGACCGCGTCGAGGTCGAACCGCACCTCGACCGTCTCGCCTACCGCCCGCTCCAGCAAGGCCTGGAATTCCCTGAGCAGCCGGTTCAGGTTGACGGTCTCAGGCCGAACCACCCGGCGCCGCGAAAACGACAGCAGTTTCTCCGTGACCTCGGCCCCGCGGCGCGCCGCCGTCATCGCCGACGTGGCCAGCCGCTCCACGCGCTGCGGGTTGTCGGGCTTGCGCACGATCATGTCGAGATTGCCGACGATGATGGTCAGCAAGTTGTTGAAATCATGCGCCACGCCGCCCGTAAGCTGGCCGATGGCCTCCATCTTCTGCGATTGGTTCAGACGCTCCTCGGCCTCGCGCTGCCGGGTGATGTCCATGACGACGCCGGCCATGGAGCGGGGCCGGCCGGCCTCGTCGCGGTAGACCTTGCCCCGGATCGTGACCGAGCGCGTCCCCCCGTCGTCGGCCCGCCGGATGCGGCAGTCGATCTCAAGGCGCCCGCTACCGCCCGCCGCATCGAATGCCGCCTGGACCGCGTCGCGGTCCTCCGGGACGACGTGGCCGAGGAAGGTCTCGACGTCCCAGGCCGCGACGGGCTCGCGGTAGCCGAAGATCGCGTCGTGCCGGGGCGACCGGCGTGAGGTGCCGCGATGCAGGTCCAGGTCCCAGTTGCCCATCTCGGCCGCTTCCAGGGCCAGCGCGAGGCTCTCACGCGCCAAGTGGAGTTCCGCCCGCCGCGCCTCGCGCTCCCCGGCGGCGGCCTCGGCCTGGGCGTAGAGGAAGTCGACCTCCCGCAGGTAGACCCCGAGCATGATGAAGCCCGCCACCAGCGCCTCCATGCGTCCGGCGAACCATCCGACCGTTCCCCGGGCTGCCCCCATCAAGGTCACGGCGTTGTCGAACACCAGCAGCAGCAGCGATACGGCGAGCCAGAGCTGGAGCACTGTGCGCAGCCGGGTCTTCCACCACAGGACCGCAAGCGCCGCCACGGTTACGGCGACGACCCCGGGGCCGATGCCGGACGTGGTGAGGAGCCAATAATCGTCGCCCTCGACGCACTTGGGCAGGAGGTGGACGTAGCGGGTCGCCGCGAGGCCGGTCGCCACCACGGCAGCGACGGTGCCCGCGACCGCGAACAGGCCGATCCATCCGGCGCGCCGGGGCAGGGCAAGCCAAGGACGCCGGTCGGCCTCCATGACGGCGTAGGGCAGCGCGAAAAGCGGAGGGCCGAGATGCCAGAACGTCCAGAGCCAAGTCGTGGTGGACGGACCGTCACCGACGAGGCGGTCCTGAGCGAGGACGTTCGGGAAGGACAGCATCTGCACGATGACGACGAGCGTCACGTACAGGCTCCCCGTCCCGAGGATGAGCAGCGGCAGCGAGCGGATGCGGCGGTACTGGGTCAGGAACAGGAACGTCGTCAGGCCATAGACCACGACGAGCGCCGATTGGTAGACGGGCACGAAGCCCGGCATCGGCGGCATCGGCCGCCCAGCCATCGGCAGCAGGGCGAGCGTGACGGCTAAGAAGGCGGTTCCCACGAAGACGGCGAACCGGCGCTGCGACCGGCCCGCCCGCGCGGTCGCGAGGGTCGGCAGCATCTGGGCGGCGCTCGCCTTGCTCATCGTTTGCTCCGTACCGAAGCGCGATGGCCGACCGTGACGGCTAGTCGCTCGCGAGGAATAAGGAATAACACGGTGCCGGCGAATTTTCCCGGCGTCCCGACAGGTTCCCTCGGTCCAAGCACGGGGCGCGACGGCGGTTCCCGGGTGGATGCCGTCGACGCCAGCGGAACCCTGATGGGAGCAACACCGTGGCCGATCCGCCACGCCGCCGGCGACGTTCGCCCTCACTTCCCACCGCTCCCGGACATTGCCCGTAACGGGGATGGACGCTCAGGACATTTGTCTCGCCGTCTCCCCGAAAAGCGACCGGCACGCGCCGCTTTGTTGCGCTGACCCTTCGATGCCGTAGTCGCGCGGGATGCGAAGGCTGAGGACATGAGGAAGATCGACTAAATTTTATTTCATGGAGTATCGAAGCCGGCATCGGCAATTGGCGCCAAACAACTCGGTGCTCATGCCGAAGAAGTGATTGCCTGGCCCGGGTCAAGCAGGAACGGCTTTCCGGCGCGTTGTGTTTCCGGCAGCGCTTCCGTCCTCCTTTTCTCCGGGGGGAGGAGTGCGCCGTTGAAGGAAGGATCCGTCGATGGACAAGACAGTCGCTGGCCTGATCGGGGCCGTCACCCTGCTCGCGGCTGCCGACCCGGCGCTGGCCGCGATGCCCGCTCAGACCGGGCTGACCGCGGCCATGCACGCCGGGAGCTACGCCGATCTGCTCAAGCCTATCCCAGATGCGGTGGCCCTCCTCAAGGAATCCGACGAGGCCGCCGCGAGGGCCGAACCGCTAGCGGCCGCCACGGAGGGCGAGGCGACCATCCAGGAGGCCCAATACTACTACCACCACCATCACCACCATCATCACCGGTTCTTCCGGCCGTTCTATCATCACCATCATCACCACCACCGCTACTTCCGGCGGTACCACCATCACCACCACCATCACCATCATGGGTACTACAGGCCCTACGGGTACTGAGCACCCTGCCGCCGGGGCGGGGGACCGCCCCGGCACACTTCAACGGGGGCCTTTCGCGGCGCCGAGGATGCGCCTGTACGTACCGTCGAAGACCGTGTCGGTCGCCGAGGTCCATTGCGTGTCGGCCGAGAGGGTGTGGCGGCTGGCATAGATGCGCCGGGACTGCAGTTCGCGCTCGGCGGCCTCCTCCTCGGACATGGGCACGAGCTCGAAATCGGCCTCGGCCTCGACGACGGTGACCTGCATGAAGGGCTCGCCCTTCCGGAATACGTGGGTCCGTCCCTCGTCGGGGGCCTTGAACACCATGAAGTACATCATCGGCCACCAGTGCCGGATGAGGGCCGGCACGGCGACCGGAACGGTCCCGGTCCGGTCGGTGTAGAAGCGTGGATGCGTCTCGGTCTTGATCGCCCAGCCCTCCTCGACCTTGAGGTCGATGAGGATCTGGTAGGTGTAGTAGGCGTCGCCGAAACTCCGGAACGGCGGCCACTGCATGCCGGGTTCGGGTGGCTCGCCGAAGTCGCCCTCGATCACCAGCTTCCCATCCCGCGTGCCGACACGCAGTTCGGCATCGTAGGGATAGAACAGCTCGATTCCGCCCTTGGCCGCCTCCGAGAAGGGGATGCAGTGCCAGGCATATTCCTGGGAGCCATCCACGCGGGGTTCGGGATTGCCGGCCCAGCCGGGGATTTCCAGGCGCGTCCGCCGGGGACGCAATCCCGGCTCGATCAGCCTGACCTTCACCTGTCGCATGCTCGACCGCTCCTTCGCTTGGCCGATGGGGTGGACCCGGCATCCGAGGCGTGCCCCCGCCCCGAGGCGGAACGGGGACGGCTCGGTCGCCCCGCCCGGGGGACCGGCTACTTGGCCTTTTCGGAGATGCCCTTCAGGCCCGCTTCGTAGACACCGGCAATCGCCTCCTTGGCCTTGTCGTCCGGCGCACCCTTGGCCTTGAAGGACCCGGTCCAGGTGACCTTCGACCCGCCGCCGTCCTTCTCGACCATGATGGTCGACCTGTAGTCCTGCACCGGCAACGGGCCCGAGATGATCGTATAGGTGTAATCCATCTTCCGGTCGTCCCGGGACTGCTCTTCCTCGACGATGGTGCCCCCACCCTTCAGGGAGAGCGTGCGCTCCTGCTTGCCGCCCTTCCGGGACAGTACGCATTTCTCGATGACGGGGTGCCAATCGCCGATGCCGCAGAAACCGCCGACGGTCTTCCAGACCTTGTCCGGCGACGCCGCGACCGTCGCGGTCCTCGTGACTTCAAGGGCGAGGGCCGGCGTGGCGAACACGGCGGCCAAAACCACAAACGGCGCGGCATTCTTGAGCATCATACGTTTCCTCATGGTTCTTTTCTTTCACCGCTTGGCGCGGCCGGCAGGAAGGTAGCGCGCGAAGCAAGTGAGAACATCGCCGGCCACGTATCGGTGAACGAGGGACACGACGCAGGCGGCGAAACGTTTTCCGTCAAATCGCACGCCCTCGCCACCGGTCACGTATCCGGCAGCGCGCGGGCGGGCACGCCGAAGTCGAGCGCCGTGGCGAGATGCATGAGGAGATCGCTCACGGCGGCGAGCGGAAGGAGCAGGCACATCTCCTCCCCGCCGGCGGCCTCGATGTGGACGGCGACCGTATCCCCGCCGTCGATGATCCCGACCGACCGGACATGGGCCGCCGCCAGGACCTGTGGCGTGTATGCTTGCGACACCTCGATCCCTTTCTCGACGGGCGGCTCCGAGCCGCCTGCTGCGGGCGCGCCGGAAGCGGCGACGAGGTTCGTCCCGTATCCGCCGCCGGCAATCGCCAACTAGGGTCCGAGCCGGGCCCACAAACATCGCACCGATGAGCTCCGGAACCTGGGCGGTCTCAAGCGATGGCATCCCCTGCATCGGAACCGCCGAGGCCCAACGCCTCCGACAGGCCGGCCCTTGCACGGCTGACCCGGCTCTTCACCGTACCGACCCGGCAGCGTAGCAACTCCGCGGCCTCCTCGTAGGTGTAGCCCTCCGCTCCCACCAGCAGGAGGGCCATGCGCTGGGCCGGCGGGATGCCGTCGAGGCGTTGCCGGAGACGCTCCAGGTCGACGACGCCCTCCTGGGCCGGCAACGCCATGAGGGTCGCGGCGTGGGCTCCGTCGGCGTCCTCGACCTCACGCTTGGCCTTGCGGACCTCGCTGTAGAATTGGTTGCGCAGGATCGTGAAGAGCCACGCGTTCATCTTGGTGCCTGGCGTGAAACGCTGCCGGTTCGCCCACGCCTTCACCAGGGCCTCCTGAACCAGGTCGTCGGCCCGCACCGTGTCGCCGGCGAGCGAGAACGCGAAGCCGCGAAGGGCGGGAACCGCCCGGATCAGGTCGTCCCGAAACCCGTCGTCGGGTTGGGTTCGGCCGGGGGGGACGACCGCATCAAAGCGCGCGACCAAGTGGGCGAGCCGAGGTGGAAGCTCGGTCGCGGCAGGCAATGCGAAGTAGTCCCGAAGTTCCGTCCCGAGATGGCGCCTCACATGCGTCGCGACGTCGACGATTTCGTCAGGAGAGGCCGTATCCCGGATCGGCACCGTTTCGTTCATGCGTCCCACCCCGTCCAGATGAATGCATCCCGTTAGGCAGCCTCAAGACTGAACGGCGGCGGAATTGAATACTAAATTCTAGTTCATGGGTGGGATCGACCGTTCTTCAGGTAGGAACCTGAGCGGTGTGGGTGGGTCGCATCCGCCGACGCGACGAAGGTGAGGTCCGCATCGGGCGAGCGCAGCGGCGACCGTGCAGACCCATCGACGTCACGTCGCCGGGTCGGTCGGCGACAGTGGCGTGCCCGGACGCTGGCTGCCGACGAACGGGGAAGTCCGGTTCGCCGGGAGCTGGCCAGCCGATCCGGTCCAGCGCAGTGCTTGCGCCGACGGCCGCATAGATATGCATCGAGGTTGCGGCAGCATGCATGGTCCGCAATTAAATCGCGCGACACAGTGTTTGGCGAATAATTTTTGAAAGGTAATACTGCCTCCAAACAAGGCGGAACCGTTAGTACCAGTACGCCGTTGCTGCGGTCATCCTACCCATACCGGTAGAAGCACGGAGAAAGACATGCGCCAGACCGTCATCCTCGGCTTCGTCGCCGCCGCGTTCGCAGGCATCGCCGCCCCCGCCATTGCCGCGGAAACCACCGTCATCCACCGCGACGGTCCCGCCGTCGTCGACCATCGCGACACCGTCGTCGAGAAGCGCGAGGTCACCACCGGCAGCGTCGATTGCGGATCCAAGACCGTCCACAAGGAGGACGGCATGGGCAACTCGAAGACCGTCCACAAGGAGGGCTGCAACTGAGGCGCCGCCTCGCCCGATCCGCTGATGCTCAAGGAGACAATTCCATGACCAACAAGATCCTTCTCGCGCTGGCCACGGCCGGCATGCTCGCCTTGCCGGTGGCCGCCCAGGCCCAGGGCACCGTGCGGGGCGCGGCCGAGGGCGCCGCGGTCGGCGCGGACGCGGCTGGCCCGGTCGGCGGCATCGTCGGCGGCGCGGTCGGTGCGGCGACTGGTACGGTCGGCGGCATCCTGGGCGTGGACGACCGTCCTCGCTTCCGTTCTTACGTCCGCGAGCGCAACGTCCGCTCCTACAACTACGACGGGCGCATCGCCGTGGGCAGCACGCTGCCGTCCTCGGGCGTGACGTACTACGACGTGCCGGACCAGTACCGCGTCAAGCCGGGTTACCGGTACACGGTCGTGAACGACCGGCCGGTGCTCGTCGACCGCAGCCACCGGATCGTCGAAGTCATCGACTGACCGCATCCTCGGCCTGAACATCCGACATTCGCCCGACCCCGCCCGGCCGCAGCCGGGCGGGGTTTCTTTCGCCCGAGGCGGCCTGCGACCGGTTCCATACCTGGAACGGTGGGGGCCGACCCGGCGCCCGTCGTATCGGGCGGGGACCGTCCGACCCACGCGCGACGCAGGTCGTATTCTTTGGACGAAGCCGCAGGGCGCCGGAATCCGGCTCGGCGCCGAGGAGCAAACCCGCGATGCCGACCGACGAAGCCACGGCCCTGCGTCAGCCCGCCCAGGTCCCGCCGCCCCTCGTCCCGGGCCTGCGCGGCCTCCTGACCCTCGCGGTGGGCGTCGTGCTCGTCGCGGCGCTGTATTTCGGTCGCGAGGTGTTCATCCCCCTGGTCCTGGCCGTGCTGCTCAGCTTCGTCCTCGGGCCGGTCGTCAACCTCCTGCGGAAGATCAAGCTCGGGCGGGTGCCCTCCGTCATCGTCGCGGTCCTGCTGGCGCTCGGCGTCCTCGGCGGCATCGGGGCGGTCATCGGCACCCAGGTCGCGGGACTCGCCGGCAACCTGCCCCAGTACCAGGCCACCGTGCAGAGGAAGGTCGCGGGCCTGCAGCAGGGCTGGCTCGGGGAGGCGAACCGCGTCCTCCAGAAGTTCAACCACCAGGTCCACGACGCCACCCAGAAGGCCGACGCCGCCGGCACCACCGCCGCGACCGGACCGGCGGGCGAGACGCCCAAGGCGCAACTCGTGCGCGTCGAGGAGCCCGAACCCTCGCCGCTGACGCTGGCCGAGAAGGTCCTGGGCCCCATCGTCTCGCCGCTGACCGACGTCGGCATCGTCCTCGTCGTGGTCGTGTTCCTGCTCCTGCAGCGCGAGGACCTGCGCAACCGCATGATCCGCCTGTTCGGGTCGAGCGACCTGCACCGCACGACGGTGGCCATGGACGACGCCGCGGGCCGGCTCGGCACCTACTTCCTGGCCCAGCTCGGCATGAACGCGACGTTCGGGATTATCGTCGGCGTCGGGCTCTGGTTCATCGGCGTGCCCAACCCGCTCCTGTGGGGCGTGTTCTCGGCCATCATGCGCTTTATCCCCTACATCGGCGCCATCGCCTCCGGCATCCTGCCCGTGGCCCTAGCGGCCGCGGTCGACCCGGGCTGGTCGATGGTCATCGCGACCGCGGCGCTGTTCCTCATCGCCGAGCCGATCTTCGGTCAGGTGATCGAGCCGCTGCTCTACGGCCACTCCACCGGGCTCTCGCCCTTCGCGGTGATCGTCTCGACCCTGTTCTGGGGTTTCCTGTGGGGGCCCATCGGCCTGATCCTGGCCACCCCGTTCACCGTTTGCCTCGTCGTGCTCGGACGCCACGTCGACAGCCTAGAGTTCCTCGACGTGCTCCTCGGCGACCGGCCGCCTCTCACGCCCGTCGAGAACTTCTACCAGCGCATGCTCGCCGGCGACCCCGACGAGGTCCGCGACGTTGCGGAGGCGATGCTGAAGGACCGTTCGCTCTCGTCGTACTACGACAAGGTGGCGCTCAAGGGGCTTCAACTCGCCGCCAACGATTTCGCGCGCGGGGTGGTGACGCCGGTGCAACTCGACAACATCCGCGCCTCGGCCCGCTCGCTGGTGGAGGATTTCGAGGACCATCCCGACGCCGAGCCGGAGCGCGACGACAAGGCGGTGAACCCGAGCGAGACGCCCACGCTCGCGGAGCGTGCCCATCCGAAGACCGAGGCCGTGCCGGGGCAGGCGCCGCCGCGGGAGGCGCTACCCGAGGCATGGCGCGGCGAGGCGCCCGTGCTGTGCGTGGCCGGGCGCGGCCCCTCGACGAGGCCTCCTCGGCGATGCTGGCCCAGTTGCTGCGCAAGCACGGGCTCGGCGCCAGGGCGACGTCCTACAAGGCGGTCTCAAGGGAGGGCATCCGCGATCTCGACCTGACCGGCGTGGCGATGATCTGCGTCTCCTACCTCGACATCACCGGCAACCCGGCGCACCTGCGCTACCTGCTGGAACGGATAAGGCGCCGGGCACCGGGCGTGCCGGTTCTCGTCGGCCTCTGGCCGGTGGGCGAGCGGGTTCTCACCGACGCCGCGCTCGGTCGGGAGGTCGGCGCGGACGTCTACGTGTCATCGCTCCGCGCCGCCGTGGAGGCATGCCTGAGGGCGGCCGACGTCACGGAGGGCGATCCGGTCGTCGCGTCCGGTCGACCTGCCCTCGTCGTGATCGGGTAGGGGCCTGTCCCGGGGTGGTCGGTTCAACCTAAGCTCCGGGGTCCGGTTCCGGGCCCGGCCTCGACGGGGGAGCGCCTTTCCCCTCGGCCGCGAAGGCGTTCACGCGATCCGAGCTCGGCGAGGCGGAGACGGTTCAAGGGTGGGGCGAGGCCACGGCGAACAGGCACGCGCACGCAGCGAGCATGCCGAGCCAGCACGCGCCCAAGGTCATTCGCCAGCCCAGGACAAGGAGCAGCGCCGCGAGATCGATGTGGGTGGTGCGAGCCCGGTTGTCGTTGGCCGCTGCGCCAGGTCGCGACCGACCCACCCACTTCGCGATGGAAATGGGGGGTTTGGCGCCGGCTCCGGGGTCGCTCCTCACCGCACACATCCGGGGCGCCTCCCTCATGCCTGGGCGGCGGAGGCGTACGTGGCCGTCTCGGGCATAACGTCCGAGAGGTAGGCCGCGATGCGCCGGCTCGCCCGCCCGTCCACGGCATCGATGACGAAGCCGATGCCGCCCGGGCGGTCGCAATGCAACCTGACGACGGACTCCGCCGCCAGCGCGGCCTCCCGCTCCGTCGGCGCCGTGAGGCGCCGCACCAAGCCGGATGCGTGCAAGGTGATCAGGAAGGCGTCGCGCTTCACGGCATGCCTCTCCGGACTTCGGGCCACGACCGGTCGCCGTGGCAACCCTTGAATACGGTCAAGCCTGGAAAAGTGTTCCGCGTTTGTTGGGATGACGACGGATGATCATTTGCTCGCGGAGCGGGGATGTACGTTCGACCTGATCCCCGGGCGACAATCAAAGCGTCCGGTAATCCCCTTCGGCAGGTTGGGGCGCGCCGAAACGAAAAGGGGCGCCCGTGCGGGCGCCCCTCTAACGTCGAACCTCCGTCGCGAGGGCTCAGTCGTCCCAGCCGCGGCGGCCGTAGCCGTAACCACGTCGCTCGATCACGCGGACGCCGGGACGGTCCCAGCCGTGGTGCAGGCCGACGCCGCGGTAGCCGTCACGGTACCCCTCGCGGACGATGACGCGGGAATGCGCGCGCGGGCCGTACCCGTAGCCGCCGCCCCATTCATGGGCCTGGGCGGTCGCGGCGGCGCCGGTCAGCGCGACGCCGGCGGCAAGGGTCAGGGCAAGCAACTTCATGTATTTGCTCCGAGTGTTTATCTGGTACTCAAACCCATTTCCTTCAAATACGGTTCCGCAGCCAAAGCGCGATAAGGATGGGTGCCGCCGTTTTAATCCGCGCCCCAAATAAGACTAAGCATCTATAACCCGGACGCCATGAGGTGAGCTGAATGGTGGGCGGCATGCCGTACGGAAGACATCCCGGATCTAGCCATGCCGGCTCAGGCGCGGTCCCGCCTCGCGAAGGCGGTGGCGACGCCACGGAGCATGATCGCGAAGTCCCGGCGCAGGCTTCATCGTCTCGCGTAGTCGAGGTCGAGCGCCGCCCGCTCGATGTCGGTCGCCCCGGGACCTCCCTCGACCTGCCACGCCCCGGTCAGGCCAGGTGGCGTCGAGAGGCGGGCGTCGATATCCGATCCGTAACGCGCGGCCCCCTCGGGGATCGGACGGGCGCCCACGAGGCTCATCTCGCCCCGGAGCACGTTCAGGAGCGTCGGCAACTCGTCCAGGGACGTCCGGCTCAGCACCTGTCCGATGGCCGTCATACGTTCCACCCCATCGGGGGCCGCCCAGCCGTCCTGAATGCCGGAAGGTGTTTCGATCCCGTGTCCGCTCGTACGGAACCGCAGGCGGTCGAAGGTACGACCACCGCATCCCAGGCTCGGCTCCCGGACGACGGGCGGTCCGCGGTCGAGGGCCCAGATCGTGCCGGCCACGAAAAGCATGAGCGGCAGAAGCAGGAAGATCGACGTTGCCGCGACGACGATGTCGAGGCCGCGCTTGAAGGTCAGCGCGAGCGGGTGCGGCCGACGCGGCTGCGCCGGCGATGCGAGGGAAAGTTCGGGCGGTACCGGGTCGGATCCGGTTTCGGTCATGTATTCGGCCTCGGCGGCGACGGGAGGCGGGCGCGATGCCCCCATGGTCGCCGGGCCCTCGTAACGCCTCGTCAACCAAGACAGATGCGCCCCTTTTGCGGGAGGCCGATTGCGGACGGGCGCCTCGCCTCCCTGCCTTGCCTTCGGGTGCAGCCTCCTGCCTGACCGTCCTCACACGTGCATGACGTTCGTGAACGGCGGCTAACCTTGGTCGTGTCCCGCGCCCACCGCCTCGGCAAGAAGGAACAGCATCTCGCCCGCCACGCCCGTCGGCAGCAGGACGCAGAGTTCTCCGCCACCCGCGGTCGTCATGCGGACGGCCATCGTGTCTCCGCCGTCGATGGTCTCGACTGCCCGAACCGAGGTCGCCGCGAGGACGTGGAGGGCTTCGTCGTCCGGCGAGGCGGCCCCCGTACCGGACATGCCGCCCTTCGAGCGACCGGGCGGTGGTGATCTCACGCCGTTCGCCTCGCGTCCCCCATGCCGAGTTGCTCGACGAGGTGCGCCCGCGCCCGGCTGACCCGGCTCTTGACCGTTCCGACCTGGCACCCGATCAGGGCGGCGGCTTCCTCGTAGGTCCGCCCCTCGGCCCCGACCAGGAGCAGGGCCTGTCGCTGGGCCTCCGGCAGGCCGCCGATCCGCTCCCAGACGACCTTGAGGGTGCTGGCGTCCTCTTGGTCGGCCGGGGACATGAGCTTTCCGGCCTGCACGCCCTCCGCGTCCTCGACCTCGCGCTTTTGCTTCCTCATCTCCGAGTAGAGGTGGTTGCGCAGGATCGTGAACAGCCACGCGGTGAAGTTCGTCCCGGGCGTGAAGTGGCGCCACTTCGTCCAGGCCTTCGCGAAGGTCTCCTGCACGAGGTCGTCGGCCCGGGGGACGTCGCCAGTGAGCGAGAGGGCGAAGGTCCGCAGCGCAGGCAACGCGCGCAGCAGGTCGTCCCGGAACTCGGTGGCGACGGTCCTTCCCTGCTGGGCGAAGGTGTCCTCAAATCGCGCGACTAGGTCCGTCAGCGCGGCCGGGAGCGGTTCGGACTGGATGTGGCTGAAGTAGTCCTTAAGCGGGGTGGCCAGGTAAAACGACAGGTCGCGACTAAATATTTCACGCCCGGATCTGCGGCCGTCGGCGTCATCGTACCCTTGCAATCCATCGCTCATGCTGAAATCAACCAGGACCGATCAAGCTGCGCCGTTTGTAACTCTTCCAATTTCGATATCAATCGAAACATGAACCCATGCTAAACGACAACGCGGCCTTAACCGTGCTGTCCGCCCTGGCGCAGGACACCCGTCTGCGGGCCATGCGCGCGTTGCTCCGGAGCCATCCCGAAGGCTTGGCCGCAGGACGCATCGCCAAGGAAGTGGACGGGACGCCATCCACCGTGTCGTTCCACCTGGCGCAGTTGGAGCAGGCGGGCCTGGCCCGGTCGCGGCGTCACGCGAACTCCGTGATCTACACGGCGGTGCCGGAAGCCCTTGGCGGCCTGATGCGGTACCTGCTGGACGAATGCTGCGGGGGCCGTCCCGAACTGTGTGCGGAGGTCGTCAGGGAGGCGCTCGGCGAGCCGGTCGCATCCCCCTGCTGCGCGTCCGCACTGCCGGACCGGTAGGCTATCCGCGGCGGCTGAGGGCCGCCCGGGCGGCACCTCCCTCATGTCGCCGCTTTCGCGCCTTAGGCGATCCTACACAGGGCACCGTATGGCGATGCTCGCGGCGCCAGACGGAAACCCCATGCTCAACACCTTCCTGGCCGTCCTCGCGGTGTTGGCCGTCCTGCTCGCCCGGGCCATCCTGAAACTCGTCTTCCTGCCGCTCCGCATCCTCCGGGGGCTATTCCGACGCCGCTCCGCCGCGGCAGGGTCTCCGTAACCTTCGCGGCACCCGCCCCGGAACGGGAAAACCGGGCTTCGAGTTTAGGCCCGCTGACCCGGGGGCCATCCTTGCGACCGTCCATCCTAACAATGCTCGGCCTGCTCATCGTGGCCTTCCCGCACGCGTCTCAGGCGCAAGGCGTCCAGGAGGCACCCGCCGCTGCAGTCGAGGTCGAGGAGCCCCGACCGGGGCCGCCGCCGCCGCTGCCCGATCTCTCCGATCCGAACGGCAAGGCCGGCGAGGCCTTGAACGAGCCCGGCGAGGGTTCCAGCATCCCGAAGGCCCTGCGCGCCTCCGGCTCCAGGGCGGGCGGCCCGGCCAACGAACTCAACCCCGGCGGCCGGGCCGAGGCGCCAGCCCCGCCGAAGGGCGATCTTGGCCAGGTTGTCGCCGGCAAGGAGCTGTTCCACGGGAATTACTGCGGCAAGGGCCAGCGCGGCGAGGGCTTGCCGCCGACCGACGCCCTCGATGCAGCCTGCATGCGGCACGACGCCTGCTACGACACCGCCGGATACCATTCCTGCGCATGCGACGCGTCGCTCAAGCGCGAGGCGACCGTCGTCGCGGATGGCTCTACCGCCTCGCTGGAAGTCCGGCGCCGGGCCCTGAGCGTCGTTGAGGCGACCGCCGCCATGGACTGCCGCGCCCCGTAGCCGGCGCGCCGGGCTCGTCAGCTCGGGTAGCTCGGGGCGCCACCGACCCGGGCCGCCGCCTCGCGGGCCTTGGCATCGGCCGCAGCCTCCGCCTGGTCGGCCGCCTTTACGATGGCGCCGGGGCTCGCACCGTTATGCAACGCGAGGCGGGCGCGCAGGTCGTCGAGCTCCTCCTCCGTCAGGTTCTCGATCCCGATGAAGCGGTTCTGCGCCGCGCTCGCCCTGATGAGCTCGTCGAGCTTGGCCTGGATGGCGGCCCCGTCCCGGTTCTGGGTATTCTGGATCAGGAACACCATCAGGAACGTCACGATGGTCGTACCGGTGTTGATCACGAGCTGCCAGGTGTCGGAGTACCCGAACAGGGGGCCCGTGACCGCCCAGACGACGATCAGCCCGATGCTGATCGCAAAAGTCAAAGGCCGGCCCGCGGCTCGGGCGACCCGTGAGGAGAACTCGGCGAAACCCTTCGGCGTCCTCAAAGCACCCGCCTCCGTCCGCGCTCGCCTTCCCTGGCTTACGCCTCATACGGAAAACCCGCCGGGACCGTTCCACCACGAGCCTGAGGGCCTGGAGGTCGGCGTCCGGGGCGTGGGCTCGGGGTCGGTCCACCACCCTTAGGATTCAATGGGTCTGAGGGCGACCGAAGGCTTGCCGCAGGCTATCCGCCCCGTAGGGCTTCTTGATCACCGGCACGTCGCCGAGGTCGGGCGGGACCTGGAAGCTCTCGCCGTAACCGGTCGCGAAGGCGAACGGGATGCCGAGCTCGGCCAGGCGCCGGGCGACCGCGACGCTGGTCTCAGACCCCAGGTTCACGTCGAGCAGAGCACGGTCGGGCGGCGACGCGTCGATCAGCCGGAGCGCCTCCCGGACCGAGGCCGCCATGTCGACCGCGTCGGCCCCCAGCGCGGTCAGGACCTCCTCCGCCTCCAGCGCGATGATCATGTTATCCTCGACCACCAGCGCTGTCCCGTTGAACGAGACAGTGGGGACGGCTTCGGGCTGGACCGCGCGCACCGCCCGCGGCGGCGCGGCGCGGACGAAGGCGGCGGGAATCGAGAACCGCGCGGTCAGGCCGGTTAGTGCGTAGCGGACCTCGGCCTCGCCCTTCAGCTCGTACGGCACGGAGCGCTCGATGATGGTCGAGCCGAACCCGCGCCGGGTCGGCGCCTTGACGGCGGGGCCGCCCGTTTCGGTCCAGTGCATGACGAGGCTGTCGAAGGCGTCCCGTTCCAGGCGCACGTCGATCCGTCCGCCGCTGTCGCTGAGCGCCCCGTACTTGGCCGAGTTGGTCATCAATTCGTGCACGACGAGCGCCATCGTGGTGAAGGCCTGCGGCTCCAGCAGGACGTCGACGCCGTCAAGGACGACGCGGTTGGCCTTGGCGCCGAGGTAGGCCGAGGCTTCGACGGTGAGGAGTTCGGCGAGGGAGCCCGGCCCCCAATTGGCGGAGGTGACCTGGTCGTGGGCCCGGGCGAGGGCCTGGATGCGGTCGCCGACTACTTCGGTGAAGTCCTCGGCGTCGGCAGCGCTGGCGCGGCTCTGGGTAACCACGCCTCGGATCAGGTTGAGGATGTTGCGCACCCGGTGGTTTAACTCGGCGATGAGGAGCTCTTGTCGCTCCTGCGCTTCCTTGCGCTCGCGCTCTGCCGTGTCGCTCAAGCGCAAGATCACCTCAAGGAGCGTGACCCGGAGTGCCTCCGCGGTGCGGGCCTCCGCCTCCGTCCAAGGAAGCGAGCGACCGTGAACAACCTCGCGCCACGCCTCGAAGCTTTTGCGTGGGATCAGCCGGACGCCGTTCGGACCGAGGCTCGCGGGCTTCTCCGGATTGCCCGCCCAGGTCACGGTGCGCGCCACCTCCTTGCGGAAGAACACCAGGAAGTCGCGCGGCGTGCGCGAGACCGGCACGGCCAGCATCCCGGCCGCCCGCTCGGTGAAATCGCGGCCGGGTTCGTGGAACCGCCCGATCTCGTCCGTGGCGTAGACCCGGCTCGCCGCCGTGCGGTTGAGGAAGCGCACGAGACCTGTGAACTCCTCCCGCGTCGGCGTCTCGCCCTGCAGGGTGATCTCGCCGTTCACCCACACGCCCAGCCCGTCGCAGGCGACGATGCCGGAGAGCTCGTCGGCGAAGTCGGCCAACCCCTCCAAACCGGCGCCGCCCGCGGCCATCGCGCTCATCAGGCGGTTGTGGGTGTCGCGGGCTAGCGCCTCCTGGGCGGCGATGACCTCGCGCTCCCGGCTCTCCAGGATCCAGGAGAACATCTGCCCGAACAGCTCGGCGGCCGTGCGGCGCTCCAGGGAGATGTGGCGCGGCTCGGTGTGGTGGCAGGCGAACAGGCCCCAGAGGCGCCCGCCGCGCAGGATGGAGACCGACAGCGAGGCGGCCACGCCCATGTTGCGCAGGTATTCGAGGTGGATCGGCGACACGGTGCGCAGGGTCGAAAGCGACAGGTCGAGGGGCTCGCCCGCCGGGTCGCGGGTTGGGACCACCGGGATGGCCGCGACATCGACGTCGACGATGATGCGCAGCCAGTTCCGCTCGTAGAGGGCACGGGCTTGCTTCGGGATGTCTGAGGCCGGGTAGTGCAGGCCGAGGTAACGGTCCAGGCCCGAGCGCACGGCCTCGGCGATGACCTCGCCCGATCCGTCGGGGGCGAAGCGGTAGACCATGACCCGGTCGAAGCCGGTGAGCGCGCGCATCTGCCGGGCGGCCTCGCGGCAGAGCGGCTCGAACTCGACCGTATGCTGCAGGCGGGAGACCATGTTGCGCACGAGGTTGCCGGCGCTGAGGTGCTCGGGCGCGCTTGGCTCGACCTCGATGACGATGGCGCCCCCGGACACGTGCAGCGCGATGTCGAAGGCAGGTCCGCCCGGCATGAGGCGGACCCCGAAGACCCGGTCCACGGCGTCGGGGCCGCGCAGCGTCTGCAGGTGGCCGCGCAGGAGATGGATGGCCTCGCGGTCGACCAGGGTGTCGAGCGGAAGCCCAAGCAAGTCCTCGGCGGGTCGTCCGAGCCACTTCGGAGCGTTGGCGCTGGCGCGCACCACGATCCAGTCCGGAGAGACGCCGAGCAGGAAGCCGAACGGCTGCACCGCGCCGAGCACGTGGATCGGCTCCCGGTCGCAGGATGTCAGGTCGACCGGCGGTCCCTGGTCTTCCATGCTCGCGTCCATGCGCCCTGCGTTGCCCCGAGGGTCCAGGTCGACCGTCGACCTCATAACTCCCTTCAGGAATGCGGAACGCCGGCAAAGGTATCCGGCAGGCCGTGGCGGCTGGTCGGTCAAGCCATGTCGCGCAGCGGGGCCGGCTTGCGCCCGTCCGGCAGGATTTCCTGGAGGTGGTCGTGCACCATGTCGGCGGTGAATGGCTTGCCGATGAAGCGCGCGCCTTCCGGCATGTCGCCGGGTCCCGGATGGGCTTGGCCCGAGGCGACGACGATGGCGATGTGCGGCCATCGCCGCGCGGTCTCGCGGGCCAAGGCGAAGCCGTCGCGGGTGCCGGGCATCTGGACGTCGGTGAACAGCAGGACGATCGAGGCATGCTCCCGCTCCAGGAGCTCCACGGCCTGGTCGCCGTCGCCGGCCTCGAACGTGCGGAACCCGGCGTCCGCCAGGATGTCCATCGCGTCCATGCGGATGAGACCGTCGTCGTCGACGACGAGGGCGAAGGGCGTTGAGGGATCGGCCTGGGCGGTCATCGTCACTCAAGTCCCGAACCGTGCAAACGGGTCCGCGCCATGTGGTGGGAAGGCTACCGACCGCCCTGGGTGGGGCATCCCGCGCGGTGAAGGCTCGCGGACTAAGAGCGCGACCTACCGGTCGAAGTCGGGAAGAGCGGCGTCTTCGTGAAGGCGTCAGCAGTCACATCCTGACACCGCTTCAGGGCCGCCGGCCAACCGGCATGCCATTACAAAAAGGCCGCCCATTCAATGAGCGGCCTAATCACCTCAGGTTGCTGCAGTGCGGAACATAGGGGTTGATAAACGGATTTTTGGGGCCGCTATCAATTACTCACCAACCACCACGACGAGTTGTAGAAAGGCGACGATGTTGGTGATCTTGAGCTCCGGGTTCACGGCGAGTTCGGCGTTGCCATAATCAAGGTAGCTTGACCGGCCGCAGAGGCGCCGTTTGCGTCTAATTGAACGCTCAACGCCGCGGGGTCTACGTCCGGTTACCTACCTCCCAAACTCCGAAGCAGCCATTCCGCTTACGGCCAGCTCCAGCCGCCTGAGTAGGCGCCTTCGAATGGCTGGGTTGGGTGGAAAGCGGTATGCCCGCTTCTAACCCAAACGGAATGGAAGCGGACACTCAATCAACGTAACGAAGTCGGAAACGGCGATCAGGCTGCGCGAACGGTCGCGAGAAAGCGAGTAACCTCGGCATTGAGATGCTCTGACTGCCGCGACAATTCCGAAGCAGCCGACAGCACTTGGCTAGCCGCCGCCCCGGTTTCCTCCGAGGCCTGGGCCACGCCGGCGATGGTTCCGGTTACTTCCGAGGTGCCAGTCGCGGCCTGCGAGACGTTACGCACGATTTCCTGGGTTGCCGCAGCTTGCTCTTCGACCGCTACCGCAATGCTGGTCGCGACGGTGTCAATTTCTCGGATGCGGTGCGTGATGCTGCCGATGGCCGACACCGCTTGGTCCGTCACCCCCTGGATTTCGCCAATCTGGCTGGCGATCTCCTGCGTGGCACGGGCCGTCTGCTCGGCCAGGGCCTTCACTTCGGTCGCCACCACCGCAAAGCCTTTGCCCGCTGCGCCCGCGCGGGCGGCCTCGATGGTGGCGTTGAGGGCCAGCAGGTTGGTTTGGTTGGCGATGCCTGAGATCAGGCCGACCATCTCGCCGATCTTGGTCGAGGTCGACTTCAAGGCTTGCACAAGGTGGGCGGTTTGGGCGGCTTCGCCCACGGCCGCCTGCGCGAGCCCGGCCGATCCCTGGACCTGCCGACCGATCTCCTGAACGGACGAGCCGAGCTCCTCGGCGGCAGCTGCGACGTTGCTGACGTTGGACGACGCCTCCTCTGCGGCGGCCGACACAGTGGTGGACTGGGCGGCCGTCTCGGCGGCGGTCTCGGTCATCTGTCGCGCGGTCGCCTGGAGTTCGGTCGCGGACGACCTGACCAAGCTGACGATGCCGCCCACCGCAGCCTCGAACCCTTCCGCGATCTCGATCATCGCTGCCCGGCGTCGCTCCTCGGTCTGGCTGCGGGCGAGTTCCGCCTCCGCCTCCAGGGTGCGGGTGCGGTCGAGGCGGGCCTGCAACTCACCGGCGGACAGCCTGAGATGGTCGAAGGCCCGCGCGACGGTCCACGACACCCAGGTGAGGACACCGGTCTCGATGAGCACGATCGCGGCGTGCAGCACCACGCGAGCAAAGCTCGCCCCGGACACGCTGGGGAAGATCAGCAATGGGAGGACGAGGCCGAAGGCAAGGTGATGGACCGCCGTTACCCCAGCCGCCAGGAGGATCACCCGCCAGTCGCACCAGCCCACGAGCACCGCGAGGCAGGCGAAGAAGTACATGTGCATATCGACCTGCCAGGGATGGTCGATCAGGGCGGCGAGCAAGGTCGCGGCCATGCCTGTGAGCGCCGCGCCCGTGACAAGGCGGGTAGCCAAACCGATTGGATCGCGCACCCAGGAAAGGGTCGCAAGACTGGCCAGCGCCAGAGCCGCGAGCGGCGGGCCAACGCTGAAATCATGGTTTACGCAGTAGGCGATAGCGCACGTGACCGGCACGTGCATCCACAGGAGCGCGACGAGGAGGCGTGCGAAGGAGGTCCTAAGTTGGTCGAGATCGGTCATGGTCGGGCGCTGCTCGAAGGGTCTGTTTCAACGGACGAGAGGGCTCGGGCTGAAGCCGGATACTGGGGCGGGCAGCACGCGCCACGCCCCGGCCGCGTGGAGGCGGGAGGTGAAGCCGGCCCGATCCGATCGGGCAAAGAGGATGTGTCTCGCCGCCACGGCGACGATCTCGCCGTCGGCCGCCGCGACGGCCGCGATGGAGGCGTCGAGCTCGTCCTGTGTCAGGGCGAGGACTGCGACCGAGCGTGCGTCCCCTGCCAGCCCGGCGACAACTGGCAGCAGAAGCGTCGATGCGATGGTGAGCAACGCCGGCCATGGCATGCAGCGCATCGTGGCAACGTCCGTCCGGATCGACCCATTCTGGTCCGCAAAACGATGCTTAACGAAATTTTCTTAATGGTAGTTTGCTGCAGAAAGCGTGATGACGACCAATGATTCCGTATATCCGCCCCGTGATGACCGTTTTCGCCCGAAGCCTCGAGTTGACTGCAGTGGCGCTGAAGCGATTTGGCAGAAAATATGTCAATGCTGACTTCCGCAGCCCACTCTATACCGCTCGAGCAAAACAGATGGCATTCCGAAATAGGAGATGACCGGTATCTGATTGTTAAATCTTTTTACGCTACTCCGGCGCGACCTTCTTAAAGTTGGTTGCGATGTTCAGCTTGAAATCCCGCCGCCCGTCGCGTCCCTCGGAAACCCGCACGACCAGTCCGGTAATGGATCATGATAGGACCCGGTTGTTGGCGGCGATGGAGCAACTTGCGCACTGCCAGGATCTCGATCTCGACGATCTTCCGGACGGTATCGTCGGCCAGGCATTGAGCAAGATCCAACTGGCGAGAGCGACACAGCTAAGAAAGGGACGCCTGCAGCTTGCGGCGGTTGCCAAGGAGGCATCCGAGGCCGCGATCAACATCGGTTGGACGACCTACGACGTCGGAGACATCGCCCAGTCGACTGGGACGGCTGCAAGCGCCATCGAGGAGATGGCGGCTTCAATGAACGAAGTCGCGCAAAATTCGCAGTCCGCGGGCCGCAGTGCGGATTCCGCCCAGGCGTCAATGCAGGCCTGCACGAACGACGTTCGGCAGGCTCGGGAGGCGATGCAGGCGATCGAATCGCGGACTCATCAGATCGACGAGCGACTTTCCGTCCTACAGGCGGCCGTATCCGAGATCGGCAGCATGGCCGGGACGATCGCCGCCATTTCTGGTCAGACGAACCTTCTCGCCTTGAACGCTACGATCGAGGCTGCGCGAGCGGGCGAGGCCGGCAAGGGCTTCGCGGTGGTGGCCGCAGAGGTGAAGGCTCTCTCCGGTCAGACCGCGAAGTCGACGGAACAGATCCGGGCAGGTCTGATGACACTGCAGGCCGAGATGGAGCATATCGCCAAGGCCGTCGCGGAGAGCCGTGCAGCCGTCGAACGAGGTGGTGTCGTCGTCGCGTCCCTGGGGTCGCAGGTTGAGGACGCCGGTTCGCAGATCGCTCGATCAAACGAGATGGGCCAAGCTCTGGCTACAGCCCTTGAGCAGCAGCGCGCCGCGACGTCTGAGATCTCCAGAAGCGTCAACGGCATTGCCGAGAAGGCTGCCAAGACCCGTACCGAGATCGACGCGATCACTAAACGCCTGCTGAAGGCGGAAGCGATGGCCCAGGCGGGATTGAGCGAAGAAGAGGGAAGCACCGCCGGAACTGAGCTGTCCCGTCTGGCTGCCGACCTTGGGGTCTGGAAGCGGACGTTGGCCTCGGTTCTCCTGGGAGCGACGACGCCCGAGCGGTCGTTGGCGATCTCACGGGAGTATGCGGCTCGCAGGGCTGTCGAGGCGCTGCGGCATGATCCCAAAGCCGACCAGGGCGCGGTCCAGCGCTTCCTCGATGCGGAAGCGAAGGCACGGGCTGAGGCCGAGCGGATGATCGAGGCGCTCGCGGCGCAGAATTGGGATGTCGGCACTCCGGCCTATCGGGCTGCGGGCGCGGCCATGAAGGAAATGCTTTCTGCTGCCGGTGATCTGCTTCGATAGCCGACGTTGACTTGCGTTTCTAAAACCGCAACTTCGATGGTGTGGCCGACCGCAGCGCTCCGGAACACGCGTCGTGTGAACGGCTGCTTTGGAGAAACTCCCACTCTGATCTGAGCGGCTGGGTCGGGTCGGTAGCAGGCCGTCCGCTTTTCCGGTCAGCCTCCTCCAAAGCGGCCATTCTGCTTTCGGCCAACTCGCGTTGCATCGGCGGGCGCCGCTAAATGGCTAGGTTGGGTGGATTTCTGCCATTCGGCTTTCGAGCCCCGAACCTAAATAGCGGACATTCGACGTCCGGCAGGATCTGGCCGTTAGCGGAAGGGCTGCTTCGGAGGAAGTCCGCAGGAAAAGCGGACGGCCTCCTACAGGCCCGAATTTGCCGGAGAGGCGGACGGCCGCCCGCCGACCCATGCGTGGCGCCCGGCTTACTCTCGGCGCTCCTTTGATGAAAAGTCGTTCCCTCAGCCGGTAGGAGTAAAGCGAGCGATGACATCGTAGAGCGAGCCGGGATGGATCATCCGTACCGAGGTGATCGGCTCCCCGTTACGCCACGTTCTCCGATCGAGGACCAAGCACGCCTCGTCGGCACGGATCTGAAGATCGGCCAGCGTTCGCTCATCCGCCTTGCTCGCGCCGATGCGGTGCTCCGCTTCGGTCCAGGGGACGTGGCTCACCAGCCAGACGTTGGGCGGCGTTACCGTGAAGTCCTGATGCTGTGCCTGAGGAACGGCGCGCAGGCTGATCAGGCGATCCTCGACGGCGAAGGGCCGTTCCTGGGAAAGGTGCAGGCATCGCAGGGCGAGGACGGAGGATCGTGCGGGGACGCCGAGACGCCTTATATCCGCGCGGCTGGCGGTGCGCTGGTGCTGTTCCAGGAGCTGGTAGCCGTAGCGCTCGCCGCGACCCTCGACCTCGGCTTTCAGGTCGGGGATCTGCAGAACTGCGGATTGGATGGGTGGGCGCGACACGAATGTCCCGGCTCTCCTGCGCCGCTCGACCAATCCGGCACTCGCGAGGCCGGAAATGACCTTGTTCACGGTCATGCGCGAGCAGGCATACAAGTCCATGAGTTCGTGCTCGAACGGCACCCTGTGACCTGGGGGCCATTCGCCCGACAGTATCCGGCTCTCGATATCGTTGCGGATGCGCTGGTACAGCGCGACCGGGGCTCCATCCGTACCTGGCTTGAGCGGCACGGTCATCGGGCGAGCAATCCTTCGAGGGTGCGGCGGAAGCGGGCGGTGATCGCGGGGGCTTCGCGGTGACGGCCTCCCTCGACGCGTTTCTTCCCTCGCACCCATACGCAGTCGATTACGCTCTGTCTCGCGCCGAAGATCCAGCTGTCGAGGATTGCGTCCTCGCGGCGGCCGATCAGAGCCGGATGATCCGGATCGAGGCTCACGAGGTCGGCGGACGCGCCCAGCCGTACGCCGCCCGTCCCTGCGCCGAGCGCTTGCCCTCCGCCGCACAGGGCCGCGTCGAAGAGCGCGCGCCCGGTCGAACCGTTCGTTGCCATGACATTGCGTCCGCGCCCGGCGAGGCGCTGCGTATATTCGAACTGCCGCAACTCACCAGCGGCGTCGATGAGGACGTTGGAGTCCGATCCGATGCCGTAGCGTCCCCCTGCGGACGCGAAGGTGGAGCCCGGGAAAATCCCATCGCCGAGGTTGGCTTCGGTGACGGGGCAGAGCCCGACGACGGCCCCCCTCCGTGCGATTCCGGCGAGTTCTTCTGGGCTCGTGTGCGTCGCATGGATCAGGCACCACGCCGGATCGACCGGCGCATTGTCCAGAAGCCACTCCACGGGACGGCATCCAATCCAGGTGAGACACGCCTCAACTTCCGCGAGTTGCTCCGCGACGTGTATATGCACGGGCCCCCCCTGCGCGAGCGGTAGAATGTCCTGGAGCTCCCCGGGCGTCACCGCCCGAAGGGAGTGGGGCGCGATGCCGACGACCGCGCCCGCCCGATCGGCTAGGATCCGGCGGGAGGCGTCCACGAGACGGGTGAAGCTGTCGGGGTCGTTCGCAAACCTCCGCTGCCCGGCCGTCGGTGCATCCCCTCCGAATCCGGAGTGGGCATAGAAGACGGGCAGAAGGGTCAGGCCGATTCCCGTTGTTTCTGCCGCGGCGGCGATCCGCCCGGCAAGCTCGGCGATATCGGAATACGCCATCCCCGCCGCATCGTGGTGCAGGTAGTGGAACTCGCCCACGCGCGTGAAGCCGGTTTCCAGCATCTCGGCGTAGGCCTGCGCGGCCACCGCCTCGACATCGTCGGCATCCATCTGCCCGACGAATCGGTACATGACCTCCCGCCACGTCCAGAAACTGTCGGTGCCGGGGCCTCGCACCTCCGCCAGCCCGGACATGCCGCGCTGGAAGGCGTGGCTGTGCAGGTTGCTCAGCCCGGGCAGTCCAAGGCGGTGATGCTCGTCGCTGGTCTCCCGGACGGCTCCGATGGCAAGCTCGGCGATAAGGCCGTCGCGGACGGTGATCCTCACACCTTGAGCCCAGCCTCCCGGCAGGAGCGCCGCATCGAAGTACAGGGTCGTCATCGCAAGCATCCCGAGGGCTCGGCGAAAGCCCCTTTACAGCACCAAATCCGGCTAATATGTATAGACAAATCGAGCGGGCGCCAAGCCGCCACGCCGGTCCGGATCACGATGTTCGACGGGGCAGCCCGACCCATGATGAAGGTCGATCGCGTCTGGCACGGGTGCCGCCTCGCCACGCTGGCACCGATGCGCGAAGGCATCGGAACCGTGATGGACGGGCTCGTCGCCGAGGCGGGGGGGCGCATCGTCTATGCAGGGTCCGCCGCCGAGGCGCCGGCGCTCGCGCCCGCCGAGCGCATCGCCTGCGATGGACGATGGATCACGCCCGGCCTAATCGATTGCCATACCCATCTCGTCTACGGCGGAGACCGGGCTCGCGAGTTCGAGCAGCGTCTGGCGGGGGCGACCTACGAAGAGATCGCCCGGGGCGGCGGAGGCATCGTCTCCACCGTCACGGCCACGCGGGCCGCGAGCGAGGACGATCTCGTGGCCGCCGCGCTGCCCCGGCTCGATGCCCTGTTGGCCGAGGGCGTGACGACGGTCGAGGTGAAGTCCGGCTACGGCCTCGAACTCGAAGCCGAACGGCGCCAGCTCCGGGCCGCACGCCGGCTCGGCACGCAGCGCCCTGTCGCGATCCGCACGACATTCCTCGGCGCCCACGCAATCCCTCCGGAATGGCGGGGCGACGCCGACGGCTACATTGAGGCCGTGTGCAAGACGATGCTGCCCGCCCTCGCCGGAGAGGGGCTGGCCGACGCGGTCGACGCGTTCTGCGAGGGGATCGCCTTCTCACCCGAGCAGACGGCGCGGGTCTTCGAGGCTGCGGCCAGTCTCGACCTCCCGCTCAGGCTCCATGCCGATCAGCTCTCGAACCTCCACGGGGCGGCCCTCGCGGCGCGGTTCCGGGCGCTCTCCGCCGATCACATCGAGTATGCCGACGAGGCAGGCGTCGCCGCCATGGCCGCAGCCGGCACCGTCGCGGTCCTCCTGCCGGGCGCCTTCTACTTCATCCGTGAGAGGCAGGCGCCGCTTGTCGCGGCCTTGCGCGCGCATGGCGTGCCGATCGCGCTGGCGACCGACTGCAATCCCGGCACCTCGCCTCTGACCTCACTGCTCCTGACACTGAACATGGGCGCGACGCTGTTCCGCCTCACGGTCGATGAGTGCATCGCCGCCGTTACCCGCGAAGCCGCCCGCGCCCTCGGGCAATTTCACGAGATCGGCAGCCTCGAGACGGGCAAGCGCTGTGACCTCGCGATCTGGAATATCGAGCGGCCCGCCGAACTGGTCTACCGGATGGGCTTCAACCCGCTTCACGCCCGGGTCCATGCCGGGATCCCGACACCCGGAATCGGCAAGGGGTGGGCATGAGCGTGCGCGATCCAGCTTGGCTAACGGTTGTCGCCGGGCAGGCTCCGTTGATCGTGAGCCTCCCGCATACCGGGACCGAGATCCCCGAACCCTTTCTCGATGGCCTCGTGTCGCCGTGGCTCGCTCGCAAGGATGCGGATTGGTGGATCGAACGCCTCTACGAATTCGCGGCCGGGCTGGGCGCCACCGTCGTCCGCTCGGCAATCTCGCGGACGGTCATCGACGTGAACCGCGACCCTTCCGGGCAATCGCTCTATCCGGGTCAGGCGACGACGGGCCTCTGCCCGACCGAGACCTTCGATGGCGAGCCCCTCTACCGCCCCGGCGCTGAGCCTGCGGCAACGGACATCGCCGAGCGTCGCCGGACCTACTTCGATCCCTATCACGCTGCCCTCGCCGGCGAGATCGCACGCCTGCGCCAGGATCATCCGGCGCTGGTGCTTTACGACTGCCACTCGATCCGCTCGGTCATCCCCCGCCTGTTCCCCGGTACGCTGCCGGTGTTCAACATCGGCACCGACGACGGTCGCAGTTGTGATCCCGGTCTCGCCGCGCAGGTCGAAGCCCTGTGCGACGCCAGCGGCCTGACCCGGGTCACGAACGGCCGGTTCAAGGGCGGCTACATCACGCGCGCCTACGGTCGCCCCGCCGAAGGCGTCCACGCCGTGCAGATGGAACTGGCCTGCCGCAGCTACATGCACGAGCCTCCCGGGACGGTCGATCCGGCCGAGTGGCCCGGCGCCTACGACTCCGCCGACACATCCGGGACCCGGGCGACCCTGGTCCGGGTGCTGGAGGCGTGCCTTGCCTTTGCCCGCGACCGGACTTCCCGATGACCCGCATCGACAATGCCCGCGTGATCCGCAGCCCCCACGGGCGAGACCTGTCCGCCAAGTCCTGGCAGACGGAAGCGCCCCTGCGGATGCTGATGAACAACCTCGACCCGAACGTCGCCGAGCGACCGGGCGAGTTGGTGGTCTACGGCGGGATCGGCCGCGCCGCCCGCGATTGGGAGAGCTTCGACCGCATCGTCGCCGCCCTCCGGCGGCTGGAAGGCGATCAGACGCTTCTGGTCCAGTCCGGCAAGCCGGTGGGCGTCTTCCGCACCCATGCGGACGCGCCGCGGGTGCTGATCGCCAATTCCAACCTCGTGCCGCACTGGGCGACCTGGGAGCATTTCAACGCCCTCGATCGCAAGGGGCTGGCGATGTACGGGCAGATGACGGCCGGCTCCTGGATCTACATCGGCAGCCAGGGCATCGTTCAGGGCACCTACGAGACTTTCGCCGAACTCGGGCGACAACACTACGGCGGCAGCCTCAAGGGCCGCTGGATCCTGACGGCGGGGCTCGGCGGCATGGGCGGTGCCCAGCCGCTCGCCGCGACCATGGCCGGCGCCTCCTGCCTCGCCGTCGAGTGTCGGCCGTCGAGCATCGAGATGCGGTTGCGCACGCGTTACCTCGACCGGCAGGCCGCGGACCTCGACGAGGCGCTGGCGATGATCGACCGGGCGGGACGCGAGGGCAAACCCGTCTCGGTCGGCCTCCTCGGCAACGCCGCCGACATCTTCCCCGAACTCGTCCGGCGGGGCGTCCGTCCCGACGCCGTGACCGACCAGACCTCCGCGCACGATCCCGTCAACGGCTACCTGCCGCAGGGCTGGACCAACGACGAGTGGGAGAGCCGCCGGGAAACCGACCCCCGTGGTGTGGAGCGGGCGGCCCGCGCCTCGATGGCAACCCATGTCCGCGCCATGCTGGACTTCCACCGCATGGGTATCCCGGTGGTCGATTACGGCAACAACATCCGGCAGGTCGCCCTCGATGAGGGGGTCGCGGACGCCTTCGATTTCCCGGGCTTCGTGCCGGCCTACATCCGGCCGCTGTTCTGCCGGGGGATCGGCCCGTTCCGCTGGGCGGCCCTGTCCGGCGACCCCGAGGACATCTACCGCACCGATGCCAAGGTGAAGGAGCTCCTGCCCGACGATGCCACCCTCCACCATTGGTTGGACATAGCCCGCGAGCGGATCAGCTTCCAGGGCCTCCCGGCGCGGATCTGCTGGGTCGGACTCGGCGATCGCCACCGCCTCGGCCTCGCCTTCAACGCGATGGTGGCGAGCGGCGAGCTGAAGGCGCCGGTGGTGATCGGCCGCGACCACCTCGATTCCGGTTCGGTCGCCTCACCCAATCGCGAGACCGAGGCAATGCGCGACGGGTCCGATGCCGTCTCGGACTGGCCCCTGCTCAACGCACTGCTCAACTGCGCGAGCGGCGCGACCTGGGTTTCCCTCCATCACGGGGGAGGGGTCGGAATGGGCTTCTCGCAGCATTCCGGCATGGTCGTCGTCTGCGACGGGACGCCGGAGGCGGCCGCCCGTGTCGGCCGGGTTCTGTGGAACGATCCGGCCACCGGGGTGATGCGCCACGCCGATGCGGGTTACGACGAGGCCATCGCCTGCGCGCGCCAGCACGGGCTCGATCTGCCGAGCCTCGCGTGAGCGTCCGCGGCGCGGCTATCCTCCGCGCCGCAACCCGTCCGGCGGTGCCGTGGAAGAACGGCGGCGGGGTCACCACCGAGATCGCCCGCCATCCTCCCGGCGATGCCGCGGCGGATTTCGCGTGGCGCGTCAGCCTGGCGCGCATCGCGTGCGACGGGCCGTTCTCGCCCTATCCGGGCATCGACCGGACGCTCGCCGTCGTTTCCGGCGGGGGATTGTCACTTGAGATCGCCGGCACCGGCTTGGCACACCTGACGGTTGGTTCGGCGCCCCTCGCCTTCGCGGGAGAGCTCTCCGTCCATGCCCGGCTGAGCGCTGAGCCGGTCGACGCCCTCAACGTGATGACCCGTCGCCATCGGGTCCGGCACACCATTCTGCCGGTGACGGGGCCGGTCGAGCATCTGCTGGCGGCCGATGTCGTCGCGGCGGTTCTGGTCGCGCCTGTGGGGCCGGTGGATGTCGATGGCTCGGGTTCCCCGGCGAGCCTCCGGCTGGAGCGCGGCGACGCCGCTCTCTTCGAGGAGCCGGCAGGCCGATCGATCGCGATCCGTCCAGTCGGAGGCCCCCGCGCATGGCTCGTTGTCCTGGGCCCGCCGGGCGTTCAGCCGGGTGCCAGATAGCCAGCCGCTCGCGCCTCGTCGTCCCACCGGCTTAGCATGTCGTAGGCGCCGGCATCGATCGGAGCGAAACCGTCGAGGCAGAGCCGATCGCGCAGGTCGGCGCAGTCCGGCGCATCGCCGAAGCCTAACAGCGAGGCGCGCAGATTTTCGATGACAGCGCTGGGCGTTGTGGGGCTCGCCGACAGGAACGGGATCGGCGCGGTTGGCGTGCTTGCTATGACGCGGATCGATCCGTCGAGTTCGGGCTCGTGTCGCAGCATCAGGTCGAGCGCATAGCTGTCGAGGGGTCCGACATCGATGGCCCCGGACAGGATGGCGTCGATCACTCGGCGCGGCGTGACGAGTGGTCCGACGCTCGCGCGATACAGGGCCGGACGCTCCGGCGTGCGGTACGCCAGGAGGTGGTGGCGCGGGGCGTTGAAGCCGGAATGCGAATCCTCGACGGTGTAACCGAGCCGCTTGCCGAACGTGTCGTCGAGGGTGCGGAACGCCGAACCGTGCGCGACGACGAAGCGACTCGCGTAGCGCGGCTCGCCCGGCGCGGGGCCGCCGGTCGGGACAGGGGCCGCGACCGGGATGAGCCCCTGGTGCGATCGAGCGAACGGAAACCCGCAGATGAACCCGCAGGCGAGATCCGCCCGTGTCCAGAGGTCCCGCAACGGAGCAGGGTAGGCGTGGGCGACGACCGAAAGCTCGACGCCGCTCCTCCGTGACAGCCACGCGAACAGATCGGCCCACGCAGCCCGCGACTGTGTGTTGACGCCATACATCCGGGCATTGGCGACTAGGGCCATCGGCCGCCCCGCCGAGCCCGTCACGCAAACCGAAGCCGTTGGCCGATTCCCAGGTGCTCCGCCTTCTCCAGCATAGCGTGGCCCAGGGCGATGTCGGAGAGCGACAGCCCGCGATGCCAGAACAGGTTGGTCTCGTCCTCGCTCTCGCGTCCGGGCTTGAGCCCGGCCACGATCTGACCGAGTTCGGCATGGAGCGTCGCCTCCGAGAGCCGGCCGGTCTCGACATGGGCGCGCAGGCTTCCGAACTTGCCGCCCTTGCACTGCCCCCAATCGTCCACGACCAGCTTGGACATGATGTCCGTGAGCGACAGCTCGACCGCGCTCATCGTGCCGTAGGGGACGACCAGGGCGCCGGGCTTGATCCAGGACGTCTTCAACATCGGCTCCGGCGCGTTGAGGCGCGACGCCTCGACGACGATGTCGGCGCCCTCGACGCAGGATTGCCAATCCTCCGTCGCCCGTACCGGCTTGCTGAGGTCCCTGGAGAGGCGCTCGGCGAAGGCGTTCCGGCTCTCCGGGCGGCGGGAATGGACGCGGATCTCATCGAAACCGAACAGCCGATCGAGCAGGCGCACGTTCCAGTAGGCCGTCCCCCGCGCGCCGACATGCCCGAGGATCTTCGAGCCCTTGCGGGCGAGGTGCTTGGCGCCGATCGCCGTCACGGCGCCGGTGCGCATGTCGGTGATCCCGCTGGCATCGAGGATCGCCTTGGGCACTCCCGTGCGCGGATCGAACAGCGCCAGGATGGCGAGTTCGGACGGCAGGCCGCTCTTGTAGTTGTCCACGAAGTCGCCGACGACCTTCACCCCGGCCGAGTCGATCGGCTCCCGGATCGCCCCCCGCAGCACGTTGAAGTGCCCGTTGGCGACACCCGGTTCGAGGTGCACACGCGGCTCGATCACCGTTTCGCCGCGGCCCTGGCTCGCCAGCGCACCTTCGACCGCCCGCAGAATCTCGTCGTCGGTAATCGCCAGCGCTTCGATGTCCAGACGATTGAGGTAGGCGATATAGATGGGTTGCACGGTGGGGCCTCCCGCTTCGACCTCGGCCTAAGGCCGGATGGCGCCTAGCGCGCACGAGATATGTCTATACATTATGACCATGATAGGGGCTGTCAACCGGCGGATTACGTGCGGCCCGCGCTTTTCGGGCGCTGCCCAAGGGATGGCCACGCCTTGCCTACCATCTCGCCTTGCTTGCATCGCTGCCCAATATGTATAGACATAGTCATCGCTTTCCCGAGGCTCGAGCCCGGAGTCCGCATCCATGGACGACGTTGCCCTGACCTTCGCCGAGATCCGGCAGGAGTTCCCCGGGCCGAATGCGGAGCCGCCGACCCGCGTCCTCGACGGGATCAGTTTCGATGTCGGTCGGGGAGAGTTCATCGCGGTGATCGGGCCGAGCGGCTGCGGCAAGAGCACGTTGCTCCAGATGGCGGCGGGCCTGCTCGCGCCGACCGGGGGGACGGTGCGCCATCGCGGGCGGCCCGTCATCGGCGTGAACCGCGAGGTCGGCTTCGTGCCGCAGCAGGCGCAGCTCTTCCCGTGGAAGACTCTGTCCGAGAACGTCGAGCTGCCTCTTCTCCTGCGGGGCGTGCCCGATGCCGAACGGCGGAGCCGCGTCGTCGATGCGCTCCGGGCCGTGGGCCTCGACGGTTTCGAGAGACACTACCCCAACCAACTGTCCGGCGGGATGCAGAAGCGCGGCTCGATCGCCCGGACGCTCATCTACAAGCCCGACGTCATCCTGATGGACGAACCGTTCGGGGCCCTTGATGCCCAAACCCGGATGGTCATGCAGGCCGACCTGCAGGCGCTGTCCCGCGAGGCGGGCGCGACAGTCGTCTTCATCACCCACGACATCACCGAGGCGGTCGTCCTCGCCGACCGGGTCGTCGTGCTGAGCCAGCGCCCTTCGAGGGTCCTCGCCGATATCGCGATCACCCTCCCGCGTCCTCGCGACGTCTTCGAGCCGTTCCGCAACCCCGGCTTCGAGGCCGCGTACGAGGCGGTCTGGTCGCGCTTCCGCACCCAGATCGCCATCGGCCACCGGATGCATTGAGGCCGGGAGCCCGCGCCATGACAGATGCCGCCTATCCGACCCGGACAGAGGTCACGCCATCCGCAGAGGCAGCGGGACCCGGCGCGCGCCGGACCCGCTCGCGCCGCGCGTGGTTCGAGCGGCTGATCCCGTGGGTGCCGGGCCTCGCGCTGCTGGCCTTCTGGCAGTGGGCCTCGGGCCGCCTCGTGCGCGAGATCTACGTCAGCAAGCCGACGGCCGTGGTGGCGCGCTTGTACGAGTTGTTCGCCTCGGGCGAGATCTACCCGCATCTCTGGACGACCGCCCAGGAACTCGTGCTCGGCTATACGATCGGCGTCGCCGGTGGGGTTGTGGCGGGCTACGCCCTCGGGCGCTCGCCGCGACTGGCCCGCGTGTTCGAACCCTACGTGATGGCGTTCTACGGCATTCCGAAGATCGCGCTGGCGCCGCTGTTCATCATCTGGTTCGGGATCGGCATGGGCTCGAAGATCGCGCTTGCGGCGATCATGGTGTTCTTCCTGGTCTTCTACAACGTCTACACGGGCGTGCGCGGCGTCGATCGGGAACTCGTTAACCTGACCCTGGTCATGGGGGCGAACCAGCGCCAACTCACGCGCCACGTCTACCTGCCGGCGGCGGCGCCTTTCGTGATGCTGGGAATGCGGCTGGCGATTCCCTACAGCGTCATCGGAGTCATCGTCGGAGAGTTCACGTCGGCCACGCAGGGGCTCGGCCTGTTCATCCACGAAGCCTCCTCGACCTACGACCCGGCCGGCGTCTTCGCGGGAATCGCGATCCTGCTCGTGTTCGTCGTCGTCGCCGGGATCCTGGCCGGCCGGCTAGAGCGCCGTCTCCTGCGCTGGCGCACGCTCTCCGGCTCCGGTCCGAGCGAGATCTGATTTCATCCGCCACCACTCCGACACAGGGAGCATTCGATGCGCAGCCTCGGGAACGGAATGCAGGCTCTGATCTTGAGCGTTGCGCTCCTGCTGCCGCTGCCGCGAGAGGCTCGCGCGGAGGAGACGGTTCGCATCGGTCTCGGCGCCCCGGTCCTGAGCTATCTGCCGATCTGGGCTGCGCGCGCCCTCGACAGTTTCAAGGCTCAGGGGCTGACGGCCAGCGTCGCGTCCCTGCCCGGCGGTGATGCCTCGGCGCTGGCCGCCCTGGATGCCGGCGATATCGACCTCGCGGCGGTCGGGACCGATGCGGTTCTCCGGGCCGTGGCCAAGGGTCAGCCCTTCGAGATGGTCGACACGCTGATGTCGAAGGTCACGCTCCAGCTCGTGGCGTCCCCCGCCTTCCTGAAGCGGGTGGGCGTGACGGCGAGCGATCCCCTCCCCAAAAGGCTCGCAGCGCTGAAGGACGCGACGATCGGGGTGACGTCCCTCGCTGGCGTGCAGGAGAACGCCGCCCGTTGGCTCGCGGCGAAGGGCGGCCTCGATCCGAAGACTGGCATCAAGGTGGCTCAGGTCGGCAGCCCGATTGCGGTGCAGGCCGCCCTCGAAGTCGGACGGATCGACGCCTTCGTCCTCTCGCCGCCGGAAGGCTACAATGCCGAGAAGGCGGGAACGGGCGTGGTGCTCGTGTCGCTGGGCGATGAGTTTCCTCTCCTCGCCCAGCAACCGTATCTCGTCTTGGTGGCCAAGAAGCCGATCGAGGCCGGAAAGGCCGGCCTGATCACGAAGACAGTGCGCGCCATGCAGGCGGCGAGCGCGGCCGTCACGGCGAAACCTGATGAGACCGCCGCTGAAATTCAGAAGCGCTTCTTCGCCAAGGCGAGCCCGGATGCCATCGCATCTGCGGTGAAGGCGATGGCGAGCGGTGTCACTGGGAACGGCCGCTTGGATGCGGGCAGCGTCGGCAATGCTTTGACTTTCGCACAAGAGGTCGGTGCCCCCTATGGCAAGGGTGTCGACGCGAAGGCTTCCGAAAACGACCTCTGGACGAACCAGTTCGTCGAAGAGGCCCAGAAACCATAGTCGGGCCCCACGAACGAGAGAGGTTGTCGGCCCGAGCGGTCCCTCGAGACGTTTTTCCGGCCGACCGACCGAAGGCAAAAAGACGACACGACTTTGAGGGTGCAGCGGGCTGTATTCGCTCCGCATGTGTCTGCTAACGGGACATCACAGTGGTTGTCCTGATGAGCGCGTCGGACGCTGAGCCGAACGGCTGCTTTTGCGCTCATCTGCAATCCAGCGTGGCGTAGTCTGGCCGTAAGCGGCCGGTCCGGTTCCGAGCGCGGGTGTCGCGAAGCGGACTTTTGCTCATCGGCCCAATCGGATTGCCTGACACTTTCCGATACACAGTCAAGCGAGTCGACGTAGAGGTTGCTTGCATGGCCTCGACGATTGCGTGCCCTGGTGGGCCGCCAACAACACCGAACGGATATATTCCCGAATACGTCCCCGACGACGATATCGTGAGAGAAGCCCAACTGGCTGCACCCCGCTGGCCGATTCTCCGCGCCACCCGGTGTGGACATCGACTGGACCGGTTTGATCCGGAAATCGTCGACGGTGCTTAGAAGCCGCGGCGGCGGTCGACTCGGTTGAGGAGCGGCTGCCCGTCGCGAAGGGCGCGAACCGCCGCAATCATCTGACGCGCTGCATCGTCCGGCTGGCTGGCGCTGGCGCTGTGGGGCGTCACGAGGATCCGTGGGTGGCCGAGGAGCGGATGATTCGCGGGCGGCGGTTCCTCCGACAGCACGTCGAGCATGGCCGCCCTGAGCTGGCCCGAGTCCAGTGCCGCGATCAGGTCGCTCTCGACGACATGGGCACCCCGCCCCGCATTCAGGAGGGCGGCCCCGACCGGGAGATGGACGAACAGGTCTCCATCGAGCAGTCCGCGCGTGTCCGGCGTCAGGGGCAGCAGGCACACGAGGATGTCGCAGCCGGACAGGAAATCGGGGAGCGCCGCACGGCCCGCAAAGCACGTCACGCCGTCCAGCGTCTTGGGGCTTCTCGCCCAGCCGCGAACCTTGAAGCCGAACCCGGTCAGCGCGGTCGCCGAAGCGCTCCCGAGTATCCCCAGCCCGAGGATTCCGACATGGGTGGTCCGGGCCGTGCGGATCGTGCGCGGGTTCCAGATGCCCCGACGGGTCTCGTCCGCGTAGGGAACGAGGTCCCGGTGCAGGGCCAGCACTCCGAGCGTGACATACTCGACCATTGAGCGCGTCACGTCGGGGGCGACCATGCGGACGATGTGCATGTGCTCCGGCAAGGCATCGAGGGGCAGGTGATCGATCCCGGCACCGACGGAGAACACGAGGCGCAGGTCCGGCATCTGCACGGTCAGGTCTGCGGGCGGCTTCCAACCGGCGAAATCGCCGACGCCGGGAAACCGCCTGCCAGGCGTCCAGTCGATCAGGCGCAGCTCCGGCGCCTCCTGAGCGAACACCTGGTGCCAGACGCGGGCGTGCTCCGGAACGGTTTTGAGAACGACAGGGATCGCCATCGCCCTACACGGCCCCCGGCGCAGTTCGGCGGTCCGCGATGCTGCGGCGAGCGCCTCGCCGTGGCGATCCTACGGCTCCTTCGGGCGGCGCGGCGTCCTCGGCTGGTTCGGAGCGCCGCAACAGCGCGAAGGCCGGCGATGCGGGGTCGAGCGCGACGAAATCGGGCTCCCGCGCGAGCAGGATCCGCAGCGAGGTCAGCGTCCCGCCCAGATGCGTTCGCAGTAGCGAGACCGCTGCCTCCGCATCCCGCCGGCAGAGTGCTTCGAAGATCGCCCTGTGCTCGTCGAGCACCTCCACATGATAATTCTGCATGGGGAAGGCGTTCCGCCGCACGCGGTCGAGCTGGCCGGTGGCGAGGTGGATCGTGTCCCAGACGCGCGGGAAACCGGCGCAGGCGCATAGTAGCCGGTGAAAGTCGTTGTCGAGCGTGAAGGACTCGGCGTTGTCGCCGCGCCGTGCCGCGTCGGCTTCGCGGAAGAGGACGAGTTCGAAGGCGGACTTTTGGGCAGGCTCGAAGCGCTCCGCCGCCAGGGCCACCATCCGCAGCTCCAGGCTTTCGCGCACGAGCTGGCCTTCGATCACCTCGTCCAGGATGATCTTGTTGACGAAGGTCGCATCGCTCGGAACCACCGTCACCAGACGCTGCTGTGCGAGCCGCAGGATCGCGTCGCGCAGGGGCGTGCGCGATACGCCGAGCTCGTCGCAGAGATCCTTCTCCACGAGGCGCGCGCCCGGCTTCAGCTGCATGGCGATGATGGCTTCGCGCAGGGTCGCGTAGACCCGCGCCGCCTTCGGCAGATCGGCGCGCAGGGCCGGTCCCGCGATCGGACTCGGATCCAGGACTTCCGCCGGATGCATGGGTCGTCTCCCGCCAGGTCTCGTGTTTTTCTTGTCAGGCCGCACCGTCCAGGGTTTTTCCCAGGACCTCAAGGAAGAGCGCGGCGTGTTCGGCGGAGAACGTCAGCGGCGGGCGGATTTTCAGCACGTTGTCGTGGGGGCCGGACGCGCTGATCAGGATGCCCTCCTCGCGCAGAGCGTTGACGACCCGCTTCGCCAGTGCCGCATCAGGGGCGCGGCTCTCGCGGCAGGTGACGAGGTCGAGGCCGAGGAACAGGCCCGCTCCCCGCACGTCGCCGATGGCGGGGATCCGTGCCATCAGCGCCCGCATCCCTTCCAGCATCAGGGCGCCGGTGGCGGCGGCATTCGCCACGAGGTCCTGATCCGCCAGGATGTCGAGCACCGCGCCGGCCGCCGCGATCGAGACGGTGTTGGCGCCGAAGGTGTTGAAGTAGCGCACATCCCGGCCGAACCTTTCCGCCACTTCGGGGCACATCGCGACCCCGGCGATGGGCAGGCCGTTGCCCATCGGCTTGCCCATTACGGCCATGTCCGGGACGATGCCGTGGCGGGCGAAGCCCCACATCCCCGCGCCGGTCCGGCCGAAGCCCGGCTGCACCTCGTCGGCGATGTAGATCGCGCTGGCCTCCCGCACCGCCTCCCGGGCCGGGCGGAGGAAGCCCGCAGGCTCGGCCAGGGTCCCGTCCGTCGAGAAAATGCCGTCGGCAATGAACGCCGCAGGCCGCACGCCGTGGCGGCGCATGTCGGCGAAGGCCGCCCGCACGTCCTCGGCCAGCCGCGCGCCGACATCGATGCCGGGATTGCGGTAGGCATCCGGGGCCGGCACCGTCCAGACATCGCGCCCGAGGGGCACGGCCGGGCCGAGCGACGGGGAGATCCCCGCCGTGGCCTCGGTGGTCCCATGATAGGCGTTTTGCGTGATCACGAAACCGGTGCCACCGGTCTGGTAGCGCGCGATCCGCAAGGCGAGGTCCACCGCCTCGGACCCCGTGCAGGTGTACATGACGTGGCCGAAGGCCGCCGGATAGGTGGACAGCAGCCGCTCGGAATAGTCGAGCACCGCCTCGTGCAGGTAGCGGGTGTGGGTGTTGATGGTGGCCATCTGGCGCGTCACCGCCTCCACTACCCGGGGGTGGCAATGGCCGACGCAGGGCACGTTGTTGTAAGCGTCGAGGTAGCGGCGCCCCTCGGCGTCGTACAGCCAGACATCCTCGCCGCGGACGATGTGGACCGGCCGCTCGTAGAAGAGCCGGTACGAGGCGCCGAGGAGGCTGCGGCGCCGGGCGATCATGGCCTCGGCTGACGCGGAACGGGTGGTCATGGCGTGGCCTCAGGGACGGCAGGCTTGCGCGATCGCCGCATCGATCGCCTCCGGCGCCATCGCGTCGAGGTGCCGGAACTGCTCCCAGACGGCGGCGCTGTTGCGGGTGAGGTAGTCCCGGCGGTCGGGGAAGCGGTGAGCACGCCATTCCGGGATTAGGAGGCGCAGGGCCATCCGCGTTCGGATCGCCGTCGGGAGCAGCGCGACCTCGGCCTCGGACAGCACCGCGACCGAGGCGTAACCCCGCAGGAAGGCCAGGGCCGGACCGAGAGGATCGGCGTCGAGGCCGAGCTGATAGGCCGCCGCGATCGCCACGTCGAAGAGCCGGGCCGTGCGAACCATGTCGCCGAAATCGATCACCCCGGTGATCCGGTCGGGATCGTCGGGATCGACGAGGATGTTGTCGCCGCCGAGGTCGTTGTGGACCACCTGATGCGGCAGGCCGGGCAGGGCGGGCACGATCCGCGCATCGAACGCATCGAGGATCCCGGCGAGGCGGTCGCGCTGTCCGCCCTCGGGAAACACGTCGAGCACGGCGCGCAGCCGCCCGGCGTGCCGTAGGTCCCAGGAGGAGATATGGTCCGCCGCCGGGTCCGTGAAGCCCTCAAGCGCCCCCTGGAGGCACGCCAGCAGCGCCCCGGCCGCCCGGCGCTGTCCGTCGGTTCGGGGACCGGCGGCCTGCGAGCGACCCGGCGTGAAAGTGGTGAGCCGCACGGTCCGGCAATCCTCCGGCCCGACGGTGATGCGCAGGTCCGGTCGGCCCTCCCGGGTCGGCAGAAGGCGCGGCAGCGGCAGGTCCGGCGCAGTCTCCGCGATATGAATGAGGGCATTGCTGTGCAGGCGGGACACCGCAGGATCCTCGCCGGGGCTCAGAATCTTCAGGAAGTAGGCGGTCCCCGCCCCCGCATCGAGGCGGAAGTTCGAATCCTTCTCCCCGGCGAGCCACATCGCCGTGCCGGAGATACCGTAATGCGTAACGGCGATGCGTTCGGCGGTGCGGGCATCGACCGGCTCGGCCACGACCGACAGGCCGGCGCCGATGCCGGTCTTGGAAGCGTCGATCGTGGAATGGGACATCGGAGATCCAGAAGGCTGTTCGAAACCGGCGCGACCTGCGCCCTCAGGCGGAACGGACCACGGGGGCATCCGGGAAGGCTTCCGGGTAGGCCGCTTGGTACGCCGCGGCGGCCCGCAGGACGAGGTCGTCCCGGAACCGGGCGGCGACCATCTGCAACCCGATCGGCAACCCTCCCGAATCGAAGCCGCAGGGCACCGAGATCGCGGCCTGCCCGGTCATGTTGAACGGGTAGGTGAAGGGGCTCCAGTCCGTCCAGTCGGTCATGCCCTGGCCCTCGGGGAAGTCGATGCCCGCCGCAATCGCCGTGACGGGCATGGTGGGGGACAGGAGCAGGTCGTATCGCTCGTGGAAGCGCGCCATCGTGACCTTCAGCTCGGCCCGGACCTGCTCCGCCGCCAGGAGGTCCGCCGCGCTGTAGCGGCGGCCGATTTCGGCGATGGCGAGGAGACCGGGATCCATCTGCGCCTTGGCCTCGTCGGTGGGCGCAAAGCGGTCGGCGATGATCGCCTCGGCGGAGAACCAGATCACCCGCAGGGCCTCCAGGGGGGAGGCGAAGCCGGGATCGGCTTCCTCGACGATGGCGCCCATCTCGGCAAGGCGGGCGGCGGCCCGGTCCACCGTAGCGGCGACCTCGGGGTCGACCCGGGCATAGCCGAAGTTTCGGCTGTAGCCGATACGCAGGCCCGCGACACCACCGCTCGCTGCCGCCGTCCAGTCCGGGACGGGGCTCGGACAGTCGCCGTACAGCCCATCCGGGGAGGGGCCCGTGACGGCGTTCAGGAACAGGGCGGAATCCGCCACCGTCCGGGTGAGCGGGCCGCGATGGGCCATGTCCCGCAGGGGCGTCGGCGCGTCGGTGGCCAGCCAGCCGAAGGTCGGCTTGATGCCGAACACGCCGCAGAACGAGGACGGGATGCGGATCGAGCCCGCCCCGTCGGATCCCTCGTGCAGGACGCCCATGTTCAGGGCGGCGGCAACGCCAGCCCCGCCGGAGGAGCCCCCCGAGGCCCGGTCGGTGCGCCATGGATTGAGGGTGTTCCCGAAGGCGGGGCCATGGGTCACGCCCTTCCAGCCGAATTCCGGCGAGGTCGTTGTACCGAGGAAGACCGCGCCGGCGGCGCGCAGGCGCCGCATCACCAGGATCTCGTCGGTGGCCGGAGCGTCACTCGTGAGCTTCGAGCCCCGCCGCCACGGGATGCCCTTGACGGCGGTCAGCTCCTTGATCGTCGTCGGCACCCCGTCGATCGGGCCGAGGGCTTCGCCTTTTACCCAGCGCGCCTCCGAAGCCTTCGCGCCTTCGAGGGCCAGCTCGGGCGCGACATACGCGAAGGCGTTCACCTGCGGATTGAACCGTTCGATGCGCGCCAGCGCCGCCTGCGCGGCCTCGACCGGGGAGGCCCGGCCGGACGCGAAAAGCGCCCCGAGTTCCACCGCGTCCATCTCGCCCAGGTCGGTCTTGGGGGTGGTGCGAACCTGATCCATCGGCGTCACTCCGCAATCGTGTCGAGGGCGCGGCCGACGGCGTCGAACATCGTGTCGATCTGCTCTGCCGTGATGATCAGCGGTGGGCAGAAGCACAGGGAATCGCCGATGGCGCGGGCGATCACGCCCTGTTCGAGGGCGGCGGCCTGGATCGCGGCGCCGGCCGAGCCGGGCTTCGCCCCGGGTGCCGTGGAGGGCTTCAGCTCAAGGGCCCCGATCAGGCCGATGCCACGCCATGTCTTCACCAGAGGGTGCTCGGAGAGCCCCGCCAGCCGTTCGAGGAAGAGTGGGCTCAGGCGCCGGCAATTCCCCACGAGGTCGCGCTCCTCGATGATCCCGATGTTCTCCAGTCCGACCGCGGTGGCGACGGGATGGCCCGAGGCCGTAAAGCCGTGGCCGAACACACCGAGCCTAGCGGATTCGTCGGCGATCGGATCGTAGAACTTCGCATTCATCAGGATCGCCGAGAGCGGCATGTATGAAGAGGTGATCTGCTTCGAGAGGACCATCACATCCGGCTCGATGCCGAAGGTCTCGCAGCCGAACATCGCCCCCGTGCGCCCGAAGCCGCAGATCACCTCGTCGGCCACCAGCAGCACGTCGTAGCGCCGCAGCACCGCCTGGATCTCCTGCCAGTAGTTTTCCGGCGGGACATAGACGCCCCCCGAGGCCATCACCGGCTCGCCGAAGAAGGCCGCCACGGTGTCCGGCCCCTCGGCCAGGATCAGCGCTTCGAGCTCGTCCGCCATGCGCCGGGAGAAGGCGGCCTCGCTCTCGCCCGGCAGGGCCGAGCCCGCGTAATCCGGGCAGGAGACGTGCCGCATCCGGTCCAGCGGCAGGTCGAAGCTCTCGTGATTGCGCGGCAGGCCGGTGATCGAGCCCGCCGCGATGGTGACGCCGTGATAGCCCTTCAGGCGGCCGATGATCTTCTTCTTCTCCGGCTTGCCCAGGGCGTTGGAGCGGTACCACGCCAGCTTGACGACGAGGTCGTTGGCCTCGGACCCGGAAGACGTGAAATGCACCTTCGACATCGGGACCGGCGCCATGCCGATGAGCTTCTCGGCGAGGTCGACCGAGGGGCCGTGGGTCTTGTGCGCGAAGATGTGGTAGTAGGACAGCTTGTCCATCTGCTTCTTGGCGGCGTCCGATAGCCGCCGCTCGCCGAAGCCCACGGCGACGGACCAGAGCCCCGCCAGCCCCTCGATGTAACGCTGGCCGGCATTGTCGTAGACATAGATTCCCTCGCCGCGCTCGATCACGAGGGCGCCGGTCTTGCCGTAGTTGCGCAGGTCGACCAGCGGATGGAGCTGGTAGGCGATGTCGCGCGCCTCGATGGAATTGGGCATGAAGGTCATCAGACGGATGTCCTGATCGCGTCGGGGAAGGAAGCGGAGGCGAAAGCCTCCGGCGGGGTCGTGCGGGGCCTGCGGCCGGGGATCGCCGCCACAAGGCTGCGGGTGTAGGGCTGGCGGGGGTTCGAGAAGATCTCGGGCCCAGGCCCGATCTCCACGACGGCGCCCTTCTCCATCACCATCACGCGGTCGCAGATCTTGGCCGCGACCCGCAGGTCATGGGTGATGAACAGAAGCGAGAGGTGCAGCTCCCGCTTCAGCTCGTCGAGAAGGTCGAGGATCTGGGCCTGGATCGAGACGTCGAGGGCGCTGACCGCCTCGTCGGCGACGATGATCTCGGGCTTGAGCGCCAGGGCCCGGGCGATGCCGATGCGCTGGCGCTGCCCGCCGGAGAACTCGTGAGGGTAGCGGTCCGCCGCCGAGGCATCGAGGCCGACGCGTTCGAGAAGCGCGGACGCGGCCTTAAGAGCAGTCCCGACATCCTCGCCGTAGGCGATCGGGCCATCGGCGATGGCCCGCCCGACGCGCACCCGCGGGTTCAGCGAGCCGTAGGGATCCTGGAAGACCATCTGGATCCGCCGCCGGGCCTGCCGCAGGGCTTCGCCCGACAGGCTGGCCATGTCGATCCCGCCGAGGCGCACCCGTCCCCCGTCAGGGTCCTGGAGCCGCACGAGGCATCGCCCCACCGAGGACTTGCCCGATCCGCTCTCGCCGACGATGCCCAGGGTCTCGCCGCGCCCAAGGCTGAACGTTACGTCGCGCACCGCCGCGACCGTCCGCGGCGCCCGGAACAGGCCACCGCCGAGGGTGTAGGTCTTGGTCAGGCCCTCGACGTCGAGGACGGATCTCCGGGGCGCCGCCCGCGCGACCGCGCCAGCCCCGGCCTCCATGTCGGGAATCGCCGCGATCAGCTTGGCGGTATAGGGGTGTTGCGGCCGCTCCAGGATGTCGGCGGCGAGGCCCTCCTCGACGATCCGGCCGTGCTGCATCACCGCCACCCGGTCGGCGATCTCGGCGACGACGCCGAAATCATGGGTGATGAACATCACCGCCATGCCGCGCCGGGTCTGAAGATCGCGGATCAGGCGCAGGATTTGCGCCTGGGTCGTGACATCGAGCGCCGTGGTCGGCTCGTCGGCGATCAGAACCTGCGGTTCGAGGGCCAGCGCCATGGCGATCATCACGCGCTGCCGCTGGCCGCCCGAGAGCTGGAACGGATACGACGCGGCCGCCCGAGCCGGGTCCGGCAGGCCGACCTCGGCCAGCAGTTCGAGGGCCCGGCTCCGGCGCGTCCGGGGTGTCAGCAGCCCATGCGCGGCGAAGACCTCGGCGATCTGCGCCTCGATCCGCATCAGCGGGTTGAGGGCCGTCATCGGCTCCTGGAAGATCATCGCTATGCGCCGCCCCCGCACCGCGTAGAGTTCTTCCTCGCCGAGGGCCAGCAAGTCGGTCCCGCCGAGGAGGATGCGGCCGCCGACCGGCCGCACCGTCTCCGGCAGGAGACCCATCGCGGCGTTGGCCGACATCGACTTGCCCGATCCGCTCTCGCCGACGATGCAGAGAATCTCGCCGGCCCTCAGCGTGAAGCTGACCCGGTCGACGGCGTAGGGACGGTCCGCGCCGGACGGCAGGGCGATGGCGAGCTTCTCGACGACGAGCACCGGCTCGCCGGGGGCGTGGTTCAGCGGGGCGATGGTCATGGCTGCGCCCCTCATCGCGTCTTGCGCGACAGGCGCGGGTTGAGGGCGTCGTTCAGCCCCTCGCCGACGAGGTTCAGGGCGAGCACCGTCAGGAGGATCGCGAGGCCGGGAAAGAGGCTGACCCACCACGCCTGCCGGATGACCGTGCGCCCGGCACCGATGACGTAGCCCCACGACATGATGTTGGGGTCGCCGAGGCCCATGAACGACAGGGCGCTTTCGAGCAGGATGGCGGCGGCCACCATCATGGTGCCGAGGACGATGACCGGCGAGAGCGTGTTGGGCAGGATCTGCCGCAGAATGATCGGGCCGCTGCGCTGGCCCGACAGCACAGCGGCCTGAACGAATTCCCGCCCGCGCAACGCCATGACCTCGCCCCGTAGGAGCCGGGCCACCGGCGGCCAGCTCACGATCGCGATCGCCGCGACGATGGAGACGAGGCTCGGGCGGAAGATCGCCACCAGCACGACCGCGAGGGCGAAGTTCGGAACGCTCTGAAAGAACTCGGTGAAGCGCATCAGCAGGTCGTCGACCCGGCCGCCGAAATAGCCCGCGACGGCCCCGATCGGGATGCCGATCAACAGGGCCGCGAGCGTCGAGACGAAGCCGACCAGCAGCGACACCCCGGCCCCGTGGGCCACCGCAGAGGCGATATCCCGGCCCATCGTGTCGGTGCCGAGCGGAAAGCCGCCGTTGGTGAAGGGCGGCAGGAACGGACGCTGCACCATCGCCCAGGGGGAGCGCGGGTAAAGCGCCGGCGCCGCGACCGCCAGAACCAGCACCAGGATGAGGATGACGATCCCCGCCACCGCGCCGCGGTTGCGGGCGTATCGAGCCCAGAACGCCGTCATGCTGCAGCTCCGATACGGGGATCCACCAGCCGGTAGAGGATGTCGGTGATGAGATTGAAGGCCAGCACCATCGCGGCGGAGACCACGAAGATGCCGAGCAGGAGGTTGTAGTCCCGCTGCTCCAGGGCCTCGAACATCAGCCGGCCGATGCCCGGCCACGCGAAGACGGTCTCGATCAGCACGGCACCGCCGACCAGCTGCCCCGCCTGGAGGCCCGCTAGCGTCACGACCGGAAGGATGGCGTTGCGCAGGATGTGCCGGACCAGCACGACGCGGGGGCGCAGCCCCTTGGCGCGGGCGGTCCGCACGAAGTCGAGCCGGCTCACTTCCAGCACGGAGGCCCGGGTCATGCGGGCGTAGACCGCCATGAAGAACAGGCCGAGCGTCAGGGCCGGCAGTACGAGGTGGTGGAGGATGTCGGCGGCCCGTTCGAGGCCGCTGTAGCCCGAACCGACGCTCTCGTAGCCGAAGCCCGGAAACCAGCCGAGCTGCACCGAGAACAGCAGCACCGCCATCAGCGCCAGCCAGAACAGCGGTGTGGCGTAGAACAGGAGGGCGAGGGTCGAGATGATCGAGTCGGAGACCTTGCCTTGGCGCGAGGCCGCCAGCGCGCCCGCTGCCACGCCGAGGACGAGGGAGATCAGGAAGGCTGAGCCCGACAGGAGCAGGGTGGCGGGCAGCCGATCGGCGATCAGGTCGATCACCTGCATGCCCTGACGATAGGAATAGCCGAAATCGAGCCTCAGGACGCTCCCAAGGTAGGTCAGGAGCTGGATCGGCAGCGGCTTGTCGAGACCGAAGCGCTCGCGCAGCTGCTGCAGGAAGGCGGCGTCGGCATCGCCGGCCTCACCCGCCATCACGGAGGCCGGATCCCCCGGCGCCGCGTGGATGAGCACGAAGTTGAGGATGACGATCCCGACGAGGATGAGCGCCATCTTTCCCAGGCGCGAGACGATGAAGCGGGGCATGGCTGGAGCGGTCCTCCGCGTGCGGGAGCTTGGCCGGAACGGCCGGCGGCTGGGTGTCGGACGCGGCCTCGCGATCGAGGCCGATGAATGAGGCGTCGTGCGTGCCGGTCCCGCGCCGTCAGCGCTTGATCCACGCGTCGCGCAGCGAGTCGTTGAGACCGTTGGCAGTCGTGATCAGGTCCTGAACATTGCACCGGTAGATGACCGGGAAGCGCAGATCGAGCAGCCACGCCACGGGCACGTCCGCCTGAACGGCTTTCTGGACCTCGTCGTAGAAATCCTGGCGCTTCTCGGCCGGCGTCGCCAGCGCCGCCTTGGCGAACAGTGCGTCGACGGTCGGATTCGAGTAGCCCTCGACATTGTTCCAGGGATTACCCTTGGAGATCTGCGAGGTGATGTAGTTCCGCTCGACGCCGAGGGCGGGGTCGGCGTTCTGGAAGAGGTAGGTGAACGCCATATCGTAGTCCCATTGGGACACGCGCTGGTTCCAGCCCGCCACATCGGTCGCCTGAATTTCGACGGGGATGCCGACCTCGCCGAGGTTCTGCTTCACGGCCTCCGCCCAGCGCTGCCACGTCTCGCCGTAGGGAAGCGGCAGCAGCTTCAACGGCTTGCCATCGTAGTGCATCGCGGCGAGGAGCGCCTTGGCCTTCTTCGGATCGTGCGGATATTGCGGCTGGACGTCCTTGTGGAAGGGTGTCGTCCCGGCGATCGGACCGGTGGCGACCTTGCCGATTCCGTTCCAAAGGACGTCGAGGGCGAACTGCCGGTCCATGGCGTACATGACCGCTTGACGGAACCGCACGTCGTTCATCGGCGGCTTCCGGTTGTTGAGCCAGAGAAACGAAAGGGGCGAGTCGAACTCCTGACCCTTCTGCGAGACGCAGGTGTTCTTCAGCGCCGTGAGCCGCGGCACATCGAAATTCTCAACCGACCCGCCCGGCAGCACATCGACCTTGCCGGTCTCGTAGGCCACGGCACGCGAGGCGCCGTCCGGGATGACGTGATAGTAGAGGTCCTGAAGATAAGGCTTGCCCGCGAGGTAATAACTCTCGTTCTTCACGAGGTGGATCGCGCTACCCTTCCGCCAGCTTTCGAACTTGAACGGCCCAGTGCCGATCGGCTTGTCGTTTGCCGGATTGGAGGCGTATTCGGTGCCTTCGTAAATGTGTTTCGGCACCATCGGCATCACCCAGAAGGCGAAGCTGCGGATGAAGGGCTCGAAGGGCTCCTTGAGGGTGAAGACCACCGTGTGATCGTCAGGCGCAGCGACATTGGCCACGCGCGTCATTGTGTTCCTGTGACGCGGCTGCGTCTTCATCAGAAATTCTTTGACAGAAAACAGAACATCGTCTGCGCTGAAGGGCTTACTATCGTGCCACGTCACCCCTTGGTTGAGGTGAAACGTGTACGTCAGTCCGTCAGAGGAAATATCCCAGCTCTTGGCAAGCGACGGCAACGGCTTGAGCTTGTCGTCGTAGCGCAGCAATCCTTCGTAGATCTGCCCGGCCACCAGCTGCGTTGGCGCGTTGGTTACGAGGCCGAGCATCAAGCTGGGCGGCTCCGGCTGGACGATCAGGTTGGCACGACCGCCTGAGACGGGCTGCGCCTGTCCAACAGATGGCACGGCGAGAACCGATATCGTGAGCAAGGCTCGAAGAATGTTCGACATGGAAGCTCCGTACACTGCCATTACATGCGCGGAAAAATCGAATACGTAAAAATCTTGTGTGCTTTTGTCTTGGAACTTCCAAGATTTACACCTGCTACCCAAAAGCCAGCGGGCTTACGGGATAGAGGGCGGGACTATCCTGCCCACGGCCGGGCTTAGCGATATATCGGTATATCAGTTGTAAATCAGTGGTTTGTCAAACCGCGGCGGTTGAAAAAGCCGTCACGTAGGGCCTCATTGCGCGCCATGGTCGCCCAAATATTGAGCCTGCCGATCGGTGTGATGAGACCTGGTCTTTTCAGTCTGAGCCGCCTTGGAGGAACGGCCTTACCTGCTTGGTTCAGGCCCGCGCCCTTGTTGGGCTCGGATTTGTCCCTCATGACATCCGCAGTCATCATGATGGGACGTTTGCGTCCGGCAATTTATACCGAGCTGACGTCAGCTTCAGAGCTGTCAGAGGCGACTTCCGAGTCTCTTAATCGGGCGCAAAGCGGCCCTGCTAACGGGATTGTTGCACGAGAGGTCTAGCGGCTGGTCAGCCACATGGCCCTCCGGGTGACGGCCGGTCCCTGGTCAACGTGTTGGCGATGCTCGCCTGCCGCCTGCGCCTGATCGAGTAGGCACTACCATCCATCGCGGTATTGGCCTGCCGCGGTCGCATGGCTGGGCATCTAAAAGATCGCATCCTAACCGATAGCGAGGCATCTATAAGGGTCACGCTCGTGGGCTCGACTTGCCTTCGGCGGCCAGGCGAACTGGATGTCCAAGAAGCTCGCTCACTTGCGCCAAGCCTACACCCACACCCTGCTGCTGGCCGGGCGACAGTGGCGGCGCGCAGCCAACGGCGTTGTCGAGGCACATGGCCTCTCGGACGCGACCGCGCTCCCTCTCATCCTGATTGGCCGACTCGACGGCAAGCCGCGCCAGAACGCCCTGGCCGAGGCCGTCGGCATCGAAGGCGCATCGCTGGTGCGGTTGCTCGATCAGCTCTGCACGGCTGGACTGGTGGTGCGGAAGGAAGATCCGACGGATAGGCGTGCAAAGATCCTCAGCCTCACGCCGGCCGGGCGGCAGACCGTGGCGCAGATGGAGACCGAACTCAACGAACTACGGGAGCAGGTATTCGCCGACGTCGACACCGCCGATCTGGAGGCGAGCCTGAGGGTCTTCCAGGCGCTTCAGAGATACATCCGTGAGTTCCCGGACGGCATAGCGCGCGAGGAGGCCGCAGAATGACGCTCCCCAGCTGGCGCGACTGGGCGTTCTCGATCAAGACCTTCGTGGCGGCGGTGCTGGCGATGTATCTCGCCATGTGGATCGACCTGCCTCGGCCCTACTGGGCGCTGGGCACCGTCTATATCACCAGCCAGGTGCTGGCTGGCGCAACTCGGGCCAAGGCCCTCTACCGGGTGCTCGGCACCCTGCTGGGTGCTATCGCCAGCATCGCCCTCGTGCCGAACCTCGTCAATGCGCCGGAGCTTCTGACGCTCGCAATCGCGCTCTGGGTGTCGGTCTGCCTGTACTTCTCGCTACTCGACCGCACCCCGCGCAGCTACCTGATGATGCTGGGCGGCTACACGGCGGCCCTAATCGGGTTCCCGAGCGTGGGCGAACCCGGGACGATGTTCGACACCGCAGTGGCCCGCGCCGAGGAGATCACGCTCGGCATCCTGTGCGCCAGCCTCGTCAACACCATCGTGCTGCCCCAGTCCGTGGCGCCGATGATATCCGCGCGCCTGGATTTCTGGCTGCGCGACGCGCGCGGTTGGGTCGCCGACGTGCTCGGCCGTGCGCGTCAGACGCGAGACACTCAGGCCAAGCGGCTGAAGCTGGCCTCGGACGCCATCGCCTTCGACGTCCTGGCGACGCCGCTGCGCTACGACATGACCGGCGCCGAACGCTCGGTGGATGCGATGGCGACGCTGCGCCAGCACATGCTGATGTTCCTGCCGATCGTTTCCGCGGTCGCAGACCGGGTCGAGGCCCTGGAGCAAGCCAAGGTGCTTCCGGCCAACGTCCGCGCACTACTCGACGATATGGCTGCGTGGCTCGCCTCGGGGACGACCGATCCCGTCGAGGCTGACCGGCTGCGAATGGCAGTCGACGCGGTCGATCCGGTCCTGCACCAGGACTTCGTCTGGCCGGACCTGGTGCTCGCCAGCTTGGTGGCGCGCCTGCGCGACTTCATCGACCTGCGCCAGGATGCCAGGCTCCTGCAACGGCACATCGTCGACGGCACCCCCGTCGAAGAGGAGCTCGCTTTCCGCTATACCGCCGCCGCACGCACGATCCGGCACCGTGACCATGGCATGGCCCTCCTGTCCGCGGTCGGCGTGTTCCTCGTCGTCCTGCTCGCCTGCTGGATCTGGATCGCGACCGGGTGGCCGGATGGCTCCGGCGCGCCGATGATGGCATCGGTCGGCTGCTGCTTCTTCGCCGCGCAGGACGACCCTGCACCGTCCATCCTCGGCTTCGCCAACTCGGCCGTGCTCGGCGCCGTCGTTGCCGCCATCTACCTGTTCGGGGTGCTGCCGCAGGCTACCAGCTTCGAGATGCTGGCCCTGGCGTTGGCGCCGGCGCTCATCTTGTGCGGCGTCTGCATGACGCAGCCGCGGACGGCGCCGATGGCGATGGGGGCTGCGGTCAACGGCTCGGCCGTGATCGCCCTTCAGAGCAGCTACACCGGCGACTTCGCTGCCTTCGCCAATTCCGCGCTCTCGATCATCGTCGGGATGTGGGTCGCGACGCTGGTGACACGCCTCGTCCGCTCAGTCGGGGCCGGCTGGTCGGCGCACCGCCTCCGGACCGTGAACCGGCGTAGCCTCGCACGGGCCGCCGAGCGTCAGGGCGCGCAGAGCGGTTTGGAGCTCGCTGCCATCATGCTCGACCGCGTCGGACTGCTCGCCCCGCGTCTCGCGGCATTGCCGCCGGATGATGCGGAGTGGACAGCCGACCTCCTTGCCGAGGTGCGGGTTGGGGTCAACGTAGTCGAGCTGCGCCGCGACCGCCGACAGCTCTCGAACGAGGCCAGGACCGCGGTCGAGTGGCTCCTCGCCGGCATGGCGCGGCACTTCGGCGGCAGCGCGACCCTCCCGCCCAGCGAGCTTCTGGAGTCTCTCGATGCCGCGCTCGACGCGATTGCGATCGAGCCGGGGCGTTCGGCTCATCGCGCGGCGCTTCTCGGGCTTGTGGGAATCCGCCGCGGGCTGTTCCCCGAGGCTCCTGCCTATCGTCCAAGTCTGATGTCCCAAACCCAGGGGGCGATTGCTGCATGACCGGAGAACTCGATATCTACGGCGTCTTCGTCCCGAGCCTCGCGGCCTGGATGATCCTCGCCTTCCTGATCAGCCTGCCCCTGCGCCGGGTGCTCGCCCTGACCGGCTTCTACCGGCTGGTCTGGCACCGGCCGTTGTTCGACCTCGCGCTCTACGTCGTCCTGCTGGGCTGTGTCGTCACGGTCGGGCAGCCGCTGGTCTCCTGACGGCTCCTCGTTCGCCCCCGTCAATTCCTCACGTCTTCTCTCGATCGTTCGGTTCCCGCCATGACACGGCTCCTTGCCCTTTCGTTCCGGCTCGTCGTCACCCTGGCCATGGTGGCCGCCGCAATCGTCGTCGGCTTGGCTTTGTGGAACTACTATATGGAAGCGCCCTGGACCCGGGACGGCCGCGTGCGCGCCGACGTGGTCGAGGTGGCGCCGGACGTCTCCGGCCTCGTCACCGAGGTGCTGGTCGAGGACAACCAGACGGTGAAGCGCGGCGACGTGCTGTTCAAGATCGATCCCGAGCGCTTCACCTTGGCCCTGCGGCAGGCCGATGCGATCGTCGAGGGCAAAAAGGCGACGGCGGAACAGACTGCAGCCGACTACCAGCGCTACATCAAGCTGAGCGACGCCGCGGTCTCGCAGCAGAAGGTCGAGCTTGCGCGAGCGACAGACCTCGCGGCCAAGGCTGCTTACGATCAGGCCGTGGCCGACCGCGACCTCGCCCGGCTGAACCTCGAACGCTCGGCGGTGAAGGCCTCGGTCAACGGGCGCATCACCAACATGGAGCTGCGCCCGGGCAACTACGTCAACACCGGCAGGGGCGTGATGGCGCTGGTCGACCGCGATACGCTCCGGGTCGAGGGCTACTTCGAGGAGACGAAGCTGCCGCGTATCAACGTCGGCGACAAGGCCAGCATCCGCCTGATGGGCGAGGACGGCTTGATCACCGGGCATGTCGAGAGCGTCGCCGGCGGCATCGAGGACCGCGAGCGTTCGGCTGGTGCGAACCTTCTCGCCAACGTCAACCCGACCTTTTCTTGGGTGCGGCTGGCACAGCGCATTCCCGTGCGGATCAAGCTGGATGGCGTGCCTGATCAGACGCGGCTGGTCTCGGGTCGAACAGCAACGGTTTCCGTCGACGCGGCGGGCGAAACCCCGCGGCCCGACCTCCTCGGATTTCTGCACAGGTTCACGCTCGTGGCCGACCGCTCCTCGAAGTGACCGAGGTCCAGTGCCAGTCGACGTGAGAAGTCGAACCTCTCGATGCGGGTCGCGAGCGCCTATCCGCCGAGATCCTGTGTGAATGCGCTGCCTTTGGGACGGGACGCCTCAACGAGGAGAGTTGCCTTCCCATCTACCGGAAGCCGCTGCAGCCGACGGCGCCTCCACCCACGACGATGACGTCAAACAAGCTGCACAAGTGGCTGTGGATGAGGCTGACCATAGGGTGGGGCAAGCGCGTAGGCTTTAGGGGAGCAGCCTCGTTCGAGGTGGCTGGGTCCTACTCGGACTTACGCGCTGAGCTGTTGGTGCCCGCTTCGGAGAAGGCGCTGGAGTCGGCTGAGTGACTGGAATGGGCGCTTTGCAGCTGGGCTGGTTTGGAAGCCCCTCGACACTGTAGCCGAGGGGCCAAACGCTCAAATCTCAGTACCCTCGGCCAGGGTCAGAGCATCCTCGACGTCCACACCGAGGTACCTGACCGTGCTCTCGATCTTCGTATGGCCGAGCAGAATCTGGACGGCACGCTGGTTGCCGGTCCGCTTGTAAATCAATGACGCCTTCGTGCGACGCAGGGAATGGGTCCCGTAGTCCTCGCTTCGCAGCCCGATGCCTGCAACCCACTCGTCGACCAGGCGTGCATACTGCCGGGTGCTGATGTGCGTAACGCCGTCGAGCCTGCTCGGGAAGGCATAGTCGTCAAGCGTTCCACCCCGGGCCTCCAGCCATGCCAGGATGCTGGTGCGGGCAGGTTCCAGCAGTTCGAACTGTACCGGCCGACCGGTCTTGCGCTGAACGACGATGGCCCGACTACGGACGCGACCACCGGTGACGAGATCGCCGATCTTGAGCTTGACGATGTCGCAGCCGCGCAGCTTGCTGTCGATGGCGAGGTCGAACATCGCACGGTCGCGCACGCGCCGTTCGCGGTCGAGCCAGAACCGGATGGCCCAAACCCGCTGAGGTTTGAGGGCGCGCTTGGCGCCGAGCTTGCGACCGGCGTTCCAGGCCGGCCGCCCTTTAGTGACCGGATCGTATGCGGAGTGTCCCATCGTTTATCTCCTCGCCGGCCAATGCCGACGAGGCGAGAAGACACCCAAGTCGATACCTATGAGGTGAGGCCAGCCTAAGCAGACGGGCTGGTTGCGACCCGGCCCGGTCGTCCGCGCTCGGTCATGGAACTCCCAAGAGCGGACGTATAATGATGCCCGCGATCAGGGGGTGGCGAGCGACGTCTGGTCAGGAAAGCGCATCAAGGCTCGACGTGCGCGTCATCGCTTGAGACCAATGAAGTCCACGAAAGCACGAAGCGGAGCGGGTAGGTATCGGCGCCCGGGATAATACAGGTACGGGCCCGAAAAACGCTGCCACCATGGTTCAAGAACAGGTTCCAAGGCACCCGTATCAAGATGGGGCTTCAGCCAGTCCTCGAACAGCGTGAGAATGCCAACGCCTGCGACCGCCGCATCGACAGCGAGATCCGTCGCACCGCCCACCCGCACGATCAGCGGGCCGGTAGGATTGATGCGGACGAACTCGCCATCTCGTTCGAACTCCCAAGGCAACGTCGCACCGCTGGCAAAACGCCCCCCGATGCAGGCGTGGTGAAGGAGGTCGTTCGGATGTCGCGGGCGGCCATGGCGGTGGAGGTAGGCCGGTGAGGCCACCGTCGCGAAGCGTTGGTGACGCGGGCCGATTGGCACCGCGATCATGTCCTGCTCCAGCCGCTCGTCGTAGCGGATCCCTGCGTCGCAGCCTGCAGCCAGCACGTCGACGAAACTGTCCTCGGCCAGCACCTCCAACCGGATCTCGGGATAGGAGGCGAGGAAGGCCGGCACGATGGCGGGCAACACCAGCCGCGCAGCGCTGACCGGCACGTTGAGCCGCAGCGTTCCGGCCGGCCGGTCGCGGAACCCGTTCATCACGTCGAGGGCCGCCTCGACTTCGCCCAGCGCCGGACCCAGCCGTTCCAGCAGCCGGGCCCCCGCCTCGGTAGGGGCGACGCTGCGCGTGGTGCGGTTCAAGAGACGCACGCCGAGGCGGCTCTCCAAGCGGCTTACGGCCTCGCTGAGACCGGATGCGCTCCCGCCGCCGGCGCGGGCGCCGTCGCGGAAGCCCCCGGCCCGCGCCACCGTGACGAAGGCCGCCAAGTCCCCAAGTTCCGCCATCGTTCGAAATTCCGAACAGCCCGTTCCGATACTGCCTGCTTATCCGATCAGTGGCGCGGGTCTACATGCGTGGGCGAAGAGGAGACCGTCATGACCACCATCGCATCGGCAGGAACCTTCGCCCTGGGCGACCGTACCTTGAAACGCCTTGGCTACGGCGCCATGCAGCTCGCTGGCCCCGGCGTGTTCGGGCTGCCGAAGGATCGCGAGACGGCCCTCGCCGTGCTGAGGGAGGCCGTGAAGCGGGGCGTCGATCACATCGACACCAGCGACTTCTACGGCCCGCATGTGACCAACCGACTGATCCGGGAGGCGCTGCATCCCTATCCGGACGATCTGGTGATCGTCACGAAGGTTGGCGCCCGACGCGGTTCGGACGCATCGTGGAACCCCGCCTTCTCCACCGAGGAACTCGTGCAGGCGGTCCACGACAACCTGCGCAACCTGGGACTGGACAAGCTCGACGTCGTCAACCTGCGCCTGATGTTCGATGCCCATGGCCCGGCCGAGGGGTCGATCGAGGCCCCCCTTACGGTGCTGGCGAACCTCCAGCAGCAGGGTTTGATCCGGCATATCGGGCTAAGCAACGCCACACAGCAGCAGGTCGCCGAGGGGCGTCGCATCACCGAAATCGTTTGTGTGCAGAACCAGTACAATCTCGCCAACCGGGCCGATGACGCACTGATCGACGAACTCGCCGCCGAGGGCATCCCCTACGTCCCGTTCTTCCCGCTCGGAGGCTTCAGCCCACTCCAGTCCAATACGCTGTCTGCGGTCGCTGCGAGGCTGAGGGTCACACCGATGCAGGTCGCCTTGGCATGGCTGCTCCAACGGGCGCCCAATGTCCTGCTGATCCCCGGGACGTCATCGCTCAAACACCTGCACGAGAACCTCGACGTTGCCAGCCTGACGCTGACCGACGACGTCTTTACTGAACTTGACCGGATATCGTCCGCAAACGCGAGGACGTGAAGTTTTCGCTTTTGAACGCGAACCTACGACGTCCGCTTCGGTGCTAAGTTTGCGCCAAAGTGAACGGGCAGGGATCCACCCAAGCCGGTCGTTTTGGGATTGGTACCAAGCGGCAGTTCGACCATTTGCAAGCACGATCGATGCGTTTCGACACGGTCTCGGTCGAAGGCGGAACGACGGCTTCGGGACGAGCACCCGATTGGTCGCGAAATTGATGGTTTGGTGGGGCCGAGGAATGCTTAATCAGGCACCTCAGGGCCGTAAACCGGCATCCACTCGATGAAGGTTAGGTCCGGGAGCCCCGCTCGATCAAGTGATCCCACAGCCTGTCGGCCGCCTCGTTCCGGCAGTCCAGGGACCGGAACAGCCTGATCTCGATGGGTATGTCGAACCGCTCCGGCCCGGCACGGACGAGCAGCCCGCGGGCCAGGTCGTCGGCCGCGAGGGTTTGCGGCAGCCACGCGATGCCGTCTCCGTTTCGCGCCATGGTCATGAGCGTCGCCGCGAGGTGGGAGGTGACCGCGGTGGACGTGTGGCTGTGCTGCCGGTCCCGACAGGCCGCGAGGATCCGCCCAAGGCCCGACGCTTGGCTGTAACCCAGCTGGGGGACCGGCGCCGCCGCCGTTCCGGGAAGCGACCACGACGGACGATCGTCGGGGCCCGGTGCACAGAGCGGCACCAGGACGTCGTCTCCGACAGGAAGGCTTGGGAACCGGTCGGCCTCGAACCGCGTCCGTGCGTCCGAATGGTAGTGGCAGAGCAGGAAATGTACCTCGCCGGAGAGCAGGATGCCCTCGCAGGCTTCCATGCTGTCCGAGATCAGGTTGAGCGTATCGAGGGCTTGCCGCTGCATCAGACCGCGGATCCAGTGCGGGAGGAACGTGAACGACAGGGCGTGGGTCGCAGCGATCGATAGCGTTGCCGTATCGCGCAGGCCCGTCGCCTGCGCGTCGCGCCGGGCGCGTTCCAGGTCCTGCATCAACGCGTGCGCGGCCGGCTGGAACTGGGCGCCTGCCGGCGTCAGGGAAGCCCCATGGGCGCCGCGGACGAAGAGGGCGGTGCCGACCCAATCCTCCAGGGCCCGGACGCGCCGGCTGAAGGCGGGCTGGGACACGTGCCGAACCTCGGCCGCGCGCGAGAACGACCTCTGCTCCGCCAGGGCCAGGAAGTCCTTGAGCCAATCCAGGTCCATGCCCGATACCATCCACGCATAGCGTATTCCGAACATGGCATTGGCCCCGCGAGGGTGTCCAGGCTTATGCATCCCCCAAGCCCCCGCCAGAGGGGCTTCGTATTCCGTCGAGCGACCGGCGGCGAAGGGGAGGAGACACGCCATGAAATCATGGTTCGGCCGTCTTTATATCCAGGTCTTCATCGCCATCGTCTTGGGCGCCCTGGTCGGTTATTTCCTGCCGGACGTCGGCATTACGCTGCAGCCCCTCGCCGACGGCTTCATCAAGTTGATCAAGATGCTGCTCGCGCCGGTGATCTTCGGCACCATCGTCGTCGGCATCGCCAAGATGGGCAGCATGAAGGAGGTCGGCCGCATCGGCGTGCGGGCGCTCCTCTACTTCGAGGTCGTCTCGACCCTGGCGCTGGTCATCGGCCTCGTCGTTGTGAACGTGATGCGGCCCGGCGTCGGCATGAACATCGACGCCTCGCACATCAACGGTAGCGCCATCGCGGGCTACGCCAAGACGGCGGAGGCCCAGCCCGGCCTTGTCGGCTTCCTGATGGATATCATCCCAACGACGATGGTGGATGCGTTCGCCAAGGGGGCGATGCTGCAGATCATCCTGGTCTCGGTGCTGCTGGGCCTCGCTCTGGTACAGGCGGGCGAGCGCGGCAAGCCCGTGGTCGTCGTCGTCGACAGCTTGCTCGACGCCTTGTTCCGCATCGTCGCGATGGTCATGCGGCTCGCTCCCGTCGGGGCCGGAGCCGGCGTCGCCTTCACCATAGGCAAGTATGGCCTCGCCACCGTCTGGTCGCTCGCCTACCTCATGCTCGGGGTCTACGTGACCTCGATCCTGTTCATCGGCCTCGTGCTCGGCTCGGTTTGCGCCTGGACCGGGTTCCCGCTCATTAAGATCCTTGGCTACTTCAAGGACGAGATCCTTATCACCTTCGGCACCTGCTCCACCGAGGCCGTGCTGCCACGCATGCTGGCCAAGCTTGAGCGGCTCGGCTGCGAGAAGTCCGTGGTCGGGTTGGTGCTGCCGACCGGCTACACCTTCAACGCGGACGGCACCTGCATCTACCTGACGATGGCGGCGATCTTCGTCGCGCAGGCCACCAACACCCCGCTCGGGATCGGCGACCAGCTTGTGGTGCTCGGCGTGCTGCTGCTGACTTCGAAGGGATCGGCGGGCGTCGCCGGCGCCGGCTTCGTCACCCTCGCCGCGACGCTGTCGAGCATCCACACCGTCCCGGTCACCGGCCTCGTCCTGCTGCTCGGCGTCGACCGCTTCATGAATGAGGCGCGGGCGGTGACCAACCTGATCGGCAACGCGGTGGCCACCATAGTCGTCGCGAAGTGGGAAGGCGCCTTCGACCTCGCCAAGGCCGAGGACGCCTATCGCAACCGGGCGGAGGTCGCCGCCGAGAGCCTCGTCCCCGAGACCGAGGCCGGACACGCGCTGCCCGCCCCCGCGCCGGCGGCGTCGTAGGACCTAGCCGTCCGAATCCCCTTTCCAACCCGCCCTAATCCGAGGAGAGCACCCATGCGCATCGTCGACGTCTGCGAGGTCACCAAGCCGATCTCATCCCCCATCCGCAACGCCTACATCGACTTCACGAAGATGACCGCGAGCCTCGTGGCCGTGGTCACCGACGTCGAGCGGGACGGACGCCGGGTGGTCGGATACGGCTTCAACTCCAACGGCCGCTACGGCCAGGGCGGCCTGATCCGCGAGCGGTTCAAGAACCGCATCTTGGAGGCCGACCCGAAGAGTGTCCTCAACGAGGCCGGCGACAACCTCGACCCGCACAAGCTGTGGGCCGCGATGATGACCAACGAGAAGCCCGGCGGCCACGGCGAGCGCTCGGTGGCGGTGGGCACCCTCGACATGGCGATCTGGGACGCCACCGCGAAGATCGCCGGCAAGCCCCTGTTCCGGATGCTCGCCGAGCAGAAGGGCATCGAGGCCAACCCGCGGGTGTTCGTCTACGCGGCCGGCGGCTATTACTACCCAGGCAAGGATTACGGCGCCCTGCGCGCCGAGATGCGCGGCTACCTCGACCGCGGCTACAACATCGTGAAGATGAAGATCGGCGGCGCGCCTATCGACGAGGACCAGCGCCGCATCGAGGCGGCGCTCGCGGAGATCGAGGGGCAGGCGCAGCTCGCGGTGGACGTGAACGGCCGGTTCGACCTGGAGACCGGCATCGCCTACGCCAAGATGCTGCGTCAGTATCCGCTTTTCTGGTACGAGGAGGTCGGCGACCCGCTCGACTATGCCCTGCAGGCCGCCCTGTCCGAGTTCTATCCCGGCCCGATGGCCACCGGCGAGAACCTGTTCTCGCACCAGGACGCGCGCAACCTCCTGCGCTACGGCGGCATGCGGCCGGATCGCGACTGGCTGCAGTTCGACTGCGCCCTGTCGTACGGCCTCGTCGAGTACCTGCGCACCCTCGACGTACTCGACCAGTTCGGCTGGTCGCCCAAGCGCTGCATCCCGCACGGCGGCCACCAGATGTCGCTCAACATCGCGGCCGGCCTCGGGCTCGGCGGCAACGAGAGCTACCCTGACCTGTTCCAGCCCTACGGCGGCTTCCCGGACGGGGTGAAGGTCGAGGACGGGCACATCGTCATGCCCGAGCTTCCTGGCATCGGCTTCGAGGGCAAGTCCGACCTGATTAAGGTCATGCGCGAGCTGGCGGAGTAGGCACTGCAGGCAGGGACCTGTCGGAGGGATCACCTCGGCATAACGGACTTGGTGACTAGCGCCATCCCGGCCGATGAGAGCCGAGAAGGCGCCCGACCATTATCCCAGCACGGACAACGCCTCTACGACGACCTCGACGCGTCCGTCCCGATCCTGGCCGCCCACGAGCGACCAGAGGCGCTCCGCGGCCGGGCTTTGCCGGGCCCGCGGTCGGTAGAGGCGGATCTCGAGCGGGATGTCGCCGTCCGGGCCGGCGATGCGTACTAGCCGGCCACTGGCCGCTTCGAAGGAGCCCCACCGGGAAAGCGGGCGGTCCTCAACCCACCCATCTGAAATATTCGCTCGAGCGCTGGGCGGTAGGGGATGGCCATAAGCAGCCTGTCCGCTTCGGAGCAGGCCCGCTGGAAAAGCGGACGGCCTCCTATCGACCCATACCAGCCGCCAGGACCACCCCAGACGCTTCTCCAAAGCGCCCGTTTCGAGGCACTAAGTTGATTTCAAAGATCTATCCAGTCATTGGAACATAATTCAGTAATTCCCAACGCTTAATCGCATGGCCGACGGAGAAGTGACGGGAATATAGGAAAATATTCAAGCATAATTTACGATTTTCATTATCTTAAGACGTGATTCAGCGTGCGAGGAGCTTGCGGGCAAATCGCACGGCTGGATATGTTCGCCCTCAGGCGCGCTTGAGATCGCTGCCACGAGCACTGGCGGTTACGAAAAGCCTGAATTTCATCCAATAGAACGTTTGTGTGACATCAAAAATACCACAAATTGCCTATGCGCTCTCGCATTTGACTGGAATTCAAGGGCGTTTCAAAGGCTGACGCAACAATTCGTTCGTGGGGCGACCTTATGATTGGTGGTAGCAAGAGGAAGGTGCTCCCATGTTTCGCAAGGCGACCTATAACGAAGCCCAAGCCACGCTCGATGCCCTACTTCAATCTTTGGCGATCATCGAGTTCAGTATGGACGGCACTGGTCCGCCCCCACTGAAGTGGTCCGCCCTTTGGTATGGCTTTTGAGCCTGGAGGACGGACGACATGGCCAAGCATCCGAAGCCCGAGGAGATCGTCGCCAAGCTACGGCAGGCGGATGTGCT
>NZ_JBWJYL010000016.1:0-48173 GCF_056430985.1 Methylobacterium sp. Gmos3
TTGCGAGCGACAGCGAAGCAATCCAGGGCAGCGGGACCTGAACGGATGTGGCGGATCCCTGGATTGCTTCGCTTCGCTCGCAAAGACGGGAGGCGCGGCATGAGCCGGGTTTCCCCGAAAACGCGCTAGCGTCTTGTTTTCGCATCGATTTCTCCGGCCACGGCTGAAGCCGTCGTCTGGATCGATGCACTAGCCAAGCCCGCGCAAATTCGCTAACGAACGTCAATCTACTCTGCCGCCGATCTCGTACATACGAGCAACCAAATTTGGAATGGCGTGCAGATTGCCTTCCATCTTGAGCAGTGTGCTGATTCGGCGGCCCTCAACTTCGATCGGTCGCGCAAGTTCATTGTCGCCTCGGATCGATCGCATCGTCGGTTGGACTGCGGTCGCGGATCGGGCCGCCCTCAGGTCTGCCGAAGGTTCAGGAGTGTCGCATCCGAATGGCGAACGATCATGCCCGAGGTGTGCTGCACGCGCTCTCCTGGTCGACGGTGTCGACGGTCGGAAACCAGTTCATCTCGTTCATCATCTTCGCGATGCTGGCGCGCCTGCTGGGCATTCACGACTTCGGTGTCGTCATGCTCGCGGCGATCTGCATCGACCTGATGCAAGTGGCCGCCGCCTGCGGGATGACCGAGGCGATCATCCAGCGGCAAAATTCCGGGCACGAAGAGGCCAGCACCGCCTTCTGGATCGGATTGTCGAGCGGGCTTCTGTTCTTCCTCATCGCCAACGCGCTCGCGGGCGCCACGGCGGACCTGATGGCCCAGCCGGAACTGGCACCGGTCATCCGGGGCCTGTCGATCATCTTCCTGATCACGCCGCTCGGCAGCATCCAAAACGCGATGCTGGCCCGTGACCTGCAGTTCAAGTCCCTGGCCTATCGGGGCCTGATCGCCAACTTCATCAGCGGAATCATCGGGATCGGTCTCGCCGCGACGGGGCAGGGGGTGTGGGCGCTGGTCTCCCAGCGCATCACCTTCGCGCTGATCATGGCCGTGCTGGTCTGGGTGCTGTGCCCGTGGCGTCCCCGCGTGGAGTTCCGTCCCCAGGCCATGAGGACCCTGCTGTCCTTCGGGCTGAAGATCATGGGGTCGCAGCTCCTCGTTCAGTTGAGCACGCGGCTGACCGATCTGATCTCCGGCTTCCTCATCGGCCCGAGCGCCGTCGCGTTCATCCGCGTCGGAGGCCGCTGCGTCGATATCCTGAACCAGATCACCTTCACGCCGTTCAACCAGATCGCACTTCCGATCCTCGCGCGGTCGAACGGAAACCCGCAGGCGATCCGGTCGACGTTCGTCACGTTCAGCCGCATCTCGTCGGCCGCGATGTTCCCGGCCTTCCTCGGTCTGGCCGCGATCGCCGATCCGCTGGTGATGATCGTGTTCGGGCCGGACTGGATGCCGGCCGCCATCGCGGTGAAGATCATCTGCCTCACGGTGTTTCCGCTTCAGTTCAACGTCCTGCTCATCTCGACATTGACAGCGACGGGACATGCGCGGGCGGTGCTGTTGTGGTCGATGGCTCAGATCGCCCTCGGGCTCGTGGTGATCGCCTACGCGGCGCAGTTCGGCTGGGTCGCCATGCTGGGGGCGGGCGTGGCGCGGGCGTATCTCCTGTTGCCGGTCGGGGTCTATCTTCTGCACCGCACCACCGGGCTCTCCGTCTGGACGGTCGTGAGGAGCATCCGCCCGGCGGCGATCTCGGCCATCGCGATGGCCGTCTGCGTCGCGCTCCTCGACCACGCCGCCGCCGGCACGCTGTCCGCGCCGGTCCGGATGGCGATAGGCCCGCTCGCCGGAATCGTCCTCTACCTGGCGCTCCTCGTTCTCGTGGAACGGAGCCTGATCAAGGAGGTCATGTCGTTCTTCCGCCGAAGCGAACGCGGCAGCGTCATCGGCGATGCCTCCGCGTAAGCCGCGTTCACCGACCTCTGTCCCCCTGAACGGAGTTGCGATGGCCTGGAAGCGATCCGTGCCGGCATGGCTCATGCTGTGCTTGTGCTGGGGACCCGCAGGGGCGCAGTCCCCTCGCGACGCGGCGCCGCAGCAGGGACGCCTGCCCGGCGTGCAGCTTTGGGAACTCCCGCCCACGCCCAACGGCCTCGTGCCCTCGCAGAGCTGGCACGCCACGGGGTCTGCGCCCAACGGCGACCTCTACATCGCCGGCATGGACCACCGCACCAACGCGGCCCTCTATCGCCTGCCGGAGGGAAGCGACCGGCTCCGGCTGGTCGGCGACGCCCGCAGCGCGTCGGAGGCCGCGAACAACTGGCAATCGGGCGAGACGGCCGAGAAGTTTCACACCCGGCCCACCTTCATGGACGGCCGCGTCTACGTCGCGACCATGAACGCGTCGAACCTCGACGCGGGCTATGAAAAGCTCCGGGGCTTCCACTGGTATGCCTACGATCCGAGCGCGGATCGCTTCTCGGATCTCAGCGCCGCCGAGCCGGGCGGCACCGGCCTGCCGCATGGAAGCCTCGTGACGCTCGCGCCGGACCCGGCCAGGAAGACCCTGTTCGGTGCCGTCCTGCCGACGGGCGCGATCGTCCGCTACGATGCCGAGACCGGAGCGTCGGTGCCGCTCGGCCGGCCGAGGGCCTATGACAGGCCCTTCCTCTACGTGAACCGCTTCATGTTCACCGATGCGAAGGGCCGCGTCTACACCTCGGCGGGGGAGGGCAAGGGATACGATCCGGCCATCTACGGCCATCTCTACCGGATCGAGCGAGACGGAGCGGCGACATCCCGTCCCGACATGCCTCTCGTTGAGCCCCGCGCGCTCGAGACCGGGCGCTGCTTCAAGGAGCGTCACATCTGCATCGCGGCGGACAGCCGGGGTCATCTTTATCGTTTCAGCGAGGACGACAGCGGGGATCGGGTACGGTGGTCCTCCATCGGGCAGGTGCCCATGGAGCGGCCGGGTTCGTTCCTCTGGATGTTTCAGGTCAGCCCGGACGGGACCAAGGCCTACGCCGCCGCGACCAGCTACGCGCCCAATGCCGGACCGGCCAACCTCTACGAGGTCGACCTGACCACCGGCCAGTCGCTGCGCCTGTGCAGCCTGGCCGATCTCGATCCGCGATTGGGGACGCTGAACGTCCACACCGGTTACGACGCCTGGGACGGGCAGGGCCGCTTCGCCTTCGCCAGTTTCGACGGCGAGGGGCGCAGCCGGGTCCTCCTCACGCGGGTCGATCCGGTCGCGCTGAAGGCGGCCCTTCCGCGTCGGTGAGCCCCGGCGCGGCCCATCGCGGGCGGAACCGGGGCGGTTCGTCCCTTCCGTCTAAGAGGCGTCGCGGCGGAACTGGTCGAGGCGTTCCAGCATCCGGGATTGCAGGCGCTCGATCGTGGCGGGTGCGCTCGGTTCGGTGGCTTGGCCGGCGAGCTTCGTGAGCGCTTCCGCCGTCCGGGCCGGTGAGAAGCGATAGAGCCCGTTCAGCAGCCCGGTGGAGACCAGGCGGGCCTTCAGCTTCGAGACGGGATTGGCATGGGTCATGGCCGTGTCGGCGCGACCGCGCATGCTGGCCAGCGCCTCGTCGTCGGTCATGGACACGCGGGTGCCGAGGGGAGCCATCGGGCGCCCATGGCGCAGATAACCGGGCGTGCTCGGCGGCGGAAGGACTGTCACGTGGAAGTCGCGCCCCACGGAGCGTGTCCAGTCGAGCCATTTCGAGATCTGGAAGTTGCCCGACGTCGCGAAGGCGGCCCATGGCACGCCGTAGGTGTCGGCCATGATCGCCCCATGAAGCGACTCGGTCAGCACCAGTCGGGCGTCCGCGATGCGGGCGATGACCGATTCGGGCGAGCCACGGGGGTCGAGCAGACCGAAGCCGGCCAGGCGCACGGCCTCGTCCCAACCCGGATCCTCGAGGCTTTGCCAATGCGGGATCACCAGCACACCGTTCCCGCCGGTCCGCGCGGCGGGAAAGAGCGAGGGGACCCGCGGCGCGAGGATGGCGCCGTCGCTCAGGGCGCGGTCGGGATCGAGGCCCAGGAAGGCGGCCGAGATCGGGCCACGCACGCACCAATAGGTGACCTCGCGCCCCGCCCACCGCTCGATCGAGTCGTTCCCGGCTCCGCTGGAGAAGACATGGAGGCGGCGCAGCTCCGGGAAGGGCCGCCCGATGATCGTGCCGATGCCGACGAAGCCCGTCGTCCCGCTGTCCTCGAAGACGTTCGGGGCCAGGGCGGGCCAGAGCACCGCGTTGATGTCGTCACCGAAGTTCGAGACCGATCCGCGAAAATAGGTAAGCCGCACGTGGGAAGCTCCGGGCGCGTGATATCGTGAGGGGGGACCCGGCACAGCCGGAGGTGCTGCCGCGGCTCGTGAGCGACTCGAGCGCACCCCTCTGCCGGGTGCGGTGCAACATGAGTATAGCAAGCCGGCCTGCGAACGAAATCACGGCCGCTATGCAGAGATGCGACGTCCCTCGGCCTATCCCGGCCAATTCTATTTTTGCCGGCTCGACCCTTCGCCATAGGATGGCGCATAGCCGTATCCGGGAATGGTTCCGTAGCCGCAGCCATAGCTGTAATTCACGCAACCGCTTCGGAACGGGTTGGCGGATTTCGCATCGGTCAGTTTCCGCTCCGCCTTCGCGGATCTTTTTTGCAGGGCATCGTTATCTTCTGCGCTGGCTGCGGCGATTGCGCCATTCAAGCAAACGATGCCCAGAAATAGCAGAAACAGTGCTCGATACTTGGATATAATCTGCATTCGGCGACACTCCGTACCCAAGATACAGCGGCATCAGCAGCTGTTCGTGTCGGCAATCCGTTGCGACCCGCGGCCCAGGAAGGCCCTGAACGGTCGCCCATCATATTAATCGCTGAAGCAAGATGATCAATAACCCACAATGAATTTGTCTAAACATTGCGGTATTGCCACTGTGGGTGCTGCGGCCTATGAACGCCTCAATACCTCAGCCGCCGGAGCAAATATGACGTCGGTCTCGTTCATCATAGCCAACTATAACTACGCGGACTATGTCGCTGAGGCCATTGAAAGCGCGCTCAATTCGGATTGGGACGACATCGAGATCATTGTCGTCGATGACGGGTCGACGGACGGTTCGCGTGCCGTCATCGAATCTTTCGGCGATAAGATCCAAGCCGTCTTCAAGACTAACGGCGGGCAGAGGACCGCCAACAACGCCGGCTTTGCACGCAGCAAAGGTGATCTCATCGTCTTTCTCGATGCCGACGATCTCGTCGTGCCTAGCTTCGCCCGCATCGTTGCCTCGGCGTGGCGGCCTGGGGTGAGCAAGATCCAGGTTCAGATGGTCAGCATCGACAAGAGCGGCGCGCGGATCGGCAAGCCCTTCCCGGTGTGGTCCAAGGTGCCCACGCCGGACGAGATCAGGGATTGGGTCGAGCGGACGAGCGAGTATCCCACCCCGCCCGGTTCCGGCAACGTGTATGCGCGGACGTTCCTGGAGCGGTTCTTTCCCCTCGATGAGCGGCACGACAGCTTCACCGACTCGACGACCCTGCCGCTAGCTCCGGTCTTCGGCGACGTGATCACGATCAAGGAGCCATTGGTCCTGTATCGGCGGCATGGCGCGAACGACAGCAGCCTGATCAAGAGCGATCATATTTTCGGGCGGGAGGTCGCCAGGGCGATCCACCGGCAAAAGAGCGCCGCGACGATCTGTTCGGCTCACCACATGAAGGCGCCTTCGGTCGATGTCATTCGGCGAAGCTGGTACGTGATGCAACTGCGCGTCGGCTCCCTCGTGATGAAGCCGGACAGCCATCCCTATGCCGGCGATAGCCGGGTGAGGGTCGTCATGGATGCCGTCCGGGGTCTCTTCACCACCGGAAGCGAGCCCCTTCGGAGGCGCATCAAGGTCGCGGCATGGATCGTCGCGACGATGATGGCCCCCGTATCCCTGGCGAAGCGGAGCGTGCAGGCACGCTTCAGGAATTTCTGACGCGCGCGACCGTTTCACAGAGAGAGGCTCCATGAACATCCTGCGATCGGTCCTGTTGGCGCTTCTCGCCGTGTCATCGGCAAACGCTTCGCCCTTGCCGTCGGTGATCGACCCCTCGCAGTTCGGAGCGCCGACGTTCGAGGAACGCTGGACCAGTCTCGACGCCTCCGAGATGCCGAAGAAGCCGGCGCGGCCGACGCGGTGGCGCACGGTTCTGGGGCACGGCAACCCGACACTGGCCGGCTGGCGTTCGGGCAGTGGTTCCAGCCTCTACGTCGATCCTCAATTTCCCGGCGTCGTCGACGGACGCCGGCTGGACACGCCGCTCGGGCTCGATCCCTTCAAGATCGATCCCGGCGTTTCCCTCACGATCCTCGGAACCCGCACGCCCGAGGACCTGAAATCCAAGCTGTTCGACCGGCCCTATCTCGGCGGTCTTCTCACGACGAAGTTCTCGTTCTCGCAGCTCTACGGATATTTCGAGATGAGCGCCCAGCTGCCGGTGGGCAAGGGGCTCTGGCCGGCCTTCTGGCTGATGCCGCTGCACGGCATCTGGCCCGAGAATGGCGAGCTCGACATCGTCGAGGGCCTCGGTCGGCCCCGCGAGGTCTGGACGACGGTGCATACCAAGGTGAAAGGGGCGGGTGCGCAGAAGAAGGTCACGCTTCCCTTCGACGTCGGCGGTCCGGATGCCGCCTGGCACACCTATGGGGCGGCTTGGACGGACGAGGAAATCGTCTGGTACGTCGACCGGAGGGAAGTTTTCCGCGCGCCGACCCCCTCGGACATGAAGCAGGTCCCGATGTACCTGCTGGTCAATCTCGCGATCGGCGGGGCCTGGGGCGGTATGCCCGATTCCACCACGCCCTTCCCGGCCCGGTACATGATCCAGCGCGTCAGCGTCTGGAAGCTGCCTTGAAAGGTGCCCCCTTGGTCCGAATGGGGCGCCGGACCCTTTATGCCTAGGCTTCCGCGATCTCGGGCGAACGGTGGTCCTTCGCCGAAAGCGTCATCGTTTCGTGGGGCCCGACGGGAATGCCCTTGCTCGTCTTGTACGCGTCCATCTCGGCGTAGGCTTCGTTGAGCTTGTAGGTCGCGCCGATGGGCTTCAGGTGCCGAAGGGGTGCGGCATCGACCACGCCGATCTTCCACCCGTGCTCGCGCGCGAGGACAGGCCAATACGAATCCAATCCCCAGCCATATTTCAGCTCGGGAAGGGGAAAGACATGATCGAAGGTCCTGCGATGGAACGCCACCGTCGGCCCGACCTCGACGAAATTCGTCTCCCTCACCAGATGCGCGGGCCTGCGAACCGTGATCCAGTGGCTGAAATGCGAATGACGCTTGTGCGTCGGAGAACAAATCGACAGATCGAAGATATAGGCCGCCGCGATAAAATCATCGACGAAGCCTGACCTGACCTTGATGTCGTCATCCGTCATGATGACCCAGTCGTAGGCGTCCAGGTCGTTTCGCGACAGCAGGATGTTGGTGTTCTTCAGCTTGCCCATGCCCTCCACGGTCTTGGCGGAGGTTGTAATAGTATGGCGGTGGCTGCTCAACTCGCCGAAAACGCGCTTGAGCGAAGCGGGCTCTCGGTCGCTTTGGACCCCCACGATCAGAATATTCTGGCGTGGAACGTCCTGATAGGCCTTGCTCTGTCGGAATGCCTTCATGACATTCCAAGACATCACATCGTGGACCGCATCCTTGAGGGCAAATCTCGACCGGATGATCTTTTTGGCGACCGGTCGCAATTTGGATGCGTTCGGCATCGCGATGTCCCTCATCAGTGCGGAATGCGGAGCGCGTAAGCCGAGGCGGCGCACCGTCCATGATCGTCGAAATAATCGGCTGAGTCTTGCGACGATAGAAGTAGGCGTACCTGAACACAGCATGGGTGGCAAATTCGTGCAAGCACCAGCCACGGCATGTTGCAATATAAAGCGTCTTCAGATTGCAATCTGTACAGCAATCGGGATGGGTTTGTTATCTAGCGGCCGATTGCGCTTGCCAAGCCGATCTAGGCGGCCCTCGTGTGGATAATTCTTCGCGTCGCCGAGAGTCCGCTCCTCGGCGGGGCAGATAACGCAGCCCGTATACTGTTCAGAGACCGTCCTCGCGCCTTCACCCGGGGGCGTCCTCCCATTGCGGCGAATCCTACCTGCGGGATGGTCCGCAACGCTGGGCCAACGTTCGTTTGCTGTGTCGACCTGGCGCGTCCGACACGCTCAATGCGATAGATTTTTTAAGCAAAATTGCCAAGTCAAACAATCCAACAAAATTTAATCATCTCTCCTCACAGCTTGGAGATGAATCCAATCTAGAACAGGCCATAGTTTAGTTCAGCGCGGGCTCGAACGACCATGGTTACCAAGGGTTACTATAACTCCGCTGGAGTTTTTTTGGCTCTGAGCGGGGCCACCACGAAGGGATGGGTTGCTAAGGCTAATTCTTCTTTGCTTGGCACCGCCGGTAACGATGCGCTGCGCACGGGTGGCGCCAGCACGATGGCCGGTGGCGACGGCGACGACACCTATTACGTCTACACCACCAAGGACGTTGTGGTCGAAAAGGCCAACCAGGGTATCGACACCATCTACTCGACGGCGCCGGCCTATACGCTGCCGGACAATGTCGAGAACCTTGTTATCAGCGGCGTGAATGCCACGGGCATCGGAAATCGCGGCGACAACCTTATCATCGGCGGCGGCACCGGGGCGCAAACCCTCAATGGCGGGGCAGGCAACGACGTCCTCGTGGCCGGCAGCGGCCAGGATACGTTCGTCGTCGCCAAGGGCGAGGGGTCCGACGTCATCGTCGGCTTCAAGGCTGCCACCGATGTCGTCCAGCTGAACGACTACACCTCGCTGACCACCTTCGCCCAAGTGAAGGCGGCGATGACGCAAGTCGGCGCGGACACGGTGATCAATCTCGGCGGCGGCGAGTCGCTCACTCTCCGCGGCCACGCCATCTCCGATTTCAACGCCAACAATTTCCGTCTTCCGATTGACAAGAGTCAGTTCGCGATGACGTTCTCGGACGATTTCGACACGTTCTCGTGGTCCGCGAACGGTGTCGGCGCGACGTGGCAGACCCGCTATCCTTACGGCCGCAGCCTCCCGACCAACAAGGAGGCCGAGTTTTACTCCGACAGCACCGTCGGCGTGAATCCGTTCTCCATCCACGACGGCGTGCTCGACATCACGGCCGCCCATGCGACCCCCGGTGTGGAGACGCCCGCCGGTTCGGGGCTGTCGTGGACCTCCGGGATCATCACGACGTACAAGTCGTTCTCGCAGCTCTACGGCTACTTCGAGGTGAAGGCTCAATTGCCGTCGGGGCAGGGCTTCTGGCCCGCCTTCTGGCTGCTGCCCGCCGACAACACCTGGCCCCCGGAGCTCGACATCTTCGAAGTGCTCGGCAACGACCCGACCACGCTCTACGCCAGCACGCACACCATGGAGTCCGGCAAGAAGGGCGGCGCGTCGGCCGCCGTGACCGTCTCCGACACGTCGACCGCCTTTCACACCTACGCCGTGAATTGGCAGGCCGATTACATCACGTGGTACGTTGACGGCGCGGCGGTGGCGAGGGCGGCGACGCCCGCCGACATGCACAAGCCGATGTACATGCTGCTGAACCTCGCCGTGGGCGACAAGGGGTCCTGGCCGGGTGCCACGAACGCCTCGACGCCGTCGGAAGGGCACATGCTCATCGACTACGTCCGGGCCTACACCGACAAGCCGCCGGCCCTCGACGTCATCGCCGCGACCGGCGCTCCGAGCCTCGGCCTCGGCAAGATCGTCGGCGGGGTCGGCTTGGCCGCAGGTGCCGGGATCACCGGGACGGCGACCGCCGGTGCCCTCGTCGAACTCTACGACGGCACCACCCTGATCGGCACCACGACGGCGGATGCCGCCACGGGCGCCTACAGCGCCACGCTCTCGAATCTCGGCGCCGGCACCCACACGCTGACGACCAAGACCGCCGGCTCGGCGAGCAGCGCCAGCGTCACCATCGTCGTCGGCACCGCGGCCGACATCGTGAAGCAGATGGCGACCCTGCCGAAGATGACCGACCTCGGCGGCATCGTGCTGACCGACACCCACGTCCTCACCGTCGGCTCCCTCGGTGAGATGAAGTCGATGATGATCAACGCCAAGACGGCGCTCGGCGCGATCAGCGGCGGCTACTCCTTCGCGGTCTCGACCACGAGCGGCAGCACGACGACGCTGTCCAACTACGACAGCGCCGGGACCTTCACGTCCAGCACCGCCGAAACCGTGACGGGCGGCCAGCTCACGGGCCGGCTGATCAAGTCCGCCGATGGGTCGATCGACTCGTTCGCCTTCAAGAACGGGCTCGTCGTCAACGAGACACACATCCATGCCGACGGCACCAAGGACGTCTATCTGAGCCACATCGTCGGCAAGTCCTACGATTCCGAGCACGACGCCTACGACGCGTCCGGCATGCTCGTGGCGATGGAGCGCGACCGGGCGGACGGCACCCACGACACCGTGGTGAAATTCGACAGCGTGAGCGGTGATCGGACCACGGACACCTTCACCAGCACCGGTGCTCAAGCGACCCGCACCATCCAGAAGGCCAGCGGGGACGTGATCCAGCAGACCTATGCGAACGACGCCCTGAAGTCGGAATACTTCATCTACGCGCCGAACGGGAATATCGCCGCCGAACTGAAGACGTACGACAACAACATGCTGATGCAGGACACCATCCGCTACGCCGACCAGACCCGTGATATCTTCACCTTCAACGTCACGGGCCAGAGCTTCGTCACCAAGCATCAGGCCTTCGACTCGGCGGGCAATGTCGAGTTCACCGACCTGACCCTGAAGGACGGATCCCACACGGTCACGGCGAGCCAGGCCCATCAGACCTTCACCACGACGAAGGACGTGGCGGACGTGTTCAAGGGCATGGGCGGCGACATCTTCCTGTTCGACAAGCCGGCCGGTCGCGATGTGATCCAGGGCTTCCATGCCGGCGCCGGGGCGAACCACGACGTCATCAAGGTCGCCTCGTCCATCGTCGCCGACCTCGCTCACCTCTCCATCACCGCCGCGGGCGCCGATACGGTCATCACCCTCGGCACGCCGAACGACACGATCACCCTCAAGGGCATCGCCCCGGCGGCGCTCACGCACGACAACTTCTGGTTCGTCTAACCAGAAGCGCCCGGCGTCCACCCAGACGGGAGACGCCGGCTCTGCGACGGCTGAGGGCCGGCCCGGACAAGGGCCGGCCCTTTGCTTTGACTGGAGCGTTGCAAGAATCGAACGCGGTCCAACACATCGAGTCATGCCCGGCATACACAGGTACGGCTGGCATGATTTGCATCTCGCGGCGCAATGAGCCATTTAAGCGGGGCGGTAAGTGGCACCCGAGGGCGTGTACCGCGCAGTAGTCAGTCATCGATTCTGATCTGGCGTGGCATCTTGAGGATCCGCCCTGGGTCCGGCGCGACAATACATGGCCGAATAAGCGAAAATGCCGCGAGCGGAAGGCTGGGGGATGTGGGTTTGAACCGAGCGAGCCGTCACACGGACCCATGTCCGATGCGACTTCGGCGTGTGGCGACAAGCCGGCCGGCGCGGCCCTTCTCCCGTCTCGCGGGGATCGGCGCGATGCTGCTGACTCTCGTGGCGGGCGGCTGCAACTACGTGTCCAGCGACGGGCCGACCTCGACCGCGATCCACGACGGGGCGACGGCGACGCTCGTCCAGCCGGGGCAGGCGGTGGGCTTCGTGGTGCTGGACCTGAACCCCGCCGTGATCCAGGCCGCCAACACCTACACCCGCAACATCACCCCCCGCTTCGCCCATGTCGGCGCCGGGCCGGGAAGCCGGCAGGGTTTCATCGGTGTCGGCGACATCATCAACATCACGATCTTCGAGGCGACGGCGGGCGGCCTGTTCATTCCCCCGGAGAGCGCCGCGCGCACCGGAAACTTCGTCCCGATCCCGTCTCAGCAGGTCGAGTCGAACGGCACGATCACGGTGCCCTATGCCGGCCAGATCCGGGCGGCGGGCCGCACGGCTCAGCAGGTGTCCAAGGAGATCTCGGAAAAGCTGCGCCAGCGCGCGGTGGAGCCGCAGGTCGTCGTCTCCATCGGCGAGAAGCGTTCGGGCAGCATCGCCGTCCTGGGCGACGTGAACACGCCGACGCGGGTGACGATCGACCCGGGCGGCCTGCGCGTCCTCGACGCGATCGCCCGCGCCGGCGGCGGACGCAGCGCACCCTACGAAACCGTCGTGACGCTCAAGCGCGGGGACCGGACGACGCAGGCGCTGCTGAGTTCGGTGGTGAAGCTTCCCGAACAGAATCCCTATCTGTCCCCCGGGGACACGCTCGTGCTGTCGAAGGAGCCGAAATTCTACGTCGTGCTCGGGGCCACGCCGCCGCCGGGCTCGATCGGCGGCACCAACAACCGCCGCTTCACCTTCGAGAACGACAACATGACCCTCATCGAGGCGGCGGCGAAGGCCGGCGGCCTCGATGCCAGCCGGGCCAACCCGCAATCGGTGTTCCTGTATCGGATGGAGTCGCGCGGCGTGCTGGAACAGCTCGGCGTGGACGTCTCCGGGTATAGCGGCGACGTGATCCCGACGATCTATGCCGCGAACTTCGACCGGGGCGACGCCTTCTTCCTGGCGGGCGAATTCGGCATGCGCAGCCAGGATGTGGTGTTCGTGGGCGAGGCTCCGGCTCTCGCATTGCAGCGGTTCACCGCCGCTCTCTCGGGTCTGACCGGGAACGCCAGCGCCGTGGCCGCCACGCGGGCCTACTGAGGCCGGTCCGCCCGCCATGCCATGGCGGGCGGTCGGGGCGGAATCACTCGGCCGCCAGGGGCAGGAGTTCGGTGCAAAGTGCGGCGATGATCGCCTCGCTCAGTGCCTCGCTGACCGCTCTGCCTGAAGCCTCCGCGCGAACGGCACCGTGCAGGCGCGCGAGGTCGATCCCGTCGAAGGCCGAGAGGAGCGTCAGGCCGCTGTCGCGCCATTCCGGCACTTTGGTGAGGGCCTTGCAGATCGCCTCGATGGTGACCCGCGTCAGCAGGGCGGGAGTATTGTTCGTCGTCTGCGTGATGCATTGCAGGGCGGTGATCAGCGTATCCCGCCCGTAATGGCGCAGGCAGCTGCGCAGGGCCGACACCGCCAGGGTCTGGCCCGGCTGCAGCCGCCCACCCTTCGGGCGCACGCGCAGCAGCTCGACATCCGCGCAGGCGCAGACGTGGTGCAGTTCGACCGCCCAGGCTTCGCCGGCCGCGAGGGCCGCGGCGAAGAGCGCGACGGGCGAGACCGGGGTCGTGTTGGCGTTGATCGCCTTGAACGCGGCCGCCTGTTCCCGTTCCTCGGCCACGACGACCTGGCACGGCACGCTCGCGAAGCCGCACAGGGCGGCGGCGGTGGTGCGGTGCTGGCCGTCGATGATCGCGAATCGGCCGCCCTCGACCGGTGCGACGACGACCGGCGCGAAGAAGGACCAGCGGAAGTTCTCGGCGATGCGGACGATGTTGCGCCGCGACTTGGGCGAGATCGCGCGCTGATAGGACGGGTTGACGACGAGATCCTGGATCGCAACCCACTGCAACATCGGCGTCGCGCCGGCGGGAGACTTCGCAGGACGCCTCAGACCGGTCGTCGAGATTGCCCGCATGGCGTTCATCCTCTCAAACAACGCATCGATCGATGGGATTTACCAATCAGAATTGCAAAGCTTGTCGTGGCGGCCATGGCAGGCGGTATCGCGCCTCCATTGAATTCGCGGCCGGTGATTTAAATACCGCGTTGCGGTTACTGTCGAATTTAGGCGGAAAAGTGGTGTTTCAAAATTTGCAATACCGAACGATCGGGGTCGATGTGACAGAGATATTCTAATCGTTTTGATGAGGTGCCTCTGAATTCTTCAGGTACTGGCCGGACCGAACCAATCCCAAAACGCGCTTGAATATTGGCCGTCAATCGCGCGCGCCGGATTGTCTCCGTCCGTCATGCGGCAGCGCGCTGGCCAACCGCTCGGCGCCACACGAAAGACCCCTCGAAACGGCGTCGCACCATTTTCCGTTCCACCTCGCGATGCGTCCGTTTGTCCGGCGCCGGTCAGTGAGACGACATCGCGCCGATGATGCCGCCGGCCTGACCCGCAAGAGGCGGGCCGCTGCCCCCGGCCGACCACTCTCCGCGCCCGAGTTTTCGCCGGCTTTCCTTCAGTAACCATACTGCCGTCTACAACTACTTACGCGATGCAGACTTCTAAGTATTTCGCACCGGCTAAGGTTGCGAAAATTCAATGGTTAGCCCTTTATTAACAATCCGAAATATTCTAGCTGAATTCAAGTACAGCTATTTTCAATATTCTTCGGAGGGGGCGTGATGAGTGACTACAATGCGAGCTTCGTCGACTCGAGTGTGTGGCTCGATTCACTGTCTCAAGACAAGACAACTCTGAGCCTACAGGGTCTTTCGATCCAATCGACCGGTGGTGTTCTGACGCCGTATCAGGGTTTGTCGGTGCTTTCGCCCAGCGATACCTACGCTCAGCGCTGGACCTACGAGATCGACGCGTACAACGATTCGCCGGAAGGATTGAGTCTGACCTTCGACGTACCGCAGACCAGCGTCACGCTGAACTTCGGCATGCTGGTCGCGGAATCGCTGTTCGACGTGAAGCCGCAGGCGGAGAAGCTTCTCGTCAACCTGCACTTCACCGATGGCACCTCGTCCGTGCAGACCGTCACCGCCGTCAGCACCACGAGCGGCGACGTGACCTATGTGGTCGATGCCTCCGTGACGGGCGGCAAGCTGATCGCGAGCCTCGACCTGTCGCCGAGCCTCGACGTGCCGACCCTGCGGCCGAACCTGCCGGCGCAGTACATCGGGAGCTACAACACCACCCACCCCTATTCCGAGTTCACCCTCAAGGGCGTGTCCTACGACCTGAACGCCGCTCCGGTGATCGATCCCGACCATTCCCAGGTCGTCGGCGCGGTCGTGGAGGATGCCTCCCCCACCCGGGTGGAGACGTTCGGCGGGACGATCAGCTTCACCGACCGCGACATGACCCAGAGCCATGTGGTCAGCGTGGCGCGCGGCGCGTCCGATTACCCGAGCGTGCTGGGCTCCCTGACGGCGACGCTCGCCACCGACAGCACCAATGGCGCCACCGGCCAGGTCAAGTGGAACTACGTCGCCGACGACGCCGTGCTCGATCGGCTCGCCGCCGGCCAGACGGCCCACGAGACCTTCGCCATCACCCTCGATGACGGCCACGGCGGCATCACGACACAGAACGTGACCATCACCATCACGGGCACGAACGACGCGGTGGTGATCGGGCTCGCCAAGCTCGCGGGTGCGGTGACCGAGCAGGTCTCCCCCGGTGCCGTGCTCAGCGACACCGGCACCATCGCCTTCTCGGATCTCGACCTCATCGACGTCCACAGCGTCTCGGCCTCGCCGGTCGGTGCGACGCTCGGCACGCTGACGGCGGTCCTGTCCGCCGACACGACCGGCACCGGGACCGGCGGCGCGCTGACGTGGACCTACAATGTCGACGACGCCAAGGTCGAATATCTCGCCAAGGGTCAGACCAAGGTCGAAAGCTTCACCGTCACCGTCGATGACGGGCACGGCGGCTTCGCCACCCAGCAGGTCGACATCACCATCACCGGCACCAACGACGCGCCGGTGATCGACCTCGCCCATTCTTCCGTCAGCGGCCTCCTCACCGAGCGCGCCTGCATCACCGGCAGCAGCGCGATCCAGTCGGCCACCGGCACCGTCGCCTTCCAGGACGTGGACCTCACCGACCGGCCGGACGCCACCGTCTCGGCCCAGAAGGTGGTCTATACCGATGCCAAGGGCATGGTGAGCACCCTCGATGCGGGGCGGATCGCGGCGACCAAATCTGCCTTCTCCATCACGCCCGAGGCCGGGAACACTCATGACGGCGTGATCGACTGGGCCTTCAAGACCACCGACAGCGCCTTCGATTTCCTCGGCCAGGGCGAGCGCCTGACGCTGACTTCGACGGTGCTCGTGGACGACCACCACGGCGGCACGGTCAGCCAGGACGTCACCGTGACGGTCATCGGCACCAACGACGCCCCGACCTCCATGGCCGACATCGCCGGCGTGGGCCAACTCAGCAAGCTGAAGGTCGACGCGGCCCACGGTGTCCTCGCCAACGACCGCGACGTCGATCTCCACGACACCCTGGTCGTCACCGCCGTCAGCGACGGATGCAGCACGGTGTGTGTCTCCGCCTCGCAGGCGGGAACGCTGCGCGGCGATTACGGCACGCTCAGCCTCAACGCGGACGGCTCCTACTCCTACACGTCGGATCTCTTCGGCGTGCTCAACCAGCTGAAGAATGGCTGCCTCGTGCCCCAGGACACGTTCAGCTACACGGCCAGCGACGGGCACGGCGGCACCACGACGAACACCCTCACCGTCACCATCGCCACCCAGGGCCTGCAGAATTACGTGCAGGGCACGGACGGCAACGACGTGCTGAGCGCCACCACCTGCAAGACGGTGCTCGGCAAGGTGCTCGGCATCAACGACGCGATGGTGCTCGACGGCGGCAACGGCAACGACGTGCTGATCGGCGGCAATTCCAGCGACGTGCTGATCGGCGGGAGCGGCAACGACACGATGACGGGCGGCGGTGGACGCGACACCTTCGTGTTCGGCCGCTTCAGCGGCAAGGACGTCATCACCGACTTCAAGATCGGGCTCGATGACATCCAGATCGACCACAGCTTGTATTCCAGCTTCGCGGCGGTGAAGAGCCACGCCGCGCAGGTGGGCACCAGCGTGGTGATCGATCTCGGGGGCGATCACTCGATCACCCTGCAGAACGTCCTCCTGAAGAACCTCTCCGCCGGCGACTTCCACTTTGCCTGATCGAACGACGACAGCCCCCCGTGACGCGCGTCACGGGGGGCTGTCGCGTTTTTCAAGGCTGCCGGATCGAGCGACCACCTCGTCTTCGCTGCGCCCACGAGGACGGTCGAGCCGGGGGGCCAGAACAGCGACCGGTCACGTTGAGGCGGCCCCACCCACTCACCACAGAGCCCGACCGAAAAAGTCGCGACGGCGCCTCACACCTCACCGTCTTTGCGAGCGTGAGCGAAGCAATCCAGGGGCGGGAGGGCCGCTTACGACCGTGGCGCGTCCCTGGATTGCTTCGTTCCTCGCAATGACGGAGGCGGACGCGACCTTTCCGGCCGGACTCTCAGGATGAGGCGGAGGGTTGGAACTGCCTCAACCCGAACGGAAGCCGCACGAGCCTTCCGGAGTCAGGCCTCCGCCGTCACGATGTGCGCGCCCGCGTCGACCAGGGCTTGCCGTTGATCCTGCGAGGCGCCCGCGTCGGTCACCAAGGTCCACCGATGGGGGAGGGGGGCCCAGGCCATCTGTTCCGCGCGGCCGAGCTTGGCCGCCGTGGCGAGCACGATCGTGTCCTGCGCCTGCGCCATCATCGCGGATTTGAGGGCGACCTGATCCAGGCTAGCCTCGCACAGGCCGCGCCCCGCGACCACACCATCCGCGCTCGTCACCATGCGGTCGGCCGTCAGTCTCCGCAGCGCTTCGACGGCCAGGGGGCCGACGGTGCTCATGCTCGTCGCCCGCAACCCGCCGCCGAGGACGATCAGGTCGATCCCGGAGGCGCGGGCCAGACAGGGGAGCAGCGCGAGGTTGTTCGTGATGATGCGCAGCCGCCGGTCCACCAGAAGGCGCCCGAAGGCCGTCACGGTGGAGCCGGCATCCAGGATGAGCGTCTCGCCGTCGGAAACGAGGGCGAGGGCGGCCCGCGCGATGGCCTGCTTCTGGGGACCGTCGATCGCCAGCCTCTGGTCGAGGGTGGTCTCGGGCGAGCCGCCGGCGAGGATGGCGCCGCCATAGGTCCGCCGCACCGCCTTGGTGTCGGACAGATGCTGGAGGTCCCGCCTTACGGTCGAGGCCGAGACGCCGAACCGCCGTGCGAGATCGTCCACGTCGATCTCCCCGACCTCGAGCGCCGCCAGCAGCCGCGCGCGGCGTTCCGTCCCCCGCATCCCCTTGCACTCTCCATCTGCCCGCGACAGAGGGGCGGCCGATTCATGCCGGGGAAGGCGTCAGGCCGCCAGCGATTTCGGCGCCAGATCCACCGCCTGTCGCAGCGCCTCGATCAGGCTCCGCTCATCCGCCACGCCGGTGCCGGCGATGTCGAAGGCGGTCCCGTGATCGACCGAGGTGCGGATCACCGGCAGGCCGACGGTGATGTTCACCCCGGCTTCGAGGCCGAGCACCTTGATCGGGCCATGGCCCTGGTCGTGGTACATGGCGACGACCATGTCGTAATCGCCCCGCCCCGCCAGGAAGAACAGGGTGTCGGCCGGCAGCGGCCCCCGGACGTCCCAGCCCTTCGCGAGGCAGGCCTCCACCGCCGGGGTGATCTTCTCCGCTTCCTCGCCATGGCCGAACAGGCCGTTCTCGCCGGCATGGGGATTGATGGCGCAGACGCCGATCTTCGGGTTGGCGATCCCGGCCTTCGCGAGGACAGCGTGCCCCCGCGCGATGACCCGCTCGACGAGACCGGGCTCGATCCGCGCGATCGCATCGATCAGGCCGATATGGGTCGTGACGTGGATCACCCGCAGTTTCGGCGAGACCAGCATCATCGAGACCTCCGGCGTGCCGGTGAGGTGCGCGAGCATCTCGGTGTGGCCGGGGAACTTGTGGCCGGCGGCGTGCAGCGCCTCCTTCGACAGCGGCGCCGTGCAGATCCCCTGCGCCTGCCCCGCCTGCACGATCTCCACCGCCTTGGCGATGCACCGATACGCGGTCTCGCCCGCGACCGGCGACAGGCGCCCGAACGGCAGATCCTCCGGGACGCAGTGCAGGTCCAGGCACTGGACGGCGCCGGTGCCGAACGTCGCCTCACCCGCATCGGCGCGGGCATCGACCGTCATGTCGGACCCGACGATGCGGCCCGCCTGCCGCAGGCGCCCGGCATCGCCGATCACCAGGGGGCGGCAGAGGTCGTGCACCTCCGGATGGGTCAAGGCCTTCATGATGATCTCCGGCCCGATGCCGGCGGGATCGCCCATGGTGATCGCGATGGTCGGACGGGTCATGTGAGACTTCCTTCGGTTCGCGCCTTGCGCAGACGGTCACGGATACGCACGAGGCTGTCGGCATCGCCGAACGCCCCCGCCTTCGTCGCGATGGGAATCGAGAGCTGCCCCAGGGTCAGCCCCAGGGAAACGCCGGGCTCGATCTCGTCCGCGAGGTGAATGCCCCGGATCCCGAGGCGTGTCAGCAGGGCCGCCGCGGTCTCGCCGCCGGTGGCGGCGAGCGCGCCGATCCGCTCGGCGACCGAGGCCAGCGCGTCGGCCAGGGCCTGGGCGAGCCGGGGGCCGAGGCTCATGTCGGGCTCGCCCGCCAGCACGATCTCCACCAGCACGTCGCCCCCGGCGGCCAGCCGCTCCGCGACGCGGGTCGCGAGGGCCGCCCGGGCGTCCGCATCCGCCAGGAGGATATCCGGCGCGATGGGCAGGTGCATGACGGCGCCGTCCGCCACCAGCCGCCGGGCCGCCGCGCGGGAGGTTTCGGCCATGGAGCCGACGACGAAGAGCGCGCCGCGCCCGTCCGGCCCGAGGCGGACCGGATCCAGCCCCTGGAGCGGCATCGCGGTCGCGAGGGCATGGGCCAGCCCGGCGCTGCCGACGAAGAAGGGCGAGCTCTCCATCGCCAACCCCGCCTCGGCGATCCGGCGCAGGTCGTCGTCGGTTTCGGCATCGCAGATGGCGATCCGGTCGGGGAGGGCGGCGATGTCCGCCAGCGCCTCGGCCAGTCCTTCGCCGCGCACGGTCTCCAGGGTGAGCGTTCGGGACGCGAGCCCCGCCGTGGCGAGGACCGCGCCGAGTTCGGCGCTCGCATAGCGATGGTCGCGCCGCCAGACCTCGGTTTCCTCCAGCGGACGACCGGCCACGCGCACCCGTCCGCCCACGGTGGTCCGGCCGGTGCCGGGGAAAGCGGGCGCCAGGATGCCGAAGGCCCGGCCGTGAACGGCTCGGGCCGGGGCCAGCGTCGCCGCGATCTCGGCGGCGGGCTGCCCCCGGAGGGTCGAGTCGATCTTCTTGAACAGCCGGCGCCCGGCGCCGTGGAACCGCAGCAGCAGCGCCGCGTGGCGCTGCGCGGCGGCCTCCTCGGAGAGCCCCCGGCTGTCCGCATCGTAGGACAGGACCGGGACCTCCTCGTCCCAGGCCGTCTCACCCCAGATGACGGCGGCGGCGCGCCCCCGCCGACGAAACGCGATCGCGCAATCGGCGGCCCCGGTCAGATCGTCGGCGAGGATGAGCCAGCGGGCGTCCATCTCAGGCCCGTTCCGCCCGGACCGGATCGGCCGGGGCCTCGTCCGGCTCGGCTTCGCCGGCGCCGACGACCCGCGCCGTCCAGGCGGTGGCGACCGGAACCAGGATGGCCGTGACGACGACGCAGGCCGCCACCAGGATCGTCGCGGGGCCGGCGGCATCGGCATAGGCCGGGTTCGCGGCCGCGACGATGGCCGGGACGGCCGCCGCGTTTCCGGCGGTCGATGCGGCGGCCACGCCCGCGACGCCGTTGCCCCCCGTGAGCCGGTCGGCCAGGAACAGGGGAATGCCCGTCACCACCACCACCGCGACACCCATCCCCAGCCCCAGCAGGCCCGCCTGCCAGACCTTGGTGAGATCGAGGCCCGCGCCGAGGGCGAAGGCGAAGAAGGGAATCATGACCGGGATCGCCCGGCTCAGGAACGCCCGCATCTCCCGGTCGAGATTCCCGATGATCATGCCGACGACGAGGGGCAGGATGGCGCCCACCAGGGTCTGCCAGGGAAAGGCCGAGAGGCCGGCGACGCCCAGCGTCACCATGGTCAGGAACGGGCCGCTTTCCAGCGACATGACCGTGTAGGCGCCGACATCGCGCGGGCGGCCGTACTGGCCCATCAGCGCCATGTAGAGGCCGCCATTCGTGTCGTTCATGCTGGCGACGACGGCCAGGGTCGACAGACCGGCGAACATGCCCGCCGCGACCGGGGCCTCGCCGAGGACGCGCCCGAAGACCAAGCCGAGGATCAGCGCGATCCCGATCTTCACGACCAGTAGCGTGCCGCCTTTCTTCACGATGTATGGGGTGGCCCTGAAATCGATACTCGCGCCCATGCACACGTAGAAGACCGCCAGGATCGTCAGTGCGCCCGAGAACAGAGCCCCGGTGAAGGATCCGAAGAACTTCGGCGTGCCGGGGAAGAACGTCGCGATGAGCGCGCCCGCCAGCAACGGCACGACCATCATGCCCCCCGGAACGCGGTCTATCGTCCGCTTAATCGGCACTTGCATGGCAGCGTCCTCCCTGACTGTCTTCGACAACTCTTCTTGATGGCCTCCCGTACGCGGCCGGCCATGCGCGACGTTTCGCGCAGATCGCGCATTTCGTCAACGCAATTGCACAATCTGCGCAATCGGGCCGTTAACGAATAGGTAATGGTTGGGATGGTGGGATACAGCCGGAATACACACGTAAATGAAGCCGCCTACCTGAGCGGACGCAAGCAACGGAAAGGCTTGACGGTCGGCGTTTTTCAATACTTCATGGGCGTCACTTGAATCGCGGCCGGGTGCATTGGCCACTCTATTATGATTCGCCACTGAATATGGAGAGACGATCATGATCGTGGTCCGCGGTCCGGATGACGATACGGTGACGGGCACGGACGCCGCGGACACCCTCTCCGGCGGAGGCGGCTCGGACACCCTGAACGGCGGCGGCGGGAACGATATTCTCTACGGTTTCGGATCCGCCGACCTCGCCCCGGACTCGGGCGTCATCGACGTCCACCGGCTTCCGGTCGGCTTCTCCAGCCCCGTCTACGGCGCGTCTCCCCCTGGGCAGCCCGACCTGCTCTACGTGGTCGAGCAGCACACCGGCCGGATCGTCATCCTCGACACGACCACGGACACCAAGCTGGCGACCCCGTTCCTGGACCTGCCGGATGCCAGCCTCGCGTCCGGCGGGGAGCAGGGCATGCTCGGCCTCGCCTTCGATCCGGCCTACGCCAGCAACGGCAAGTTTTACGTCTATCTGACGAATGAGACCGGCGCCGTCGAAGTTCGCGAGTACACCCGCTCCGCGTCGCAGCCGAACCAAGCCGATCCCGCGTCCGGTAAAGTCATTCTCACCTTCGACCATCCCGGCAGCCAGCATTATGGCGGGTGGATGGATTTCGGCCCGGACGGCAACCTCTATATCGCCACCGGCGACGGCGGATATCCCGGACGGGCAGAGGATACCGCGCAGGATCCGAACTCGCTCCTCGGCAAGATGCTTCGGATCGATGTCCATTCCGACGATTTCCCGAACGATGCCGGGCGCGACTACAGCATTCCCGATGGAAATGCTTTCGCGCCGGGCGATGGCGCCCCGGAGGTCTGGGCGCTCGGCCTGCGCAATCCCTGGCGTAGCAGCTTCGACACCAAGACGGGCGATCTCTACATCGGCGACGTGGGCGAGGACCATATCGAGGAGATCGATGTCGTCAAAGCGGGCACGGCGGGCGGGCTGAACTTCGGGTGGCGCGTCAAGGAAGGATCATCGGGGCCGACCGATCCGGCCTATACGGACCCGACCCTGGAGTACCAGCACGGAACGGGACCACTCAACGGCTCGTCGGTGACCGGCGGCTACGTCTACCATGGTCCGGGCGGCGCCCAGGATCTCTACCTCTTCGCCGACTTCTCGGCCAATCATCTCTGGGCCACCCGCATCGTCAACGGTGAACCTCAGTTCTTCCGCAATCTCGATCAGGATCTACGCGTCGATTCGGGGCAATTCAGCGCCATCGTCTCCTTTGCCCAGAGCGGGAACGGCCAACTCTACGCGATGGGGGTCGACGGCAAGTTCCTGCACCTGAACTTCTCGGAGGCGGCCGGCGACGGGAACGATACGCTCGATGGCGGCGCCGGAAACGACAGTCTCTACGGCGGCAGCGGCAACGACACCCTTCTGGGCGGCGACGGCGACGACCATCTCACCGGCGGGCTCGGCAACGATCTCCTGAGCGGCGGGGCGGGAGACGATACCGCGCATTTCTCCGGCACCCTCGCGCAACATACGATTCAGTATGACGCCGCCAGCGGTCGCTTCACCATCGCGGATACCCGGCCCGGTCCCCATGACGGGACGGATATTGTCACGGGTGTCGAGCACTTCGCCTTCGCGGACCAATCCGTGAACGCGTCGAGCTATATTCCGACCACCTTCTCGATCGCTCCTCTCGCCGCCGTCGCCCACGAAGGGAACAGCGGCAGTTCTCCCTTCACCTTCGAGGTGGAACGCCACGGCTCGGTCGACACGGCCGCGACCGTCAGCTTCGCCACCACCAGCGATGCGGCCAACGGGGCCGACTTCACGGCGGGCGCCCTGCCTTCCGGCTCGGTCACCTTCGCCCCCGGTCAGGCAACCGCGATCATCACGATCGGCGTTGCGGGCGATACGGTCGTCGAGGCGGATGAGGCGTTCACGGTCACCCTCTCGTCGTCCAGCGCCGGCAGCATCGACCCGCTCCATGCGGCGGCCAACGGCACGATCCAGAACGACGACGCCATGGCGGGCAGCTACGTGCGCGGCACGGCGGGGGCCGACACGCTGGATTATTCTTCCACCACGACGCGGGTGATGATTGCCGGGCTCGAGGGCAACGACACGATCCGGGGCGGAGCCGGCAACGACTCGCTCAACGGGGGAGGCGGCAACGATATCCTCTCGGGCGGAGCCGGCAACGACGTCATCACGGGCGGGCCGGGCACCGATCGCATGGCCGGCGGTGGCGGAGACGACACCTTCATCTTCGCGGCGGGCGACCTCGGCATGAAGGGCAGCGCCGATCTCATCGTCGACTTCCAAGGGGCGGGCCATGCCGGCGGCGACGTGATCCGCTTCACCGGCTTTGCGCCGGGGTCGACGCTGGATCTGGTCGGAACCTCCGGCAACGCGATGGTCTACGAGATCCACGACGCCACCGGGGCATCGGAAGGGCAACTCATGGTGAGCGCGGGGGGCACGCTGGGCCACGTCCTGACGGCAAGCGACTACACTTTCGCCTGAACCAAGGCGGGGGCGCGGTTCACTCCTGCGCCTCTCGTCTGTCCGGATCGCGTGCGCCAAGCCCATGGCGCCGTCATCGCTTATTGCCCCGGCGCGCCAGCTCGGTGAAAACACGGAATTCAAGCTGCCTGGCAAAGCAGGCCTTCGCCTTCGCGCCAGGAGCCGACATGCGCTCGCTGCCCGAACCAGACGTTCGGCTTGGCGCCCATTTCGGACGCTATGGCCGACCTCTGCATGCGCCGCAAGCGGACATGTACCGACACGCGTCGAGATGGGTACTCACTCCGTTCTGTAGGTAGAGATTTGGCAAGCGGTAACGTCTTGCATGCGCCATCATCGTCGATCGGACGATGCGCGAAAACGAAGGCCTTGAGGGACATTACATTCGGGATAGCAATTTTGACGTTCGCAGTCGAACTGCGCCCGTGATTCACGCAAGTGCTGCTAATATGCGCAACGCACTCCCAGCCTTGCAGCCTCTTTGACCTTCCAGTCCCGCTGAGGCCGGCCGACAATCGGGCCGTCAATCCAGGGGAGCTTCGGGGTCGATGACGCATCTTACGCGGCGCAGCTTCGTCGGCACGGCGGCGTTGCTGGCGGCGCCGGCTCTCATCCGGCCCGCCTTCGCGGCCGATACCGTGAAGCTCGGGTGCCTGTTCTCGTCCTCCGGCACGATGGCCAACCTCGAAGGCCGGCTCAATCACGTCGTCCGGATGGCCGCCGACGACATCAACGGACGCGGCGGCGTCAACGGCCGGCAGATCGAGGTGCAGACCTCCGATCCCGCCTCGGATTGGCCGCTCTACGCGCAGATCGGCCGGCAGATGCTCCAGCAGGAGAAGGTCGCGGCCCTATTCGGCTGCTGGACCTCCGTGTCGCGCAAGTCGGTGCTGCCGGTCGTCGAGCAGAACGATGGGCTGCTGTTTTATCCGCTGCATTTCGAAGGCGACGAAAATTCCAAGAACGTCGTCTATGTGAACTCGCCGCCCGCGAGTTCCGTGCTGCCCGCCGTCGATTACCTGATGGGTCCGGACGGCGTCGGCGCGAAGCGCTTCTTCATGATCGGCTCGGATTACGTATGGCCTCGCACGATCAACAAGCAGTTGAAGGGCTACTGGCAGAGCAAGGGCATTCCGGAGAGCGCTTGGCGCGAGGAATACGTGCCGTTCGGGTTTTCGAACTTCCAGACCCTGGTGAACCAAGTCCGCAGCTTCGCGAGCCAACCCGGCGGGCAGCCGATTGTGGTACTCACCGTGGTCGGCTCCTCGATCCCGGATTTCCTGCGGGAGTTCGCCAACCAGGGCATCAGCGCCACCGATGTGCCGATCCTCGGCCTCGACATGGTGGAAGCAGACCTCGAAGGGCTCGAGACCGCCAAGCTCGCCGGCCACCTGAATTGCTGGGCCTATCTCCAGGCCGCCAAGGGTGATCGCAACAAGAAGTTCCTGGCGGACTGGGCCGCCTATGTGAAGGCCAAGAACGTCCCGTTCAGCGCCGACACGGTGATCGATCCGATGGTGTCGGCCTATGACAGCGTCCATCTCTGGGCGCTGGCGGCCGCCAAGGCCGGGTCGTTCGCGGTGCCGGAGGTGCGAAAGGCCTTCGCGGGGCTGAGCTTCGACGATCCGTCGGGCTACACGCTGACCATGACGGGCGAAAACAACTACGTTTCCCGTGGCGTCTTCATCGGCTCGGTCAACGAGAAGCGCGGCTTCGACGTCCTTTGGCAATCCCCGGATGCCCCGAAGCCGGTCCCCTTCAGCCCCTATGGTTGATCCCGAACGGTCCGCATTCCGGGCCCTTCTCGCGCTCTTATGCCTGATGGTCTTGGCCCTTCCCGCTGCTGCCACGCCGTTCGACCGAGTGGCCTTCGCTGCGGATCTTTGTGGTGACGGCGCGGCGCAGGTCCGCGCGGCGGAAGCCCTCGTCCAGGCGAGCGGCGATCTGCCTGCGGCCGATCTCGTATTCGCCGGAGGCCTCCTCGCCGCGCTGGCCGAGCGGCGTCTCACATGCCAGGGGGGAGTCCGCACACCGGTGCTCGGCCTCCGCCAGCGCGCCGCCGTCGAGATGGCACGCGGTACCGTCGCACTGCTGACAGATCCCAATTCAGCCGGTCGCGCCGCCGGCCTCGCCGTGCTGGAGCGGCGCATCACCACCGTCCCGGCCTCCGTGCTCGACCGCGCCCGTGACGCGGAAAAGGAGCTCGCGCTCAAAGACACCATCGCCGGCCTTGCCCAGGCAGCGGCCCTGTCGTCGCCCGATCCGGCACGGCGTCGGGGGGCAATCGAGGCCGTGGCCGCGAATCCGTCCGGGGCCGCGCTGGCACGGCTTACGGCGCTGAAGAGCGATCCCGCCTACGCCGCCGATCCGGCTTTCCGGGTGGCCCTCGATGCGGGCCTCGCTCAGGTCTCGCGGGCCGTGGCGGTCGGGGACGGTCTCGCGGTCGTCTACAACGCACTGAGCTTCGCCAGTATCCTGTTCATGGCGGCGGCGGGCCTCGCGATCATCTTCGGCCTCATGGGGGTGATCAACCTCGCCCAGGGCGAGTTCATCATGCTCGGGGCCTACGCGACCTACGGCGTGCAGGAAGCCTTCCGCCGCCTCGCCCCCGGCTGGCTCGACCTGTACCTTTTCGCTGCCATCCCGGTCGCCTTCATCGCCGTCGCTTCGGCGGGGATTACCGTCGAGGCGCTGATCCTACGCCATCTCTATCGGCGTCCGCTGATGAGTCTCCTCGCCACATGGGCAGTGAGCCTGTTCCTCGTGAACCTCGTGCGCGTCACAATCGGCACCCAGAACCTGCAATTTGTCATGCCGGCTTACGTCAATGGCGGGATCCCGCTTTACGCCGACTTCGTCATGACCTGGAACCGCCTCTTCGCCATCGGTTTCGCGGTGGCGACCCTGGCGCTGACGCTCCTGATCCTGCGTCGTACTCCACTCGGCCTCGACATCCGTGCCGTGACCCAGAACCGCGACATGGCCGCCTGCCTCGGCCTTCCGACGCGCCGGGTCGACCGCCTCGCCTTCGGGCTGGGCTCGGGCCTGGCGGGACTCGCCGGAGTGGCGCTCTGCCCGATCTATAGCGTCAATCCCGGCATGGGCTCCGGCTTCATCGTCGATAGCTTCATGGTCGTGGTTCTGGGCGGTGTCGGCAGTCTCGCCGGGACCGTGGTGGCGGCCCTTGGAGTCGGCGGTGCCAATGTGCTGCTTGAGCCGATTTCGGGCGCGGTCGCCGCCAAGGTGATCGTCCTCGTCGGAATTATCCTGTTTCTTCAGCGCCGGCCCGAGGGCCTGTTCGCGGTGAGGCGGCGGCGATGAGCGGCGCGATGCAGACCGCCCTCGCTTCGGCGGCGAGTCCGGCACGGCGCGGCATGCGCGATCCCCTGATCACGGGCCTCGTCGGGCTCTGCATTGCGGCTTCGGTCGGGCTCCTCGTGGCGCGCCCCGCCCCGTACCTCGTCAACGCCCTGGGCCAGCTTGCGGCCTTCGCGATCCTCGCCGTCGCCCTCGATCTGGTCTGGGGCTATCTCGGCATCCTCAGTCTGGGGCACGGCCTGTTCTTCGCCATCGGCGGCTATGTCTGCGCCATGCATCTCCTGGCCCACGGCGTCGCGGAGACGGGTGTGCTGCCGGACTTCGTGCAGTTCATGGGCTGGAAGAGCCTGCCGACCTATTGGGCGGGCCTCGACCACGGGGCCTACGCCTTTATCCTCGCTCTGGGCTTCGCCGGATTCGTGGCCTTCGTGTTCGGGCTCGTCTCGTTCCGTTCGCGGGTGAACGGGGTCTACTTTTCGATCATCAGCCAAGCGCTCGTCTATGTCGCGATGCTGCTGATGTACCGGAACGATACCGGGCTCGGCGGCAATAACGGCATGACCGGCTTCCCGCTGCTGTTCGGCTGGCCGATGGGTTCGCCGGGCGTCGTCACCGGGCTGGCCGTAGCCGCGCTCCTGACACTGGCGGCCGTGCTCGTGGGCACGCGACTCCTCGTCGGTAGTGCCGTGGGGCGGCGGATGCTCGCCTGCCGCGACGACGAAATCCGGCTGCGCACCCTGGGCTACAGCACGACCCGACTCAAGCTCGGGATCTGGTGCCTCTCGGCCATGATCGCGGCGCTGGCGGGCATCCTGTACGTGCCGCAGGTCGGCATCATCAACCCGCGGGTGCTGGCGCCCGATCTCTCGATCGAGATCGCCGTGTGGGTGGCGATCGGAGGGCTGGGGCGGCTCGGTGGGGCGGTCATCGGCGCGATCCTCGTCAACGGCCTGAAGTTCTGGCTGAGCGCCGCGATGCCAGAGGCATGGCCCTTCATCCTGTCCGGGCTGGTGCTGCTCGTGGTGCTGGTCCTGCCGAACGGGCTCCTCGATCTCGTCGGATGGCGGCTGCGCCCGACCTGGCTGCGAGGGAGCCAATGAGCGCCCTCGTCGTCGACGCCCTGACGGTCGCCTTCGGCGGCTTCACCGCGCTGGACCACGTCTCGCTCGCGGTTGATCCCGGCGAGGTGCGAGCCGTGATCGGTCCGAACGGCGCCGGCAAGACCACGCTCCTCGACGTCATCTCGGGCGTCACGAAGCCGGTCTCCGGCCGGGTGATGCTCGGCGACCATATCGACCTGACGAAGCGCTCGGAGGCCGAGATCGCCCGGGCCGGCGTGCGGCGGAAGTTTCAGAAGCCCAGCGTCTTTCCGGCGCTCACCGTGCGCGAAAACGTGGAGATCGGCTGCGGCCCCGCCCTAAGCCCACCTGAGAAGCCGGCCCGCATCGCCAGCGTCCTCGGGGAGATCGGCCTCACGGCGCGGGCCGACGTGCCGGCGGGTAGCCTGTCGCATGGCGAGAAGCAATGGCTGGAGATTGGCATGGTGCTCGCCGCCGAGCCCGCGCTCCTACTGCTCGACGAGCCTGTCGCTGGGCTCTCCGATTCCGAGACCGCCCAGACCGCCGCGCTCATTCGAGGCTTGCGCCGGCCGGACCGGGCGATCCTCGTGATCGAGCACGACATGGCTTTCGTCGAGGTCATCGCCGACCGGGTGACGGTGCTGCACGAGGGCCGCACGCTCTACGAGGGCAGCATGCAGGGCGCCCGCGAGGATACCCGCGTGATCGAGGTCTTCCTCGGCCGATGACGCACGCCACCGCACCCGCACGCCTCGCCATTGAGGGGCTCGATCAGCATTACGGCAGCGCGCAGGTGCTGCGCGGAGTCGGCATCGCGGTCGAGCCGGGGGCATGCCTGGCCGTCCTCGGACGCAACGGCGCCGGGAAGACCACGCTTCTGCGCTGCCTCGCTGGTCTGATCCCAGCGAGCCAGGGCCGGATGGCCCTCGACGAGACGGAGCTGACGCGCCTGTCCTCGGACCGGCGTGCCCGGGCGGGTCTCGCCTACGTTCCGCAGGGGCGCGAAATCTTTCCCGACCTGAGTGTCGCCGAAAACCTGCGCGTGGCCGCCCGCGCTCATCATCTCGAACGGACCGACGCGGTGGACGAGGCGGTCGCCCTGTTCCCGGCGCTTCGTGGGCTTTGGCATCGCCCGGGGGGCAATCTCTCGGGCGGCCAGCAGCAGCAGCTGGCCATCGCCAGGGCGCTCGCGACGCGGCCCCGCGCCCTTCTGCTCGACGAGCCGACGGAAGGCATCCAGCCCTCCATCGTCGCTGCCATCGAGGCGGTGATCGAGGGGCTCAAGGGTCGGATCACCGTGCTCCTCGTGGAGCAGTATCTCGATTTCGCCCTGCGGGTCGCCGACGCCGTGGTCGTGCTGTCCCGAGGCAGCGTCGTCGCGCGCGGCGATCCTGCGACGCTGAACCACGAGACCCTCACCCGTCACATCGCGGTCTGACGAACAGCCCAGGAGACGCCGTGCCCACTCATCACGAAATCCCCGCCACCCCCGAGACCATGGTGCTCGGCTATTTCGATGCCGCCCTGCCGCCCGTTCTGACGGTTGAGTCTGGCGACACCGTCACCCTTCACTCGCACCCCGCGGGCGGGCGGGAGTCGCTCCATCCCGACCCGGCCCGGGTGCCGGCCGACCTGCTCCAAGCCCTCGATACGTTGAAGCCCGGCGGCGGCCCGCACTTCGTCACCGGCCCGGTCCATGTGGCTGGTGCGGAGCCGGGCGACATGTTGCAGGTCGAGATCCTCGACCTGAAGTTCCGCCTGGATTGGGGCTTCGTGTCGATCCTGCCGCTGCTCGGCACCCTGCCGGACGAGTTCACCGACTACGAGACGATCCACGCCGACATCGACACCGCACGCGGGATCTGCCGCCTGCCCTGGGGGGCAGAACTGCCCCTTGATCCGTTCTTCGGTATCATGGGCACCGCCCCACCCGCCGCTTGGGGCCGTGTCGGCTCGCCGGTGCCCCGTGCCTTCGGCGGCAACATGGACAACAAGGAGATGCGGGTCGGCACGACGCTGTATCTGCCGATCTTTAACCCAGGCGGCGGCTTCTACGCGGGCGACGGCCACGGCGTGCAGGGCGACGGCGAGGTCTGCATCACCGCCCTGGAAACGGGATTGACCGGCACGTTCCGGCTCACCGTGCGCAAGGATATCCCGGGCGCCTGGCCCTTCGCCGAGACCCCCACCGACCTGATGTCGATCGGCCTGCACGAGAGCCTGGACGAGGCCATGCGGCAAGCCGTGCGGGAGATGGTCCGCCTTGTCTGCGCCCGCACCAATCTCACGCGCAACCAAGCCTACATGCTGTGCTCGCTCGCCGGGAATCTGCGGATCACCCAGACGGTGGATGGCAATAAGGGCGTGCATATGCTGATGCCCAAGTCGGCCCTCGCCGGGACATGATGACGTGGGGCGCGCCCATCCGGCGCGCTCCTCGCGCAAAGGGACGGGTACCGGTTCTAAGTTGCGGTTCGCACAAAGGCGAAGCGACCAATGCAGGTCTCGCCACCCCGATTGGGGGGCCCCCGGAGCGAGGCTGCGCGAGGGGACATGACAGGGCGGGCCGCCTCGCCCCGCCATGGATGAACCGTCATCGCCGCGCGCAGGCGCTGCACCTCGGCCCGCAGGGCGATGTTCTCCTGCTCGACCCGGCCGAGCCTGGCCACGCCCGCGGGTTTGAGCCCACCGAGGCGGCGTCGCCACCGATAGAAGGTGCCGAGCGAGATACCGGCGCTCGCGCAGATCTCGACGATCGGAATGCCGCGCGCGGCCTCGTCGAGAAGAAGGGCTATCTCCTCATCCGTATGCAGGGATCGGCTCATCGAGGATCTCCAGGTGCGTCAGACGTGGTGGGTCCATTCGATCAGCCACGGGCAAAAAGCGGACCGAGGGTCCGCGTTCGATAGAGGACTGCGAAGTATGTCTGCTGCGAAGCGCGATAGATCCCTGTTCCAATGACTGACTCGGGCCGATGAATGCCCCTCCGCTTGCCAGCGGCCCGGCCCCGAAGCAGACTTGCCGGTACCGGCCAGGACCGGCGAGCTGCCTCATGTCCAATGCGGACTGCCCCAAAAGTTTCCAAGGGCCAGAAATGAAGAGCCGCTAGCTGGGATCAGCTGCACTGCTTGTCTCCTCTGCAAGCCAATCGATGACTGCCTTCAGCGCCGCGTCTTCGTTCGCTCCGTTGCCGATGGAGGCCGCGTAGACAGCAAGTTGGTTGGTCGCGCTCGAGCCGTTGCAGACAATCACCTTGGCGTGCGCAGCTTGTGACGTGCAGCCTAGCGCGGCCGCGTCTTCGGCGATTAGGTCGAGCAGCGCGTCGATGGCTTCGGTCATGGGAACAACTCGCTCGCCCGCCTCATCGATCAGAGTGGCACCCGTGCCGTCGCGCTCAGCCCGCCAAAGGTTCTCCATCACGAACCCCCGCGAAGCGCCGGTGAGGCCAACGTGGATGTCCCGGCGCCGGTAGAGCATGCGGACGAGGCAGCGGTAAAGCTGGGCGATGGCAAGGGTGTCATCCAACCGCGTGCAGCTATCAGCAACACGCAACTCCAGGGTTGGATACCGGATCGAGGGACGGATGTGCCACCAGAAGTACGTTGGATCGGTCACGGCGTCGGCCGCGGTCATCACCCGCACATAACGGGCGTAGTCGTCGGCATCGTCGAATAGCTCTGGAAGGCCTGTGCGCGGCAGCTCGGCGTAGGCCCGTAATCGATAGCCGTGCAGGCCAGTCCGCCGACGATCGTAGAACGGCGAAGACGTCGAGAGAGCGAGCAGCAGCGGCAGATATGGGTAGATCCGACGCATGATGTCGATCCGCGCTTCTGGGTCCGGTACCTCGACGTGGACATGCATCCCGGCGACTACGGAACGGCGCCCGGTGATCTGGAGATCGTCCATCATCCCGCGGTAGCGCGGCTTGTCGGTCTCCTTCTGAGCCGACCAAGCGGCGGTGGGATGTGTCCCGGCGGCGAACAGCTTGAGTCCGTGCTCGCGGGCAGTCACCTGGAGCTTGTCGCGCAGATTGCCCAGCGCCGCCTGCGCCTCCTCGACGCTTGCAGTTGGTTTCGAGCAAATTTCGACTTCGTTCTCGATGAGTTCCCGCTCAACCGAACCCAGGCGTTGGGCCGCGGCATGGAAGCCCTGGATCGATGTGCGCGGTGCACCCCGCGAACGGGCGCTGGCTAGGAAGAACTCTTCCTCGATCCCGAACTTGTAGTCGTGCTCTGACTGCTGCGCCATCGCATGCTTCCGATCCCTGGGGGTGCAGCGCCCAGCAATTCAGCTGGAAGCGTGGTTCTAGCCCCGGCAAGCGCGATCCGCGCCAAGCCGCGTCGATGCGCCTCTGTACGCGTAGAAATTCACCGTCGCAGCGTCGCCCGGTCGTGCAAAAGGTTGAGGATCAGAGCCGTCCACCCTGTCTGGTGAGAGGCGCCGAGACCGCGACCGGTTTCGCCGTCGAAGAACTCGTAGAACAGGAGCGCCTCTTCAGCGCCTGCGGCCGCCGGGATCGGCGGCCGGTCGCCGCGGAAGGGGCGGCGGCCAGCCTCGTCCTTCGTAAAGAGAGCGATCAACCGATCCTGGAGCGCGTCGGCGATCGCAGCGAGTGAGTGCATATCCCCCGAGCCGGTCGGGAATTCTACGAGGAAGTCGTCGCCGTAATAGGTGTGGAAGCGGCGCAGAGCCTCGATGATCAAGTAGTTCGTCGGCATCCACACCGGGCCGCGCCAGTTGGAGTTGCCGCCGAACATGTTCGATGTGGAATCCGCCGGATCGTAGCGAACCGTGAACGAGGCGCCGAACTCGCTCAGGACATAGGGCTCGTCCCGATGCGCCTTGGACAGCGAGCGAACACCGAAGGGTGACAGGAACTCCGCCTCGTCGAGCATCCGGCGCAGCAGCGCCTTCATCCGGTGGCCGCGCAGCAGCGAGAGCAGCTTGCGGTCCTTGACGCCGCCTTCGTCCCAGCGCGACACGAGGCGGGCGAGATGCGGGCGGTTCTCCAGCAACCAGTTGAGACGGCGGGCGAAGTCCGGGAGTCGCTGGAGCACGGAGGGCTCGATCACCTCAACGGCAAAGAGCGGCACCAGCCCGACCATGGAGCGGACCCGCAGGGGGAGCAGCCCGGCCCCGGGAATATCGACCTCGTCGTAGTAGAACTTGTCGACCTCGTCCCAGAGGCCGAAGCCCTCGCCGCCCATGTCGGTCATGGCTTCGGCAATGAGCAGGAAATGCTCGAAGAACTTCGAGGCGGTGCTCTCGTACACGTCGTTGTGGAGCGCGAGTTCGAGGGCGATGCGCATCATGTTGAGCGCATACATCGCCATCCAGGCAGTCCCGTCGGCCTGATGCACCATACCGAAGCCCGGCGGTGGTCGTGACCGGTCGAACACGCCGACGTTGTCGAGGCCGAGGAAGCCCCCCTGGAAAACGTTGCGGCCACTCGCATCCTTGCGGTTCACCCACCACGTGAAGTTGATCAGCAGCTTGTGGAAGACGCCTTCGAGGAAGGCGAGGTCACCGTGCCCGCCCCGGCGCCTGCGGTCGATCTCGAACACCCGGTAGGTCGCCCAGGCATGAACGGGAGGGTTGGTGTCGGAAAACTCCCACTCATAGGCTGGGAGCTGGCCGTTGGGATGCATGTACCATTCGCGTGTCAGAAGCAGGAGCTGCTTCTTGGCGAAGTCCGGATCGAGCAGCGCCAGCGGCAAACAGTGAAAGGCGAGGTCCCAGGCGGCGAACCAAGGATATTCCCACTTGTCCGGCATCGAGAGTACATCGAAAGCCGCAAAGTGCCGCCAGTGGGTGTTGCGGCCACCGTCGCGTTCGCGGGGCGGCACCGGCTGCAGCGGATCGCCCTTGAGCCAGACCTGCACGTCGTAGGCGTAGAGTTGCTTCGACCAGATCAGTCCCGCGGCGGCCTGCCGGAAGATCGCGCGGGCATCCGGGTCAGCGATCCCCTCTTGAAGGTCGTCGTAGAAAGCATCAGCCTCGGCGACGCGCAGCTCGCGGACGCCGCCATCCATATCGAGCGCGCGCGTCCGCGTCCCTGCCGACAACCGCAGACGGATCCGCGTTGTTTGGCCTGGACCCAGGTGGATCACGTAGTGCAGGCCGAGCTTGGTCCCAGCATCGCGCCGGATCGCGGCGGCATCGCCCCCGACGATCGCCGCGTGGAAACCGTCCTTGAACGGGCCTTCGGCCTCGCGTTGTCCGGCATGGCGATGCAGGTTCGTTTCGTTCTCGCAGAACAGAACATCGGGCTCACCCTCGAACGCCAGGCGATAGGGGCCGAGCCGGTCATGCTCGCAGACGACGCCGCCCTCGGGATGGATGGCGAGACGCGGGCGCAGGCTGTTATCTCGCCAAGACCACGTGTTGCGGAACCAGAGCTGCGGAACGAGATGGAGATCGGCGGCCTCCGGACCCCGGTTCGTCGCGGAGATGATCACGTGGATGTCGTCGACATCGGCCTTAGCGTATTCGACCGTCACGTCGAAAAAGCGGTTGCCATCGAAGATCCCGGTATCGTCGATCTCGTATTCTTGGACGTCGCGGCCGCGTTGCAGGCTTTTTCGAACGAGATCATCGTAGGGATAAGCCGCTTGCGGATAGCGGTAGAGGAACTTCATGTAGGCGTGGCTCGGGATCGCGTCGAGATAGTGGTAGTGCTCCTTGACGTCCTCGCCGTGATTGCCCTGTTCGTTGGTCAGGCCGAAGAGGCGCTCCTTCAGGATCGGGTCGCGTCCGTTCCAAAGCCCGAGCGCAAGGCAGAGCTGGCCGCGCTCGTCGCAGATCCCAGCGAGCCCATCCTCACCCCAGCGGTAGACGCGTGAGCGCGCATCGTCGTGGGTCAGCGAGCGCCACGCATTGCCGTCGCTGCTATAATCTTCGCGTACAGTGCCCCATTGCCGCTCCGCGAGATACGGTCCCCAGAGCGACCACGGTCGCTCGCCGCGCGTTTGCTCGGCGATCCGGCGGCGCTCGGCCCAATCGATCGCGTCGCTCACGCCCGCCCCTTTCGAAGGTGAAGAGCTGAAGCAGGGCGATCAACAGAGCACGTTCGAACGACAAGGCGATGAGACAGATCGTAGGTCATGGAGTTCCAAGCGAACAGCAATCAAGTAAGGCCGCGATGCATCATCGAAGCCAAGCATCACAGGTAGAATTCCAAAGTCTGGGCGAGCCCCGCGGCCAGGATGGCGCAAGCTTGAGACAGCGCGCCTCGAGTTGCGGCCAGTCCAGAGGTATGCCGCGGTGTCGACGGACGGTCCGACGGTCATCAGATCCTATCAGCGACGGCGAACGTTTCGGCCGGTCAACGCCGGCTTGCCAAGATGGACGGCACTATCACCTGCACAACAGCAGACCGTTTGCCTGCCGCCAAGCTCATTCAAGCTTGGCGGCTACGGCGATTCCGAATTAGAATGAGCTTGTCTGCTTTCCCCGCAGATCTTTTCCGAAGCAGCCATTCCGCTTACGGCTAGTCAGCGCCCAACCCAGTCGTTCGCTGGGGTTCGACGGCATCCTCGAAGCAGACATGGCGGGGGCCGATACCCGTATTCTCGCTCTACGTGTGGACAGAGTTGTTCGGGCTACGACCGGACTGACCCGCCTCCGACCACTGGATGGCCCGGAACCCGCTGGAGAACATCTGGGGCGTCGGACCGGCCAACGCCCGCAAGCTCGGGGCGCTCGGCTGCGAGAGCGCTGCCGACGTGCGCGACTTCGACACCTGCCTCGTGCGCAAGGCCATGACGGTGGTGGGCGAGCGCTTGGTTCGGGAGCTGCGCGGTGAGGCCTGCCTCGACCTGGAGGAGGTCGCCGCAACCCGGAAGGGCTGCGCCGCCACCCGGAGCTTCTCCGACCGGGTCGAGGATCGCGCGACGATGGAGCAGGCGGTCGCCGCACACGCCACCCGGCTCAGGGAGAAGCTGCGCCGAGAGGGGCTCGGGACCGACCACGTCACGGTCTTCTTCCACACCTCGGAGCACGACCGGACCCGGCCGCATTGGTCGGTCTCGACGGTGGTGACCCTGCCGGAATCGTCGAACGACACCCTGGTGCTGGTGAAGGCTGCCCTGTATGGCGTCCGGAAGACCTGGCGGGAGGGGTTTCGCTACTCGAAGGCCGGGGTGGTCACGCCCGAACTCCTACCGCTGCATGCCTCGCAGCGGGCGATGCCCGGCCTCGGCCAGCTCGACCGCGAGCAGGGCGCCGCGCTGATGGCGGCGCTCGACGCCTGCAACCGACGCTTCGGACGCGGGGCGGTCGTTCCGGCCGTGGCCGGGCTCGCACCAAGCGCGCCTGGTCGACCAGGTTCAAGATGCGCTCGCCGCGATACACGACCCGTTTGGACGAACTTCCGGTGATAGCGGCGGCCTGATCCCGCATCCCGCGCAGGCCTGCCCAGCGTCGCGTGTTGCAGTGCAACATATACCGAACTCCACGGTTGGATAGGCGCTACCCTCGCATCGACGATCGGGGGACGGCGTCGGATCGACCGCCTGCCGGGGCGGGGTCGCTGCGCTGCCTCCACGAAGGTCCTCCTGATGCGCATCGCCCCCAACCTCGCGACCGTGATCCTCGCGCTGTCGCCGCTCCCGGCTCTGGCCTCCTCCTGCGCAGAGCAGATCGGAACCATCGAACGCCGCCTCGACAGCGCGGGCGCCGTCCGGATCACGGGTCTGCAGGCAGGGCATACTCTCCGAACGGGCTCGCCCCGCGGCGTGACGACGGTACGTTTGGATGCGCCGAGCGACCCCGACACGGTCTCCACCGCCGACCACGTCGCCGCCGCACGAACCCTGATCGCCCGCGCCGGCGCGGAGGACCGCCGGGGGGACCAGCGGGCCTGCGAGAACACAATGACCGAGGCCAAGGGCATGATCGGCGCCCTCCCGTAGCATGCCGCGCACTTGCCGGTCCGCGCACGGACCGGCCGATACAGCATGAGGAATCCCGGAGATGATCGGTCCCGCCGAAATCGAGGACATGCGCCTCGACCTCCTGGCCATGGACGAACGGGCACGGCTCTACGACGCCGCCCTGGTGCCCCTGAACCGGCATTGGGCGGAGCGGGGCGCTGCGTCGGTCGGAAGCGTCACCCGGATCTGCGAGCTCGTCTTCGCCAAGGCGGAGCACCGTCCGCTCGCGGACTGGAAGGCGGTCGTCACGGAGGCCGTCGAGCAGGCCGGGTTCGGCATCGTCTGGAAAGGCGAAGCCGTGGCCTCGCTCGATGCCCGACGATAAATTGAGGGCTGCCACGCGTGTCGGGCCAAGGCGTCGCGTAGACGTCGGATGCCGGGAGCCGACGCGGCGCCTTCGATGTCCGGCCGCCCTGAAAGGATCCGGCTCGATGGCATCCTGCGCCGCATGCCCATCCGGGGGCCGCGGGGAGCATGAGGCCCGCCCACGAGGAGCGGCACCTCATCGACCGGAACGGCCGGGAAGTTCCGGCGGGGCTGGAGCGGCGTCAGGCCGGCCGGACGGACGCGCGATCGCCGTCGCGTTCCTCCCCGTTCGCCCTAGATCCCAACCGGGGGACGACCCGCTCCCTCGGACCGCGAGGAACGCGCCATGATCACCCTCTACACGTGGGCGACCCCGAACGGTCGCAAGATCCCGATCATGCTGGAGGAGTGCGTCCTGCCGTACACGGTCGTGCCGGTGGACATCGGCAAGGACGAGCAGTTCGCCCCGGACTTCCTGAAGGTCTCGCCCAACAACAAGATCCCGGCCATCGTGGACGACGAGGCGGAGGGTGGACCCCTTTCGGTGTTCGAGAGCGGTGCGATCCTCACCTATCTCGCCGAGAGGACCGGCCGATTCCTCGCGCCCTCGGGCCCGGCCCGCTACAAGGCGCTCGAATGGCTGCACTGGCAGATCGGCGGCCTCGGCCCGATGCTGGGCCAACTCGGTTTCTTCGCGGTCCGCTCGGACGAGAAGGCGCCGCTGGCCATCAAGCGGTTCACCGAGGAGGCCGACCGTCTGCTGCGGGTCATGGACCGGCGCCTCGGCCAGGAACCCTACCTCGCGGGGGCGGACTACTCCGTCGCGGATATCGCCTGCTACGCCTGGACGCTGGCGGCGACGTCCTTTCTGAGGGAGCCGCTCAAAGGCACGGTCGACGCCGTGCCGAACGTGACCGGCTGGCTAAAGCGGGTCGGCGAACGTCCGGCGGTCAAGCGCGGCATGGAGGTGCCGAAGACCTGACGCCCGCCTGGGTGGGCGCCGCGAACGGCCGGGAGGCCGCTTGCTAGCTCGCGACCATGTCGACGGTGGTCCCGACGGGACGGCAATGCCTGCCACGGGTGGCTTCGTCGACCGGCGCATTCGTGCGCGCCGCTCGCGCCCCGACCAGACCCGCCGGGTTCAAGCGTAGCGGATTAGCCCCGCGAAGCCCTCGTCCATGTGGTCCTGGTGATGGCAATGGAAGAAGGTCGCGCCGGGATCGTTTGCGACGAGGTCGATCTCCGCCGTCGAGTAACGCGGCATGCTGATCGTATCCTTCATCAGCCCCGACATAGCCTGGTCGCCGACCTTGGTCACCTCGAATGTGTGACGATGGATGTGCACCGGGTGCTCGTCGCCGCTGTGGTTGTCCATCACGAGGCGATAGCGCTTGCTCTGCCGCACCGTGAACAGCGGGTTCGTGTCCGGCCAGGACTTGCCGTTGATCGTCCAGCGGTTGTAGCCGCCGCGGCCCCCGGGGACCTTCTCGAACCTCAGGGCGATGGTCTCGTCCGGCGCGGCGGCCGCCTCGGCCCGGGCGAAGGCGGCATAACGCCAGTCGTCCCGCTGGGGCTTCTGCCATTGCGGTTCGCCGCCGCGGTTGGCGTACTCGACGACGACGCCCATGCCCATGCCGCGCTCGTCGTCCTTGGTCGAGCCGAGCACCCAGACGCCGGGGTTGTTCATCTCCACGATGACGTCGGCGCGTTCCGCCACGTCGAGCTTGAGCACCTCGACCGCTGCCTGCACCGGAACGGGGTTGCCGTCGAGCGCGATGACCTGGAAGCGGTGGCCCGGCAACGATAGGGAGATGCCCATGCTGGCGTTGGCGTTGAGGAAGCGGAACAGCACCCGCTCGCCCTCGCGGACCCGCACCGGCTCGCCGTGGCCGAGCATCCGGTCGCCCAGCGTCGCCGAGCGGTACATCGCCTCCAGGCCGTTATCCGGCGGCGGCCCCTTCCGCATGTCCTGCATGCTGACCCAGTGGCCCTCCCAGGTGTGGGAGGCCAGGAGCACCTCGCGGTCGTAGCGGCCGGGGTCGCCCGCCGCCGGCTCCACGATCAGGAAGCCGAACTCGCCCGAGTAGGTGCTCTTCGTCAGGTCTTCCATGGCCATGGCGTGGCTGTGGTACCATCGCGTGCCCGAGGGCTTCGGCGTGAACGCGTAGACCAGCGACCCGCCCGGCGCGATGATGGGCGACCCTTCCTCGGTCGCGCCGTCCTGGTCCGGCGGCAGGAACAGCCCGTGCCAGTGGACGAGGTCGCGATAGCCGCCGTCGTTGACGACGTTGATGCGGACCGGCTTGCCCTCCTTTAGGCGCAGCGCCGGTCCCGGCACCGTGCCGTTATAGGCGGTCGTCCTGATGATCTTGCCTGGTGCGATCTCGTGCGAGACCGGCGCGATCCTTATGGTGTGATCGGCCGGTCCGTCCGACGCGCGGGCGGCAGTCGGCGGTAGCGCGAGACCCAGCGCGGCAACCCCGCCGGCGCGCAGGATTTGGCGACGGTCCGGGCTGGTCATGCGGAAAGGCATGTCGGCATCCTTGTCGCGGCGGGCGGGACGTGTCGCGGGGAAACGCATCCCGCCGGTCATCGGATCGGGAGCTCCCTCGCGCGGCCGTGTTGGCCATCCAGGAACGGGAACTGTCCCCCGCCCGTTCCTGCGCACCTCGACCGATCCCGGTCATGGTTTGGGAGAAGCGCCGTGAGCAGCACCACCGACAAGATCAAGGGCCTGGCCAACTAGGCCGTCGGCAACGTGAAGCAGGGCATATGCAACGCGACGGGCAACGACAAGCTGAAGGCCGAGGGCCACGCCCAGGAACTCAAGGGCGATGCCCAGAAGGCGACCGGCCTCTACACCGGCTGGCTCGGCTGGCAGGGTATCGGGCACGAACACCTTGCGTCTATCGTGGGTCGGTCCGTCGGCTGAGCGCCGCCTTTCGGGAGATGTGCTTTTGTCGTCAGAGGTCCCGACGCGGATGAGGTCGCCCACGCTCCAGGACGGGACGGGGCTCCGGGCGGACCGGCCACCAGGCCTGCTCTGGGCGATGCGCTTCGATGCGGACGGCTGCGGGCATATCGTCGACGCGGCCGTCGACCTCCCGGATCTCGGCGCGTTCGGTGACGGTTTCCTCTGGCTGCACTTCGACTTGGGCGGGGCAGAACTCGATGTGGCCATCGACCAGGGTCGGCTCGGCCCGCAGCGGTTGGCTGCGTCTGCCTTCGGTCCGGATGAGCACCAGCGGGTCACGGTCGAGGGCAATTACATCGGTGGGGTCGTGGCCGACCTCAGCCGCGTCGCGGACGGCACCGAACAGGACGACGTCACCGGCAGGCTGCATTTCGTCATGGGGCCACGCTCCCTCGTCAGCGGGCGCCGGCGCCCGGTCGAGAGCCCGGAGGCCACCCGTGCGGCCGCGGCGAGCGGGGCTCGCATAAACTCGCCGATCCTGCTGCTGGAGACGTTGATCGGCTACGTCATCGCCTCCATCGCCGCCTCGGGCGGGAAACTCTCGGACGAGGTCGATGGCATCGAGGATCACATCCTCGACGAGCGCGTGCGCGGCGACCGCAGGCGCCTGGGCCCGATCCGCCGCGACGCGGTGCGCCTGCACCGTCAGCTCCTCGGGCTGTGTGCCGTGTTCCATCGGCTGGAAATCGATGGCGCCACCCAGGACCTGTCTCCCCAGGCCATGACGGCGGCGGCCCGCATCGCGCAGCGCCTCGACGCCCTCGACCGTGACATGAACCTGATTGCGGAGCGCAGCCGGCTCCTGCAGGAGGAGCTCGCGGCGCGCGTGGCCGAGCAGTCGAACCGCCAGCTCTACACGCTGTCGGTGCTCACGGCGCTGTTCCTGCCGCCGACGTTCATCACCGGCTTCTTCGGGGTCAACACCAAGGGCCTGCCCCTCGCCGACGACCCTCACGGGACGCTCGTCGTGCTGCTGCTCTCGCTCGGCTCCGCCGTGCTCGCCTACTGGGGCATCCGCATCCTCGGCATCCGGGCGCCCCGCGAATGACGGGCGTCCTGACGGATGGCGCGGTTCCCGGCCCGCGCGACCCGGGCACCGCACGGCCACGGACGGCATCCCTGGCCCGCGCCGCCGTCGCTGGCGTCTCGCTCGCATGCCTGATGCCGTCCGACGGCCGGGCGCAGGGCGCGAACGCCGGCGCCGGCGGCGACCCGCGCACCTCGGTCGCCCAGCCCGAGGTCTCGGGCAAGCCGTCGGCCGTCGCCACGACCTCCATCCAGGCGACGCTGGGCGACGCGGCGGACCCGACCGGCCTGCGCCGCTTCCTCTCTGACCGCGGCGTTGTCCTCAGCTTCAACGCCATCGCCGACATCCTCGGCGACACGAACGGAGGCACGCGCCGGACAGCCACGGTCACCGGTCGTCTCGACATGCAGCTCGATGCCGACCTCGACCGACTTGCGGGATGGAAGGGTTTGGCGTTCCGGGTCGAGGCCTTCCAGATCAACGGCGCCGGGCTGTCCCGGGCTGCCGTGAACGACCTTGCGGTAGTGAGCGAACTGGAGGCGCTACCCTCGACGCGCCTGTACGAGCTATGGGTCGAGCAGCAATTCTTCGACGGCCAGCTCGGCATCAAGCTCGGACAGGTCGCAGCCGACACCGAGTTCCTGGTCAGCCAGACCGCGACGCTGTTCATCAACTCGACGTTTGGCTGGCCGACCATCGCCGGCACGAACCTGCCGAGCGGCGGACCGGCCTATCCGTTCGGCGCCCCGGCGGTTCGGGCCAAATATCTCCCGACCCCGAACCTGTCGTTCCAGGTCGGGCTGTTCGACGGCGATCCAGCAGGGCCGGCCCTACCGTGGAACGACGCGGACCCGCAGCGACGTGACCGAACCGGGACGAACTTCCGGCTCTCGGATCCACCGTTCCTGATCGCGGAAGCCGCCTATGCCTACAATTTCGAGGAGCGGGACCGGTCCGGCCAGGTCCTGAACGAGCCCGGCACGGTGACACTCGGAGGCTGGCACCATTTCGGCCGGTTCGACTCGTTGAAGGTCGACAACACGGGTCGCTCCCTCGCAGATCCGTCGACGACCGGCATCGCGCGACGATTCCGAGGCAACGACGGCCTCTACGGGATCATTGACCAGACCGTGTACCGAGAGCCCGACAGGAATGACGAGGGCGCGAGCGTGTTCGTACGCGTTGTGGGCTCGCCCGGCGACCGCAACCTGGTCGACCTCTACCTCGACGCGGGCATCGGTTACCGGGGGCTGCTGCCGGACCGCAATAACGACACCGCCGGCGTGGCCGTGTCCTACGCGCGCATCTCGCCGTCGGCCCGGGGGGCCGACCGGGACACCATCTTGGAGACGGGCTTCGCGATGCCGCGCCGCCGGTTCGAGGCGCTCGTCGAGGCGACGTACCAGGCGGTCCTGGGACCGGGCGTCACGGTGCAGCCGAACCTGCAGTACGTCTTCCATCCAGGCGGAAACATCCCGGATCCGCGAGACGCGTCCGGACAGCGGATCAAGAACGCCACGGTCGTCGGCGTCCGAGCCACGTTGACCTATTGAGGCGCCACGGCGCCAGCCATGCGGCCGGTCACCCGGCCGACTTGCTCTGGGACCTGACAATCCTCACTCAAGGCTGACCGAGTTTGTCCTCGCACAGCTCGTGAAAAGACAGGGACACCCTTCCGTCCCGGCTCGGAATTTGCCATCCTGGCTGCGTGAACCTCTGGCTCGCCCTCCGGCGGCTGCTTCCGCTCCTGGCGGTTCTCAGTCTCGCCCTGACGCCGGTGACCGCTCCCGCGGCCACCGCGGGCATGCACGCCAAGATGTCGGCGGCCGTCCACGACCATCACGGGCACGCGATGCCCGACATGGACACGGCCGACGACGCCTCCGGGAACGTCGGCATGGCGGACATGGCCATGGGCGACATGCCTTGCTGCCCGCACGAGAAGGCGGCCAAGCCCGACTGCGCCAAGGGCTGCCCACTCATGGCGCTCTGCCTCGCCACCGTCGCCTCGCTCCTGCCCACGGCGGTCGTCCTCCCGGCGCCCGTCGGGTCGCGCGCGAGCATGGCTTGGCCTGCGCCGGCATCCCTCGCCAGCGTCAACGGGACACCGCTGCCCGAACCTCCCCGAGCCTGAACCCGATGCCGCCGGCGTGAGCGCCGGCACGACGCCGCGCGTCCGCGCGCCGGCGACCGTCGCGTTCAGGAGATGAGACCCGTGATCAAAAGCCCATTCGCGCACCCGCTCTCGGCGGCGGTGCTCGGCACCGTCCTGTCGGCGCCGGCCCTGACCTCGTCCGCATTTGCGGACATCAAGGACTACCACTTCCAACTCGTCCAGCAGGAGGCCAAGGTTGGTGAGGCCGTCCTCTCGGTGCGCCTTCTCGACAAGCGCAGCGGCAAGCCCGTGCCCGACGCCGTGATCTTCGCCAAGCGCATCGACATGGCCCCGGACAGCATGGACGAGATGACCTCGAAGATCGAGCAGCTCCCCACGACCGAGCCGGGCGTCTACCGCTTCAAGGCGAAGCTGACGATGGCCGGCGGCTGGCGCCTGTCGCTCGGGGCCAAGGTGCAGGGCGAGACCGGCACCGTCGAGGACAAACTCGTCTTCCAGGCCGTCAAGTGAGCCGGGCGCCCTGGTTTGCCGGGACCCTCGCCGCGCTTGCGGCGGGGGGCGCCGGCTACGTCGCGGGGCACGGGACCGATCCCGTGCCGGCGCTCGTCGAGCGTGCCCGGACGGAGCTCGCCAAGTGGGCTCCGTCCGTCTCGGCGTCCGCCCAAGCACCGGCGCCCGCCAAGGCGACCGGGCCGGTGGTCTACTACCGGGACCCGGACGGGAAGCCCGTCTACTCGCTCTCGCCGATGGCCACCGACGACGGCCGCGAGTTTCGCGCCGTCCGCGCCAGCGAGGACACGCGCTTCGACATGCCGGAGGAGGAGGACGAGGCTCGCCCGACCGACATGGCTGGGCAAGGGATGGCCTCGCACGACATGGCCAAGGCTCCGGCCCCGAAGCCCGCCGCGTCCGCCCGGCGCATCCGCTACTACCGCAACCCGATGGGGCTGCCGGACACCTCGGCCACCCCGAAGAAGGACTCGATGGGGATGGACTACATCCCCGTCTACGAGGGCGAGGACACCGACGGCAATGGCGTGACCGTCTCGCCCGGCAAGGTCCAGCGCACCGGCGTTCGGACCGAGGCCGTGGAGCGCCGGGTCGTCGCCCGGCCCGTGCGGGTGCCCGGCACCGTCGCCCTCGACGAGCGGCGCGTGATCGTCATCGCGACCCGGTCCGACGCCTACGTCGACCACGTGGAAAACGTCACCACCGGCGACCACGTCCGCAAGGGACAGGCCCTGGTCCATGTCTACTCGCCCGAGATCAACGCCGCGGCCGCCCAGCTCATCGCCAATCCCGGCTTCGACGGGGCCCGGCGACGGCTGCAGAACCTGAACGTCTCCGAGGCCGTCATCGACGAGATGGAGCGCACCCGGAAGGTGCCGATGGCCATCACCTGGTCCACGCCCCGGGACGGCATCGTCCTGCAGCGGACAGCCATCGAGGGCATGAAGGCAGCTGCCGGGGACACCCTGTTCCGCATCGGCGACATCGCGACGATGTGGGTGCTGGCGGACGTCCCCGAGCGCGATCTCGCCAACGTCCGCGTCGGACAGGCCGCCACGGTCCGCCTGCGCTCGGCCCCGGGCCGGACCTTCTCCGGCAAGGTCGGGGTGATCTACCCGCAGGTGAACCCGGAGACCCGGGTCACGCGGATGCGGATCGAGCTCCCGAACCCGGACGGCACGCTCCTGCCCGACATGTACGCCGACGTCGAGATCGCGACGGGGGACGCCAAGCCGGTCGTGGCCGTGCCCGACGATGCGGTCATCGACACCGGCGAGCGCCAAGTCGTGCTGATCGACCGGGGCCAGGGTCGCTTCGAGCCCAAGGCCGTGAAGGTGGGCGTGCGCGGCGGCGGCTACACCGAGATCCGCGACGGCATCGCGGCCGGTGACAGCGTGGTGACGGCCGCGAACTTCCTGATCGACGCCGAGAGCAACCTGAAGGCGGCGCTGCAGGCCATCGCGGACCCCAAGGACGACCGCCAGGCCGCCACCGCGGGGGCGACGCCATGATCGCGCGCCTCATCGGCTGGTCGGCCCGCAACCTCGTCCTGGTGCTGGTCGGAACCGTGTTCGCGGTCGCGGCCGGGGTCCTGGCGCTGCGGACCCTGCCGCTCGACGCCATCCCCGACCTCTCGGACGTGCAGGCCATCGTCTACACCGAGTATCCGGGGCAGGCCCCCCAGGTGGTCGAGGACCAGGTCACCTACCCGCTGACCACCGCCATGCTGACGGTGCCGAAGGCGAAGGTCGTGCGCGGCTTCTCGTTTTTCGGAGTGTCCTTCGTCTACGTCATCTTCGAGGACGGCACCGACCCCTACTGGGGCCGCTCGCGCGTGCTCGAATACCTTAACGCGGCGGCGAGCCGCCTGCCGACCGGGGTGACGCCGACGCTCGGACCCGACGCGACCGGGGTGGGCTGGGTCTATCAGTACGTCGTGGTGGCGCGTGAGCGGACGCTCGCCGAACTGCGCTCGATCCAGGACTGGGTCATCCGATTCGGCGCCTCCCGGGCCGAGGGCGTGGCCGAGGTCGCGGGCGTCGGCGGCTTCGTGAAGCAGTACAACGTCGTGGTCGACCCGAACCGCCTCCGGGCGCAGGGGATCTCCCTCAACAAGCTCCGGGACGCGATCCGGTCGAGCAACGCCGACGTCGGCGGCCGCACGGTCGAGCTGTCCGAGTTCGAGTTCATGGTGCGCGGGCGGGGCTACCTGCGGAGCGTCGTCGACATCGAGGACATCGTCCTGAAGACCGCGGGCGGCACGCCGCTGCGGGTGCGGGACGTCGCGCGGGTCGAGCTCGGGCCGGACGAGCGTCGCGGCATCACCGAGATGAACGGCGAGGGCGAGGTCGCCGGCGGCATCGTGCTCCAGCGCTTCGGGGCCAATGCCCTGACCGTCATCGAGGGGGTGAAGGCGAAGCTCGCGGAGGTCGCCAGGAGCCTTCCCGCCGGCACGGAGATCCTGCCGGTCTACGACCGCTCGCAGTTGATCGACGCGGCCATCGACACCCTGCGGCACACGCTGGTGGAGGAGAGCGTCGTCGTCTCCCTAGTCTGCATCGTGTTCCTGCTGCACGTGCGCAGCGCGCTGGTGGCCATCCTGATGCTGCCGGTCGGCATCCTGATGGCGTTCGCGGGCATGAAGGCGCTCGGAATCGGCGCGAACATCATGAGCCTGGGCGGCATCGCCATCGCGGTCGGCGCCATGATCGACGCCGCCATCGTCATGATCGAGAACGCACACAAGCACCTGGAGCGGGCGCCGCCGGGCAAGTCCCAGGTCGAGATCCTCATGGAGGCGGCGGCCGAGGTCGGCCCGTCCCTGTTCTTCTCGCTCCTGATCATCACGGTCTCGTTCCTGCCCATCTTCACCCTTGAGAGCCAGGAGGGCCGGCTGTTTGGGCCGCTCGCCTTCACCAAGACCTTCGCCATGGCGGCGGCCGCGATCCTGTCGGTGACCCTAGTGCCGGCGCTGATGGTGCTGTTCGTGCGGGGCCGGATCGTCCCGGAGCGCCGAAACCCGCTGAACCGGCTCCTCATCTGGGCGTACCGGCCGCTCATCGCCGGCGTGCTGCGGGCGCGGGTCCTGACCATCCTGGTCGCCCTTGGCGTGCTGGCAGCCACGGCCTGGCCGGCCCGGCAGCTCGGCTCAGAGTTCATGCCCGACCTCAACGAGGGCACGCTGCTCTACATGCCCACCACCCTCCCGGGCATCTCCGTGACCAAGGCCGGCGAGCTCCTGGCGACCCAGGACCGGATCATCAAGTCCTTCCCGGAGGTCGCCTCGGTCTACGGCAAGGCCGGCCGCGCCAACACCGCCACCGATCCCGCACCCATGGAGATGTTCGAGACGGTCATCGCCCTGAAGCCGCAGTCCGAGTGGCGCCCGGGTGTGACGGTGGCGAGCCTCAAGGCCGAGATGGACCGCGCGCTGCAGTTCCCGGGCGTGTCGAACGCCTGGACCCAGCCGATCCGGGCCCGCATCGACATGCTCTCGACCGGCATCCGCACGCCGGTCGGCATCAAGGTGCTGGGCACCGACCTGAAGGGGATGGAGAGTGTCGCCCGCCGGGTCGAGGCCGTCCTGCGGAACGTGCCGGGCACGTCGAGCGCCTACGCCGAGCGCGTCATCGGCGGGTACTTCCTTGACATCACGCCGGACCGCGAGGCGCTCGGCCGCTACGGCCTAGAGCGGGTCCCGATCAGCTTGAAGCATAAGCATCATCCTCGTAGCCGGCCGCGGTGAAGTAGTTGCGGCACTCCTCGGGCGAGAAGCGCGTGAAGGCTTTGTGGATCGTCTCCCAGA
>NZ_JBWJYL010000017.1:0-43477 GCF_056430985.1 Methylobacterium sp. Gmos3
GGTCTGGTCGGCGATCGACTTGATCATCGCCACCACGGAATCGACCTTGCCGGTCTTCTCCGCGAGCGCCCGCACGGTCATGTCGGTGGCGCCCGCCTGATCGGCGATCTGGTTCGCCCGCTCGGAGATCCCGCCAACCTGGCTGGAAATCTCCTTGACGGTGCTGGCCATCTCCTCCGAGCCAGCGGCAACCGACGCCGCGAGGCCACTTGCATCATCAGCCGAGCTATTCAAGCCTTCCGCAGATTGGCGCATCTCCTCAATCGCGGCGCTTAGTCCCGCAACTACCTGCATCACCTCGGCCGCCATGGCGACCTGCGCCGTGATCACCGACCACGTTAGCATCGGGCCAAGATAGCCGCCCTCTGGATCCTTGATCGCCGAGACCTGCAGGTCGAGCGTCTCCGGGCCGACCCGGATCCGCGTCCGGTGCGGCAGGCGGCTCGCATCGGCCAGCATACTGCGCTGGTGGTGCGGGTTCTTGTGGAAGATGTCGAAGGACCGGCCGACCATATCGGCGACCTTCACGGGCAGATGCTGCTCGATAGTGCTCAGGGTCTTCGTAGATGTTCGATTGAGGTAATTGATCTTGAAATCGTCCTTGGGGTCGGCGGTCATCACCGCCACCGGCATGTCGTCGATCATGGTCAGAAGGCGAAGGATCTCGCTTTTTTTCCGTGTAACATCAAATGCGATTTTGACCACTTTGTAGATCTTGCCGTTCTTATCGGCTACGGGAGTATATCTTGCATCGAGCCATATACGCCTACCAAACTTGTCTTTTCTGGTGAACTCACCGGTCTTAGCCTCGCCAGATCTGAGGTGATGCCAAAAATCTTCATACTCATTCTTATCTGCGGCACTGTCTTCCAGGAAGATACGATGGCTCTTGCCTTTGATCTCATAGAGTTCGTAGCCTACCACAGCCAAAAATCTGGCATTAGCTGACAGAATTGTTCCGTCAGTTGCAAACTCGATCATCGCTAGAGATTGCTGAAAGGCCCCAAGGGTATTTACAGCATCTCTATGTTGCGCGTTTTCAAACATGCTCAGAAGCCTCATTGATTGAGGCTTCATACCACTGCACTCTGCCAAATCATTTAATAGTCGTTCTGTGAATTTATATTTATTGACATGAAAGAGCGCTTTTCCGACCAAATTGAGGAGGACAAACTCCTATCGACTACCATATTGCCCAAAAGTATAACCTTATCGTCATCGCGCGATGCGTAGGCGGTGTTAAGCACATATGTGAGATTAAGACGATGTATGGCCAACACAGAATTTTAATATCGGACTCCCGCAGCGAGTGCATCGATACGTTACTCATGGTAGCAATTGATTTTCGAGATTTACTGTTTGATCTTGGAGACGAAAAAATCGATTTATGAGATGGGCTCGCTGGTCTTCGCAGGGCGATGGCACGGCTTCGCCAGCTCGCGCCGTACATGATCCAAGTCTGCCTCGGCGCCGAAGCGCGCCACGAGCCGGGCTAGCCTGTAGCGGCCTCGCCGGGGGCACAGGTCGCAACTCAGCCGCACCACGACGAACGGGAAGTCTGCCAGCGTCTTCGGGAAGGCCACGGGTCAGGCCCGGTGTGAATAAGCCCAGTGGGGCTGGTTGCGATCCGATCCAATTTGGAACATCCAGCGAACAAACCCGACCGGCGGCCCTGGTTCAACAGCTCCGGCCGGATGCGTGGCAAGGCGATGGGGACGGGTGTGGAAGCCTTCGAAAACGGCCAATGAGCGCGAAGGCTTACGCTGCCCCGAAGCCCATGCCGATACGTGGCAAGCAACTGGCGGCCCTGCGCGCCGTGGCTTCAACGCCCGGCGGCCTCCGCCTCGGCGCCTATCCGACCGCGCTTCCCTTGCTGGCAGATATGGGCCTCATGATTGAGCGCAATGCCTCGCGAGGCGTTCACCCGCAGGGCAGAGCGTGGTTTCTCACGCCGCAGGCGCGCGAGACCGTCCGAGCCTACGGGATGGACGAGGCTTATCAAGCCGATGGGCACGTTTACTTCAATCCAGAAGCAGTGGCTGTTTCAGCCGCAACCGTTCTGTAACATCACTGGATGCTAGAACCGCGTTGTGTTGAATATTTCATAGCGAGGTCGGATCGAGGAAGCCCCTAGGGCATGGGTCGATCCGCGAAAGCCGCTGCCTCAACCGCAAACACCTGGCAGCGGGCCGCATGATCCTCTGCCAATTTTGATGGTTCAGTCAAACTATGAGCGAATGGCTCATTTTGTCCGGTGCTTCGCACCTCGCCCCATTCCGATACCGAAGCCTATTTGCTTGGCAAGCGCCGAACGACGTACCGAGTAGCTCGGGGCAACCATCGGATAATCAACCGGCAAGCCGAAGCTGGCACGGTAGCTGTCAGGTGTGAGACCATGCTTAGTAATATGCCGCTTGAGCGTCTTGTATGACTTGCCGTCGATGAAGCTGATCAAAGCATCAGGTGTGATGCTCTTACGGATCTGTGTCTGAGCAGGCGCAGACTTGGGCTTGGGCGCGACTTCATGCTCCGTTGGCGAGGAAGCCAAGCCGGTGATCGAGGCGTAGATACTCGTGACCAGAGCCGGCAGATCAGCGGGGGCTACATGGTTATTTGAGACGTAGGCAGCGGCAATCTCAGAAGTTGCTGCTAGAAGGGCTGGCGTCGGCTTGATTGCTTCCTCAGTCATCGTCCCCCCGCTCGATCATCAAAATCAACATGACGCTGTATGATATTCGCGCAAGGGGAAGGATTGATGCGACTGCACCAACGAGGCCGCGCGGGCGCCCTGCGCTGCTCTGATGGCGCTCGGGGTGAGGGGGAGCACGATCGCTGGACGGAGTAGGGATCGCCTAGGTTAATGATCCGTTAATGACTGAGCCGCGCAACCCGACCGCCGCCTATTCGTCAGGGTAAGGCGATCCCGTCCCGCGTCACTGCCGCAATCCGCGTCGAGCCTATGACCGCGAGGGGCGCGAGGTGCGTCCGATGGATCTAGCGAACGCCTCTCAGAACGGCGTCCGGTTCATTCGGGTGATCTGCTCGCCCCCGTGTCGGCATGAGGGACAAGTGCCCCTCACCGCCTTCCCGTTGAGGATGGCCGTACCTGATGTAGGGCTCTACCTACGATGCACCGCCTGCGGGCGGAAGGGACAGGGGACCGAGCCGGTTTGGCCGCGCGGAGATAAGGCCACATTATCCCTCGCTTGGCGGAATTCAACTTGTGGTTTCACTCACGGTCGTTGCTATCGGAATAAGCGAAGCAAGATTACATCTTTAAGTAGAATATATTACTAGTGCATAAATTTTATGTACTGGTGTGATTTGTATGCTATCCAACTTTTATTATGGCCGCATGTATAGGGTTTTAGATCACGCGCTCCGTCTTAGACGCCCGAACCGCCTTTTACTCATATGGACCAAGCTCGCCACGTATTGATGGGCAACCTCGCCAAACACGCACAAGCGGCACGCGGACGTCTGGCCATGACTTTGACATCCGTGAGCGACCTAACCGGCCTATCAGTCATGAATTTGATCGCTGTCGAGATTGGTGAGAACGAGAGCGATCTGAGCCTGGATGAACTCACCGGCTTAGCTCTGTTCCTTGGCTTGACCGCTCGCGGTGAGCTGAGGGTATTCAAGCCGTCAGGATCAGATAGTTCGAAATCACCTTCCTAGGTTGCGGGCGGCCTCGTGAGACGTTGATCGCGCCTCTGCGATTGCTCGCGAAATGGTCAGAAACCGGATCCGTATGGCCGCCGCAACAGGAAGCCGCCGACCCGATCCGGTGAACGGCGGGGGGCCATTTGGACCGGGCCGGCGCGTCCTCTCGTGAGGACAGGCGCAGGGTAGGCCGATGGGGCGGGGTCGTGAAGGGGAGGGGGGCCTATAGATCGCCCTGGCGCGTCACGACCCAATAGGCGAGGGCGCCGACCGCGAGAACACGGCGAGCGGCGCCGTAAGCTGTAGCCAGTGGAAGCTGTCTTTCACAGCGGCTTCCGGGGTGGTCTCAGGCGCGAACAGCTGGGCGATCCGGCGATCCGCGCCGAGGCCGCTTGCCGGGCTTGCGGTAAGGCGTCGAGCGCGTCGGACGGGGCTGCACTTCCGGCACATCCACTGACGCGAAGCGAGCATCGAACCGGCGAGCCGCGATCCACACAGCTGCGAGCCCAGCCAGCCCGAAGGCGACCCCGAAAGCGGGCAGTCCGTAGCCGATCCAGAAATCCGAGCCCATGGCCGTCATTCCTCACTCCGCAGGAAGCGGTAGGTTGTGAGAGCCACCAAGAATAGGACGAGGAACGCCGCCGGGCCAGTCCACCACGGATGCGGCGATGGGGACGGCGAGACGGCAGCGGGTGGCTGGCCGAAATTCGGGACGATGGTGGCCGCCGCCAGGATCCCGAGCCCGATGGTGTTCGCGGTGGTGGCGAACAGCTTCACCCGCTCGTTGAACCGCTTCGCCGCGACCTTGCGCTCTGTGGCGCGCTCGCGGGCTGTCACCCTTCGGCCTTCCGCCGGAGCTTCACGCCCGGCTCACCGTGGTTCAGGAACTCGACACCCTCGGCCTCAAGCACACGCATGACCGCCTGCACCTTATCCAAGCCGCTCACGAGACCTGACGGGCCGCGCTTTTCCATCGCTCCAATAGTGTTGATGTTCACGCCCGCCCGATCCGCCAGCGTGCCTTGATCCATGCCGACGAGCGCGCGCGCCGCCCTAAGCTGGTTACCCGTGGTCAACATTGCGTCTCAAATTCCCGCCTGACTAGGATTTTTTCATAGTAGACTATTGACGGGATGAGCGGAAGGGCTCATACCTGACTAGGAATTACCACTAGTCAACCGGGTTTGCAATGTCCCACGCCAGCCGCTCCCGCTCCTTCTCTTGGAACAGCGCCCTTCGCGGGATCCGCTCCGACCGCGCCCCGGTCGTCCCCGGCCTGCTCGCCGCTCGCGGCCTCGCCTCGGCCTACGCCCGGTCGCGCAACCTTCCCCTCAACATCACCACCCGCTCCGGCCGTGGCGAGACCTTCACCGTCTCTCACACCTTCGACCGCGCCGCGATCATGACTGTCGCGACCATGGCCGCCCGCGATCACCAGAAGCGCCACGGCGGCACCTGGGCCGCTGCCATGGCCGTCTGCCTCAAGGCCGCTTGGCAGTCCGCGAAGCTCGCCCGCAACGGCATCGTTCACTGAGGGGATGGCCGTGCAGCACCCCCTCATCCGCACCCCTGCCCGCCAGCTTCTCGACGCCCGGCAGGATCACGCCCGCTGCCTCCGGCTCGCGGCTTGGTATCGCGCCAAGCTCGCCACGGGCGACGCCTCGATGCGCGACCGCCACGCCTGGGCGCTCGGGCAGGCCCGCAAGCTTCGGGGCCGCTTACCGCCGACAGTTGCGGCCAGTCGATGGGGTAGAAGAAGCGGTGCTCGCGCCGGATCGGCATGGGGGCACCATGCCATGCGCAAGCGAAGAAGCGTAGCCGCAGACCTTAAGCAGCTGACTGGACGACGCTCCATTATGCTTCTGTCAGGCTGGGCGGGTGACCATTTCATCTGCTGCAGCCAGCATAATCGTCATTGCCTCAGATGCGGCGCTGAAGGCCGGCGTGCCAGTATCCCAGTCTTGCTTCCATAGAGCTGACACCATCCGCGCAGCCTCTGCCTGAGCCTCCTGCTCTGCCTTGGCAAAACGGGTCAAGGCAGGATGCTTCGAGCACGCCGTTCCTTGTAGCTGTGCGGCCAGTGAGGGTGAGGCTTCATCCTGCATGAATGCGTGTCGTCTGTCCGGAGCGATCTGGCCTAGCAACATGCTCGCGAGCCGGCGCTTCCAAGCCCCCACGTCGACGGGCAGTCGTACGAGCGAATAGACCGGCGTGGTGTCCTCGACTGCATCGAGGGCCATCTGAGCCGTGCCCTCGGCCTTGACCAGCCGCTCGGTGATGCTTGCGATCTCACTCCGCGTCTTTGTCGCCTTTTCGGCGATACCCTGCACGTTCTGTGCGATCTCCTGGGTGGCTTGCCGCTGCTGGGCTAGCATGTCAGCCAGCGCACGGTTCAGGTCGCTGGTCTGCTGGATACTGGCATCGGCCTCTTCAACGCAGGTGCCAAGCTTCTCGACCGTCGCTGACCCAGCGATCACCGCAGTGCGGCTCTCGCTTACGGCGGTCGTGATCTGCCCCATCTCGGCCTGCAGTGTCCCGAGCCAGGTACGGATCTCGTCCGTCGACTTGGCGGTCTGTGCGGAGAGTGCCTTGACTTCTGAGGCGACGACCGCAAAGCCCTTGCCGGCCTGCCCAGCGCGCGCGGCTTCGATAGTGGCGTTCAAGGCCAGCAGGTTGGTCTGACCGGAGATGCTGGCGATGGTCCCTGCCATCGTTCCAATCTGCGCGACAGCCCCTTGCAGAACACTCATTCGCTCATCGATCTGCGTCGTGCGCGCGTCGATGGCCTGCATCGCCTGTCGGACCTGCTGCAACTCACGGAGGCAGGCGAACATGGCCGTTCGTGCGATCTCCGAGGATCCACCCGCAGCCGCGGATGTATCGGAAACCTGAGCGATGGAGGCGACCATCTCCTCGGTGGCACTGGCGATGGTCTGGGCGGACTCTGCAACTTGGCCCACGTCGTGAGTGGTCCAGCCGACGTTGATCGCCGCCTCGGAGGCTTCCTTAGCCACCGTGGCAAGGATGCCCAGGTCAGAGTGCCGCTCGCCGCGCCTCTTGCGGATCAGTCGCGCAACCCCTTCACGTAAAGGGCCCTCTGGCAACTCATCGACGGCCAAGTCCGCGCTTGTGATCAACCGCTCCACAGCATTGAGCATTCGCTGCTCTTCATCGCGCCGAAGTCGCTCTACGTTGCCGGTATCCGACAGGGATACAGGCTTAGTAGCTGAGCGGAACGAAAGACCGATCATCGCGCGTTTCCAAGACATTTTGTCGCGACCCTGCCACACAGTGGTTAAGAAGGCGTCGAGTTAGGATACTCGATATAAACCCTGCTGAGGCCATGTCGGGTCTTCATCCGGCGCTCAAGATCCGTGCAACGCGTTGCACGACCGCCTTTAAATCTCGCTGAAGTGCAACGCGTCTCCTGCCGCCGAGAGGTATAGAGCCGCTGGTGGAACGCCGGGTGGTCGATGGATCGTGCAAGGGGCTTTCCTGCACGCCTGGAAGAGTAAGGAATCCTTCCTCTGCTAGGTCGGATCTATCGCCGTCCTGAGCCAATTCTGGCGATCTGAGGGGCTATCGACGCTGGGTCAATCATCCCTCATGCTGATCACCTGAACGACAGGAGGAGGCGGGCACATGCCTTGGTGGCGTCGGCTACTCTGCATTCTTGCCGGCACGCCCATCGCCCTGTCGGGGGCCTTCCTCATGATGCAGGGCGTACCCCGTGTGCTCATCGTCGGGGCTTTCCTGCTCGGCATCGGTGGTCTGCTCGCCCTCTCCGGGATCTCCCCCGACGCAACACGGGACTACTGAGCGGACTGATCCTGAACAGGGATGTACTGCCGCACGATAGGCGCCGCCCGCCGCTGCCCTGCCGTGACGACGGGGCGGCCGACCTGTTGAAGGCGCTCCCCAATCGTGACGGGAGCCTGTCCCGCGAAAAGCTGTCGAGCCTGCCCAGCATTGTAGGCGCCCCCTAGCCCCTCCGCGCTACGGCCAACAAGGGCGCCGATGCCAGAGCCAATCAGCGAATGAGAGGAGGCCGCGCCAAGCGATGCGCCGATGGCGGTCAGTGACTTGCGCACCAGCGCAGCGAGCCGGTTTGATGAAGTCGCGCAGGGCCGCGACTGTCTTGGCCGCCGGGGCTTCCGTGTCGAGGAGGCGATGCACGGCAGCTTGCCGGGGGCCCGCCCATTCCTGGCTGTCGCCGCCGAGGAAGGCTTTCGCGGCCTGCGCCTCTGCCGCCGCGCTCGGCTTGGACCCAAGAGCCGTTGGATCCGCCGGAGATGCTGCGCGAGACCGCGTTCGGGTCGAACTCGCTGCGTTCGAGATCGGCCGCCTAGGTCGGCACCGGCAGCCCCGCCGCTTCCGCCTAGGCCACGGCGCTCTGCGGCCGCCCGAGCCCAGCGCATTGTTGCTCCGTCAGGAACGAGGTCAGGGCCCGCCTTTCGCCGCGTAGCACGCTGAGATCGCAGCGCGTGTCAGGTGATCTCCTCGACCAGCTCGCGCATGGCCCTGATCCAGCTGTTCAGCTCGCGCCGGCGCTCAACCGCTTCGTTTGTATATCGGCCATGGCGGTAGCTGCCGTTCCTCTGACCCCTTGGCGCGCCAGGCGAGGCGCCCCCGTGCATGCGGCAGCGACCATTGGTCATCGCCGGTGCGCAGCAAGGGCTCCCGCTGCGCGTCTGGGCCCCGCAACGGGGTGACAGATGCATAGAAGAAATCCGTTGCATGGGGTTGGCCGATACTTTCATCGCGAGGCCCCACCCCCACTTGCCGGCGCCTGCACGGCTCCGACGACGGCCTGAGCGCCGGCATGGACGTGGACGTGCTCGACGGTGACCTTCTGCTGGGTGCCCTTGCCGCGATGGCGGTCGAGCGCCTCCAAGAGGGTGACATACGTCCTGGAGAGCTTGTTGGCCTGTGAAAGGTTCTCCTTGCGGCCCTCGAAGGACTGCTCTGGGATCATGGCGCGGCGGTAGCACTCCATGGCAGCTGCGTTGGCGGCGACGAGCTGCCCGGCGAGCATGCCCTCCAGCTCGTCCTGCGGCGCGATGCCGGTGAGGGCAGCAGCCATGGCAGTGACCTGCCGGTCTCTCTCATCTAAGGTAGCGTTCTTGAGCCAGAGGGTGCCGAGGACCGTGTTGGCGAGCGTGTTGTTGAAGGCATCAGAGGCAGAGCCGCCGATGGCTTTGAGGTGGCCTACCCGGTCCGCGGGGTCGTCAATCTGCACCGTCGTCACCTGCTTCTTCATCGTAATGATCCTGCGATTGTTAGAGCCTGGGCCCAAAGCCGGATCCCGGCGCTGCCGAACTGCGGATAGATCACGTCGCAGCCGCCAGCGACGGACTGGACGGTGTAGGGGAGAGGCTTGGTGGGTGCCGTATGCACTGTTCCGGCAGCCCCTTGCGACGGTTCTGTCTGGCCGGCGAGATGCCCGTACCGGACAGGAAAAGCGTCCGCGAGGGCTTCGAGCGGATAGTAATGCTCAAGCGGCATGACCCAGCGAGCACGCTTCCGAACGGCCTGAAGCTCGGCATTCTGCGCGTCGTCTCCTGCCATCATCTGCCCCTGCGAGCGCGCCGCCGACCAAAGGGAGGCGGTGGTGATAGTTATGGGAACTACCTTGTCGTTGATCCCGATTTGAAGTTTAGTTGATTTAGAATTGATAGCGAATTGATGTTGCAAAGCTCTGAGAGCCTTGCGCTTTTTCGGCCAGTTCCTGGAACTGCAGGGCTTGCTCAGCCCATCGTGGCCGGAGCGCCAACCATTCCGTGTTGGCCTCCGTCGCGGCCCGATACCGAAGCCGCAGCAGACCAACCATGACCGCACGATCCTGATGCGGCAGCAGTGGCACGAGATGTTCGTGCATGCCGTCCGATACCTTCTCCTGCCACTCGGTAAGCATCGCGAGCCCAGCAGCATGAGCCGCATCGCCAACTGCTTGTTCCTCGCTCAACGCCAGCGGCCCGCCGATTGGGTACAGCACTGCGGCTTCGTCAGTGTCTGCCTCGATGATGTGCAGTGCATAGGCTACAAGCCCCGTCCGCAACAGCAAGTTTAGGGCTGGCCAAAAGGCTTCAAGCGGCCTCTCCCTATTCTTCCGATCCACAAAGGGTTCGAAGAGAGGGACGTGGGACCAAGCCGCAAGCGTATCTGCTGAGAAGCCCCAGACGGTATGCGCGCCATAGCTGCCGACCTTCTCGCGCGTGTAGGACTTCCGAATGGTGCGCCAGTGGACCCCGCCGTTTCGGGGCAGGCTTTGAGCGTGGTAGAGGTCGACGAAGAGGCGCAGGGCTGAGAGATCCTGCGACTGCCGCAGCAGCTCGACGGGGGCCGTCTCGTCAGCTGCGCCGGTCACGATAGCAGACGGCAACCAGATCCAATCTGCATCCTCGGCGATTGGTTCTGGACCAAGTGCTAATCCGAAGTGCTGCCCGCCGTCATGCGTCAGGTAGCCTTTGCGCATGAGGCTGCATGCGGTTTCGAACGGCGTCGTGTTGGGCCAGTCGCTGTCATACTTTGCGGTTTTCGGCACGAAGGTAGATCGTCCAGCATCCTCGATAATCTGCAGCAGCGTCTGCTCGTCACCCGTGATCCCGACCGGCGTCGCCACCGGAAATTCGTGCGGCGCCACGAGGTAGTAGAGCGGTTTCGTTCCCCCTCGTGTCTGACGGATAAGGCCAGCACCGAGGAGCCGCTTGATCGCAGCCTGAGCGAGATGCCGGGGCACACCCGTGTGTGTCTCAATGGCTTTTACAGACCAAGCCGTGGTGCGCATGTCGCCGAGAGTGCCGCGGGCTAGCACGAGGTAGGACACGGCGGCATTGATGCTACCGAGCCCGCACACGGCGGCCCAAGCACGCCGATCAACCGCGAAAAAGTTGCCGCGACTGCTCATGATTGAGCCTCTCGTCCAAGCTTCATAGGAACCCGCTCCCGCTGTGTCCCTTGAATGCGTTCGCACGTCGAATGTACCCGACGACGGTTCGAGGATCCCGGTGGCCGCTCTGGTCCATGATCCTGGCGAGATCCGCGCCCCGCTCGGCGGCCGTCGTGATGTACCCGGCCCGCAGGCTGTGTGCCCCGAACGTCGAGGCATCGAGACCGGCAGCGGTGCAATACCGCTTGATGATGTCCGCAACCGCTTGGGTGGTGAGGCGCACGCCTTCGCCCTGGCGCACCCGTCCCGAGCGCGAGACCGGCCGGAACACCGGCCCATCCGTGATGCCCGCCGCATCGAGCCATTCCCGCACGAGCTTCACCGGCTGGATAAACCGGCCATGCGGAATGGCCTTCTCGAACCCCTTCCCTTCCTGATCGACTTTCGACCGGCGAACCATGACCCGGAGTCCTTCGGGATCCTCGTGCAGGTCGGCCACGTCGAGGGCGACAAGCTCGCTCCGGCGGAAGGCGCCCGCAAAGCCGAGCGCGAGCAAGGCGCGGTCCCGCTTGCCGGTGAGGGTGTCGGGCGTCCGCATGAGCAGCGCGGCCAGCACGTCGGCGGTCACGGCGGCTTTCTGGCGAGGCGCCACGCCCACCCGGCGCCGGATGCCCTTCATGGTGGCGCGGACTTCCTCGTCGTCGGTCGGATCGGGCGCCTTCGCCAGCTTGTGCGCGTAGCGGATTGCCGCGAGCCGCCGGCCGATGGTGGACGCCGAGCGCCCCGCTTCGGCCTCGTGGACGAGGAAGCCGGCGACCGCCTCCGCGCTGGCCGGCAGCGACCGGAACCCGAACCGGGCGCACCAATCTTGGAACACCCGCGCGTCGCCCGTGTAGGCGCGCACCGTCGCGTCCGCCTTGCTGGCCCGCTGATAAGCGCGGACGATGGCGGCGGCCTCGGCCGGGAGCGCGTCGCCGCTCGCCTCGATCACGGCGGGGACCGGATCGGCGCTCGCTCGATGTGGTGCCCTGCTACCGCGCCCCGACATGTCCAAACTTTCGAGAATGTCACTTATCGTAAGTTATGTCAGTGATGGCTAGGGAGCAAGAAAGCCAGATAATTTGATAGCAGGCAATCAAGCGGTCTTCTGATCTCGCCGGCTTGCGATGCGATTACCTAGCGGACAGAGGCACGAGGCCGGACGAGACAAACCACATACCAGCACAGGCGGACCCGTAGGACGCCAGGACGAGGGCGAGCGAGATAGCTCGTATCCGCCCAGCCCAACGACCGGAGGGTTCGTGCCAAACCACAAAAGGATGTTGCCAAGTCCGCGTGGCCTTGCTGACCTGATTGAAATACAGTCGTTGTGAGGCCCAGGTTGCCCCGGTCGCAAGCGCCGCTGCTAAGAGCCCAGCGCCGAAAAGTTTGAGACCAAAGATAGTGTCGGCCGTCACCGGCTGGCGTCCGGTCCCGATGAAGGCCAGCATCGCAGCTGCCGAGCCGCCGTTCACCAAAGCGGGCGCCTTGATGGCTTCAACTGCGAAAGTCGAGGTTGCCGCGAACATGCCGGCTTCGGCTCGATGAGCGCGTTCATGCGCACGGACTGCCTCCGCGATCCGAAATTCAGCTTCCTCGCGGCTCTCCGGCATGGGCTGGCCTGCCATTCAGAACACTCCCAATCAAGCTAACTTGATATCTTGTTCACTTGCTATGCCTCGCCACGAAATCGCGGATAGCTTCCTCGCAGATTTCCTGAATGGTCCGCTCTTGCTCGGCCGCAATGACCTTGAGCCGCTTGCGCGTCGCCGGATCAATCCGGGTGAGGATCTGAACGCGAGGGTCCGCCTTCATCCTCGCCGGCTTGGCGCTCGTCTCCGTCGCAACTGAAGCAACCGGCGCCGGGGCGCTCGGCTCGGGAGACGCAGGAGGTGTCGGCGTCGCGGGCGGGTCCTTACGGGCGAACCGGTTGGCGAGGCTGTCGAGGGTTGGGCGAGGCGGCTTGCTCATCGTGTCGTCTTTCGGGTGGCCAGCGCCGTTTCGATTTCCTGCCAGAGCGCAGCGACCTCGGCCGCAGCCTTCCCGTCCGGCTCATGCTCGTTGACCGTCGAGCCGGTCAGGATCGCGTGAGACATCGCGACCCGGTTCGCCAGCACCGATACGGCCACCGTCGCGCCCATGTGTTCGAGAGCAGCGCGGGCCTCCGTCACGATGGCGGGCTCGGCGGCGCCTGTCCTAGCCGGCGCATGATTGATGACGGCGAGCGGCGCCTTTCCGACGCGCTGTGCCAGATCAAGCGTCGAGGCCACCGCAGCTAGATCGAGGGGGCCGGGCCGCGTCGGCACCAGCACGAGGTCGGCCGACCGCATTGCGCTCAAGATCGAGTCTTCAGCGTGCGGGGGCGTGTCCACGATGACCCGGCCGAACCCTTCGGCCTTGGCCGCCGCGATCAGGTCCGGCAGTTCGCGCGCGTCGGCCTCAATCAGGCGGGGCTCATCGGGCCCCCGCAAGCGGTGCCACCATGCCAACGACCGTTGCGGGTCCGTGTCGATCAGCAGGGCAGGGCTCTCCGGCGAGGAGGCCAGAACCGAAAGGTGCATGGAGAGCGTCGTTTTGCCGACGCCGCCTTTCCTGGCCGTGATGGCGATCACCTGCACGTCTGCCCCCTCGTTGAGTGATCAAGCTAGGCAGCAATCGGGCCCGCGAGCGATCCTGTCAACGAGTTTACGAGAGAGCTTGCTATCCAGCGATAGGGCAGGCTCGGGAGCGAGACCGCGAGCATACGAGATAGCAAGTAAACTAGCTTGCTTGATCGTGAGTAAGCTCCGACATATCCACTCGGCGCCCGCCGTGGTCACGACCGGGATGCGCAGAGCCGGGCGAGCCTCAATGATGGGGCCGCCCGGCAGCGGATGGGGTGATTTCCTTTAGAACCTGTTTCGGGCCCAACCCATTGTCGCAAATGGCCTTAGGGGTGACCTCCTTGCGAGCCCATTCTAGCAAGGTTCTGCAATGGGGCCGCCCTACTTCGTCCCCCCAATCCCTGCTTTCCGAGCCGCCTCAGTCGCGGCCGAGAGCGGTGCCTCATCGAGGAAGGCTTCCAAGTCGCAGCGGCGAATAACGGTCGCGGCCCCAAATTTGCGGGCGGGCAGACGCCCGTCTGCTATCAGTTGGAAGACCGTGGATCGGCTGATGCCGAGCATCATAGCGATTTCCTTCGGCCTGTAGGCCAAGGGGATCAGTGGCTCCGTCGTTCGCACCCCGTCCATAGCCTCGCCTCGGCTTCTATTTCCCTTTGCCGCTCCTAGCGTACTCCCACACTGGCACGCCCCACACCTGCCCGGCCTTGTTCCGGTAAGCGGACCCGCGCGTAGTCACGATCCGCGTGGCCTCGACCGACTGCGGATCGAGCCCTGCCACCATCAGCACGCCGCAGTAGTCGATGCGCAGCGTCCCATGCTCTGGGTGGACCGCGAATAACTTCGGCACCGTCCGCCCCAATCGACAAGCTCGACGTGATACGTGTAGCGATGTCGTAGTGATCCTAAACCGGAGAACATCATGATCGCGTGGGCTGGATCTCACATCGATAGCGCCAAGAATACGCCTCAGAGCGCGGGAAAGGCGAGGGCGCCCGAGACCAAAGGTGCCATCTTCGGCAAGGTGCCGGAAGTGACGCTCGGGTTCTGGATCATCAAAATCGCGGCCACGACCCTAGGCGAGACAGGTGGCGACGCCGTTACGATGTCGCTCAATCTTGGCTACTTGATCGGCACGCTGATTTTCGCTGCCATCTTCATCCTTTTGGTCGCAGCACAGATCAAAGCAAAACGCTTTCATGCTTTCCTGTTCTGGGCCGTGATCGTAGCAACTACGACGGTTGGAACCACACTCGCCGATTTTGCAGACCGGTCTCTCGGCATCGGCTACGTGGGAGGGTCGATGGTGCTGTTCTGCTGCCTGATGGCTTCGCTCGGCATCTGGCATTGGAGCCTCGGCTCGGTGGCGACCAGCACAGTGACGACGCCGAAGGCCGAAATGTTCTATTGGGCGACGATCCTTTTCTCCCAAACGCTCGGCACTGCGCTCGGTGACTTCCTCGCCGATGATGGCGGCCTCGGTTATGGTGGCGGTGCGCTGGTGTTCGGAACGCTTCTTCTCGTCACGGTGGTGCTTTATTACGCGACCAACACCTCACGCGTGATGCTGTTCTGGGCCGCCTTTATCTTGACCCGGCCACTCGGGGCGACAGCTGGCGACTTCCTGGACAAGCCGCTTGCGGACGGCGGTCTTGCCCTCAGTCGCTTCTCCGCGTCTGCGGCGCTCGCCGTTTTTATCCTCGCTTGCATCCTGCTTCTGCCGCAGCGGGCCGAGCGTGTGCCTGGCAGCGGCCAGGCTTAAGAGGTCAGAGCCAGTTGCCGAAGCCGAGGGCGGTTTTCCCCCTTGGCGTCCACCGTGCCGGAGGGTGGTAGCCGCAGCGCGAGGCGTGTGGCCGCCGGTGAGCGGCTTCAGTCGGCCCGACGCGGCCGCCTCGAAGCCCGGCGAACCGCACTCGTCGCTCATCCGGCTAGGCTTTATCCGCCGATGCGAAATGCCCGAAAGCACTCTGCGCTCGAAGGTTTTTCCCAGCTGAATAAGCACAGTATGATACTATGAATGCGTTTTAACTTTACAGCATGTGCCAAGTGAAGTGCCTTAGCTTCTGTAGATTTTACTTAACATTTCAGATAACTTTGTTCGGTAGGTGTGTTTGAGATCCACCTTCACGATTGAAGCAAGATGGCGCATAGCAGCAAAGCAGACGGAACTTGCGAGCAGGCGCCAATCAGTGAGCGGAATGGAGGCAAATTCGCTTTCGCTAAGAACCGCCGGGGTGGCGTCGCGCTGATCTTCGCCCTTACGTCGCCCGTTCTTTTTGGCCTTGTCGGCGGCGGCATCGACTATGCTCGCCTTGTCGCCCGTCGCTCACAGTTGCAGGGCGCGGTTGATGCGGGCGCCTTGGCCGGCGGCAACGCGCTGAAGCTCGCTTCCTCCAACGCTGCATCAGTACGGGGCGCGGTCGAGCAGATCATCCTTACCAATGCACCCACACCACCGACCAATCCGCTGGCGATCACCGTCACCGTGGCGGACGACAAGACCAGTGTGTTCGCCCGCGCCGAGGATCGGGTGTCGCTCACCTTTGGACGGCTCTTCGGTCTGAGGACGCAGACCGTGGCCGCCCAGGCCAAGGTCACCGTCGTCGGCAAGATGCGCCTGTGCATGCTCACCCTTGATCCGGGCGCGCCCGGCGCCTTCAACCTGCAGAAGAACGCGCAGGTCACCGCGCTGGGATGCTCGCTCTACTCGAACTCGGCTAGCCCCAGTGGGATGGTCGGCGGCGACAATTCCATGGCGAAGGCGGACACGATCTGTTCGAGCGGCGGATATATCGGCCTGCGCGCGAACTTCTCACCTCCACCGCAGACGGAATGCCCGGTCATCGCTGACCCCTTGGGAAGCAGGCCAATGCCGGTCGCCGGCGCCTGCGCCTCCATTCCCATCTCCGCGAACAAGAAGGGCGATACCAGCAAGAACGAGGTCGATCAGGACGCTACCCTGGACCCCGGCACCTATTGTGGTGGGCTGCACATCACGAAAAAAGCTATCGTCACGCTCCGCGCCGGCACTTACGTGATGAAAGATGGTCCGCTGATCGTAGACAAGAAGGCTACAATGAGTGGCACAGATGTCGCCTTCTACTTCACGGGCGACAAGGGTGGCCTCGTCTTCGATCAACAGACCACCATCAGCCTAGCGGCCCCTACCACGGGAATGATGGCCGGCCTTTTGATGACCGAAGAACATGGGGTCACCACACCGGTGGATCCGACCGGTGCAGTATCGCTGGACCTGGGAACGACGATCACACTGACGCCTCCACCGCTCGGTGCGACGAAGCCGATGCGGATCTACCGTATCATCAGTGACAATGCCCGCACCATGCTGGGCACGATCTACCTCCCCTCCGGACGGGTCGTGATCGATGCCAAGAAGCTCGTAGCGGATCAGTCCGCCTACACCGTCATAGTGGCGCAGCAGGTCAACCTGTACGAGGGGCCGAACCTCTATCTTAACGCAAACTACGATGGCACCAGTGTGCCGGTGCCTAAAGGCGTCGGACCTATCGGAGGCCGGGTGGTACTGTCGCAATGACCCGGCTTCTCTCGACCGGAGTGCGGTCATGCTCGCTCTGATCCTCGACGACTCCGAGATGAACAACCTGCTGATGGTGCAGGCGCTGAAGCCCGTGGCCGAATGCGAGCCGATCTCCTTCACCTGTCCGAAGGCGGGGCTTGCCTTCCTGCGGGAGAATGTCGAAGAGATCGGCGTCGTCGTCACGGACTACGAGATGCCGGAAATGACCGGCCTCGACGTCATCGCCGCCGCGCGGGCGGTGCCGGGCTTCGCGCATGTGCCCATCGTCATGGTGACGAGCATGGACCAGCGCAGCCTGCGCCACCAGGCCCTACGCGCGGGCGCGACCGACTTCCTCGGCAAGCCCTGCGATCCGGTGGAGATCCAGGCGCGCATCACCAACCTGATGAAGATCAGCGCCGCCCATCGCCAGGAGCAGGACCGTGCCGCCTGGCTCGCGCGCGAGGTGGCGGCAGCGGTCGCGGTGATCGAGGACCGCGAGCGCGAGATCATCGCCCTCCTCATGCGCGCCGCCGAGCATCGCGACACCGACACGGGCAACCACATCGCCCGTGTCGCATCCTATGTCGGCATCATCGCCGGAAACCTCGGCTTCGATCCGGCCACGCTGCGGATGCTGAAGCTCGCCTCCACCATGCACGATGTCGGCAAGATCGGCGTGCCGGATTCGATCCTGTTGAAGGATGGTCCGCTCTCCGGCGAGGAGCGCGCCGAGATGCAGAAACATGCCGAGCGCGGGCGCCGCATTCTGGAGGGCAGCAATTCCGATCTTGTGCGGCTGGCCGCCGAGATCGCCGAGAGCCACCACGAACGCTGGGACGGGACTGGCTACCCGCAAGGCCTCAGGGGCGATGCGATCCCGCTCTCCGGCCGGATCGTGGCTGTCGCGGACGTGTTCGACGCCCTGGTCTCGGAGCGGCCCTACAAGAAGGCCTGGCCATTGGAGCGGGCGCGTGCCTTCGTCGCCGAGCAGGCGGGCTCGCATTTCGACCCGCTCTGCGTCGAGGCTTTCCTCGCCGGCTGGGGCCAGGTGGAGCGGATCTGTAGATCCGCTCGTTGAGGAGGCACTCGCTTCGGATCGCGTCGGCACCGAAGCACGCCACGAACCGGGCGAGCAAAACGTTGTCAGATCAGCGCGTTCGGATGCGGGCTTGGCGTTCCGTCAAACCACTTCGGCATTCTTGGGCAACCATCATGTCCCCGATGATGGGACGCGGAGATGTTGCGCAGCACGCCGTAGGTTCCGCTGGTGCGGACCCGTCCATGGCAGGACGGGCATCGCTTGTCTGCATTACGGTGGTTCAAGTGGGCTTCGGCCGGAGATAAGAGCGTCCAAGCGCCTGCGATCCGTACCTCGCAACCGTCTTTATCGCGCGTCGTCATGGCATGTAGGCGTCGTTCAAGCTCGTAACGACTGCGCCATCGAGGCCGCGCGGTTGCCCTGCGCTGCTCTGAAGGCGCTCGGGTGGGGGTGAAAGCCCGGTCGCTGGACGAAGTAGGGACTGGCCGAGTTAATGATCCGTTGATGACCGAGCCCCGCTACCCGGCCCAAGCTTATTCGAGCGGCCACGGCGATCCCGTCCCGCGCTACCGTCGCAATCCGCGCCGGGCCTACGACCGGGAGGGGCGCGAGGTGCCTCCGATGGATCTGACGAACGCGGCCGAGAACGGTGTTCGGTTCATCCGGGCGATCTGTCCCCCGCCATGCCGCCACGAGGGGCAGGTGGCCCTAGACCGCTTCCCGCTGACGATGGCGGTTCCAGACGTGGGGCTCTACCTGCGATGCACGGCCTGCGGGCGGAAGGGGCCGGAGACCGAACCCGTGTGGCCGCCACGATAGGCTGCAAAAGCTTAGCGGGACTGCGTAGCCCATTTAAAACAGGAGGGGCCAGGGTTTCCCCCGGCCCCTTCCGCGTTTCCAGAGCTTAGCGCGATTAGCGCAGGAGCTGGAGGATACCCTGCTGGGCGGTGTTCGCCAGCGAGAGGGCCGAGATGCCGAGCGACTGGCGGGTCGAGAGGGCCTGGGAGTTGGCCGCCTCGGCGTTGAGGTCGGCGTTCGTCAGGTTCGCGGAGCCGGTGTCGAGCACATTGACGAGGTTCTTGGTGAAGTCCTGACGGTTCTGCACAACCGACAGGTTCGAACCGAAGTTCGAAGAGTCCGACCGCAGCTGGTTGGAGGCCGTGGTCAGCTTGCTCAGCGTGGTGTTGATGTCGCCGTTGAGCAGGAAGCTGCCCCGGCCGACGGTGCCGGCGATGGAGCTGCTGGTGATCGCGTTCAGGCCGAGGCCGCTCGATGTCTCGTCGGTCGCCGTGACCTGGAGGTTCGAGTTACCCTTAGCGTTGAAGTTGATCGTCAGGTTGTTGTTCGTGCCCTTGCCGCCGATCAGGTTGGTGCCGTTGTAGCTGGAGTCACCGGCGAGCTGGTCGATCTGAGTCAGCAGGCTGTTGAACTGCGACGCCAGAGAGGAACGAGCCGAGACGCCGGAAACCGTCAGGTCGCTGCTCTGCGCCACGGCGCTGGTGGAGCCGTAGGCCGTGGTGCTACCGGAGCCCGTGGTGAAGCCAAGGGCTGTCTGGTCGGTGGTGGTGGCGAACTCTACGTCCGAACTCGCGTTTACGACGAGCTTGGTGCCGGTGGTGTCCTTCGAGAAGCTTCCGGCGCCGACGGCGGTGTTGAGCGCCGAGACCGCCTGGTCGATCGTGGCGTTGGCCGGGATCGTGGCGGTAGTCGCAGAGCCGTTCACGAACAGGTTGACGGTGGTTGAAGCGGTGGGAGTCGTGAAGGTTGAGGTAGCCGTACCGGTGGTGGTGATCTGGGTCGAGAGCGCCTGGTTGGCGACCGACTTGGCCTGGTCCACCAGCTTCTGGATCGAGGTGATGCCCTGGTTGGCCGCCTGGATCGCCTGCACGCCGTTGGAGATGCCGTCGAGCAGGCTCGACAGATCGCCCGACCGCTGGTCGAGGGACTGCGAGGTGAAGAACGTCACCGGGTTGTCGAGGGCCGAGGAGACCTTCTTGCCGGTGGCGAGGCGGTTCTGGGTCGTGGCCGTCAGCGACGCGGTATCCTGCAAGGAGAGCAGGTTCTGGCGGGTGGCGGCGGTGAGGGTGATGCCGGACATGATAATCGATCCTTGCTAGATCTGACGACCACCATTCTTGGTGGGCATCCATCAGTCCGCCCTAGCCACCTTCAAAATTCTTAAAGCGTTCTGCGAAGTTCATAGGTCATTCGGAGATAGTTAACATACTGATATTATGAATTTTAAGATCGTCTCAAATGGAAAAGCCTGATGGCACTGCGAATTACACTCAAACCTCACGAACGCGTTATCATAAATGGTGCGATGATCCGCGCAGGAGATCGCAGCTCCTACATTCTCGTCGAAAATCAATGCCGCTTTTTGCGCGAAACCGATTTCGTTGATGAAAATTACGCTGACACTGTATGCAGAAAACTATGTCTCATTGTCCAAGATATACATCTGTCGGGTGACGAAGATGTTCTTCTAAATGAATTTTACAATGCAGCTAATCATGTGAAGGCAAGCCTTCCTACCATGTTCGATCTTGTAAACCAGATCGAGAGCGCGATTTCTAATAATGAAACGTATTTAGCAGTTAAAATCGGCAAGCGGCTGATTGCTCAAGAAGCGGCAATGGTTGGACGTTAATTCATCGTATGCAGGCGGATCAAGAGAACCCGCGACAGGGTTAGGCTGCTCGACGGACCCTAGAACGCAAGGCTCAAGCCGAACGCCACGGGGACGGCCGGCACAATGACCAAAGCCAAGCGTTGAACGTCCGTCAAAGGTTTACCGCCCCCGGTTCGCGGCGTCGTGCCGGTCCTGGCGCGCCGTGAACCAATAGACGAAGCCACCGGCCGCGAGCACGGCCACGGGCGCCGCAAGCTGTAGCCAGAATAACCCGTCGTTCATGGCGCTCGCTTCGGCCCTGTCACGGGCTCGTGCGCCGGGTGAACCACATCACACCGAGGCCCAGCCCAAGCGCCGAGAGCGCCCATAGGATGACGTACAGATCCGGTGCGTTCATGGCCGCAGCCTCCCGAGCACGGTTCGCGCCGACAGATGTAGGACGCCGCTGACAGTCGTACAAATCAGGGTGGCAACAACGGTTGCGACCGAGACCGGCGCATTGACGGGCCTAGCGGCGAAAAGGGGCGCGAGACCACCAACGGCCAGCACCGCCACGGCGACGCCGTTAAGGTATGTGGCCGTCAGCTTCGCCCGCTCATTCGCGACCAGCTTGCAGGCAGGATCGTCAGCGGCGTTCACCCTTCGGCCTTCCGCCGGAGCTTCACACCCGGCTCGCCGCCGTTGGTGAACTCGACGCCCGCAGCCTCTAGGGCGCGCCGGAGCTTACTCGCACCGCCTCTCGGGAGAGATCGCGTGATCGCCCTCGCCGCCGCCTTCGGCCTCGCCGGTATCGCCACCGCGACCGCCTTCCTCGCCTCCTACGCCGCCGAGAACGGCTTGCCGTTCGACCTCGCCGGCCTGCTCGCCCCGCGTCGCGCGCTCGCCCCCGCGCAGCCCGCACCGGTCTGGTGCGAGCGCACCCGCCGCTGGCGCGATCCCGTCACCCGCGCCTTCGTCAAGGCGCCGTCGCGCTGAGCCCAACGCCGGCCTGACCGGCGCCATCCCCTTCACCACCGCCCCACCCCACGAGCCCAGACAGGAGCCCGAACGATGACGCACGCCCGTATTCCCGATTTCAGCCGCCCGCTCCCGCCGCGCAGCGACAGCGCCCGCACCGGAGCCCGCCGGCAGGCCGCAGACGGCCGCTACCTGAACCTGCCCGCCGAGACCCTGCCCGGCAGCATCGAGCCGTGGGAGGCGGTCGCCGCCGTCCGTCCCGACACCGCGCACAGCCGCGCCCTGCGCTTCCTCAACGCCACGGGCGAGGCCCTGACCGCCCTCGTCCTCATCGCCGGGGGCGTGTTCGCCTACGGCTACCTGCCGACGCTCTGACGCCGCCACCCGCGCGGCGAGAGACCCGCCGCGCCTCCCCGTCATTCCCGACACAGTGAGGCCATCCCCATGCGCAACCCCTTTCGCCGCCAGACCGATACCCTCGACAAGATGGGTGATGATTATTCCGACGAGGAAGCCAATGCGGCTGTGGCGCCGATGAACCGCCTCGTCAGGTCTGCCGCAGAGCTACCCGCAACCGCTGAGAACATCGCGGCTAAGGCTCTCGCCTACGCTTGGAGGGATTGGGTGAGCACCGAGCGCCCCGGCCAGCCCCGCGACGCCTATGACTTGGACGGCCGGCTCGTCTACGACCTTCATGCCGCGATCATGGCGCGCGGGTCGAAACCAGAGGCCGTGCAGAGCAATCCAGGCCCTGCCAAGCTGCCACTGAACGCGCTTGTGCCTATGGTCGATTTCGCCGGGGCAACCATGAGGGAACTATGGGCCATCCGTGAGGCCGCGAACCTCATATGCGAAGTCTCAAACGCCAAGACTTGGCAGGGCTGCAACCGCCTGTCCGATCACCCCTCCGGCGCCGCCGTACACAACGAGGCGGGCAAGCTCATGCGATGGGTGAGCGATGCCATGTGCCATGTCGCGACGGCTGCTCAGGACGAGGCCCGGCGGCGCTCGCCGGAGAGTAGCGACGACCGCGAAACCCGCCTCTCCATGCTGGCCGTAAGCGTCATCGACAACGACGACCCGGCCGAGACCGTTGCGTTCGCCCGCGAGCTTCTGGCGATGGTGGAGGCGTGACCTTGGACAACGTGATCACCTTCCGGCCCCGCCAGCGCCCGCCCGAACCGAAGGCCCTGGCGCCGCTCGCCGGCCTCGCCCTGCGCGCTCATCTTGAAGAGGCGGCGCAAACCGCCCTCGACGCCGCAGACCGCATCATCGCCGCCCTGGATCGGATCGAGGGCGCGGACGACGCCGGGACCGCCCCGATGCCACCCGCACAGGTTGTGCGCCTGGGCGACCTGGGGAGTTTCGCAACCAGTATCGCGCGGACGCGCACGCAGGCGCGCGAGGAAGCCCCCGCGCCAGTCCTGCCGGATCCTGAGCCCGAGATCCCGGCGCCCGAACCAGAGCCCGTCGCGGCGCCGGAGATCCGCGCCGTGTTCCCGCCCCTGCCGTGGGGCGGCGCTGGCAATGTCGTGGCCGCCGCCGGCTGCGCCATCCTCGCGCTCGTAGCGAGGGCGTGATGCCGACGACGCTCCCCGCCACCACTACCGCCCGCCCCGTGCACCGCCTGTCGTTGGGCGAGACCGTCCGGTTCCTGTTCCTCGTGGCCGAGGTCCGCTTTCTGGATATGCGCTTGTCCGCTCTCTACAGCGGCGCCGAGCGCCGAGGCCGCGAGCCGCACGGGCCGACCCTGTTGCGCCTCGTGCGGCGCTGGCTGGCCGTGCATGAGCGGATCGGGGCTCTACTGCCCGGCATCCCCGAGCCGCCCCATGTCCGGCAGGTCCGCGTTGTGTTGGGCTTCCTGACTGAGCACACCTGATTTCAGTTCCGCCCCTGGCAGGGCGGAAAGCGGCCGGGCATGGCGTGGCTTGGACCCCTCGCGCCAGCGCCCGGCCGCACCTGTTCAGATTGACTTAACCGTCCCGCCCAGCCGACATGCGCAGTCCGGCCCGCGCCCCTGCGGCGAGTCGCCGGCCAATCAGGAGAGATCGCCGCGAGATAGACCCTGAAACGACAACAGCCCCGACCCGGCAAGGTCGAGGCTGTCGAAAACCTGGGGCCTGTGAGGCCGGAGTTGCTTCCCCTCACAAGCCATAGCTCCCCCTCGGGAGTCAAGCCGGAACGGCAATTCCGGCAACAGGGAAGTCGTGCCTGGATCGGATCGCGGCCCGTGAGGGACCGTGGATGAACACCTATGCCGACGCGATCCGCCGACAGGCGGAGGATGCGCCGCGCGCCGCGCTGCCGGCCGTGGCAAAGGCGCTCTGGACGGCCTTTGCCGCCGGCCAGATCACCGAGGGCGAGGCCGAGGCGCTGGCCGCCATGATCGAGGCGCGCAAGGTGACGGCCGATGTCGGTTTCGCGGCCCAGCCCCATACCGGCCGGGATACCCCCCAAGATCGCCCCCCCCAGGATCGCCAGAACAAGCCGAGGACGGGCGTCGGCTCCCGGCCGCGCACGGATGCCAGCCTCGAACGGCGCCGCCGTTGGGCCGCCTCCGGCCGGCTTCCTCCCGCTCTGGCCTCGCGCTTCACTCTGGCCGAGCAAGCCGCGCTCGCATTGATCGCCGCCGAGACCACGAGGCGAGGCGACTGCCGGCTGTCCGTCCCGCACCTCGCCGCCCTGGCTGGCATCGCAGAGACGACGGTACGGAACGCGATCCGCGAGGCCCGCAAGCTCGGCCTACTCACCGTCGAGGAGCGGCGCGTCACCGGCTTTCGCAACCTGCCGAACATCCTGCGGATCGCCTCGCCGGAGTGGACGGCCTGGTTACGCCTAGCGCGGAAGGGTGCCCCCAAATTTGGGGATACCCCCATCCGTCGCGGCATAGGGTGCAAATCCCCGAACCGCACGCCTACTCAAGTTTCAAATCCGGGGAAAATGAGACCGGCGGAAACCTCGAAAAGCGGGATTGCAGTCCTGATTTCGCCTTCGTGGGTGAGGTCGCGGAAGGCAGGCGCATGAGGCCGTCGCTGTGCTGTGGAGGGCGACGCGCCGGCCTCACGCTGAACGAAAGAGAAGGGCTGCCGGGAGCCGGCGGGCGGCATGGGAGCCGAGCCTGCACTCGATGAATCTGAGGGCGGCACAACGAACAGAATTACGGCTACGACAGAAGCGTGGCTGTTAAGTTACAGGCGTGGCCAAACTCGGAAACGCCGCCGGAACCATATTGCTCAAACGTTTCACAACATTGATGCTAGCTGCATCGGGACATCGCAAAGCGAGACCCGTCGGAGCCCATCACAAGATGTGGGCCGAACAAGAAGCGGCATGAACCGGAAAACCGGACTGCCCGCGTCTGGGTCTCGATGCTTTGGGGTCAACAATGAAGCTTCTGAAGAGTTCTCTGCTCGGGTCGGCTGCGGCCCTTGCCGCCGTCGGCGCTGCCCACGCGGCCGATCTGCCCGTCAAGAAGGCCGCCCCGATCGAATACGTCCGTGTCTGCTCGGCCTACGGCGCAGGCTTCTTCTACATCCCGGGCACCGATACCTGCCTGCGTCTCTCGGGCCGCGCCCGTTTCGAGGGCGGCTACGAGACGACGTACTCGCGTCAGTCCGGCGGTAACCTCGGCGACACCGCCGGCTACCGTGGCCTGCTCCGCATCAACCTCGATGCCCGCACCCAGACCGGCTACGGCACCCTGCGCGCCTTCACCCGTCTCGAAGTCGCCTCGCGCACCGGCGGTTCGTACGGCGGCGGCACCTCCGGCACCAACCAGCGTTGGGGCAACGCCTTCCCGGGCACCGGCACCGACCAGTTCGGCCGCGCCCAGCAGTACGTGAACGCGGACAAGGCCTTCATCCAGTTCGCCGGCCTCACCGCCGGTCGCGCCTCCTCGTTCTTCGACTTCTACGCCCACGACTTCGAGTTCGCTGCCGCCACCGGCGGTTCGGACGTCGCCTCGACCAACCTGTTGGCCTACACCGCCACGATCGGCAACGGCTTCTCGGCCACGATCTCGATCGAAGATCCGACCTTCCGCCGCACGCCGATCTACTCGCCGTTCAGCACCGCCGCGACGGTCGCCAACGGTTCGGTCAGCAACTTCGGTCTCACCAGCCTGCCGACTCCGGTCTTCTTCTTCAACGCCGCCGGCGCGATCGCCGGCACGACCTCGATCGACGTGATCGAGCGCAACCGCCTGCCCGACTTCGTCGGCGTGGCCCGCTACGACGCCCCGTGGGGTTCGGCCCAGATCTCGGCCGCGTCGCACGAGCTGAACGTCGGCAACACCACGGCCGCGCTGCCGGCCGGTGCCGTCGCCGGCCAATCCTTCGTCGCCCACACCAACAGCGTGATCGGTTACGCTGTGCAGGGTGGCCTGAAGGTCAACGCGCCGTTCATCGCTCCGGGCGATGCGTTCTACCTCCAGGGCGCGTACGGCGAAGGCGCTCAGCTCTACACCGGCTACTGCGCCTACACGGGCTGCGCGGCGCAGACCGCCGGCACCTTGCAGGGTCAGAAGTTCGCTCAGTACTTCAACGACGCGACAGTCAACCCCTTCACCGGCCAGCTTCAGACCTCGGAAGCCTTCACGGTTTCGGCCGCTTACCTTCACTACTGGGCGCCTGAGTGGCGTTCGGCGGTGTTCGGCAGCTACGGCGAGCAGAACTTCAATGCCGGCGCCCGCCAGGCGCAGGGTCAGCTCTCCCAGTTCGTCAGCGGCCTGAACGGCAACACCTTCGGCACGAACGGCGTCGGCGCCCCCGGCACCCGGTTCTACCAGCTCAGCCAGGCTCTCCGCGACACCTACCAGTTCGTGGTCGGCGCCAACGTGATCTGGTCGCCGGTCAAGGACCTCGATATCGGCGTCGAGGGCTTCTACACCCAGTACGGCGTGAAGAACGGCCGCGTCATCGACCAGGACAAGGACCCGACGGCCTACACCGCCGCCCGCGTCGCGTCGATCAACGCCGGTGGCCCGGTCCGCACCGCCACCTCGGATGGCGTCCAGCAGATCCGTATCCGCGTCCAGCGCGACTTCTAATTCAGGTTGAGACAGGGATCCTCCAAAGCCCCTGTCTCGATGTCCCCGTGCAAAGGGATCTAAACTGCCCGGCCCTAGTGCCGGGCATTTTTTGTGCTGTTGCCAAGACCTTTGCGAGACATAGGGAATCAGCGCTGCAACGTGCGTCCCATGTCGAAGGGCATGAGCTACGGAAGCATCGTACGACGCTTATGTTTCAAGGTTCGAAGAGAGCCTAGCTGATATACGTCGAATGTGGGGTCGCGGAGGGAATTGGACACCGCAAGCGCCGGCTCACGGCCCCTGGATTGTCAAAACCAAAGCGACGTTATTGAGTCCAGTGCTCCTCGCAACGGTCGAGCGACCTTCTACGCTCCCGCCTGCGAGCACGCCGGCCGCCGCGTTCACCCCGCTCGCCTGCGGCTAGCGCGGCGGCGTCGTCACGCCGCCTCACTCGGCCGCTGCCCTCGGACGGCTACAAATTGGACGTTGATCGTTGAACCGGAACGGTGGCGCACCTCGCACACGTAGCGACGCCCGTCAGCCTTGATGACCAGATCGAAGCTGCCCGGAACCTGCTCCTGGGAGGACACGTGCAGGCGTGCCCCGCCTTCCGTCAAATCGCGGATCGTACAGGTAACGCCGGCGCTACCAGGGAAGTGGATATGGGCCGAGAGGAGCACGCGGGAGCGGCGCTCAGCGCGGCGCTCCTCCATGCCCACGGTCCAGTCGTCTAGGCTGGTGCCAATGGTCAAGACGCCCTGGGCCGCCTGCCGCATGCTGGCGAGAATATCCCCCGTCGCGCGCGACTGCTCATCCGTCGACGCCTTCACGCCATCGACATGGGCGCTGATTGTGCCAATCGCAGCGGTGATCGAGGCGAGGGTCCGGGCGACCTCCGCCGAGACCGCCTGCATCCCCACCACCTCGGCGCCGATCCGGGCAGTTGCGGCGGCGGCCTGCCCCGCCAAGGCCTTCACCTCGGTGGCGACCACGGCGAAGCCCCGGCCCGCCTCGCCGGCCCGCGCCGCCTCTATGGTGGCGTTGAGCGCTAGGAGATTGATCTGCTGGGCGATGCCCGCGATGATCGTCGCGACGTCGCCCATGGCACCCGCTGCTGTCATCAGCCGCTCGGTCGCCCTATCCGCCACGCCTGCCCGGCCCTGGATGTCGTCCACGACCTCCTTCGAGCGTCCCATGCTGTCCGATATGGCGTGGGCCGCCACGTCCATATTCTCGGCCGAACCGGTAATGGCATGGACGTGAGCTAGGGTCTCCTCAGCCGCGTCTATGGCCTTGGAGCGCGCCGCCATATTGGCGGTGACGTCGGTGGCGTACTTGACGACCTTGGTCAGTCGCCCGGCCGGATCGAAGATCGGGTTGTAGCTCGCCTGGATCCAGACAGCGCGTCCATCCTTGCCGACGCGCTGGAACATGCCGGTGGCGAAGGCCCCGCCGCGCAGCCTGTCCCAGAATGCCGCGTAGTCCCGGGACTGCGCGTAACCGGGCTCGACGAACATCGCGTGCGGGCGCCCGCGCACCTCCTCGATCGCGTAGCCGACCGTCTTGAGGAAATTGGTATTGGCGTCGAGTACCGTGGCGTCGGGGGCGAACTCGATCACTGCCTGGGAGCGGTTGACGGCGGCAAGTTGGCCGGCGGCGTCGGCAGCGTGCAACTTCTGATTGGTGATATCGGTGGCGAACTTGACCACCTTGGTCGGGACGCCGTCGCGGTCGCGGATGGGGTTGTAGGTCGCTTGGATCCAGATTTCCCGGCGACCCTTGGCGATGCGCCGGAACTCGCCGAAGGCGAATTCGCCCCGGCCGAGCCGTTCCCAAAAGCTCCGATATTCCGCGCTGGCCTGCTCGGTAGAGTCCACGAACAGGCTGTGGTGGCGGCCTTGGATCTCGTCGAGCCGATAGCCGACCGCGTCCAGGAAATTCCCGTTGGCGGTGAGGATCGTGCCGTCGAGGGCAAACTCGATGACCGCCTGGGATCGGTGCAGGGCTTCGAGCTGGCCCTCATAATCAATGGCGCGCAGGACCTGCGCGGTCACGTCGGAAGCGAGCTTCACGATGCGCGTGACGCGCCCGGTCCTGTCGAGCACGGGATTGTAAGTGGCCTGGATCCAGACCGACCGGCCGTCCTTGGCAATCCGCTTGAATTCCCGCGTCTGTGGCTCGCCCCGGCGCAGAGCGTCCCAAAAGGCGCAGTAGGCGTCGCTCTCGCGCTCGGCGGGGGGCACGAATAGGGTGTGGGGGCGGCCCGCCACTTCCGCGAGGGTGTAGCCCATCAGGGCGAGGAAGTTGGCGTTGGCCGTCCTGACGATCCCGTCCGGCGTGAACTCGATCCGGGCCCGCGACCTGTCGATCGCGCTCATCAGGGCGCGAAGGTCTGTCTCGAAGAGACGCACCTGATAATGTCCCTACAATTTAATTGCGTATTGACCTCAGAGGTATCGAGCAATGATTAAAACTATCTCAAACTGTAAAGCGAATAAATTCGCCTTATGGTTGTGTGCGGAAAGAGACGAAGAAGTCCGTGTACAAAATGTCGCATCCGATGAAATCAATACTGGCCGCTAAACAGGTCGCCTGAAGCCTTCCGCCGAAACAGGGTTCGCCACCGCCGCCGCTTATGCTCTGGCCGGTCGTGGTTCATGTGGCACCGCTGGCAGACGGCCATGAGGTTCACGTCCCGATTGTCGGCCGTGTCGTGGTTGCGGTGAGCCGCCGCTAGAACCACCCGTGTTGTCCGGACGGTCCCAAGAACGTCGTCCTCTTCAACCGCGAGACAGACGGCCTGCCCTTTCCCGTCGCGCCAGGATGCGGCCTTTGCGTCCCACCAGCGGCCATCCCCAAGGTGCCAGACGGTCTGCCCATGCGGACGACCGCAGCCCTCGCAGCGACCCTGGGCCCGCCGGAAGCGGATCACCGCCGACAGCTGCGGCCAGTCGATGGGGTAGAAGAAACGATGCTCGCGCCGGATCGGCATGGCGGGATGGTGCGGTGCTGAGTGTCAAGCGCTGATGCCTGTCGTACCAGCGATCCGCATCGAATTGCCAGGCTGACCTGAATACCGACCGGCTAGGCGTTCCCTACGACCTGCAGCAGAGGCTTCTGCGAGGCCGCTGTCACGCCCTGTGACCTCGCACAGCGAGTTTGATTGCGCCCACCTGCTTTGGCTTCGTAGAGCGCGGCGTCCGCGAAGCGATAAAGGGCCATCATCGACGTGTTGTCTGCATCACTTGGAATGACGACGGCGAGTCCGATGCTCACCGTGATCGCGCCAGCGCCGATGCCCGCAGAGCCAATCGACAGTGTAGCAATTTCAGCGTGAGCTTTTTCTGCGATCCGCAGGGCACCTGCCTGATCGGTGTCGGGCATGAGGATAGCGAACTCCTCGCCCCCTAACCTGCAAACAAGATCATGAGGTCTATGCACGCTGGCCGACAGGCATCGCGCGAGCCCTTTCAGCACTTCGTCTCCGACCTGATGCCCGTACCGGTCATTGAACCGCTTGAAATGGTCGGCATCGACGATCAGCAACGATAGAGGGCCATGGTCGCGCCGCCCCCGCTCCCATGCGAGAGAACCTGCCTTCTCGAAAGCCCGGCGATTCGAGAGCCCGGTCAGGGCATCCGTTTGAGACAAGCGTTCGAGTTCGCTTTGGACGGCTTCACGACGGCGAAGCTCACGTCCGAACAGAAGGGACAGCGCGACAGTCAGGCTACCCAGCACCAACACCACGCTGCCGATCACGATTGCCTTTACCCGCCACTCAGCCTCAATCTCGTCCGTGGCGATGGCGACGTTCAGGATCAGCGGCAAGCTACCGATCCGCGTGAAGGTGTAATGTCGCTCTACCCCGTCCCGCACCGAGGTGCGAACGAAGCTACCGCTGTGTTCGCTAAGGAACCCTCGGAAAACCGAGCTACCTGCGATGTTTACCCCAATGTCCGCCTCTTTAAAGGGGTGGCGCATGATGCGCGTGCCATCATCAAGATACAGGTTGATCGCACTTTCTTGACCCAAGTCGATCTGCTGGAACAGGTGGGTAAAGTAGGAGAGTTTCACGCTGCCTAGAACAACGCCGCCAAAGGTGCCGTCCGACTTGTTGATGCGACGGCTGAAGGGCAGCATTTGCTCGCCGGTCAAACGCGAGACGATAGGCCGTCCGACGTAGAGGCCGAGCCCCGCGCGAGCTTTGTGAACCTGGAAGTACTCGCGATCCGCATAATTGCCCTTGCGCGGGGGCATGGCATCAAGATCGGCAACGATATCGCCGTGCTCATCGATGACGAGCATCACACCCATGTCGCGAGCGGTAGCGGCGCGATCGAATAGGATGAGTTGGCGCAATTGTGGGTCAATCTCGGCGACTCCGGGTGCCCTGGAATTATCCACGGCGGCCTGGAGCGAAAGGTCGTACATCTCGACGTTGCGGGCGATGTCCCGTTCCAAGACTTGCAGAAGGTTCTTGGATGTCTGCTCGGCCCGCTCCCAGACGTCCTGCCTGAGATCGAACAACATGAAGCCCGAGACGGCGAGCATGCCGAAGGGTGCGACGACGCTCAGGGCGATCCACACCTTGGCCGAGCGGAGTGACCGCAATCTATGATGGGACCAAGGCACAGCGTTCTCACGAGCGGATCTACCTAAGCTGACCGTTTACGCACGAAAGATTAATCGCGAATTTGATCGGCCCCCACGAGGTGGTCCATAAGTAAAGTTAGTGTGCGGTGGGCCGCTCCACCATGGGTAGCTTGGTCGACGCAGCCGGTCGGGCGAGCGCAGCCGGCCAAGCGGTGAAGGCTGGCACGAACACCTCCGGGGCTGGCGGACGGTATCCGAGCGATGCGTGGGGGCGGACGGCGTTGTAGTGCCGTCTCCAGCTCTCGATCACGATCTGTGCCTCCTTGAGCGTGTAGAAAATCTCGCCATTCAGGAGTTCGTCCCGCAGGCGAGCGTTGAAGCTCTCGACATAACCGTTCTCCCACGGTGAACCGGGGCTGATGTAGGCCGTCTTGGCACCGACCCCGGTGATCCAAGCCTGCACCGACTTGGCGATGAACTCCGGGCCATTGTCCGAACGAATATGCCCCGGCACCGCACGCAGGATGAACAGGTCGGAGAGCACATCGATCACGTCGATCGCCTTCAGCCTACGGGCGACGCGGATGGCCAGGCATTCGTGCGTGAACTCATCGACGACGTTGAGCATCCGGAACTTGCGTCCGTCATGCGTGCGGGCCTCGACGAAGTCATACGACTAGACGTGGTTGCGGCACTCCGGGCGAAGACGCAGGCAGGAGCCGTCGTTGTCCCAGATCCGCCCCCGCTTGGGCTGTTTGACCGGGACCTTCAGGCCCTCGCGCCGCCAGATCCGCTCGACGCGCTTGTCGTTGACGAGCCACCCGGCCGCCTTCAGCAGCGCGCTGATCTTGCGGTAGCCATAGCGCCCATACCGTTCGGCCAATGCCACGAGGTCAGCCGTTAGTGCTTCCTCGTCATCACGGCCCCGCGGGACCTTGCGCTGTGTCGAGCGATGCTGACCGAGGGCCCGACAGGCGCGGCGCTCGGAGACGTGCAGGACGTCGATGATGTGCTCGACACAGGCGCGTCGGCGCGCGGGGCTCAGAAGTTTCCCCGGGATGCCTCCTGCAGGATCAGCTTGTCGAGCGTGAGGTCGGCGATCGCCTTACGCAGCCGCTGGTTCTCAGTCTCCAGATCCTTCATTCGGCGCACCTGATCGGTCTTCAGGCCGCCGAACTCACGCCGTCACCGGTAGTACGTCACTGAACTCACGCCGATGGCACGGATCGCGTCAGAGACGCTCTGGCCCTGCGAGATCAGCACATCCGCCTGCCGTAGCTTGGCGACGATCTCCTCGGGCTTCGGATGCTTGGCCATGTCGTCCGTCCTCCAGGCTCAAAAGCCATACCAAAGGGCGGACCACTTCAATGGGGGTGGATCACGGTGTCCTGGCGGCGGTGGCGGATGGCGAGATCACGCCCGAGGAAGGGCAGGCCGTGGCCGGCTTGATCGCCTCGTTCCTCGACACCGTGAAGGTGAACGACCACGCCGAACGCCTGCGGGCCGTCGAGGCGAGGTTGAACATGGCACCCGGAGGAAACACCCCGTGACACAGTTCGAGAAGCGCCTAGCCGCCGTCGAGGCAAAATCCGGCATGGTCGGCGGGCTCGCCCTCCGCATCTGCATCCCGCCGACCGGCTGCCCCGACGTGGCGGCCTGGGAGCGCCAGTGCGAAGCCGAGGCCGCCCGCGACCGCGTGCAGCCGATCATCGTCCGCTTCGTGAAGCCGGGCGACGTGCCCCCGGTGGGGCCGCTGCAATGATTAATCTCGTCGCTGTCGCGACCTTCGACCCGCCGGAGGACGAAACCGAGCGCCAGCCCTACGCCGATGCCGGCCTGACCGACCGGGCCGAGGCATCGCGGCTGGCCGCGCTCCACCACATTAACCGCGCTCGCATCTGCCTCGCCCTTCTTGCGGACGTGCTGCGCGCCGATCCGGGGCCGGAGGGCGACGAAGCAGCTGACGGATGGGCGGACCTGTTCGGCCGAGAATGCGACGAGGCCGGGCGGCATATCGCCGGCCTGCGGGCGATTAGGGATTGTTGGGGTGAGGGCTGATGATTTCGGACCATATAGTCTCGTCAAGGTCAAGATTTATAATACACATGAAACCATCGCGAAGTGTCATGTTTTCAAAATAGAATTGCGCTTTATCTGCCCACTGCCAGTTCCAGCTCAATATTCCACGAATAGGCCCTAGAGGTGTGCAGCGACGGGCCAATTATTCAATTTCTGCATCTGATCCCGTTACTAGTACGGTAAACGGCAGTCGGCTACGCTTGATATAATTTAATTTTGCTATCATTATAGTAACCAGATTTATGGAAGCCGAAAGTATATTTCCGGCATCACTTCGGCGACGATGTAGAATGCAAGGCCTGCTGCGGCAGCCCTTGCCGCATAACGGTTGTGCTCTGCCATTTTGTAGAGCGCCGTGAAGGCCATTTGGTAGGTCGCTTCGTTGCTCGGCCTCTTTTTGGGTTGGGCGGCAAACACGCCGGGCCAATCGAGCTTGATCGCTGCAGCTAACCGCCAGTTGATGACCGCCACCAGCGCACATAAGAGCGCGATAACGAGACAAACCAGCCTCGTGTACATCCAGAAGTTCGGCATTGGCACCTCGTCGTTTCGGGCGGGACCTATCGACGCCTATCTGAGTACCAAACGCACCCAGATCCAAAACAGCCAGTATACTGGCAGGCCAATCAAGCCGGCCCCATCGTCACCGACCCGTCGTCGGGATCGACGGCCTCGACGCGCGGCCCCGGCATGTTCATCGCCGCCAGCCTGTCGAGGAAGCGATTGCAGGCCGCCGCGAGCACGTCGCCGTCGTCGGTCGGCATGACCGCCAGCAGCTCGCGCATCAGGCCGGCGACCGCCATGTCCCTGCCGGTCCCGGTAAAGCCACCCGGTTCCTCCCGCTCGTGCACGAAGGCCGAGACGACGTTCTCGGCAATGACCTTCGCGGCCATCTCGACATCGGGTCCGTGCATGGCGTGCGCTCCCTCTACAGAAACCCGCTCCCTCTGTGCCCCTTGAAGGCGTTCGCCCCGGCGAATGTACCCGACGACGGTTCGCGGGTCGCGGTGGCCCGATTGGTCCATGAACCCTCGCCGGATCCGCAGTTCCGTAGTTTGATAGTAACGTAGACCCGTATGCTTCTGCGGTGATGCGGCGCTACACGCCTAGAAACTTAGCCGAACTCTCTGACGGCCGGGCGTGCAGATACCGCCCTGTCGTCGCGACCGAGGCGTGCCCCAAGGTCGCCTGCACCAAGTGGATGGGTGCGCCACGGTCGAGGGCGTGAGAGGCGTGGGCGTGTCGGAGCCAATGCGCCGAGACCTCGACGGGCAGGCCAGCGCGAGCCGCCGCCGCCTTCACGATCCGATGGACTGCGCTCGGATCGAGCGTTCCACCCTTCCGCGACAGGAACACGGGCGCGTCAGCCCCCGCCTCGCCCCGCAGGGCGCCAAGCACCTTCCACGTCGCGGCCGAGAGCAGCACGACCCGCGTCTTGCCGCCCTTCCCGAACACCGTAGCCTGCCCCGCCTCGTCACGCGGCGCGAGATCGCGCCAGCGCAGGCCGCAGACTTCGGAGATGCGCAGTCCGCCGCCATAGAGCACGGTCAGCAGCACCCGGTTTCGGAGAGCCGGTTCCTGCCGGATCATCAGCAGCGCGTCGGCCTCGGCCATGATGCGTTCGGCCAGCGTGTTCTTAATCGGCGGCACCTTCACCGCCGCGCCGATGTTGAAGCGCAGGAAGCCGACCTCCTGGGCGAAGGCGAACAGGCTCTTGAGCGCGGCGGCAGTCAGGGCGACCGTTGCCGATGACCCCGGCCGGCTGGCGACGTATTCCTGCAGCTCGCCCATCCGCACCGCGCCGAGCGGCCTGCCGACATGGGCGAGGAAGCGGGCCGCCTCGCGCTCGTAGTTCCGCCGCGTGTTCGGGCTGGACGACCGCGCCAGCCACAGCCGGATCATCTGCGCGTCGTCGTCCGCTTGGGATGGCAGCGAAGGTGCAACTGGTTCGATGACGGCCGGCAACCCAGACATGCCTCTTAGTCCCAATCCTGGCTGTCCAACGTACACTCACCCTGCATATGCCGCGCGATAGCCGTCATGGCTTCGTCGAGCGTGGCGTGAAAAACCGGGACGGCTCGCAGGCTGTTGCTTACCCCTGGCTTGATTTCGAAACCCGTTGCGAGGCCCGATCTCTCGATGTCGCCGAGAGGTCGGCCGAGACGATCCTTCAAGCTCCAGGAGGTGCCTTCCGAGCCGGTTGGTGTAACGACGACATCCATGGCGACCTCCGACGCAAGATAATGTCTCTTGTCTTGCGTTCGAGAAGATGCCGGATCTTGGCCAATACGGCAAGCGGGCATGAGGGCCTGAAACATCGACGGCAAGCCTGCGTGACCACCTGCCCACAAGCAGGAGCGACCACCTGCCGAATGCCCCACGCTCCGGCTAGCCCACTGACACACGCGGCAGATGATCGAACCCAAGGACGACCGCAGCATAGAAGCGGTGGAAACCGTCACAGATAAGGAGCGGGTAGGGCTGCGGCGGGGAACTCTCGTTGCGGCACGTCGATCATGCGCAGCGCGTCGATCTCGTTGCGGGCCGCCATCCGCGTCAGCACATGAAGAAACCGATCCCGACTGAACCCGCGCCAATCATGCGGAACCGCGTGGGTCCGGTAGGGCGGCTGGATCAGGGTCAGGGGAACGGCAATGGCAGGCGAAGGCGTTCGATAGATCTCGCCGGGGCGCCGAGGCTCGAAGGCTACTCCCGCGCACCAGTCGTCGGGGATTTCGACGTCACAAGGGAAATTCGGCATCGGGAACCGCACGGGGGATGCTCACGCGATCCGCGAGAGCCCGCGCGCGGCAAAGACCGCGTTGAGCCCTTCCGTCAGCAGGTCTTGCACTTGGGCATCTTCGTCGGCCGCGATGCGCTTGAGTTGCCGGAACGCCTCCGGCGAGACGTAGGCCGTCACCACCCGCTTACCGGCGCGCGTCGTCGCCTTCGGATATCGAGGCGCAGCAGGCTCCTCCGGTCGGATCGGCGGCGGGCTCGGTGCGACGGGCACCGGTTCGGGCTCCACGCTGGCAGGCGCCACCTTGGCGCCAAAAAGGCTCGGCCGCTTCGTCACGCTTGCCCCCTCGTCCTCTTGCCGTTCTGTGTGCTTGTGGGCAAGCCCACCTCCCCGCGTGCCCACGCGAATAGGGAGGCGATTTCCTCGGCTGCTTTTCCATCCGGCTCATATTCGGATGCCGAACGCCCGTCGATTACCGCGTAGCTGTAGGCCACCCGCTGATGGATCACCTGGGGCGCGACCTTCGCCCCCTGCTCCTCAAGGCCTCGGCGGGCCTCCTCGACAATCGCGCTGCGGGTCGGCGCCGAGGACAAGACCACCCAGGCGGGGCGCTTGGCGATAGTGGCGAGATCCCGCGTCGCCTCGATAGCCTCAAGGTCGAACGCCGCCGGCCGGCAGGGGATCAGGATAAGGTCGGCCGCCCGTGCCGCCGCAAGCGAAGCCCGATCCGCGTTCGGCGCCGTGTCGATGATGAGAAGGTCGGCGCCGTTCTCCCGCGCCGCTTCGACAAGCTGCGGGAGCCGTTCGGCGTGATCGCTCACGACTTCTGGCTCCGGCGCCTGACGCTTGTCGCCCCACTTTCGCGCCGTGGCCTGCGGGTCGAGATCCACCAGGGCGGTGCGGAAGCCCGCCAGCGTACCGGCGACGGCGAGATGCACGGCGACCGTCGATTTCCCGACGCCGCCTTTCTGGCTGATGACGGCTATGGTCCGCACGTCCGCACTCCCGCTTGTCGGCTGGCCGTCCTGTGGCACTGTCTGCCTGCCCACAGGCCCGCTTGCCGAATCGTCCGCATGTTCTCAGCACGGCTTACACCGCCTGTCTGTAGCGCCTCCGCATCGTCGCAAGACGAACTGCCCCGGCCATCGTGCGGACATGCCCACAGGCCCACAAGACCACTTGCAGGACCGTGGGCCAAACCGCATGTACGCCTCTATCCGCCGTGGCACGGCCGGGATGCGCAAGCCGCCGGGCGCGCCTCGATGATGGGGCCGCCCGGCGATTGCACTATCGTCTAAGGAAGGAGTGGTTCTCCGCAGGCCCGGTTTCGAATGGCAACTAGGACAAAACTGATATCGCAATCACAGAAATTTGCAGCCTATCTCTCTGCATTCAGACGGCGCACTCCGATCAAGCGTCGGTATCGGCTTGACGGTGATGCTCCGGTTGATGCCTTCTACTGGCAGAGGAGCGCAACATGTCGATTTCCGGAAGCCGTCACCGCCCTATTTCGCTGATACTTGCGACGCTTGTTGCACTACAAGTTATTTCAGGTAGCGCACAGGCCGCGTCAGCGACGATTGTCGCGCTTGGCGCCAGCAACACCGAGGGGATGAAACTTACTACTGCTGAAGCATACCCTGCACAACTCGAAAGAATTCTTCGCGCAAAGGGTATCGATGTTTCTGTCGTCAATGCCGGAGTGAGTGGGGATACCTCCGAAGGCATGCTCAATCGTCTCGGAGCAAGCGTACCGAATGGGACGAAGCTGGTCATCCTGCAGCCGGGAGGCAATGACGGTCGCGGCGGTCGGCGTCAGGGCGGCCGCATCGTAGATCCAGCGCAATCGGCAGCCAACCTCGATGCAATTATCACCCAACTGCAGGCGCGTGGCATCGAGGTTGCGGTGTTCAACGGGCTCGGGGGAGCGGGGCGTGAGGCTGCCTTCCACCACCATGCGGTCTTTCTCGGGAATTTCTACGCTGGCGTTCCTGATACGGCGAGACAGCCAGACGGACAGCATCTCACTGCCGAGGGCTACGCTCTCGTGGCGCAACGCATCGCTCCGAAGATCGGTGCGATGCTCAATCGGACCGGGCACTGAGGCGTGGCCATGCTGCGGGGCTGCTGCGACCGCTTTCAGGCAATATGAGTTATGGGCAGAGCGACCGCATCGGGTCGAGGCTGTGTGAAAACGCAGGACCTGTAGAAGGATCTACTCTCGCCCGTTTCGGGCAGCGCTCGCCAGGGCATCCTTCTGGCGTCTCCGAGGTCATCCGGGACTCTGAGGGGGCGGTACTGCGGAAGATTATTCTACAATTCTGGGACGCGCCTGAATTTTTATACGGGCTCGGTCGGTAGCGGAAGGTTGGATCAGACATCCCGGCGACCTCGCTACCGGCCTGCGCAACTCTTGGCATACTCCAACACCGGCAGGCCTCACACCTGCCGCATCATGTTCCGGTAGCCTGATGTCCGCCTAGGTTGGATGCGGGCGAACAATATCCCGGCGTCCAGGTTGCGCGAGTCGAGAAGACACATCGAGACCCGCCCATGCCGCGCTACTTCATCGACACCTCGGACGGCGACACCTTCGTGCACGACGATGAAGGCTATGATTTCCCCGATGCGGGAGCCGCCCGAGATGCTGCGCAAGCGGCGCTGCCCGACATCGCTCGCGACGAGATGCCGAACGGTGATGAGCGGACCTTCTGTGCCTTCGTCCGCGACGGGACCGGCGCGGTGATCTACCGCGTGGCGCTATCGCTTGTTGGTGAGTGGAGTGCGGATCACCTGCCCCATTAAGCCGAGAGAGATACCGGCAGGGCGATTTGTACGGTGAAAGGTTGCCTATCCTCTCACGAACGGGCCCGACGCCCCCCAGATAAGTGAGATGATCACCTTCAATCCTAACCCTCACAAATTGCAGGTCACACCATCGGTTAAGGAGCCGGGCCGGTTCGATTGGTCGATCACCTGCAACGGCGTCGTGGTGCGCCAGTCGGTTCGCTCCTTCGGCTCAGAGGGGGCTTCGGAGGCCAACGGCGATGCTGCTTTTCGGGAGGTCACCTCGCGTTGGCAGAGGGCGCGCTAGGAGCCGTCTCCCGCAACTCGCGTCGAGCCTGGAACCGCGTCGGGCTTAGGGTCCGGCCGGTTTATCGAAACCGCACAAGGAGCCGGGTCGAGTGAGGATGAAGTCGATTTCGATGCCGCGTTGAAGCGTATCGCTAAGGCTAAGCCGCCAACTGCCTGAGGTCAGTCATTTGCTGCCGCTACTGGCGTTGCGGCCGCTGATGGCGTGACGAAAAAGTCTAATCGGAACAGGATCACTCCTGTCTCATCGGCGACTTCCATGCGCCATTCGGAGCCAAGGCTCTCAAGCCGCGCGCCTTCCTCAAGAAGCACGCCTGCGTACCGAATGGCTTCCCGGCGCGCGAACATGATCTCCGGCAACTCGACCCCCTTTTTGTCGAGCAGGGTCACTCCATCGTAGACGTTGAAATGATAGCGCGGCACGCAGGTCTCCGCCGGTTCACAGCAGGGGCTTAATACCCTCAGCCGTGCAAGCCGAGCCAGAAGGCGCGGTCGTGTAACGGATGCCACGCATCGGGGATGCGCGATCCTTCGTATGACGGAAATTGGCGGCTGGCATCGACATAGGATCGTCAGGCGTATGAATGCCGCGAAAGTTCTCCCGAACGTAGTGGTGGTGATACCAGAGGGGGGCGAGCCTTGATGAAGCTGGGCGCAACCTGTGGCGATGCCCACATCAACTTACCATATGATAGCCGTCAAATGTCGTCCTATGACGGAGAATTTGGTCCCGACTCGGACATAGGGTGAGAGATTACCCATCGCTACCGTGGTCCGATGCAAGATGCGCTAATTCGTAAGCTTGAGAGCTTCGAGGAACTCACCGACGCCGACCGCAAGGCGTTGGGCACGCTCGTTCCACGAGTGCGGCAGGTGGGAGCGCGGACGGACCTGATCCAGGAGGGCGACGTCCCCGACAACGTGCATCTCATCCTCGACGGCTACGCCTGTCGCTACAAGATGCTCCCCGACGGCCAGCGTCAGATCATGGCCTTCTTTGTGCCGGGTGACTTCTGTGACCTCAACGTCTTCATCCTCGATCAGATGGACCACGCCATCAGCACGATATCGCCCTGCCAAACGGTCGAGATCCCGCGGCAAGTCATCGAAGAGATCACGACGCACCATCCGCGGGTGACGCGGGCCCTGATGTGGTGCGCCCTCGTGGACGGGGCGGTGCTGCGGGAGTGGCTGGTCAACATCGGGGGTCGGCAGGCCAACCAGCGCATCGCGCATCTGTTCTGCGAGCTGTTGCTGCGCCTGGAAGCGGTGGGACGAGTCACCGACAACAGCTACGCCTTCCCATTCACCCAGACAGATGTCGCCGACACGATGGGCCTATCGGATGTGCAGGTCAGCCGCTCCCTGCGGGAACTGCGTGCGCTGGGCCTGATCCACCTCAAGCATCGGGTCCTGACGATCGTCGACGTCGAGCGGCTCAAGGCGTATTGTGGCTTCAATCCGAATTACCTCCACCTCAGGAACGCGCGTTGGAGTGGCCGCCGGCAGGTGCCGTGGCTAAGTGGCGTCCAGGGTGGGTAGCGGTGGTGGACCGGGACAACGTCGAGAGCCTGGTCATTCTGCAACCGATCTCCGTCGAGACGCACAGTCCGGATCAGACTGGCTTGCTGGTGATGATCAATGGCAAGCTCGTGGCGGTTCTGGTCCGCCTGGATGCGCCGGATCACGATCGGCCGGGGGCTTGGTACATGGAGGTCGGGTTTGGTCGGCTTTCGGGCGTGCGCGCCCCGTTATTCGACACTCTTGAGGACGCCAAGCGCTGGGTGAGGCAGCGCCTTAAGGGCTAGGCGAAGGGTCGTATCGCCGGCCGCCTCTTCCGCTGCGGGCCTCTGCAGCTGCAGGTATGTCGGGTCAAATTCCGAAATCCGAAGAAGTTCATCCCAAGCCTCAATTACGAGCATTCGTTTCCGAAGCGTGATCAGGGTCTGACCGCGCATCTCCTGCAGCACACGGTTGAGATGTATGGATGTGAGCCCGAGCGCGTCGGCGAGATCGGCCTGGGTGATCGGCATCGGGTAACGGTAATTCTCCGCCAAGCCCACCGCCCGTAGCTTCAGGTATAGCTCGCAGAACAGATGCGCGACGTGCTCAAACGCTGAGCGGCGGCCCAAGCTCACCAACCATTCACGGAAGATGCCAGCATCGATCAGCGTGTCGCGCCAGAGCACAGCAGCGATGCTGGGGAAGTCCGCCATTAACTTCCGCAGGCTCTCGTGGGGAATGAAGGCTATAACCGCTTTGGTCAACGTGGTGAGGCTGCAATCCATCGTAGGGACGTGAAGGCTCTGCAGATCCAGGATGTCGCCGGGGATGTGAAACGAGAGGATCTGACGCCTGCCCCCGTTGAGCAGCTTGTATCGGCACGCCCAGCCGTCGACGATGAGGCAGCAGTGCGTAAGCTGGTCGCCGTCGCGCACGATGTCCTGCCGGGCATCGAGGTTATAGGTCGTCACCGGTAGGTGCTGGATAACCCGGCGCTCCTCATCAGAAAGAGGGGCGATGCTCTCCAGCTTACGGATAAGCATGCTCAAGGAGTACAGATTGCGAGCTGTGCTCATGGTGCTCCACCTCGCATACCAGGCGGAAGCGAACGGTTCTTCCAGTCATCGGCGCCTGTATCCCATCAATCGATAACAGTTGCTACGATAGACTGATGTTAGATCGGTGTTACGTCATAAGACGGTTTCTGCAAGTAATCGCACCTTGTAGTCTCGGGCTCGCCTCCAATCATTGGCAAGCCGCAGGCATCGAGCCGGATCATGCCGTGCTCCAGGTGGATCGCGAACAGCTCGGCCGCCGTCCATCCGAGCCGGTGAGCTTCGGCACCGAACGGGTCGCAAAACTAGATCCCGTTCTCGCGGATCGCGGCCCCCTCGACCTGCCCCGCAGAGGGCGCAACACGGTGGCGCTGGGGTCGCTTACGATTAGGCGCGCGCATCAGAACGGGCGCGTTCGATGGTACGATTGGTGCTGAGCGGTTCAAGCATGTCGGGATCAAAAGTGCCCCGCCGACCGAATGGGCGACGGGGCAGAGTAGGCTTGGGAGGAACTCCAACGGGTTAAGCTCAAGCTACCACCCATCGGCAATCATCACGACACGAAATAAGTCGTCACGATATAGAGATGTTAAAGTCATACCGATATCAATTTCACTACATATGTAGACAATACGCCCAAAACGTACAAATATTTTTGAAATTACAACATAAGTAGTATCTCAAATAAAATATATTTTCGAGCCTCCTGCGTCGCCGTTGCGGACAGGTAGCGTCGACAACGCCCGCGCTGGCCCTAACCCCCGATTGGTCAGCGCGGGCAACTCGGATTGAGAGTGCGGAATGGCATACACTGTCAGGATCAACCGAATCGGCAGGGCTGGCGTACCGGTTGGGGCACCGCGAGTCTACGAAGCATCGGATGAGGCTGATGCCCTCGCTATCGTTGTTTACGAGGTTGACCGCAGCAAGCTCGACCGCCCTCGCGTTGCTACTGTGACTGATGCCAAGGGGCGCCTGTTGTTTACTTATTCTGGCTGCACGGACGCGGTTAGCACGTGACCGGGAACCGGAATGAGGATTGGGCGCTCGTCGACCGCGATGCTAAAGCGCTCATTAGCGTTCTCCTCACGTTCCAAGTGATACTGCTCGGAGTGCTCTTATTTCTGTGAGTATGCCCAATTATACTGCGCCGAGCTGGTCGCAGAACTCGATATCGTTTTCGCTGGTCGCGGACCACTTTGCAGGAGCGAGGCGTGCGGCGACATGTTGTCGAGAGCGTCCCGCCAGCGGGCGACGGGATCGGGGCGGGGAGAAGGCGCGGGCGAGGCTGACATGCCGGTGGGCTACCAGGGGCCCTTTGCCTGAGCCATGCGACCGCAAGTAACGCCACCATGCCTCGAACTGCATGTAGGGATCTGCAATCTCCCGAATGGGCTTCATGGTGACTGCGGTAGGATCCAATCACGACAAAGGGTGGTGCGCGGAGCTGGCCACGCCTGATGATGCGATCTTCCGACGCCGCAAGCTCATGCCGCCTTCGTGAATTTCTCCATGCTGGTCGCAAGGTCGCTGGACTGTACGGCCAGGCGCTCGGAGATCTCCCGCACCTTCTCAGCCAGGCTGCCCGTCGCCCCAGCCGCCATCGAAACGCCGGAGATATTCACGGTCATCTCTTGAGTCGAGGCCGCCTGCTGCTCCACCGCACCCGCGATGGCGAGGGTGAGCCGTGACAATTCCTCCACGGCGCCGGTGATCATGCTGATGGCCGAGACGGCCTCGCCGGTCGCCGACTGGATGGCATGGATCTGCTGGGTGATCTCGTCGGTGGCCCGCGCCGTCTGGCCCGCCAATTCCTTTACCTCGGCGGCCACCACGGCAAAGCCTTTGCCAGCCTCCCCCGCACGCGCCGCCTCGATGGTGGCGTTCAGCGCCAAGAGATTGGTCTGGTCGGCGATCGACTTGATCATCGCCACCACGGAATCGACCTTGCCGGTCTTCTCCGCGAGCGCCCGCACGGTCATGTCGGTGGCGCCCGCCTGATCGGCGATCTGGTTCGCCCGC
>NZ_JBWJYL010000018.1:0-27210 GCF_056430985.1 Methylobacterium sp. Gmos3
CGATCCCATCTCGAACTCGGCCGTTAAACACGCCAGCGCCCATGGTACTGTGCCTCAAGGCACGGGAGAGTCGGTCGCCGCCAGACCCGCACAACGCACGTGCAAAAACATTCCCTCTCACGAGATCGATCCGAAAAGCCGCCCCTCAATGGGGCGGCTTTTTGCGTTTGGGGTATCCAAGCATGGTCTGCATGATCGGCTTGCACGCGCCTGAGCATGAATGGGACCACCCCGTCCGGGCATTTTGTGCTCTGAATTGCTTCGGCTCCGACTCGCGATGACAGCGAGGGCTGGTGCGGGCAGCGGTGCGAGAGAAAGCACCGGGAGTAGAGCCAGACGCTCGAACAGTGGCCGGATGATCATCCTCAAATTCGAACATCGGCGGCGTTCGAATACCACTCTAGATTGTTAGTATTTATGGAAATATCTATACTAGCAGTTGTATCTATAGAGTTGTTCGAAAAATCGCTTTTCGACCATCGCCCGGCGGCTTACTAGCCTTCCTATCGGAATCCGCGGGCTCGGCCTTCCGTAGGATTGCGGTCGCGGAATAGAGGCGCGCCATGAAAGCAGTTTCGGGACATCCAGATCCGAACTGGCCGCTGATCGTCGTGGTGACTCCGTATCATCGCGAGCCGCTCAAAATCCTTCGCCGCTGCCACGACAGCGTTCTGGCTCAGCGGGTGAACGCCCGCGTGATGCACGTCATGATTGCCGATGGGCATCCGCGCCCCGAAATCGATGGCTGGGCCGTCCGGCATTTGCGCCTTCCCAACGCCCATGGGGATGACGGCAACACCCCGCGGGCCATCGGGGCGACCTTCGCCCAGGCCAACAAGGCCGACTTCATCGCCTACCTCGACGCCGACAACTGGTACTATCCCGAACATCTCGGCAGCATGCTGGCGGCTCATTACGAGAGTGGAGCGAGCGTCTGCTGCTGTTGGCGCGATTTCTACGATGCCAACGGGCGGCAGATGGCGGTGACCGAGCCCGGTGAAGACACACTCGCGCATATCGATACGAACTGCATCTTGGTTCATCGGTTCGCATTCGAGGTTAACGCGACGTGGGCCAACCTGCCCCATGAATTGATTCAGATGGGCGACAAGATCTTCATGATGGCCGTGAAGCATAAAAGGTTTAGCCTGCATTACACGCAAAAGCGGACGGTCGCGTATACGACGCTATATTCTTTCCATTATAAACTCGCGGGGATCGAGCCGCCGCCGAATGCTAAATTTATCGATGGGGAGAAATTCAACCGATACCTCTCCACCCCCGAAGGAGTGAGGGACACCGTCAGGCTCTTTGGATTCTGGCCCGGCCTTATCTGACGATTCACTGTGATGGCGGACGTGACCAACTCGTCATGTCGCTGCGACCCTCCGGTAAGTTGCGTTCCCGCATGGTGAGTCGGCCACCCTCGGTGGTGGAACCGATGGACATCGCATTTGGATCGTCCGGGGCAGGGGAGGGGCCATGCTCGCCGAATCACGTTCCGCCGCGTCGTCCCCTGCGCTAAGAGGCCTCATCATGCGGCTTCTGGTTATCGAGGACGATCGCGACGCGTCCGCCTACATCGTGAAGGCCTTCCGCGAACTCGGCCACACCGCCGACAGCGCCGAGAATGGCTTGGATGGCTATGCCCTCGCCAGTGAGGGCGACTACGACGTGCTCATCGTCGACCGTATGCTGCCGAAGCTCGATGGGCTGTCGGTGATCCGGTCCCTACGCGAACAGGGGATTGCGACCCCCGTCCTGATCCTGTCCGCCCTGGGGCAGGTGGACGACCGGGTGAAAGGCCTGCGCGCCGGCGGCGACGATTATCTCCCCAAGCCTTACGCCTTCTCGGAGCTTCTCGCCCGTACCGAGGCGCTGGCCCGTCGTCGGGGTGGTTCGGCCGCGACTGAGGAAACCCGCTATCGCGTCGGCGATCTCGAACTCGACCGGCTGTCCCACCGGGTGAATCGCGGCGGGAAGGATATCCCGCTGCAACCCCGCGAATTCCGGCTGCTCGAATACCTCATGCGCCATGCCGGGCAGGTCGTGACGCGGACGATGCTGCTGGAGCATGTCTGGGACTACCATTTCGACCCCCAGACGAACGTCATCGATGTTCACGTCTCTCGCCTGCGCGGCAAGCTCGACAAGGGCTTCGCCCATCCGATGATCCACACGATCCGCGGTTCGGGTTATGTCCTGCGCGCTGAGGAAGGCGGGGTCTTGTGACGGCATCCTCCATGCCGGGCATCGAGACAGCACAGCGCGAATCGCTGGCTGCCCGCGTGTCGAAGCTGTTTCGGACGACTGCGTTCAAGCTGTCGCTCGCCTATCTCGCCGTCTTCGCGATCTGCGCCTTCCTGGCCCTCGGTTATGTCGCGTGGAACGCGCGGGCCGTTCTGGACGATCAAATCGTCTCGACCATCGATGCCGAGATCAACGGGCTTTCGGAGCAGTACAATTCCGGCGGTTTGCGGCGCTTGATCAGCGTCGTCGAGCGCCGCTCCCGTGAGCCCGGCGCTTCGCTCTACCTCGTGACGACAGCCAACGGCGACCACGTGGTCGGCAACGTGTCGTCCGTGCCGGCGGCCGTCCTGGCCAAGCCCGGTCAAAGCGAAGTCAGCTACGGACGCGGCGAAGCGAATGCCGACGAGCATTTCGCCATCGTCCAGGTCTTCACCCTGCCCGGCGGCTTTCGCCTCCTCGTCGGTCGCGACACGGAAGAGCGCGACCGGCTGCGGGCCGTGATCGGGCGAGCCTTCGGCTCGTCCCTCGCGGCGGTGATCGTGCTGGGCATCATCGGTGGCTGGCTGGCCGCGAGCCGGGTTCTCGCGCGGGTCGATGCGATGACGCGGACCACCCGTGCGATCATGGCGGGCGACCTCGATGACCGGCTCGCCGTAGCCGGAAACGGCGATGAGTTGGATCGCCTCGCCACGAACCTCAACCAGATGTTGGAGCGTATCGGCGAGCTGATGCGCGGCATGCGCGAAGTGTCCGACAATATCGCTCACGACCTGAAGACGCCGCTGACGCGCCTTCGCAACCGCGCCGACGAGGCCCTACGCCGGGCGAGTTCAGCGGAAGACCTGCGCGCCGCGCTCGAAGCCGTGATCGACGAGGGCGACGGCCTGATCCGCGTGTTCAACGCGCTCCTGATGATCGCCCGGCTCGAAGCCGGCAGCGCCGGCGAGATCATGGCGCCCCTCGATCTCGGCGCGACGGCGCGGAGCGTCGGCGAACTCTACGAGGCGCTGGCCGAAGATCATGGCCTCACCATCGAGGTCCGCGCACCGGACGGCGTCGTGGTGGATGCGAATCGCGAACTGGTCGGCCAAGCGCTGGCGAACCTCGTCGACAACGCATTGAAGTATGGGAGCCCGGTCGAGGGCGACGCTGGCCGCATCGTGATCGCGGTCGAGCGACACCCGGGGGCGGTCGTGCTCAGCGTGGCGGATCGGGGTCCGGGCATCCCGGAGGAGGAGCGGGAGCATGTCCTCGCGCGATTCGTCCGGTTGGAGAAATCGCGCTCGCGGCCCGGCTTCGGGCTCGGCCTCAGCCTCGCGAATGCGGTGATGCGCCTTCACCGGGGCACGTTGCAGCTCGCCGATAATGACCCTGGGTTGCGAGTGGACATGGTGTTCCCCACCGACACCGCAACGCTGCCAACGATCCCGTGACGATCCACGGAATCTGTGCCGGCGTGTGATCTATCGTCACATAAAGACGATGTGTCTGTGCGAGGTCCGCTACCAGCGAAGCTTGCCCCAGCGATGTCCGTGCACGACTCCCTTTATCCTGCCGGTGAGGCCTCCGTGCTCGTGCTCCAGGGCGGTGGCGCGCTCGGCTCCTATCAGGCCGGCATCTACGAGGCCCTGGCCGGACAGGGCCAGTCCGTGGATTGGGTGGCCGGTATCTCCATCGGCGCCATCAATGCCGCATTGATCGCCGGCAACCCGCCGGAGCGGCGGGTCGCGCGCCTGCGGGAGTTCTGGAACCTCGTCAGCTCGGACCTGACCGCGTCGCCGCCGATCCCCGGCGAGCAGGCCCGGAGCGTCTTCAATACGCTCGCGGCATCCTGGATCGCCCTGGTCGGCGTACCGGGCTTCTTCGCCCCGCGCGTACCGCCCGCCTTGCTCTACCCCGCCGGGGCACCGGAGGCACTGAGCGTCTACGACACGAGCGCCCTGCGCGCGACCCTCGAAAGGCTGGTGGATTTCGACCGGATCAATGCGGGCGAGGTTCGGTTGAGCGTCGGCGCGGTGAATGTTCGCTCCGGCAACTTTGTCTATTTCGACAACCGCAATGAGCGGATCGGGCCCGAGCATATCATGGCTTCCGGCGCCCTGCCGCCCGGCTTTGCGCCTGTCCTCATCGACGGTGAACCATATTGGGATGGCGGACTCGTCTCCAATACGCCCCTCGATTACGTGCTCGATTGTGAGCGGCGGCGCGATCTGGTGATCTTCCAGGTTGATCTGTTTCCCTCCCATGGGCCGATGCCGCGCAACCTGCTGGAAGTGGCCGAGCGCGAGTAGGACATTCGGTATTCGAGCCGTACGAGGCTCAACACCGATAAGAACATCGAAGCGCGCAAGATCAAGCGCGCGATCCGCCGCCTTATGGAAAAGCTGCCGAGCGATCTCACCAGCGATGAGGATGCCGTGTTCCTCCGGCAAGTGTCGCGTGAGAATTTCATCACGCTGATGCAGTTGATCTACCGGCAGAAATCCTACGAAGGCGATTCGAAGGATTACGAATTCTCGCGGGCGACCATGCTTGAGCATTGGGAAGCCGGCCGAAACGACCTGAACCGCTCCGTCCGCCATCGGGCGTGGCATGAGCGCGCGCACAACGAGGCCGGCGTCGCCGTGTTCGACCTCACCCAGCACGCCCGCGACTGACCGCGAGGCCGGCAGCCCCCATCATCCAGCGGAGAGCGACGATGACGCGCGACGAGATCCTGGCGACGACCTCGATGCCGGCCTTCAGCCCAAGTTACCCGCGGGGGCCCTATCGGTTCTGTCACCGCGAATATCTGATCATCACCTACGAGACCGATCCGGTCGCCCTTCGGCGCGCGTTGCCGGAGCCGCTGGAGCCGCATCCGGATAACCTCGTCTTCTACGAGTGGATGAAGATGCCCGATTCCTCGGGCTTCGGCGATTACGAGGAAAGCGGAACCGGCGCCTATGCCACGCTGAACGGCGAGCCGTGCAACTTCTCGATCCAGATGTATCTCGATGACGAGCCGCCGATCACCGCCGGCCGCGAGATCTGGGGCTTTCCGAAGAAGTGGGGCCAGCCGCGCTTGAAGGTGATGAAGGACACGCTGACCGGCACGCTGTTCTACGACGAGGAACGCGTCGCCATGGGGACGATGACCTACAAGCACGAAAGTCTTGCGCACGATCTGGACGGCGTCAAAGCCGGGCTCGGCAAGCTCAACGTCAACCTCAAGATCCTTCCTGATGTCGACGGCACGCCGAAGATCGCGCAGCTCGTCGGCTACCGGCTCGAGGACGTCAAAGTCCATGGCGCCTGGAACGGCGAGGGGCGCCTGCACCTGATCCCGCACGTGAACTGCCGCGTGGCGGATCTGCCCGTGCGCCGGATCGTCGGGGCGCGGCACATGATCGTGGACTTCACCCTGCCGTTCGGCCAAGTGCTGCACGACTATCTCGCGTGACCCGTCGACCGATCTCAGTTCCGGAGGTTGCCATGACTTTGAAGAGCAAGACCGCCCTCGTCACCGGTTCGACCAGCGGAATCGGCCTCGCGATCGCACGGGCCATGGCCGGGCAGGGGGCGGATGTCGTCCTCAACGGCTTCGGCCATGTCGAGGAGATCGAGCGGACCCGGGCGGCGATCGAGAAGGAGTTCGGGGTCCGGGCCCATTATTCCGGGGCGGACATGAGCAAGCCGGCCGAGATCGAGGCCATGGTCGGCGAAGCGCAGGAGAAGTTCGGCTCCCTCGACGTCCTCGTGAACAATGCCGGCATCCAGTTCGTCTCGCCCATCGAAGAGTTTCCCGGCGAGAAGTGGGAGCAGATCATCGCGATCAATCTCTCCTCCGCCTTCTATGCGATAAAGGCGGCGATCCCCGGGATGAAGGCGCGGGGCTGGGGCCGGATCATCAACACGGCCTCGGCGCACTCGCTCGTCGCCTCGCCGTTCAAGTCGGCCTATGTCGCGGCCAAGCACGGTATCGCCGGCCTCACGAAGACGGCGGCCCTGGAACTGGCGCCCCACAAGATCACCGTGAACTGCATCTCGCCGGCCTATGTCTGGACGCCGCTCGTCGAGGCGCAGATTCCGGATACGATGAAGGCGCGCGGCCTCACCAAGGAACAGGTGATCGAGGACGTGCTCCTGAAGGCGCAGCCGACCAAGGAATTCGTGACGGTCGATCAGGTCGCCGCCCTGGCGGTGTTCCTGTGCTCGGATGCGGCCAGCCAGATGACCGGCGCCAACCTCACCATGGATGGCGGCTGGACCGCTCAGTAATATTGGAAAACGGCCCCGCCACCGGGCGGGGCCGTCTGATTCTTCAGCGTCGGCCGTGGACGAGCAGGGCGAGGCCGTAGCCGACGGCGCCCGCGATGAGCAGGGCGATCATCGGGTTCTCCTCGACCTGGCTGCTGACGGCATGGCGTCCGCCGCGCAGGTAGGACGAGCCGCGCTCGTAGGCGTCGCTGGCATAGTCCCCGGCCCGGTCATAGGCGTCGCTCGCATAGTCGCTCGCCCGGTCGGCGAGGTCCGACGCGGTATCCTTGGCCTGTCCATAGGCGTTCTGCGCCGTGCCCTGGGCCTCGCGGAAACGGCCCTCGACGGAGTCGCGATTCGACCCGAGGACATCGCCTGCCGCGCCCTGTGCCTTGCCGAGAGCCTCCTTGGCTCCGCCGACGATCCGATCAGTGTCCACCATGGTACTCTCCTCGACGCGGCTTCCCGTGCCGCTCGCGCGGACGCGCGGCCCCCGCGTCCACCGAACGCGCGAGATGCGGTTTGTTCACCCGGCGGGAGTGTTTTTCTTCGTGGACGGCGGCAGGTGTTAGAGGCCGATCAATTCGGCGATGGCGGCCGCGCCCGCAGCCGGTGACACCTCGCCGCGCGAGACGCCCGATTCCGCCTCCGCCGTCTTTTGCCGAACCTCGGCCGTGCCGACGAGGCGCTGGTGCAGGCGTTCGTGGACGAGCGCCCACATCCATTTCACGTCCTGGCCCCGGCGCTTGCTGGCGATTTCGCCGGTCGCGGTCAGCTTGGTCCGGTGATCCTCGATCTTCGCCCAGAGGGCATCGAGGCGCAGATTGTGGAAGCCGGAGATCGTCACCACCGGCGGCGTCCATGTGGCGGAGGCCGGCGTGAGGATGTGCAGAGCCGCCCGGTATTCCGACGCGGCCGCGTTCGCGCGCGCCTCGGCCTCGCCCTCGTCCGCCTTGTTGACGGCGATCATGTCCGCCAGTTCGAGGATACCTTTCTTGATGCCCTGCAACTCGTCGCCCGCGCCGGGGAGCATCAGCACGAGGAAGAAATCGGTGAGATCGGCCACCGCCGTCTCCGATTGGCCGACGCCCACAGTTTCCACGAGGATGACGTCGAAACCGGCCGCCTCGCAGAGCAGCATCGTCTCGCGGGTCTTGGCCGCGACGCCGCCGAGCGTGCCCGATGAGGGCGAGGGCCGAATGAAGGCCTTCGGGTCGTGCGACAGGCGCGCCATGCGGGTCTTGTCGCCGAGGATCGAGCCGCCCGTGCGCGAGGACGATGGATCGACCGCCAAGACGGCCACCCTGTGCCCGGCTTCAGTGAGGTTGGTGCCGAGGGCGTCGATGGTGGTCGACTTGCCCACGCCGGGCACCCCCGTGATGCCGACCCGGATGGCATTCCCGGTCTGCGGCAGCACGGCGTCGATCAGCTGAGCGGCGGCGGCCCGGTGATCGGCCCGCTTCGATTCGACGAGCGTGATCGCGCGCGCGAGCGCCGCCCTGTCTCCGGCCAGAAGCCGTTCCTTGAGAGAGTCGATGTCGAGCGCAGCAGCCATGCTCCTTCATGGCCGGGGCCGAGGCCGCCGTCGAGAGGCTCTCCCGCCGCGTGGGGGAAAAGCGCGGCGGCTCACCGAAACGGCGTCAAGGTTAAGAGGCTCGGGGCAGCCGGCGGCAGGGCCAAACCGATGTCGGCATGACGGAATTTCGGTCAGAGCGTCCGATCCCGGCCTGTGGCCAATGCGGCACGGAAGTGATGGCGCGGCGGGAATCGCGCGTCATGCCCCGTCTTGGTCACGATCCGCTGCTTACGGTCCCGCTTCAAAGGGCGGCGCGGCCGCTCGTGCATTGCGCGGATCATGACGCCTCGGTCTCCTTCCCGCCGCTTCCTCCTGCGCGTCGGCGCGCTCTCGGCCGCCGCCGGAGCGATGCCCCTGCTCGGTGGCTGCGTCACCGACGAGCTCGGTTCCGGCCCGGCCCTGCCCGAAAAGCAATCGGCCCTCGACGTGATGCCGGTCCTCCTGGTCGCCACCACGCGCAAGCCGGTGGGCAGCCCGGTGCGTCCGCCGTACTTCTCGTCCGACCGGGGCAAGGGCCTGAGCTTCGCGGAGGTGCGGCTTTCCCCGCCGGACCGCTCGCTGATCGGAAAGGTGTCGTCGGTGATCACCGGCGACTGGACCATCGGCGCCGTGCCGAAGGTCGAGAGCGGTGCCGGGGCGGCGGAGGCGTTCAGCCAGGCGGCGCTCGGCCGGGACGTGCTGATCTACGTCCACGGCTACCGTGAGTCGTTCGAATCCGCCGCCGTCAGCGCCGCGCGCCTGTCCGACGGCATCCGCTTCAAGGGCGTCTCCGGCCTCTTCACGTGGCCCTCCGCCGCCGCGACACTGGACTACGCCTATGATCGCGAAAGCGCGATGTGGTCGCGGGATGCCTTCGAGGATCTGCTGAAGGCCCTCGCGGCGGCGCCGAGCGGCGGGCGCATCTTCATCGTCGCGCATTCCATGGGCACGCTCCTGACGCTGGAAACGGTGCGGATGCTGCGGGCCGAGGCCGGCGAGGCGGCGATGTCGCGCATCGGCGCCGTTGTGCTCGCGGCTCCCGATATCGATTTCGACCTGTTCTCCAACGGCGTCTCGCGGCTCGGGCCGGACGTGTCGAAGTTCACCGTCATCTCTTCCACCAACGACCGCGCCCTGGAACTCTCGGCCGCCATCGCGGGAGGGACCCGTGCGGGCGGCGCCGACCGGGCGAAGCTGGAAGCCCTCGGCGTGCGCGTGGCCGATGCCTCGGATTACGGCGGCGGCCTCATCAACCACGACTTGTTCCTCTCCAACCCAGAGGTGCAGGGCGTCGTGAAGCGCGCGATCGCGCGCGGCGGCGCCGGGGTCTGACAACACGCGTGAACGGGCTTGGCCCCGGGCCGCTTCCCCCCTACAGCAGCCGCGTGCGGCGATGGTGCCGGCCGGATCGGCCGACCCGTCGCATCACGCGCCCCGGACGGGAGCGTGCAGGCGCGGTCTTGAAGAGAGGATGCCGGCCATGTTCACCCTGGAAATCGAGGGCACGGCGGTCGCGGTCATCAACAGCGATGAGGCCTCGGCCAAAGACCTGTTCACCTGCGATGGCTTCAAGGAAGACATCAAGACGATGACGAGCGGTGGCAAGCCGCTTTGGGACGGCAACGCCGCCCTGAACGTTCGCCCCGCCACCGAGGACGAAGTCGAGGTGTTCGAGGACGCCCTCGCTGAGGATGACGGCGAAGGCGACTTCGAGGACGACCCCCGTTACGCCGATGCCGATTCGAGCGACGAGGACGAGGCGGACATCGTCTTCCTCGTGGATATCGACGAGGATGACACGGCGCACGCCTGAGGCCCGTGACCGGACCGGCCGATCTGTCGTGGAACGGCCGGTCCGGCTCTCGCCATTCCGTTACGCTTCGTGGCATGTGGTGGACGCGGCTGCCTCAGCCGGGATCCGGGAACGATGACGTCGATGCGGCGCGCCTTCGCCTTAAGCCTGGCGGTTTTCGCCGCGCTGTCTTCGCCCGGCCATGCCGCCGATGCGCCGAACCCACCGCTGACCCTTTCGGCGCAGGGCAGTTTCTTCGTCGGGGGGCGGGACGTCTCGTCCGACACGCTCTCGACCTTGCCGGCCTACGCCGCGTCGGGCACCGTCACCGTCGATCAGATCTACGTGCGCTATCAGGTTCCCGTCTCGCCGACGCGGGTGCCGCTGGTCTTGATCCATGGCTGCTGCCTGACCGGCAAGACCTGGGAAACGACCCCCGACGGGCGGATGGGCTGGGACGAATATTTCGTCCGCAAGGGCTTCCCGACCTACGTCATCGATCAGTCGTGGCGCGGGCGCTCGGCCGGCAACCCGAGTGCGATCAATGCGGTGAAGGCCGGCAAGGCCGGTGCCGAGACCCTGCCGGCGGTCTTCTCGGCCGGGCGCGAGGCCGCCTGGGCGATCTTCCGATTCGGGCCTGAATACCCGAAGGTCTTCCCGGGAATGCAGTTCCCCCTGGAGGCGCAGGCCGAATTCTGGAAGCAGATGGTGCCGGATTGGTCGGCGGCCCTGCCGGTCCCGAACCCGACGGTGACGGCGCTCTCCGAGCTGTCCAAGCGCCTGAAGAACGCGGTGCTGATCGCGCATTCGCAATCGGGCATCTATCCGTTCCAGACCGCCGCCCTCGACCGCACCGGGCTCCGCGCCCTCGTCTCGATCGAGCCAGCCGCCTGCCCGGACCCGGCCAAGGACGACCTCGCGCCCTACAAGGACCTGCCGATCCTCGTCCTGTTCGGGGATTACGTGGATCAGTCGCCGCGATGGGCGCCCCGGCTTAAGCTGTGCCGGTCCTTCGTCGCCGCCGCCAACGCCACGGGCGGACGTGCCGAGCTGATCCTGCTTCCGGAAATCGGCATCCACGGCAATTCGCACATGCTGATGCAGGACAAGAACAGTTTCGACATCGCCGATTGGCTGGCCGGCTGGCTCGACAAGCGAGTGCCGGTGAAGGAGTGACCCTCCGACGTGCGTGCCCGCACGCCGGATGCTCGGCACGCCGCCCGCGCCCCTGTGAGTACTTCGGGATGAGCCCCAAATAGGGGGCCCATCGAGAGAGTGCCGCCATGAAGGATCGCCCGACATCCAGCCGTCTGGCTCTCGCCAGCCTCGCACAACTCGTCCTGGTCGTAGTGACCGGCCTGCCTCTGCGTTCCGCCGACAAGCTGATTCCCCACGCCGACGACCAGAACGGTCCCCTGCTCGGCATCTGAGCCCCTTCGCCGCCGCAATGCGGCGACGGCGGCGTCGACCTCCTTGCCTTTTGCCGGTCGATCTTCGAAAACCCGCCCCGAAGGCTCAAGCTTGCGCCCTGTGATGGCGGCGCGGTGGACCGGCCCGGTTCTGGGACGAGGTATCCGATGCTCGATTACGCGCAGGCGCGGCGGATGATGGTCGACTGCCAGTTGCGGACCTTCGACGTGAACGACAACGCCGTTCTCGACGCCTTCGATACGGTGCCGCGCGAAGCCTTCGTCCCCAAGAACCAGGAACCCTTCGCCTATATCGACCAGCCGCTGCGGCTCGGAGCGGCGGGCGGCGACGTGCGCGTGACGCCTGCGCCGATGGTCCTCGGCCGGATGATCCAGGCCCTGAAGATCCAGCACGGCGGGAAGGCGCTCGATATCGGCACCGGCTACGGCTACGCCGCCGCCGTGATGGCGCAGCTCGGCGCGACGGTGACGGCGGTCGAATCGATCCCGGAACTCGTCGCCGCCGCCAAGGAGCGACTCGCCGGCAAGGCGACGGTCATGGAAGGTCCGCTGCGCGCGGGCGCCAAGGACCAGGGTCCCTTCGATGCGATCTTGGTAAACGGCCGCGTCGAGACCAGGCCGCAATCACTTCTCGACCAACTCAAGGATGACGGACGGCTCGTCTGTGTCTTCGGACCCGACCGGGGTGCGAAAGTCACCGTATTCGTGCGCGCCGGCAGTGCGTTCGGTTCGCGTCCGCTCTTCGACGCTTCTTTGCCGGTGCTGGCGGACTTCGCCCAAGAAGCGACTTTCGCCTTCTGATCGGCGTCCGGCGAAGAATTCGAGCCGTTCGGTATAGTGTCGCCTTTATGCGCCACCCCCCGAGGATTCCGGCGCCAAGGCCCTCAGAGCTCGTGCCGAGTTAACGACTTCCGGCTAAGGTCCGTCCCAGGGCGGGCTTGTTTGGATGGGTGCGTATCGCCGCACAGCCGCCGTCATGGCGGATGTCCGAAATCTCGAGGGCCGCAAGGGTTGAGCACTGTGAGTTTACGAGTGCCGAAAAACCGCTTCGCGCTTCGCCGTGCCGGCCTCGCCGCCACGGCCGTCGCTGCGGTCATGGCAACGAGTCAGGTGAATGCGGAGACGCTCGAGGGTGCCCTCGTGCGGGCCTATCGCGGCAACCCGACACTCAATTCCAGCCGGGCCACCACACGGGTGACCGACGAATTCGTGGCCATCGCGCAGTCGGGCTACCGGCCGCAGGTGAGCCTCAGCGCCGACATCGGCTCGCAATACACCAACGGCCGCTTTTCCGGCGGCACCCTGATGCAGACCACGACGCCGGGCGGGGCAGGCCTCACCGTCAGCCAGACGCTGTTCAACGGCTTCCAGACCGACAACAACGTCCGCCGCTACGAATCGGCGGTCTACAGCCAGCGTGAGACGCTGCGTTTCACCGAGCTGTCGGTGCTCTACGCCGCCGTGCAATCCTACATGAACGTGTTGAGCAACACGGCCACGCTCGAATTGAACCGCAACAACGTCGAGGTTCTGGAAGAGCAGCTTCGCCAGACGCGCGACCGCTTCAATGTGGGCGAAGTGACCCGCACCGACGTGGCGCAGGCCGAAGCCCGCCTCGCCGGCGCCCGCTCGCAGGTCAGCGCGGCGGAATCGGCCCTGCGGACGTCAATCGGCGTGTATCGCCAGAACATCGGTATCGAGCCCCGCTCGCTTGCGCCGGGCAGGCCGCTCGATCGCTACGTGCCGGCCACCCTGGATGCCGCTGTCTCCATCGGGCTGCAGGAGCACCCGCAGATCTTCTCGGCGATGCACGCGCTCGATTCCGCCGAGTCGTACGTGAAGGTGCTGGAATCCCAGCTTTATCCGCAGGTGACGGTGCAGGGCAGCGTCCAGCAGCGCTACGACACGACGCTCCCGAACGACAACGGCGTCACCGCCTCGATCGTCGGCCGCGTGACCATCCCGATCTATGAGGGCGGGCAGGTCTACGCGCAGGTGCGGCAGCAGAAGGAGCAGGTGGGCCAACTCCGGATCGAGGTGGACCGCATTCGCGATCAGGTGAGGGCGCAGATCGTCGATTTCTGGGGCCGTCTGGAAGCAGCCAAGGCCCAGGTGATCGCCGCTCAGGCGCAGGTTCAGGCCAACGAAGTGGCGCTCAACGGCGTGCGCGAGGAAGCGCGCGTCGGTCAGCGCACCACCCTCGACGTCTTGAACGCGCAGCAGGAATTGCTCAATTCCCGCGTGAACCTGATCGTCGCCCAGCGTGATCGCGTGATCTTCTCCTACGGCGTCGTTCAGGCGATGGGTCAGCTGACCGCGCGCTTCACGGCGCTGCCGGTCGAGGCCTACAGCGCCAAGATCCACTTCGATCAGGTGAAGGATCTTTGGTTCGGCCTGCGGACGCCCGACGGACGCTGACCCCGCCGCCTCTGTTGTGAGCATCGTCCGAATTTTTAAGGACTGTGCTATCCGTACGCTTGTCGTAACTCAGGGGCGTGAAATACTGAGTTCCGGCTCACCGTGAGCCGCCTTCCGGTCTCTTCGCATCCGAGTGCGCCGTCGTCATGAGTGCAGCAAGCCCGCAGATTCAGGACAAGGCTGCCGATAAGGCGCACGAACCGTCCATGGAGGAGATTCTCGCCTCCATCCGGCGGATCATCGCGGACGATCAGGCGGCCAAGCCCAGCGAGCCGGAGCCCGCCGAGATCGACGACATCCTCGATCTCGCCGAGGCGGCGGAGCCGGTGCCCCCGCCGGCGCCGCCCGTCGCTCTCGTTCGCCCGGTCGAGCCGCCGGCGCCGCAGCCCGTGCCCCTCGAACTCGACGAGATCGGTTTCGAAGATCTCGCGATCGAGGACGAGTTCGTGCCCGAGCCTCCGCCGGTCCTCAAGGCGCCCGAGCCGGTGGCACCGCCGGAGCCGCCGAAGCCCGCGCCGCGCATGGATCCGCCGCCGGTGGCCCGCGCCCCGGAACCCTCTGTCGACCGGCTGATCTCTCCGACCACGGATGCCAGCGTGGGCCATGCCTTCAACCTGCTGGCGCATACGGTCCTCACCAACAACGCCCGGACCCTCGAAGACATCGTGCAGGACATGCTCCGCCCGATGCTGAAGTCGTGGCTGGACGACAATCTGCCCGTCGTGGTGGAGCGTCTTGTCCGCGCCGAGATCGAGCGGGTATCGCGGGGCCGCTGACGCCTCTGGCGTGTTGACGCGGGCGGTCTGACGGCCGAAAGCGGGGGCTCGTTTCCGCACAGCCCGCTTTCGGCCCGACACTCGCGATGATGGACAAAACCTTCGACCCGGCTTCCGTCGAGGCGCGCATCCGCGCCGCCTGGGAGGATGCGGGAGCCTTCCGCGCCGGCCGCCCCGAGCGGGCCGGCGCCGCGCCCTATTGCATCGTGATCCCGCCGCCGAACGTGACGGGCTCCCTGCATATGGGCCACGCCCTCAACAACACGCTGCAGGATGTGCTCTGCCGCTTCGAGCGGATGCGCGGGCGGGACGTGCTCTGGCAGCCGGGCACCGACCATGCCGGCATCGCGACGCAGATGGTGGTCGAGCGCCGCATGGCCGAGCGCCAGGAGCCCGGCCGCCGCGAGATCGGCCGCGCGGCGTTCCTTGAGAAGGTCTGGGCGTGGAAGGCTGAATCCGGCGGCGCCATCGTCGAGCAGCTGAAGCGGCTCGGCGCCTCCTGCGATTGGTCGCGGGAGCGCTTCACCATGGACGAGGGCCTGAGCCGCGCCGTGCTCAAGACCTTCGTGGACCTGCATAAGGACGGCCTGATCTACCGCGACAAGCGCTTGGTGAACTGGGACCCGCGCTTCCAGACCGCGATTTCTGACCTCGAGGTGCAGCAGATCGAGGTGAAGGGCCACCTCTGGCACTTCGACTATCCGGTCGTGGATGCTTCCGGCGCCGAGACCGGCGAGACCATCACCGTCGCCACGACCCGGCCCGAGACGATGCTGGGCGACACGGCCGTCGCCGTGCATCCCGAGGACGAGCGCTACACGGCCCTCGTCGGCAAGTCGGTGCGCCTGCCGCTGGTCGGGCGCCTGATCCCGATCGTCGCCGACAGCTATTCCGATCCCGAGAAGGGGACCGGCGCGGTGAAGATCACCCCGGCGCACGATTTCAACGACTTCGAGGTCGGGCGGCGGCACGGGCTGGGGATGATCAACGTCCTCGACCCCGAGGGGAGGATGCTGATCGAGGGGAACGAGGCGCTGCTCGTGAACGCCTCGCCCGAAGCGGACGTCCTCGCGCTGCATGGCGTTGACCGGGCGGCGGCGCGCAAGCGCATCGTGGACCTGATGGAGGAGCGCGGATACCTGCGCACCATCGAGCCCAACACGCACATGGTCCCGCACGGCGACCGCTCAGGCGTCGTGATCGAGCCCTATCTCACGGACCAATGGTACGTGAACGTGAAGCCGCTCGCCGAACGCGCGATGCAGGCCGTCCGCGACGGGAAGACCACCTTCGTCCCGGAGAACTACGAGAAGATCTTCTTCCAGTGGCTCACCAACATCGAGCCGTGGTGCATCTCGCGCCAGCTCTGGTGGGGCCACCAGATCCCGGTCTGGTACGATGACGATGGCGGCATCTACGTCGCCGAGAGCGAGGCCGAGGCGCTGGCGCAGGCAGAGGCCAAGCACGGCCGCCCGGTTGCCCTGACCCGCGATCCCGACGTCCTCGATACGTGGTTCTCGTCGGGCCTCTGGCCGTTCTCGACGCTCGGCTGGCCGGACAAGACGCCCGAACTCGCCCGGTTCTACCCCACCAACACGCTGGTGACCGGCAAGGACATCCTGTTCTTCTGGGTCGCCCGCATGATGATGCTGGGGCTGCACGTTACAGGTGAAGTGCCGTTCGACACCGTCTACCTGCACACGCTGGTGCGCGACGCCTCCGGCGCGAAGATGTCGAAGTCGAAGGGCAACGTGGTCGATCCCCTCGACCTCATCGAGCAGGTCGGCGCGGATGCCCTGCGCTTCACGCTGTGCGCGCTGGCCGTGCAGGGCCGCGACATCAAACTCTCCGCCGATCGCGTCCAGGGCTACCGCAACTTCGCGACCAAGCTCTGGAATGCCGCCCGCTTCGCCGAAATGAACGGCTGCACGCTCGATCCCGCCTTCGATCCGCGTGCGGTGACGGGCGCGATCAACAAGTGGGCCCTGGGCGAGGCCGCCCGTGCGGTCGCGGAGATCGAAGCGGCGCTCGCCGCCTACCGCTTCAACGACGCGGCGAATGCCGCCTATCGCTTCACCTGGAACACCTTCTGCGACTGGTACCTCGAACTCGCGAAGCCGGTGCTGCAGGGGGAGGGGGCCGATCCGGCCGCCAAGGCCGAGACGCAGGCGAGCGTGGCTTTCCTGATCGATCAGGTCGCCAAGATCCTGCATCCGTTCATGCCGTTCCTCACCGAGGAGCTGTGGGGCATCAAGGGCGAGGGCATCGAAGGGCGCGGCCTCCTGGCGCTCGCCCCCTGGCCCGATCTCGCGGGCCTCGCCGATTCGGCGGCCGAGGCGGAGGTCGGCTTCGTGGTCGATCTGATCGGCCAGATCCGCTCCGCTCGCTCCGAGACGAACGTCCCGGCCGGCGCGCAAATCCCGCTGGTGCTCGTCGGCGCCGATGCGGCGGTGGCGGCGCGGGTCGAGGCGTGGCGCGAGACGCTGGTGCGCCTCGCCCGCCTGTCGGAGATCACCTTCGCCGCGGCGCCTCCGGCCAAGTCCGTGCAATTGCTCGTGCGCGGCAGCGTGGCCGCTCTTCCGCTCGAAGGCATCGTGGACCTCGCCGCCGAGGTCGCGCGGCTCAAGAAGGAGAAGGCCAAGGCCGAGGGTGAGATCAAGAAGGTCGATGCCAAGCTCGCCAACGCCGACTTCGTCGCCCGCGCCCCCGAAGAGATCATCGAGGAGAACCGCGAGCGGCGAGAGGCCGAAAGCGCACGCCTCGTGAAGATCGATGAGGCGCTGGCGCGGCTGAGCGGGAAGTAGGCTACAACTTCCGAGGCATCTTTTTCGGCATCATTCGATGTCGTATATGATGCCTCGGAGGGGCCGGCGCATGCGCACGACAATCAACCTCGATGACGAATTGCTCGCGAAGGCGCAGCGTTACACCGGGCTGACCGAGAAGTCGGAGATTGTCCGGGAGGCACTGCGGGCTCTTATCCAGCGAGAAGCATCGCGCCGGATGGTACTTCTTGGGGGTAGTGATCCTACCGCCGAGGCCGGTCCGAGACGTCGCTCCGAGCCGTGATCATTGTCGATACGAATGTCTGGATCGATCACCTGCGGCGGCCCGATCCAGAACTTTCAATCCTGCTGACGGAAGCACGCCATATCGTACATCCGTATGTGACCGCTGAAGTCGCCCTCGGAAGCCTGAAGGACCGTTCTGGTACTCTTGAGATGCTACAGGATATGCCGCAGGCGACAGTTGCCCTTCACGAGGAAGTCCTTCGGCTGATCGTGGATCAGTCCCTGCACAGTCGAGGCATCGGCTATGTCGATGCCCATCTCCTGGCTTCAGCACGGCTGATGCCGGGGGCACGGGTCTGGACGCGGGACAAAAGCCTCGCTTCGGCCGCAGCCGATCTCGGCATCTCCTACAAGCCGCTGCAGTGATGCGGCCGCCGCCCACCTGACAAAACGGTAATCTGCCCGCCACACCGGGGTGAGGGCGCTCTCCGTAGAACGGTCCCATCGACGGCCGCGACAGGCGTCGTCCCGATCGTTCCCAGGTGTGAGCTCCATGACCGAATCCCGTCTCGCCCGCCGCTACACCGGCCGCGCCCTGGCCTCCGTTGCCGCCGCCGCGCTGGTCGCTGGTGGCGCCGTCGGCGGCGGCTATCTGCCCGCCGCGACCCCGGCCTTCGCCCAGGCCCTGCCGAAGTCGCCCATCGAGGCGCCCGAGCATCCGCCGGGCTCGTTCGCCGGCATCGTCAACAAGGTGAAGCCCGGCGTCGTGTCGGTGAAGGTGAAGCTCGACGATTCCGCGAGCGATGACGAAGACGGCGGCGGCAACAACGGCCAGAACCTCCAGAACGTCCCGCCGCAGCTGCGCGAGTTCTTCAAGCGCTTCGGCGAGAACGGCGGACCCGGCGGGATGCAGCCTCAGCATCGCGGCAGCCGTGGTGCCGTGGGCTCCGGCTTCATCATCTCGGGGGATGGCTACGTCGTCACGAACAACCACGTCGTGGACCATGCCAAGACCGTGCAGGTGACGCTGGATGACGGCCGCACCCTCGACGCGAAGGTCATCGGCAAGGATGCCAAGACCGACGTCGCGCTCCTGAAGATCAAGGAAGGCGGCAATTTCCCCTACGTGCAGTTCGGGAAGGCCGCTCCGCAGGTCGGCGACTGGGTGGTCGCCATCGGCAACCCATTCGGCCTCGGCGGCACGGTGACGGCGGGCATCGTCTCGGCCCGTGGCCGCGACATCGGCGCCGGCCCCTACGACGATTTCCTGCAGATCGACGCGCCGATCAACAAGGGCAATTCCGGCGGCCCGACCTTCAACGTCAACGGCGAGGTGGTCGGCATGAACACCGCCATCGCGTCGCCCTCCGGCGGCAGCGTCGGCCTCGCCTTCGCCATCCCGGCCGAGACGGTTCAGGCGGTGGTGGACCAGCTGCGGTCGGACGGCAAGGTCGCTCGCGGCTACCTCGGCGTGCAGATCCAGCCGGTGACGCAGGACATCGCCGAGGGTCTCGGCCTCGACAAGGCGAAGGGTGCCCTGGTCGATCATGCCGAGAACGGCACCCCCGCCGCCAAGGCCGGGCTGAAGTCCGGCGACGTGATCGAGAAGGTCAACGGCGAGACGGTGGACAGCGCCCGCGAACTCTCCCGCCGGATCGCGTCCATGAAGCCGGGCGCCAAGGTGGAGCTGAGCTACCTGCGTGGTGGCAAGGCCGACGTGGCGACCGTCACCCTCGGCACGATGCCGACCGACGGCACCAAGGTGGCGAGCCGTGAGGATGACGGCGGCGGCCAGGTGCGCCTCGGCCTCGGCCTCGCCCCGGCGGCTCAGGTCGGCCTGTCCGATCAGGGCGTCGCGGTGGTGCAGGTGGATCCGGACGGTCCGGCCGCCGCGAAGGGTATCGAGCAGGGCGACCTGATTCTCGACGTCGGCGGTCAGGCGGTCTCCAGCCCCTCGGATGTCGCTGCCCAGGTCCGCAGTGCCGAGAGCAGTGGCCGCAAGGCCATACTGATGCGGGTGAAGAGCGCCAAGGGTCAGACCCGCTTCGTGGCGATCTCGCTCAGCAAGAATGCCGGCTGATGCCGGCTGTTAAGGGGGGACCCCTCTCCCCCCGGTGACGCCCCTCGACTGGCGCCGGTCTCAGGACCGGCGCCATTTTTCGTTCAGGTCCGAGCCGTCGGCGCGGGGATGCCGAGCCCGTCGCCGAGGCATTGGCGACAGCGGGTCAGAACCGCGAAGGCGGCATTCGAATCGCGACCGAGGCGCATCAGGTCGCCGATGCGCGCGCGCCCGAAGACCAGGGCCGACAGCACGCCTTTGATGTCCGGCTCGCCATCCGGCGTCAGGGCGTTGGCGGCGAAGGCGGGGAGCGCCCGGTCGGCCGGGTCGCAGATCACCCGCAGGGCAGCGAAGGGCAGGCCATGCCGCCCTGCGAAGGCCGCCGCCACATGCGATTCCATATCGACCGCCGCCGCGCCCGTGCTCTCGCGCAGGCTTTCCTTGTCCGCAACGGCGAGGATGGCGGCGTCGGCCCCCGCGAGATCCGCCGAGATCACCCGGTTCGGCAGGGCCGCCAGCAAACCGACCATGGCGGCGGCGGCGTCGAGATCGGCCCGGCGCCGCCCCTCGGATGACACGATGCCGGTGCCGACCACCACGTCGCCCGGCTTCAAGCTGGGATCGAGCCCCCCTGCGATGCCGAAGCTCACCACCGCACGGCATCCCGGCGGATGGCGTGCGTCGAGCAGCACGCGCAACCGGGCTGGATCGCCGCCCGCGCCGACAGCCTCGACGCCGGATCCGGCCGCGATCCGCCGCTCGCGGGCAAGGCCGGTCACGGCGAGGACGGGGGCTGACGGGTCGAGCATGGCACGGGGCTGGATCAGGTCCGCGAGGAGGCCGGGCGGCGGCCGGTGGCGGGGCTGATCGGGATCGGAAGTGGGCAAGGGGCGCGTGGGTCGACCGGGCCGCCGCTGGGGCGGGTTAACGCCGTCTTAACAGGGCGCGGGCGCCGCGTCGTCAGGGGTGCCGGACGGGGCGACGTTCCGCCCTGTCCGGCAGGCCGGGTCACATGCCGAAGGCGACCTGGCGGGTGTTGCTCTTCTTCAAGTTCCGGTAGCGCGCCAGCGCCCAGAGCGGGAAGAACTTCGGGTAGCCATGGTAGCGCAGGTAGAACACGCGCGGGAAACCCGTCGCCGTGTAGCGCGCCTCGCTCCAGAGCCCGTCCGCATCCTGCGTGCGGGTGAGGAAGTTGATGCCCCGCGTCACGGCCGGATCGTCCACTGCGCCCGCCGCCATCAGGGCCAGCAGCGCCCAGGCGGTCTGCGAGGCGGTCGAGGAGCCGGGCTCGAAGGCCGGGTCGATCTTGTAGGACGAGGCGTCCTCACCCCAGCCGCCATCCGGGTTCTGGATGCGGATCAGCCAGGAAACGGCCTTCTGGATGCGCGGATCGGCGGAGGAGATGCCCGCCGCGTTCAGGGCGTTCAGCACCGACCACGTGCCGTAGATGAAGTTCATGCCCCAGCGGCCGTACCACGAGCCGTCTTCCTCCTGATCGTTCAGGAGATAGTTCACGCCCCGGTCGAGGGAGCGGCAGGTCTCGCGGGTCTCGCCGAGCTGCGCCAGCATCCCCACCACGCGGGCGGTCACGTCGGCGGTCGGCGGGTCGAGGAGCGCGCCGTGATCCGAGAACGGGATGTGGTTCAGGTACATGTAGTTGTTGTCGGCATCGAAGGCGGCCCAGCCGCCATCGGCCGATTGCAGCCCCTCGACCCATTCGCGGGCGCGGGCGATCGCCATCTTGTAGTCGGGCATCCCGGCCACGAGTCCGTGCTGACGCATGGCGCGGTCCATCGCCATCACCACCACGGCGGTGTCGTCGAGGTCCGGGTAATGGGCATTGGCGTATTGGAACGCCCAGCCGCCGGGGCGGACCTTCGGCTTGCGCGCCGCCCAGTCACCCACGATGTCGAGCACCTGACGCGGCTTCAGCCAATCCAGGCCGGCGCGGGCCGTGGCCTCGGCCTCCGGGCCGCCGGCTTCGAGGAAGGCGTGGCTGGCGAGCGCCGTGTCCCACACGGGCGAGACGCAGGGCTGCACATAGGCCTCGTCGTCCTTGATGACGACGAGCTTCTCGATGGCTTCCAGCGCGACCTTCACCTGCGGGTGGTCGGGCGTGTAGCCCATGATCTCGTACATCAGCACCGAGTTGACCATCGGCGGGAAGATCGCGCCGAGGCCGTCCTCGCCGTTCAGCCGCTCGCTCACCCAGGCGCGCGCCTTCTCCATGGCGCGCTGGCGCGGCCCGCGCGGGAACAGGTGTTCGGTGCCCTGGAGGATGCGGTCGATGAAGCCGAAGATCGGCGTCCACGGCCATGTGGCATGGGGCGAGCCCGGCCAGGAGCGGACGCTCTCCGGCGGCGTCACGAACAATTCCTGGATGCCGATGCCGCGCGGGTTCTTCGCCCGCGGCTTGGTCGCCTGAAGGACGAACATCGGGACCATGGTGCAGCGGGCCCAGTAGCTCACCTTGTCGATGTGGAACGGGAACCACTTCGGCAGGAACATGATCTCGACCGGCATGGCCGGCACGGCGCGCCACGGCACCTCGCCGTAGAGGGCCAGCAGGAAGCGGGTGAAGACGTTGGAATTGGCCGCCCCGCCCCGCGTGAGGATCGCCTCGCGCGCCCGGCGCATGTGCGGCGCCTCGATGTCGTCGCCGATCATCTTGAGGCAGAAATAGGCCTTCACCGTCGCGCTCATGTCGAACGGCCCCTCATGGACGAGGGCCCAGCCGCCATGCGGCCCCTGCGTCCGGCGCAGGTAGTTGCCGATCTTACGCTCGAGCTCGGGCGCCGGAGGATAGCCGCGGAAGTGGTGGAACAGGATATATTCGGACGGGATGGTCGCGTCGGCTTCGAGTTCGAAGCAGATATGTCCGTCCTTTTGAGCCAGGGAGCCCAGGGCCCGCGTCGCGACGCTCACGCTGCGCTCGACGGCCTCCAGGCTGATGTCCTGAGTCTTCGGGCGCTGAAGCGCCTCTATCTTGTTCACGGCCTCTCTCATCTGTCCTCGCCTCACGGTCACCTGCAGCCAGTCCGAACGCGCCGCGAACGAACTTGGCCCCAAGCCCACTTTTCCCGCGCCCCCTCACTCCGGAACGGCATCCGTTCCGGCGGTGGGCGCTTAGTTTGCAACCGCCATGCCTCAAGCTGCGCCGCGCGCAGGTGATTCCGCACACATCAACGCATGCGCGGCCGTCTTGCCGGAGCGGATCGCCCCCTCGATGGTCGATGGCAGGCCGGTGGCCGTCCAATCGCCCGCCAAAACGAGGTTCGCGTGCCGCGTGCGCGCAGGCGCCCGCCTCGCCGCCTCGGTGGGCGTCGCCGCGAACGTCGCACGCTTCTCCTTGACGATTTGCCAGCGGGGCAGTTCCGAAGCAAGATTGCCGAGCGTGGCGATTTCTCCCCAGATCTGCCGGGCGAGGTCTTCGCGCGGTACATCGAGAAGCCGATCCGCCCCGGAAATCGTCACCGAATAGCGGTCGGAATAGGCGAAAAGCCACTCCGTAAGACTGTTCACCACGCCGAGAACAAGCGGGCTTCCGGGCTTCGGTACATGCGCGAAATGCGCGTTCACGATCGAGCGGAACTCCCGGGGTGTGGGGACTTCCGGCAACAGATCGGCCGTCACCCACGGCGGGAGCGCCAGCACCACCGAATCACCCGGCGCGATGTCCTCCTCTCCATCCGCAAACTGAAGCCCTGTGATGCGCCCGTCCGTGACGTCGAGGCCGCGCAGGCGGCGGCCGAACCGGATCTCCACGCCCCGCTTGGCCAGGGTCGCGAGCGCCGGATCGACGAAGGCGTAGGACAGGCCCTTCTCGGCCACCATCGGCTTGCAGGCCTTGCCGCCCGCGCCCAGCGTCTCACGGAGGATGCGCGCGGCCAGACCGACGTCGCTGTCGCGGGGCTCGGTGTTCAGCGCGGCGAGCAGAACCGGGTGCCACAGGCGCTCGTAGAGCGGACCCGAGCATTCCATGTTCTCGCCGATCGTCCCGCCCGCGCCCTCGGCCTTGCCGGCGGCCGCGCGCAGGATCCCGAGGGGGGCGAGGTAGTCGCGGGCGCGGGTGCCCGGGACACGCCGCGACGGGCTCAGCACCCACCAGGGCAGGCGGCCGGCATTGGGGCGCAGCGTCCAGCGCTGGCCGGATTTCAGGTCGGCGAAATCGAAGGCGGCTTCGTCCGGGCCGATCAGGGCATCGTCGGGCGCGCCGACTTCGCGCAGGAAGCCCAGCGCGTCCGCATTGCCGGAGAGCAGCAGATGGTTGCCGTTGTCGATGTGGAGGCCGAGGCTCGGGTCGAAATACGAGCGGCAGCGCCCGCCGGCCTGCTTGGCGGCCTCGTGCAGGACGACCTGCCGGCCACTCCGGCTCAGCGAGACGGCGGCCGAGAGCCCGGCGAGGCCGGCGCCGACGATATGGACCTTGGCCATCACAGCACGCCGTGGCGGAGGGCCACCAGGATCAGCGAGAGCTTGCCCGGCTTCACCCGGGCACGGGGCGGCGCCCAGCCCCGGCGGATCACCGCCTTCAGGTAGAGGTGGTAGGCCGCCGCCATGAGCCGCGCCGCCTTGGTCGCCTTGCGCGGGTTGCGGTGGATGATCTCCCAGGTCGCCCGGTAATGCGCCTCGGCCTCCTGCGCGATGGCGGCGCAGACCTCGCCGATGCGCGGATGCATGATCGCCTGCATCGGCGTCGGATTCGCGAGGCCGATGGCCTCCAGCTTCTCGCGGGGCAAGTAGAGGCGCCCGCGCTCGGCATCCTCATCGATGTCGCGCAGGATGTTGGTGAGTTGCAGCGCCCGGCCCTGGTGCCATGCGAGCTTCACCCCGTCCGCCTCCGGCATCCCGAAGATGCGCACGGAGAGGCGCCCGACCGCGCTGGCGACGCGGTCGCAATAAAGGTCGAGAGTCGCTTCGTCGGGGGCGACGATGTCTTCCTCGGCGTCCATCGCCATGCCGTCGATGACCGCCTGGAAATCCTCGCGCTTCAGGCCGAACTGCTTCACCGGCTCCACGAGGTCGCGGGTGCGAGCCACCGGGGGGCCGGCATAGAGCGCGTCGATGTCGGCCCGCCAGCGGTCGAGTTCGGTGCGGCGCACGTCGCGGGCGCCGCCGTCGTCGGCCACGTCGTCGACGGCCCGGCAGAAGGCGTAGACGGCATACATCGCCTCGCGCCGCTCCTTCGGGAGCAGGCGCATGGCGGTGTAGAAGGACGAGCCGGCGGCGGGCAGCGCCGGGGCTTCGGCCTCGGCGGCGGTCGCGGGCGTCGCGGTGGCGCTCAACGGGAGGCTCCTTGCATGGCCGCGCGGACGATCCGCCCGCGGAACGGGCGGCGCGCGAGGGTCGCGGCGACCCCGCGCAGGGCGACGAGGGCGAAGGCCGCCTTGCCGTGATGGACCGTCTCGGACAGCGGATCGCGCTCCAAGAGACCCTTCGACAGGACCACCGCGAGGCGATGGATCGCCGCGATCTCGAGCGAGAGCCGGGTGTCGTCGATCAGGTCCGGCAGGGTGGCGCCCTCGTCCAGCAGGACGAGGCATTGCTGCGCCAGTTCGCGGAAGACCGCGCGGAGCGCCGGCGGGGCCTTCGCCTCGCCGAGCATGGCGATGGTGGCGCCGTGCCGCTCCAGGCAATCCTGCGGCAGGTACACCCGGTCGAGATTGCGGAAGTCCTTTCCGCAATCCTGGAGATGATTGATGATCTGCAGCGCCGCGCAGATCTTGTCCGAGGGGCCATAGACCCGCGCCGGGTCCTCCCCGTGAACGTCGAGCACGAAGCGGCCCACCGGCATCGCCGAGTAGCGGCAATAGTGGATCAGCTCGTCCCAATCGGCGTAGCGGTTCTTGCGCGCGTCCATGCGGAACGCGTCGAGCAGTTCGAGGGCATGGCGAGGGGGAAGCCGGCGGGTCGCCAGTTCCGCCTTCAGCGGCGCCGCCTCGGGGTCGGTGGGGCCCGCCCCGGTCAGGGCGTCGGCCAGCCCGTCGAGGAGGGCGAGCTTGCGCTCGGGCGTCAGGTCGGAATGGTCGGCCACGTCGTCGCCCGCGCGGACGAAGTTGTAGAAGGCCAGGATCGCTCCGCGATGGCGCGGATGGATCAGGTGCGAGGCGACGGGAAAGTTCTCGTCGCGATGGCCCTTGCCGGAACGGGTGTCGGTCGCGGTGTCGAGGGTGGTCATTTCAGGTATCCCGCGCCCCGGAACCAGTCGATCGCGTCGGACAGGCCCTCGCGATAGGGCCGCGCCGTGTAACCGAGTTCAGCCCGCGCCTTCCGGTCGGAGAAGAACATCCGGTAGCGGGACATGCGGATGCCGTCGATGGTGGCGAAGGGCTGGTTGCCGGTGAAGCGTGCGGCCAATTGCGCGAAGAACGCCACCGGATACACGACGGCGCGGGGCAGGTTCACGGTCGGCGGCTTGCGCCCGACCATCCCGGCGATGTCCGCCAGCATCTGCGACAGGAACACGTCCTCGCCGCCGAGGATGTAGCGCTCGCCGATCCGCCCCTTGTTCAAGGCCAGCAGATGGCCGTGGGCCACGTCGTCCACATGGGCGAGGTTGAGCCCGGTATCAACGAAGGCCGGCATCTTGCCCAGCGCCGCCTCCTGGATGATCCGCCCGGTCGGCGTCGGCTTCACGTCGCGGGGGCCGATGGGCGTCGAGGGGTTCACGATCACCGCCGGCAACCCGTCGCGGGCGACCATCTCCTCCACCACGCGCTCGGCCACGACCTTGCTGCGCTTGTAGGCGCCGATGGCCGTCTCGGGCGTGAGCGGCATGGTCTCGTCGGAGGGCGTGACGCCATCGGCCGGGGGGCGGATGGTGGCGACGCTCGACGTGTAGACGACCCGCTCGACGCCCGCGTCGAGGGCGGCCCGCATCATCAGCCGGGTGCCGTCGCGGTTGGTGCGGACGATCTCCTCCCTATCCGGCGCCCAGAGCCGGTAATCGGCGGCGGCGTGGATCAGGTAGCGCTGGCCGCGCATCGCCTCCGCGACGCTGCCCGCGTCGCGCATGTCGCCCGTGACGATCTCGACATCGGGCCACGTGAGGTTGGTGCGCGGGCTCGAGGCGCGCACGAGGATGCGCACCGGGAAGCCGGCCCGGCGAAACACATCGACCAGGGCCGAGCCGAGGAAGCCGCTCGCGCCGGTGATCAGCACGGGGCCGGCCTCGGCCGGGCCGGATGGGGTGGCCACAGCCATCGTCTCTCGTCAGGTCGCAAACAATGACGGCGGGCAAGATGCCCGCCGGTCGGCGTTCTAATCGGGCAGGCATGGCCGCGGCAAGGCGCGGCCGTGCAGTCCCGTCAGGCGAGGCGAAGGCGCGAACGGCCGTCCTTGCGCTCGGGCAGCGTCTCGGTGACGACCTTGACGATGCTCGGAGCGTCGAGGCCGGCCTCCGCGTACATCTTCTCCGGCTTGTCGTGGTCCTGGTACGTGTCCGGCAAGGTGAGCGTCCGCACCCGCACCCGGCCCGCATCCAGCGCGCCCTTCTCCGCCAGGAGATGCAGCACCATCGCCCCGAACCCGCCCCGCGAGCCCTCCTCGATGGTCAGCAGCACCTCGTGCCGCGACGCGAGATCGAGGATCAGCGCCTCGTCCAGCGGCTTGGCGAAGCGCGCATCCGCCACCGTCACCGCCACGCCCTGCTCGGCCAGCGCATCCGCCGCCTTCAGCGCC
>NZ_JBWJYL010000020.1:0-1279 GCF_056430985.1 Methylobacterium sp. Gmos3
TGATCGGCCCCCACGAGGTGGTCCAAGATCAAAGTTAGTGCGCGGTAGGCCGCGCCACCATGGGTAGCTTGGCCAGCGGATTTGGTCGGGCGAGCGCAGCCGGCCAAGCGGTGAAGGCTGGCACGAACACCTCCGGTGCTGGCGGACGGTATCCGAGCGACGCGTGGGGGCGAACGGCGTTGTAGTGTCGTCTCCAGCTCTCGATCACGATCTGTGCCTCCTTCAGGGTGTAGAAGATCTCGCCATTCAGGAGTTCGTCTCGCAGGCGAGCGTTGAAGCTCTCGACATAGCCGTTCTCCCACGGTGAACCGGGGCTGATGTAGGCGGTCTTGGCACCAACCCCGGTGATCCAAGCCTGCACGGACTTGGCGATGAACTCCGGGCCATTGTCCGAACGAATATGCCCCGGCACAGCACGCAGGACGAACAGGTCGGAGAGCACATCGATCACGTCGATCGCCTTCAGCCTGCGGGCGACGCGGATGGCCAGGCATTCGTGCGTGAACTCATCGACGACGTTGAGCATCCGGAACTTGCGTCCGTCATGCGTGCGGGCCTCGACGAAGTCATACGACCAGACGTGGTTACGGCACTCCGGGCGAAGACGGAGGCAGGAACCGTCGTTGTCCCAGATCCGCCCCCGCTTGGGCTGTTTGACCGGGACCTTCAGGCCCTCACGCCGCCAGATCCGCTCGACGCGCTTGTCGTTGACGAGCCACCCGGCCGCCTTCAGCAGCGCGCTGATCTTGCGGTAGCCATAGCGTCCATACCGTTCGGCCAACGCCACGAGGTCGGCCGTCAGTGCTTCCTCGTCATCACGGCCCCGCGGGACCTTGCGCTGTGTCGAGCGATGTTGTCCGAGCGCCCGACAAGCGCGGCGCTCGGAGACGTGCAGGACGTCGATGATGTGCTCGACACAGGCGCGTCGGCGCGCGGGGCTCAGAAGTTTCCCCGGGACGCTTCCTGCAGGATCAGCTTGTCGAGCGTGAGGTCGGCGATCGCCTTGCGCAGCCGCTGGTTCTCAGTCTCCAGATCCTTCATCCGGCGCACCTGATCGCTCTTCAGGCCGCCGAACTCACGCCGCCACCGGTAGTACGTCACTGAACTCACGCCCAGGGCGCGGATCGCGTCGGAGACGCTCTGGCCCTGTGAGATCAGCACATCCGCCTGCCGTAGCTTGGCGACGATCTCCTCGGGCTTCGGATGCTTGGCCATGTCGTCCGTCCTCCAGGCTCAAAAGCCATACCAAAGGGCGGACCACTTCAGTGGGGGCGGACCA
>NZ_JBWJYL010000021.1:0-1269 GCF_056430985.1 Methylobacterium sp. Gmos3
AGCACCTCGTGCCGCGACGCGAGATCGAGGATCAGCGCCTCGTCCAGCGGCTTGGCGAAGCGCGCATCCGCCACCGTCACCGCCACGCCCTGCTCGGCCAGCGCATCCGCCGCCTTCAGCGCCTCGGCCAGACGCGTGCCGAGCGACAGGATCGCCACCCGCGCATTCGCGTCCTCGCGCACCACGCGGCCCTTGCCGATGGGCAGCACTTCGCCCCGCTCCGGCAATTCGATGCCGACGCCCTCGCCGCGCGGGTAGCGCAGGGCGATGGGGCCGCTGTCATGGGCGTGGGCGGTGGCCACCATGTGCACCAGCTCGGCCTCGTCGGCCGCCGCCATCACCGTCATGTTCGGCAGGCAGCAGAGATAAGCGAGGTCGAACGCACCCGCATGGGTCGCGCCGTCCGCACCCACCAGCCCCGCCCGGTCCATGCAGAAGCGCACGGGCAGGTTCTGCAGGGCGATGTCGTGCACCACCTGATCGTAGGCCCGCTGCAGGAAGGTCGAGTAGATCGCCACGAACGGCCGGTAGCCCTCCGTCGCCAGACCGCCCGCGAAGGTCACGGCGTGCTGCTCGGCGATGCCCACGTCGAAGGTCTTGTCCGGGTGGGCCTTGCCGAACAGGTCGATGCCGGTGCCGCCGGGCATCGCGGCGGTGATCGCCACCACCTTCGGGTCGGCGTCCGCCGCCTTGATCAGGCTCTCGCCGAACACCCGCGTGTAGGCCGGCGCGTTCGGCTTGGCCTTGGCCTGCACGCCCGACACCACGTCGAACTTCACCACCCCGTGGTAGCGGTCGGCGGACGCCTCGGCCGGGGCGTAGCCCTTGCCCTTGCGGGTGACGACGTGCAGCAGGATCGGGCCGGTCTCGGTGTCGCGGACGTTCTTCAGCACCGGCAGCAGGTGGTCGAGGTTGTGCCCGTCGACCGGGCCGACATAGTGGAAGCCCATCTCCTCGAACATCGTGCCGCCGCCGACCACGAGGGAGCGGGCGTATTCCTCCGCCGCCGCCGCGCGCTGGTAGATCGCCTTCGGCAGCAGCTTGCCGAGCTGCTTGGCGGCATCGCGCAGCGTCCGGTAGGTGTCACCCGAGGCCAGCCGCGCGAGATAGGCCGACATGGCGCCGACTGGGGGCGCGATGGACATGTCGTTGTCGTTGAGGATGACGATCAGGCGCGAGTGCAGGGCGCCGGCATTGTTCATGGCCTCGTAGGCCATGCCCGCCGACATCGAGCCGTCGCCGATCACCGCGACCATGTTGCGGCGCTTC
>NZ_JBWJYL010000022.1:0-1069 GCF_056430985.1 Methylobacterium sp. Gmos3
CGCGTCCAACACGGGCGCCGCGGCTCTGGGCTGGGGTGCGACGGCTTCGGGGAGCGGCTCTCTGGCGCTGGGCTCGACAGGGTTTGGAACCGGCGCGCAGGCGCAGGGTCAGGACAGCGTTGCCGTTGGCGGCGCGTCGGTGGCGGGTAACAAGCAAGCGACGGCGTTGGGTTACGCCGCGAAGGCCGTCAATCTGCAGGATATCGCGATTGGCGCCTCCTCGACGGCGACGGGTGCCCTTGGGTACTCCGCCCTCGCCATCGGGGCCAGGGCCAGTGCCAACGGCGCATCGGCCGCTGCCATCGGTATCGGCGCCACTGCCAACGGCAACGATGCCTACGTCTTCGGCTCCGCTGCCTACGGGGTGTTTCAGGCGGTGGCCATTGGGCGCGCGGCCAATGCCGGCGGCTCAAGCGCCGTCGCGGTCGGCAACTGGGCGATTGCATCGGGGAGCTACGGATCCGCGTTGGGCAATGGGGCGACCGCCTCGGCCGCTGGCGCGACGGCGCTTGGCTCGAGCAGCGGCGGCGTGGGCGCGAGGGCGAAGGGTCAGGACAGTATCGCTCTCGGCGGCGCCCTGGCTTTGACGAACCAATCGATTGCTCTGGGCCTAAACGCCAACTCGGGCGGCGCAGCCGGCGATGTGGCGATCGGCAACGGGGCCACGGCCGTGGGCGGCGGCAGTTGGTCGGCGATTGCGATCGGGACGTCGGCGAACGCGCAGGGGAACGTAGCGCTCGCGGTGGGCTACGCGTCCTACGCTTCGCAAAACGGCGTGGCTCTGGGCTGGACGTCGAACGCTTTCGGCGCCTATGCGACGGCCCTCGGCAACGGGGCAGCCGCCGCTGGCAACAACGCGGCGGCCCTTGGCAGTTACGCAAGCGCCGCCGGCGGCTATGCGACGGCCCTTGGCAGCTACGCAAGCGCCACCGACGGCTATGCGACAGCCCTCGGCAATGGCGCAGTAGCCTCGGCGACTTACGCGTCCGCACTTGGCCAAGCTGCCACCGCCTCCGGCACCTATGCGACGGCCCTGGGCAGCCACGCGACGGCCTCGGGCTTTCTAACC
>NZ_JBWJYL010000023.1:0-1046 GCF_056430985.1 Methylobacterium sp. Gmos3
CTAGAGCGGGTCCCGATCAGCTTGAAGCATAAGCATCATCCTCGTAGCCGGCCGCGGTGAAGTAGTTGCGGCACTCCTCGGGCGAGAAGCGCGTGAAGGCTTTGTGGATCGTCTCCCAGAGATCGCTGACCGTGCGGGCCGCCGCGCTGCGCAGGAGCGCTTTGAGCTTCGCGAAGGCAAGTTCAATCGGGTTGAACTCAGGCGAGTACGGTGGGAGGTACAGGAGCCGGGCCCCGGCTGCCTCGATCGCCTCGCGCACGCCCGCCACCTTGTGAGCGCCGAGGTTGTCCAGGATGAGGGTGTCGCCCGGCCTTAAGGTCGGGACCAGTGTCTCTGCCACGTAGGCGCGGAAACGCTCGCCCGTCACAGGCCCGTCCAGCAGCGCAACCGCCTCGGGCCCGCTCGTCCTCAGCCCGGCGATGACCGTGGTGGTTTTCCAATGCCCGGCCGGCGCCGCAATCCGGCAGCGTGCGCCGCGTGGTGCCCAGCCGTAGCGGCGGACCATGCTGGTGGTCGCTGCCGTCTCGTCCAGGAACACGAGGCGCTCCGGATCGAGCTCGGGCTGGGCCTCGAACCACGCCTCACGCGCCGCTCTTACGTCGTCTCGCTCCTGCTCAGCTGCGTGCAGCGCCCTTTTTTGCGCGTGATCCGGTGCCGGGCGAAGAAGCGCGACAGAGAGCTGGTGGTGACCGCGACCCCGTGCGCCTGCAGAGCCTCGCGCAGCTCGCGCAGGAGGATCTGCGGGCGAGCCTCATAGGTCTGCCGGATGAGGTCGGCATGAGCCTCGATGTGGCGGGAGCGCTGGTCGCCGCCCAGCGGCTTGGGCGCGACGTGGCCCACGCGCCGCTTCTGCTGCGACCAGCGGCTGGCGCTGGCCCGGCTCACCCCGAAGCGCTCGGCGGCCTGCCGGCAGGTCGCCCCGGCTGAGACAGCGGATGCCACGCGCTGGCGAAGATCGACGGATAAGGTTGTCGGCATGGGCTCCTCCTTGCCCCATCAACCCCTAGCCGCCCAGCACAGCTTCCGATCGGACGAGCTCCGCTCTA